>CANRVB010000046.1 GCA_947643165.1 uncultured Porphyromonadaceae bacterium | reverse complement strand
GAGCATCTGACTACGGATCAGAAGGTTACAGGTTTGAATCCTGTATGAGTCACAACTAAGGCGCAAGCGCCTCTATCAATCTACATTATCACATTTTATCGGCTCATTAGCTCAACTGAATAGAGCATCTGACTACGGATCAGAAGGTTACAGGTTTGAATCCTGTATGAGTCACAAGGGGACCTGAGGCCAGGTTCCCTTATTTATTTGATACACAACGTAATAACCATGAAAAAGGTTCGCTTCGGGTTGGTTGGGACAAACTTCATCACAGAGTGGGTTCTGGAGGGTGCAAGGCAGGACAAACGCTTTGAGGCTCAGGCAGTTTGCTCCCGCAGCAGAGATAGAGCAGAGATGTTCGCCTCCAGGCACAATATACCGCTAAAATTCACGTCACTCGAGGAGATGGTCGCATCGGACCAAATCGATGCGGTATACATAGCTACCCCGAACCATATGCACGCACCGCAGAGCATACTGTGCATGAAACACGGGAAGCATGTGCTTTGTGAGAAGCCGCTGGCGTCGAACGCACGTGAAGCAGAGGAGATGATCAGCACGGCGCGCCGCTACGGCGTGACTCTGATGGAGGCGATGAAGACTACATTGACTCCAAATTTCCGCCGGGTCATGGAGAATATGGACCGTCTTGGCAAGGTGCGCCGCTATTTTTCATCGTACTGCCAATATTCATCGCGTTATGACAAGTTCAAGGAGGGAATTGTGCTGAATGCTTTCAACCCAGAGCTGTCGAACGGTGCGATAATGGACATAGGTGTGTACACGATATACCCGATGGTCGTGCTGTTCGGTGAGCCGCAACGTGTCATGGCCTCCGGGATACGTCTATCGTCAGGCGCCGATGGGGAAGGCTCGGCAATATTCAGCTATCCGGAGATGGAGGCGTCGGTGATCTATTCGAAGATATCGGACGGCTCTCTTCCGTCAGAGATACAGGGTGAGGATGGTACGGTAGCTCTCAGCTCAATCAACATGATGGAACAGGTGACGTTCAGACCCAGGGGCACGAACAGTGCCGGAGGCCGCGGCGTCAAGGCTCCCATAGAGGACTGGACCGTGTTGTCGGACAAGAACGGCTATTACCATGAGATAGCAGAGTTCATAGACTTGGTTTTGGCCGGCAGACCGGAGTCGGATATAAACAGTCACGCCAACTCTCTGGCCACACTCCGTGTGATAGATGAGATACGCAGACAGACAGGAATAGTATTTCCGGCCGACTGAGTCATAATCAAGCCAACTGCAGACCACGCTCCCACCGCTCCACAAAGCGTAGGTGGGGCATGATAATGCGTACAAGGGGGCCGGTAAGCAGGGCCGCCGTGAGAGTGCCCTCGCGCACTCCGTCGATACGTCCGGCCAACAGCCACGAACACCCCACTGCTATCGCCACAAGCGAAACATCGAACATTATCTTCACGACTCCAAACTCCTTGTGGAATCTGCGTGAGGCTATGTGGACGAAGTATTCACCCGACACCATAGTGACATCGGCAAGGACTTCGAGCGACACTCCCGCAGCCATTGAGAGGCATCCGAGCGACAGGGATATGAGCTTCATCCAATATGCGTCGGGGTGCCATAGCGCAAGCATCGCCATTGTAAGATCGACAAAGAATCCGAACAGGACTGACACAGGCAACTGAAGAAGCAGCCCAAACCGACACTCCCGGATGCCTTTGCGGCCGAGCATGAGCATCTGCAGGATTATAAGCACTATGTTGAGAAATAATATGAAAGTGCCCATAGTAAGCACCGAGTGCAGACTAAGCACGTAGGGGATACTGGATATCGGAGAGGTGCCGACGAGAGAGCGTGTTATGAGACTAACGCCCAAGGCTATGAGGAAAAGAGAGATCACAAAAACTATGTAGCGCCTGACGGTTTCGGGCGCTGACCGCTTGATTTGCTGCATGACTTATTTACTTTGAACGGTGCAAAATTACAGTCCTGAGCGGGAATTGATTGTGTTTTACGGCTCAATAAATTTGTTTTGCAGATCATGATCAATTTTTCATAACTTTGCACCAGATTTCGGACCCGTCAAGTATGAACGATGGATAAGACCTATTCCATAGACTCGGACAATATAATAACTGCGTGCTACCGCGAGCTGAAGGATGAATCGAGCTTCAAGGCAAGCGACCATGCGCTGGTGTTTGTAGCCCGCGGGTGGATGCATGTGGCCATAGACGGCAATCCAGTAGCCACCGTAGGCGAGGATGAGTGTGTGTTCATACGCCGTGACCACCGTCTGTCGCTCATAAAATATCCATCGGCCGAAACGGGATTCCACATGTCGATAGTCCTGTTCTTTCCGCGCAAATTTCTGTTTGACTACTTCAGATCGCTGAAGCCGGGCGAAGTGCCGTCGAATGTTCACCGGAGTCCCGACAGCATACTTAAGATCAGCCGCACGGCTGCCCTGTCGAGCCTGTTCGAGTCGTTCAGGCCATATTGGCTGTCGGGTGTGCGTCCGGACCATGAATGGCTCATGATGAAGGTGACGGAGGGTCTGAGGATCGTTCTTTCGGCAGATCCGAACACATCGGCCTCGCTGTTTGACTTTACGGCCCGATGGCGCCGCGACATACTGGAGTTTATGGAACAGAATTTCATGTACGATCTGACGATGGAGGAGTTTGCGCTGTATACCGGCCGCAGTCTGGCCACATTCAAACGCGACTTCAGCAAAATAAGCGACATGACGCCTCAACGCTGGCTCACCGCCCGCAGGCTTAAGGCTGCGCATCAACGTCTGCTATGCAGCACTGATCCGGTGAACGTGATCATGGCTGACGTGGGATTCCGCAACTTCTCACATTTTTCCAAAATATACAGGGAGCGGTATGGATGCAGTCCCCGCGCAACACGTATATCCACCGCACCCACAATATCAAAGCAATCAACCGAAATACAACAGATATGATAGACGAAATACTGAGATATAACAAAGACTTTGTGGCCCGCAAGGGGTATGAACAGTATACAACTTCAAAATATCCTGACAAACGGATTGCAATAGTGACGTGTATGGATACCCGCCTGGTGGAGCTGCTACCGGCTGCGCTGGGTATAAAGAACGGAGATGTGAAGATGATAAAGAATGCCGGAGGCACCATAACCAATCCGTTTGACTCGACAATGCGGTCGCTGCTTGTGGCGGTATATGAGCTTGGGGTGAACGAGATCATGGTGATAGGCCACACCGGTTGCGGCGTGCAGGGTATGGACGCAGGCGAGATGCTTCATCTGATGCGTGAGCGTGGAGTAGATGATGAACATATATCGCTGATGCGGCATTGCGGTATAGACCTTGACAGCTGGCTGCACGGATTCACAGACACAAGCGATGCCATAAACGAGACAGTCGACCTGATCCGCAACCATCCTCTCATGGCCAAGGATGTGCGCGTGGCCGGCTACATAATGGATTCGGCCACCGGGCAGCTCGAAAGTATCTGAATCCGAGACACAAAACCAGGCCGCCATATCAGTCCATGAAACTGATATGGCGGCTTTCGGTTTGACAGCAGAGTTTGAATCTACAAAAATAATTCATAACTTTGCACCCGCAAAACGGTGAATTTATTCAAGACAAGAATAAATTTTAAAAGGGAATCCGGTGAGAATCCGGAACAGTACCCGCTACTGTAAACACCAAAACAGCGGAAGGAGCAAGAAATGTCACTGTTGCCAGTCAACGGGAAGGCGCTTCTTCCGGGTGAAGTCAGGAAACCTGCCGTAGTGCATGTATTTTTGCTTGTTTCTCGGGAATAAGAAATAGCGGAAATCAGCAATAGCAAGTCCGGAGCATAGTTGCTCCAGGATGGGTCTGCCTATGGTCGGACTATTGTTGCCAAGGTTTCTATAACTTGTTCGTGAGAATAGGATTGCAGACAACCATTTATAGCAACATCCATAGGTATGATCAAGAAAATCCTATCATTAATC
>CANRVB010000045.1 GCA_947643165.1 uncultured Porphyromonadaceae bacterium | reverse complement strand
CACATCATTAGCCGAGCCTGTGGTAGCCAGCACACTGTTCTCCACGTTGGTGACTATCGCATTGCCTTTTATTCGGGTAGAGGGTAAATTTGCCTTGACAACCACTTCACCCAATATCACTGTCGAAGGTGTCAGGGAAAGAGTATTGAAATTACCATCAGCAGGGATAGGTAATACCAAATCCTCATAGCCGATCATTGATATTTTGACCTTGTTGGCTGTGCTGTCCGTATTTTCAAATAGAAAACGCCCGGCATCATCGGTGACTTTTCCGTCTATGAAAGTAGAGTCAGCAATAAGCACGACATTGACAAATGAAGCAGGTTGCTGTGTCTCATCAATAATTACGCCCGTAACATTTTTCGCAGTTAGCGAAAATGTTGTCATTAGCAACATTATGAGACTTATGATTTTCATAGCCAAACGTGAAATTTATGTTAATATTATTAAATACAAACAATTCCCAATCAGATAAGGTTTTGTAGGAATGGCAAATGAAAATGAAATGCCAAGAAAACATATCCAACTATAAATAGTAAACAACCATAAAATGCCGGAATCAAGGTTGTGTCTTTCGATGTATCCAACTGATTAGTACACCATCAGCACACCGTGTATTTAATAGTTTAGTGGTAATAAAATGTATATAATACATGGCAGAATGCAGTAATATATTTCAGCAATGTCAATGTTCGCCTCGCATCAAGCCTTGCTTAAATAGTGAAGCCGCCATCGCTCCCGCTATCATTCACGACACAAAATTACAACCACCCTTAACCCCTTTTTTGCGAAATATCCCTTTCCTTCATCTTATCCACCCGTATACCCCAAAAAGAATGGAGCGGACCATCTGGCCGCTCCATTCTTATCACGTTTATTTACAAAGTTTAGAGAGCTAACAGAGCCTCTACATTGGTGCGGAGAGTCTCTATCGACTGCGAGCCCGACAGACGCAGGTCACGTACCATCTTGCCATCCTTGAAGAACAGGATAGTGGGGATAGCCATGACTCTGTATTCGGTGGCCAGATCCGACTGCTCGTCGATGTTATACTTGCCTATCTCTACCGGCTTGCCCTCATACTCCTGCGCAAGCTGCTCTATCACCGGGCTCATGGCCATGCACGGGCCGCACCATGTTGCCCAGAAGTCTATCACTACGGCTGCGCCGCTTTCAATTGCCTCATGTGCCGAGGCATCGGTAAATTCTTTTGCCATAAAAGTCTTATTGATGGTTCGTTAAATAATTATATAGTTGTTGTTTGGTTCTTCATTTTTTGTCCGCTGACTACTGCGGCGATTCATTACGGTCTATATCGTATGCTATGTCAAGCTCCGCAAGACTCTCCGTCAGTTGACGGCTCAGGGTTATGCGGCGTCCCGACGACAGACGCAGATAGCGGCGCGACTCCGGATCCAGCACCTTTATGCTCAGTGCCGCCGGCTGCCCCTTTGGTGCGTCTGGCCTCCGCTCCGTGCTGTCTGGATGGGTAAGCGACCCTACCAACAGTTCGCGCAACTGCGGGCCGCCCAGTTGTTGTTGCGTCACCTTGATTGTGATTCCCGAGCACAGGTGGCCGCTAACCTCGTCCAGAGGCGATACCGACGATATGCCGAACCTCAGGTCTGACGAACTGAAGCGACGCCCGAAGCTTCCGCGTATCAGTATCTTTGTCCCCGGCTCCGCGTATGGCGAATACGTGAAGAAATCTTTCCCGAACAGTGCGAACTCATGCGCACCCGAGAAGTCCTCAACCTTCAGTCGCCCGAATGGATCACCCTTGCGCGTAGTGCCCTTGTTGAAACTCACTACCATGCCCCCGAAAGTCATCGGTATTCCCTCTACAGGTACAAATCGCGATTCACTGCCCGACGACTCTCCTGAGTCATCGTCCTGATCTCCGCCGTCATCATTGTTCTGAGCCATGGCCTCCGCATCGGTTAGCCACTTCAGCGGACTGCAACCGTAGGTCAGATCTACCCAGTACGGATCAAGAGGATGCGCCGACAGATACAGCCCTACAAGCTCCCGCTCCTTGTCAAGACGGAACGCATCGCTCCATGCCGGAGCGTGTGCTATAGGCGGACGGCCCGCTCCTGCCGACATCGCCGCGTCATCCGTCCCGAATAGCGACATGCTCTGGTCCTGTTTGTCCGCCTGAAAGCGTTGGCCGTATCGTATCAATGCCTCGCAAAGTGTATCACCCTTGGGGGTGAGTGCGAAAAAGTCCTCACGCGACAGATCTCCCGCAAAGCAGTCGAATGCACCCGCCACCGCAAGGTTCTCCATTATGCGGCGGTTCAGAGCTACCGATCCTACTCGCTCCACAAAATCATATATCGACTCAAACGGACCTCCGGCCTGACGGGCGCGGATTATCTCATACACGGCCCCTTCGCCTATACCCTTTATGGCAGCAAGTCCGAAGCGTATATGACCCTTCTTGTTCACACCGAACTCAAGGAAACTTTCGTTCACATCCGGACCCTTTACTGGAATGTGCATCTTCTTGCACTCCTCCATGAAGTTTGTCAGCTTCGTCGAGTCCGTGCGGTTGCGCGTCAGCACCGCTGCCATATACTCCGCCGGATAGTTGGCCTTCAGGTATGCCGTTTGGAAAGCTACCCAGCTGTAGCACGTTGCGTGACTCTTGTTAAACGCGTAGCTGGCAAATTTTTCCCAGTCAGCCCATATCTTTTCAAGAGTCTTCGTGTCGTGCCCGTTTGCCTGGCCGCCACTCAGAAATTTTGTCTTCAGGGCATTCATCTTCTCTATGAGCTTCTTACCCATAGCCTTGCGGAGTGTGTCGCTCTCGCCGCGCGTGAAGTTGGCCAGCAGACGCGACAGTAGCATGACCTGCTCCTGATACACCGTCACTCCATACGTATCCTTCAGATACTTCTCCATCACCGGTATGTCGTATACTATCGGCGACCTGCCGTGCTTTCGGGCTATGAAGTCCGGTATATAATCCATAGGTCCCGGACGGTATAGGGCGTTCATCGCTATCAGATCCTCGAAAGTCGATGGCTGTAGCTCTCGGAGGTATTTCTGCATGCCGGCCGACTCAAACTGGAACGTACCCGTTGTGCGCCCTTCGCAATACAGCTTGTATGTCGCGGGATCATCTATAGGTATATTGTCCATGTCAACCTCTATGCCGCGGGTCTGACGTATGTTCGACACCGCCTCCTTTATTATTGACAGCGTCTTCAGGCCGAGAAAGTCCATCTTGATCAGGCCGGTCTCCTCTATGACCGATCCCTCATACTGTGTCACGATGATCTTCTCCTTCGACCCCGATGCCTTGTCCACCGCAGTGCTTACCGGAACCCAGTCCGTTATATCATCTCGGCATATTATCACGCCGCACGCATGCACACCCGTGTTGCGCATGTTGCCCTCGAGCTCTTTTGCATACTTCAGAGTCTCGCGCACTATCGGATTCTGGCTCTGTAGCTCCGCTCCGAATTCCGGCAGATATTTGTAGCAGTTGCCCAGATTCGGTTTAAGCTCCTTGCCGTCAACTACCGGCATTCGCTTTGGTATGAGCTTCGTCAGGCGGTCGCTCTCGCTCAGCGGCAGTTGCTCTACTCGCGCCACATCCTTGATAGCCGACTTTGCGGCCATAGTGCCGTAAGTTAT
Source organism: uncultured Porphyromonadaceae bacterium (assembly GCA_947643165.1). GTDB lineage: Bacteria > Bacteroidota > Bacteroidia > Bacteroidales > Muribaculaceae > Paramuribaculum. The sequence continues at coordinate 1,940 of CANRVB010000045.1, read as the reverse complement.
GATATGCGCCACCTTCTCCTCGCCATATTTCTGCGTCACATAGCGCAGCACATCGCCACGTCCGTCATCATCGAAGTCAATGTCTATATCAGGCAGCGATATTCGGTCAGGATTAAGAAAACGTTCAAACAGCAGATCATACTTTATCGGATCGATCTGCGTTATCCCCAGACAGTATGCCACGCAGCTGCCCGCCGCCGAACCACGCCCCGGGCCAACGCTCACACCCAGCTGCGCGCGGGCGGCGTTTATGAAATCCTGCACTATGAGGAAGTATCCCGGAAAACCCATCGTCTTCATTATGTGCAGCTCGAATTTTATACGCTCCTGCAGCTCCGGTGTCAATGGTGACCCGTATCTCCGCTCCGCACCCTCGTATGCTAACTTGGCCAGATAATCCGCCTCAAACTTTATCCTGTACAGCTTGTCATAACCGCCGAGCTTATCTATCTTCTTCTTGGCATCATCCTCCGATAGCACCACATTCCCGTTCTCGTCCTGCGTGAACTCATCAAACAGATCTTTTTCGGTCAGCCGGCTCCTGTACTCCTCCTCCGACCCGAATTCAGCCGGGATCTCGAAGTTCGGCATGATCGGCCCATGGTCTATGGTATATGTCTCCACCTTGTCGAGTATCGACACCGTGTTCGACAGCGCTTCCGGAATATCCGCGAAGAGCTCGTTCATCTCCGCGGTAGTCTTCATCCACTCCTGCTTCGTATAACGCATGCGCTTCCCGTCATTGATGTACGCGCCCGTGCTGACGCATATCAGACGGTCATGCGCCTCCGCATCCTCCGCGTTTACAAAATGCACATCATTGGTCGCGATAAGCTTGATATTCTTCTCCCGACCTATGCGGATCAGCTCTTTGTTCACAATTAGCTGTTGCTCATACACTTCGCGGGGTGAATAGGGGTCTGTGGTCCTGTGACGTTGAAGTTCCAGATAGTAATCGTCGCCGAAAGTCTCTTTCCACCAGTCGATTACGTGCTCTGCCTTATCGATTTCACCATTCATGATGAGGCGTGGTATCTCTCCGCCGAGACATGCCGACGCAACTATAAGTCCCTCACGGTGAGCTGCTAAGCTCTTCTTGTCCGTTCGCGGATGGCTGTAAAATCCCTCCGTCCACGCCTTCGAGACCAACTTGATCAGATTCTTATAGCCTATCTTGTTCTTAGCCAGCACAATAAGGTGACGTCCCGTGTCCCTCTTGTCTGTCTGCGTATGCAGGTCCTCATTGGCCACATACATCTCACATCCGAATATTGGTTTGAAGATATGTGCCTGTAAATCAGCGGCTTCCTTGCGCTTTTCCTCCGCTGTTGCCATATCTCCGCTCGCTTCTGCCTCAGCAGCAGCCTTTTGCGCCGCCTTGACCCCATCGAGCACCTTCCCGTTCTTCTTCTTTACATAGTTGAAGTACTCCTTGATACCGAACATGTTACCATGATCGGTAATGGCCAGTCCGGGCATCCCGTCTGCTATAGCCTTATCGACAAGTTTCGCTATATTTGCCTGTCCGTCGAGAAGTGAATATTGGGTATGTACGTGCAGATGTACGAATTTTTCCATACTGATAATGAGGAAGATAATATAAGAGGTAGAGATGTTATAAGAGAATTTACGGCCAAAGTTACATCAAAAATCCTACATTTCCAACGGTAGGCATTATATAGACAAGGAGAGTAGAGAATTCAGTTAAAGGCCAAAAATGTGGCAAAAAACCTGTTGATTTACGCCTCTAAGTGTGAATAAATGTTAAAGTTCGATTTAGCAAAATTGATATTAATAAGCTTATATGTAGTTAGATATGCGGTTAAATTCGACCTATATCCGTGTTAATGAGATTAAAAATATTTGCACGGAATGGGAAAAGGGCGTACCTTTGCACTCGCTTTCGGGAAGCAGCCACCCAGCGGGGTGACAGAGAGCTG
>CANRVB010000044.1 GCA_947643165.1 uncultured Porphyromonadaceae bacterium | reverse complement strand
CCTAGGACTCCCTGATTATGAGTCAGGTGCTCTAACCAACTGAGCTATGGGACCGCTTGATGGGGTTTTGTTCCCAAAAGCGATGCAAATTTAGGGGTAAAAAGTGAGATGTGCAAATTTTTTGGGAAGTTTTTTTGAAAAAAGAGCAGTAAAGGTTTGAAAAGCGGAAAAAAGGCAGTAACTTTGCACTCCGAAAGATACCGCGTATGGCAAAAAGAAGAGGAGCGCGAGTGTGCTCCCGCCTGCCGGGTTAACCATTTTATCACAAAAACGTAGATGTACGCAATTGTAGAAATCCAGGGTCAGCAGTTCAAGGCTGAGCCTCAGAAGTTCCTCTATGTTCACTATCTGGGCGAGGAAGCAAAAGCCGGCGAGACCGTAGAGTTTGACCGAGTACTTCTGGCAGACGCAGACGGTAACGTAAAGGTAGGCGCACCGACCGTAGAGGGCGCAAAAGTGGTTTGCGAGGTTCTCGAGAATCTCGTGAAGGGCGATAAGGTAATCGTCTTCAAGAAGAAGCGCCGTAAGGGCTACCGTCGTAAGAACGGTCACCGTCAGTGCTTCAGCAAAGTGTTAGTTAAAGAAGTAGTAGCTTAAACCATTAAAATTCCAAACAGACCATGGCACATAAGAAAGGTGTAGGTAGTTCGAAGAACGGCCGTGAATCCGAAAGCAAACGTCTTGGCGTTAAGATTTTTGGTGGTCAGTATGCCAAGGCCGGCAGTATCATCAAGCGTCAGCGCGGCACGGTACATCATCCGGGCCTGAACGTTGGCATGGGCAAGGATCACACGATCTATGCTCTGATCGACGGCGTGGTTGTCTTCAGCGAAGGCAAGAACGGACGTCGCTTCATCAATGTCAGCCCTGCGGAGGCATAAGAAGTGACCGACCGAACCTCCGTGGCCAAGCCATCCGGGGGGCTTCAACGACACAATGCAGACGCTTCGCAATGAAATGCGGGGCGTCTGCATAATTTTTATATATTAACAGCAATAGCCTGAGTGATTTATGTCCGGAAAAACTGTGAGTGACGAGATGATGTTTGCCGCGCCGTTCGGAGCGCCGATGTACATAATGCCAAAGCCTGTAGGCTCGACGTGCAATATGGGTTGTGCGTATTGTTACTATCTGGAGAAGAATGATGTGTTGTATGGGGATGAGCGGCGTCATCTGATGAGCGAGGCTACGCTGGAGGTTTTCGTGCGGGAGTATATCGCGGCGTCGACGACTCCGGAGGTTGTGTTCACGTGGCACGGTGGTGAGGCGACGATGCGTCCGGTGGCGTTCTACAGACGTGCTATGGAGCTTCAGCAGAAGTATGGCCGCGGCAGGAGGATAGTGAATTGTTTCCAGACCAACGGCACGCTGCTGAATGATGAGTGGTGTGAGTTTTTCAAGGCTAACGATATGCTTGTGGGTGTGTCGATAGATGGTCCTCAGGAGTTTCACGATGAGTTCAGGCGGATGAAAGGTGGTGGCGCGTCATGGCACAAGGTGATGCAGGGCATAAATCTGCTGAAGAAGCATGGGGTAGAATGGAACGCGATGGCGGTGGTGAATGATTTCAATGTTGACTATCCGCTTGATTTCTACCGTTTTTTCAAGGAGATAGGCTGTGAGTTCATCCAGTTCACGCCGATAGTCGAGCGGACGACTGTTGACGGTGGTCTGTGCAGCGTGGGCGAGAATGGTGTGATGACGGATTTCTCGATAGACGGTAAGCGCTGGGGACGGTTTCTGAATACGCTTTTCGATGAGTGGGTGCGCCAGGACATCGGTAAGGTGTTCGTGCAGATTTTTGACGCGACACTGGCCAACTACATGGGTGTGCTGCCGGGCATCTGCACGATGGCGCGTCAGTGCGGTCATGCGGGTGTGATGGAGTATAACGGGGATGTGTATTGCTGTGACCATTTTGTGTTTCCGGAATACAAGCTGGGCAACATACACCGGCGGACGCTGATAGAAATGATGACGAGCGAGAAGCAGCGGAAGTTCGGGCGGATGAAGCAGGAGGGTCTTCCGGGTCAATGCCTGAGCTGCCGGTGGCTGAATCTGTGCAACGGTGAGTGCCCGAAGAACCGTTTCGCGAAGACGTCGACCGGGGAGGCCGGGCTAAATTATCTGTGTGAGGGATACAGGATGTTTTTCGAGCATACGGCACCGTTTTTCGAGCTGATGAAGGCTGAACTTGAGGCTGAGCGTGCTCCAGCCAATATAATGAGCAGCAGCCTGGTAAAGGAGCTTCCGGAACCGGGTCAGCCGTGGGTTGAATAAAAACTGACACCAAGGGGATATTTCGCAAAAAAGAGGGAAGAGCCGGTTGTAAATTTGCACTGTGGTTGTAACCAAACTGTGTTCTTCGCGTCTAAAGGATGCAGTTCAACAAAAATGTAACCAATCAATTCAAGCATAATTGAGCAATGAATTTTATGTATCAAAAGCAAATTGCAACGAGCAAAGAGGCGCTGGCCAGGATATCGCGGCTGCTGATAGCCGTGGTCATGGCGGTGTGTGTATTTTCGCCGGCAATGGCGAAGGATGATGAGCAGACGCTGTTGATAATGGGGCGCGTTAGGGAATCAATAGCCCACAAGGACCTGGTGAAGGCGACAATATATGTTAGGGACAGTGCGGGCAATCATGTAGACTCGCTGAAGTCGGGCGGATATTACTTCGGAGATGCGAGCGGCAACATAGAGGAGCGTGCAATGTTTAACTTCAGAGTGCCGAAACGGAAAGCTATCTACAATCTGGAGGTTGTAATGCCTGAATATGAGACCGTTTACAGGACTGTGACTATCGATCACATAGGACGTCGCGAGTTTACCAGGACAATTGACGATATAGTGATGAAGCGCGAGACGCGTAAACTCGGCGAGGTAACGGTGACGGCCTCGAAGGTGAAATTCTACAATCGCGGTGACACGATAGTCTTCAATGCCGACGCTTTTGAGCTGGCGGAGGGATCGATGCTTGACGCGCTGGTGAAGCAACTGCCGGGTGTGGAACTGAGAGAGGGTGGCCAGATATATGTGAACGGTGAGTATGTGGAGAATCTGCTGCTCAACGGCAAGGATTTCTTCAAGGGCAACAATGAGCTGATGCTCGACAATCTGGCTTCGTATACGGTGAAGGACATCGAGGTTTACAAGAAGGCAAGCGATGCCGACCGCTGGGCGGGCATAAAAGGCAAGGAAGACCTGACGATGGACGTGAAACTGAAAAAGGAGTATAACACCGGCTGGATGATAAACATAGAGGGTGGAGCCGGTACGGAGGACAGATATATGGGCCGTGCGTTTGTGAACAGGTTTACCAACAACTCGCGCATAACACTGATAGGCAACGTGAACAATCTGAACGATAACCGCAAGCCCGGCGAGTCGACCACATGGACTCCGGAAACCAATACGGCCGGCACGATGAAAACGCAAATGGGCGCGTTGGACTATAACGTGCAGAACAGCGAGGGGACATGGAAGGTGAACGGCAACACGATGGTGAGACATACGTCGCAGGATGATATGCGCAACACGGACCGCATGAACTTTCTGACCTCCGGAAGGACGTATGACTACAGCTTCAACCGCAACCGGTCGAACAATCTGACTATCAACACGCAGCATACGTTCAGCATGGAAGAAATGATGAAACACTATCTGTCGGCCAATCTGAACGGTGGCTACTCGAGGAACAAAAATGACGGAAGCAACCGTTCGGCGACGTTCGACAACGAGCGTCCGGGTATCACTGCCGGAATGATCGACTCGCTCTACACAGCCAGTCCGTCGCAGATAAACGATCTGGTGAACCGCGTAAAGACATCGACATTGAGCTCAAGCCATAGCGGTAACGCATCGTTCGACGTGATGGGATATAAGACAATAAATTCGGCCAACGATATGGTGATGCTGACAATAGATGGAAGCTTCAACACCAGCAAGAATGAGGTGTGGCGCGACTATGTGATCAATTACGGGCAGAATGCGACTCCGGCCGTGAGAGAGAATCAGTATTTTGACAATTCACCTAACCGCAACCTGAAATTCGGTGCGGGTACGGGCTACAGGTATATGATGTCGTCGCATGAGAATATTACAGTAACATATAAGTATAACCGCAGCAGTCAAAAGAAGGATTCGTATATGTATGCTCTGGACCGGCTGGAGGAGATGGGCATAATCGGCACGCTGCCCGAGGGGTATCTTACGACTTTCGATGCGTCGCGCTCATACAGATCGGAACTGATCGAGAATACGCACACGGTGAGTCTGGACTACTTCAAGTCGGCTGAAGATATAAATATAATGATCCGTCCGGAATTGAAAATAGTGGACCGGAATTTCAGCTATCTGCGCAATGGAACGAACCATAAGGTGGATCAGACGAAGGTGTTGCTGGCAATGCCAACATATTCAACCCGACTCCAAAAGTCGTTTGGCAAGTATATGTTCAACAACCGCGAGCAGAACCACAACCGCATTACGCTGATGGCTGTGATAGATCCGACGCTTGCCAATCCTGAAAAGATGGTAAATATAGTCGACAACAACGACCCTCAGAACATCTGGCTGGGCAACCCGGATCTGAAGCCGTCGATGAGGTATGCGGGTGAGCTAAGTTGGCAATATGTCACGCAAGTGAGGGGCCGGACGCTCATGAATACGCTAACGGCCGCGTACAGCAACACTCACAATGCACTGGTGAACGGATATACCTATGACACAAGCACCGGTGTGAGGACCAACAAGACGTATAATGTGGCCAACGGCAACTATGAGGGTAATCTGAACGAGAATGTCTATCTTCAGTTCGGTAGCAGGGGACAGTTCACCGCAGGGTATAACGGCTCGCTGACATATACGCACGCTGCCGACATGATAGGCGTTGACGCTGCAGAACCGGTGAAGTCGAGTGTGGAGACACTGTGGAACGAGCATAATGTGAACTGGAACTGGGATCTGGGCAAGAAACGCACAATAGGAGTGTCGGGCAAGTTGAGCAACCGCCGCACGACTTCAGACCGCGCGGACTTCAACGCGATATCGGCTACTCACGCCAGCGTGACGCTGAGAGGTCAGATAGATCTGGTGAAGGGACTGGCGCTGTCGACTGATTTCTCAATATATATGCGCCGTGGCTATGGGTCGCCGGAACTTGACACGACAGACCCGGTGTGGAACGCACGGTTGAGCTATACCCCCGCCAAGAGCAAGTGGGTGATAATGCTCGATGGATTCGACATGCTTCACCAGCTGTCGAATGTGAACTATGCGGTGAATGCGCAGGGCCGGACAATCACATATACGAATGTGCTGCCAAGATATGTGATGCTCCATGCGCAGTATCGCATAAATATCCAGCCGAAGAAGAAGATTATCGACAATAAGGTAAGATGGTAAGATAATTGATCTATGCATAACTATTGGCTCGGTTGCTTATACAGGCAGCCGGGCCTGCTATTGGATGCTGTAGGCGGTTGGGATATTCATGGAATTGGTTTTTATTAGCGGAGGGTGGAGTTGGTATGGATTTAAGGAAAATTTGCGGGGTGTAGGATTTGTTAACGCGGGGTGGGCGGGTGATTTTGGTGGGATGGGTTAAAATGGGTTTGTGCGGTGAGGTGGAGGTTTTTGGATTTCGGGCTATGCGCCCGGGAGTGGCTGATGAGGCAAATTGCGTGTTTCGGGGCGTTCCGGAGTGTTAAACAGCGCACTGTGCAGCGGTTATACCGTTGTGGTTTAATATGTTCATGATATTTTACGGAGGTAGTGTGCCAGTTAACATATTACTTATTATGAGAAAAACTTTTCTGAAAGTT
>CANRVB010000043.1 GCA_947643165.1 uncultured Porphyromonadaceae bacterium | reverse complement strand
AGGCAAAGCCAGCAGATTTACAGTCTGCCCCATTTGGCCACTCTGGAACACGCCCGATATTTTTCTTGTCTTCCACTCGGCCTCTGCCAAGTTTGTGCTTTCGCTTTTGAGCCTCTTGTCGGATTCGAACCAACGACCCCGAGATTACAAATCACGTGCTCTGGCCAACTGAGCTAAAGAGGCGGTCTTTGTTCGCTTTCGTTAGGTGTTTCCCTTCAAAAGCGATGCAAAGTTAAGCACGATTTTCCAAATCTCCAAATCTTTTTGCAAAATAATTTCGCCCAAAATCCCCTCGAATTTTGTAATGTGCAAGTAATCAGCCTTGTACGGCGAAAATAATTTTTCAACTTTTTCTCCCTTTCCGAAACATTCCTCTGCGGACGGTTGTTTTTACTCTTCTTGCGCCCTGCGATGTGTCTGTCGTGCTGATTTTGCTTGATACGCTTTGCCGTTTGGATATTATTTCGTAACTTTGTGGTGTTGCCTCTTTTATATAGAGGTGTATTATATATTCGCAATATGAATGATAAAAATATAGTGAGATCTCGCATCGGAGATCTGCGGTCTGTTATGCGTCGCCTTTCCGTGTCGGCGCTCATTATTCCACAGGCCGATTCGCATGGCAGTGAGTATATTGCCGACCGTTGGCAGTCGCGTCGTTGGCTTTCCGGATTTACCGGTTCGGCGGGCGATCTTGTTGTTACGCTCGATGACGCCCGGCTTTGGGCTGACTCCCGCTATTGGCTTCAGGCCGCCGAGCAGCTTGCCGGCACAGGCATCTCTGTTGCCGAGGAGGGTAGGCCGGGTGTTGGTTCTATCGGCGACTGGCTCTCGTCTGTTCTTCCCGTCGGCTCGTCTGTCGGTATCGACGCATCTCTTGTCTCGGAAGCTCGGGCTGTTGCTATGGGCGCGGAGTTTGCTGAAAAAGGCCTCCGGTTGGAGTTTGTTGCCGACCCGATGGCCGATATATGGTCCGACCGACCTCAGCTACCTTCTTCTCCGGTCATTATTCACGAGGAACGGTATTCTGGTGAAAGCGCTAAGTCTAAGTTAACCAAGCTTTTGGCCGATGCTCAGGCGCATGGTGCGGACGCCTTATTTGTATCAGATCTATCTCAGATCGCGTGGGCGCTTAATGTGCGTAGTCTCGATCTCGACTGTAATCCTGTGGCTATTAGCTACTTGTACCTCTCATCCGACATGAATGTGTGGTTTGTCGACGAGTCTAAGCTCGATAATCAGCTGCGCGGATATCTTGCCCTTCAAGGTGTTCAGACTGCGCCCTACGCTGTGGTTCAGAACTTTATCTCAAACCTTCCCGCCTCGGTCAAGGTTGCATCCGATCCCACCTCCCTGCCTCATTCCCTCGCCGTCGCGCTCGGAACCCGTCTGGTGTCTGTAACCGGTTGTGCATCAATGCTTAAAGCGTGTCGCAACGAAGTTCAGATCGCAGGTACCCGCCAGGCTATGCTTTATGATGCTGTGGCTATGGCAAACGCATTCTACGACCTTGACTGTAAGCTTGATAGGTCCGAGAAAGTTACTGAGATCGACGTTGCTGATCTGCTTGAGCATTATCGCTCACAGCAGCCTGGTTTTCTGTGTCTTAGCTTCGAAACGATCGCCGGTTTTGCCGAACATGGCGCCATAGTTCATTACACTGCCACTCCCGATTCCGCATTTGTCCTCTCCCGCGACAACCTTCTGCTTGTCGATAGTGGAGCTACCTATCTGTCTGGTACGACGGATATTACCCGTACATTCTCGCTTGGTAATCCCACTCCTGAACAACGCCGCGATTTCACATTAGTCCTCAAAGGTATGATAAATCTTGCCCGCGCTGTCTTCCCTCGCGGAACCCGTGGCGCTCAGCTCGATGTGCTCGCCCGCATCGACATGTGGCGCGCCGGAGCTGCCTACCTGCACGGCACTGGTCACGGTGTAGGGCATTGCCTTAATGTTCACGAAGGTCCGCAAAGCATTCGCCTTCAGGAGAATCCGGTGCCTCTTATGCCCGGCATGCTGACGTCGGATGAGCCTGGTATCTACCGTGCTGGTCAGTATGGCATCCGTTGCGAGAATCTTATTCTCTGCAAGGAGGCTTTCGCTAATGAATATGGCGAATTCCTTGATTTTGAGACTATGACGCTATATCCGTTCGATGCTGCTCTTGTTGATGTGGATATGCTTGATGATGATCAGCTCGAGTGGTTTAACCGGTACCAACGTCGTGTGTATGAGCAGGTTGCGCCTCTGCTCGATTCCGATGATAAGCGCGAGTGGTTCGGTAAAAAATGTTCAGCTCTTTCTAAGTGATTGTGTACTATGGCTTTAATTATACCTGTGCGCGGCTTTGATCCGGTGATCGGACGCGATACTTTTCTTGCTGAAAATGCCACCATTGTGGGCGATGTCGTCATTGGCGATGAATGCAGCGTGTGGTTCAATACTGTCTTGCGCGGAGATGTGAACAGTATCCGTATTGGCAACCGTGTCAATATTCAGGATGGCTCGGTGCTGCATACGCTCTATGAGAAATCGGTCATCGAGATAGCTGACGATGTATCTATAGGTCACAATGTTACGTTGCACGGATGCAAGATCGAGCGGCTCGCGCTGATCGGTATGGGCGCTATAGTCATGGACCATGCCGTGGTGGGGGAGGGCGCTCTGGTGGCTGCCGGTTCTGTGGTGCTGTCGGGTACGAAAATCGGCCCCGGCGAGATGTGGGGCGGTGCTCCTGCGCGTTTCATCAAGCCTGTCGATCCGGAGCAGGCCAAGGAGCTTAACCGGAAGATCGCGTCCAACTATCTCATGTATTCCCGCTGGTATTCCGAGCCCCGGGATGGTGAAGTTTCTAACTCTTGAAAAATCAGCAAAAAAAGTTTCAGAGAAGTGATCAAATATTTGTAAGTTAGAAAATTAATTGCTAATTTTGCAACGCAATTGAGCCATGAGCACATCGTTATAAAGCTAATCTTTTGCAGATGAGCGGAATAACAGGTGTGTTTGTGTGCGAAATGCGGCCTGGATCTTTCAGGTCTGATTTCGTAACTAACGATACAAAACAAACAATATCAACATTAACAACTAAGATGCCTACTATTCAGCAATTAGTAAGAAAAGGACGCGTGGCTCTTGAAGATAAGAGTAAGTCGCCTGCGCTCGATTCCTGCCCTCAGCGTCGTGGCGTGTGCGTGCGTGTTTACACCACCACCCCCAAGAAGCCTAACTCGGCAATGCGTAAGGTGGCTCGTGTTCGTCTCACCAACGGTAAGGAGGTTAACTCTTACATCCCCGGTGAAGGCCACAATCTTCAGGAACACTCGATCGTGCTCGTTCGCGGTGGTCGTGTAAAGGATCTTCCTGGTGTACGTTACCACATCGTTCGCGGTACACTCGATACCAGCGGCGTGAAGGATCGCACTCAGCGTCGTTCCAAGTACGGAGCTAAACGTCCGAAGGCTGCTAAGAAATAATCAAAGCGTCCACCTGACTAACGGTTAGGATCTTACATCCCGGTTATGCCGGGGCAAATCAAAAAACAAAAAGTAATTTTATCAAACGGCTTTGTTTTTGATTTGTTGGAACGCTGATTCAACGGTTGAGTAAATGACGCGAGAGAGCGTCGTTGAAGAACGAAGAAGCAACAACCAAGCAAACAAAAACAAAATTTTGCAACTACAAAAATGAGAAAGGCAAAGCCCAAAAAGCGGATCGTTTTACCCGATCCCGTTTTCCACGACGTGCGCGTCTCTAAGTTCGTTAACCATCTGATGTATGATGGTAAGAAGAACACAGCTTACACCATTTTCTACTCGGCTCTCGAGACTGTAAAGGCTAAGCTGCCCAACGAGGAGAAGACCGCTCTTGAAATCTGGAAAAAGGCCCTCGAAAATGTAACTCCTACAGTGGAGGTTAAGTCACGCCGTGTCGGCGGTGCTACCTTCCAGGTTCCTACTGAAATCCGTCCGGACCGCAAGGAGTCAATCTCAATGAAGAACCTGATCCTCTATGCCCGCAAGCGTGGCGGCAAGACTATGGCTGACAAGCTCGCTGCTGAGATTGTCGATGCTTTCAACGATCAGGGTGGTGCGTTCAAGCGTAAGGAAGATATGCACAAGATGGCTGAGGCCAACCGCGCATTCGCTCACTTCCGTTTCTAATCTGCCACACGTATAGTATTCATTGATCAATAACCATATTGCAAAATTTTCGTATGGCAAGTTCTGACGGACAACTTAAATTTACCCGTAACATCGGTATTATGGCTCACATCGATGCTGGTAAGACCACCACATCGGAGCGTATACTTTTCTACACGGGTCTGACACATAAAATCGGTGAGGTTCACGACGGTGCCGCTACCATGGACTGGATGGAGCAGGAGCAGGAGCGTGGTATCACCATCACCTCGGCCGCTACCACCACTTTCTGGAAGTATGACGGCGACAAGTTTAAAATCAATCTTATTGACACTCCGGGACACGTTGACTTTACTGTAGAGGTTGAGCGTTCGCTCCGCGTACTCGACGGTGCTGTAGCTACTTTCTGTGCAGTCGGTGGTGTTGAGCCTCAGTCGGAGACTGTATGGCGCCAGGCTGACAAGTACAATGTTCCCCGTATCGGTTATGTAAACAAGATGGACCGCAGCGGTGCCAACTTCTTCGAGGTGGCACGTCAGCTGAAGGATGTCCTCGGTGCAAATCCCTGCCCTATCCAGATACCTATCGGTGCTGAAGAGACTTTCAAGGGCGTTGTCGATCTGATCACCATGAAGGCTATCTTCTGGCACGACGAGACAATGGGCGCCGACTATAGCGTAGAGGAAATTCCCGCAAACCTCCAGGCTGAGGCCGAGGAGTGGCGCGACAAGATGCTCGAAAAGATCGCCGAGTTTGACGATGCTCTGATGGAGAAGTATTTCGATGATCCCTCGACTATCACAGAAGAGGAGGTTTGCCGTGCACTCCGCAAGGGCACTCTCGCTATGGAGATCGTTCCGATGATCTGCGGTTCTTCGTTCAAGAACAAGGGTGTTCAGTGTCTGCTCGACGCTGTCTGCGCATATCTTCCCAGCCCACTTGATTCAGGAGAGGTTGTAGGTCACAATCCTTCGGATCCGGATGTTGAAGAGGTGCGCAAGCCCAGCAGCGATGCTCCTATGTGCGCTCTGGCGTTCAAGATCGCTACCGACCCGTATGTAGGCCGTCTGACTTTCTTCCGTGTATACTCGGGCGATGTTGTCGCCGGTACATATATCCTGAATGCACGTTCGAACAAGAAGGAGCGTGTATCCCGTCTGTTCCAGATGCACTCGAACAAGCAGAATCCTATGGAGAAGATCGGTTGCGGCGATATAGGCGCAGGCGTTGGTTTCAAGGATATCCGCACTGGTGATACTCTCTGTGATGAGCAGCATCCTATCGTTCTCGAGGCTATGGAATTCCCCGATCCTGTTATCGGTATCGCTGTAGAGCCTAAGACTCAGAAGGACCTTGACCGTCTTGGCGTTGGTCTGCAGAAGCTCGCTGAGGAGGATCCGACTTTCCGCGTAGAGACTAACGAAGAGACCGGCCAGACCGTAATCTCGGGTATGGGTGAGCTTCACCTCGATATCATCATCGACCGTCTGCGTCGTGAGTTCAAGGTAGAATGTAACCAGGGTCGTCCCCAGGTTACCTACAAGGAGGCTATCACACGTCCTGTCGAGCTCCGTGAGGTGTTCAAGAAGCAGACCGGTGGCCGTGGTAAGTTCGCTGATATCATTGTCCGCGTAGAGCCGGTAGAGGAAGGATTCCAGGGCGGTCTTCAGTTCGTTGACGAGGTGAAGGGCGGTAATATTCCGAAGGAGTTCATACCTGCTATCCAGAAGGGCTTCACCAACGCTATGAAGAATGGTGTTCTTGCAGGCTATCCCGTAGAGCAGCTCAAGGTTACCGTGATCGACGGTTCTTTCCACCCGGTTGACTCGGATCAGCTTTCATTTGAGCTTTGTGCTATCCAGGCCTTCAAGAAGGCAAGTGAACAGGCCGGTCCCGTTCTGCTCGAGCCTATCATGAAGATCGAGGTTGTAACCCCGGAAGAGAGCATGGGTGACGTGATCAGCGACCTTAACAAGCGTCGTGGTCAGGTAGAGGGCATGGAGACAAGCCGCAGCGGTGCCCGTGTAGTCAAGGCTAAAGCTCCTCTGGCCGAGATGTTCGGTTACGTGACAGCTCTCCGTACAATCACCAGCGGTCGCGCTACTTCGACAATGTCGTTCTCTCATTATGCAGAGGTGAGCAACTCGATTGCCCGCAATGTGCTGACAGAATGCCAGGGCCGTGTTGACCTGCTCAAGTAATATATCCAGCGAAATAATCATCTAACAAGATATGAGCCAGAAAATCAGAATCAAACTCAAGAGTTACGATCACAACTTGGTTGATAAGTCGGCTGAGAAGATTGTAAAGACTGTGAAGGCTACAGGCGCAGTGATCAGCGGTCCTATACCTCTGCCCACTCACAAGCGCATCTTCACTGTCAACCGCTCGACTTTCGTTAACAAGAAGTCGCGCGAGCAGTTCCAGCTCTCGTCGTTCAAGCGCTTGATCGACATTTACAACTCAACCACAAAAACTGTCGACGCACTGATGAAGCTTGAGCTTCCCAGCGGTGTAGAAGTTGAGATCAAAGTGTGATGCAAGTATTCACGCTTAACAAACAGTAAAACAATCTATCAAACAATTTAAAGAGAAATGCCAGGATTAATAGGAAAGAAAATCGGAATGACATCCGTTTTCAGTGCCGACGGCAAGAACGTGC
>CANRVB010000042.1 GCA_947643165.1 uncultured Porphyromonadaceae bacterium | reverse complement strand
AGAGCAATTAACCTACGCTCATTTCCAATAAATTACACTCTTTTCGTAACTTCGGAATGCAAAGTTACATCAATTATACCGATTGAAGAAATCGGCATACTCAGTATACTGATCACGGTGCAAAATTAAACAGCCCCGCACGCTAAAAATAGCCAATTATCCACAGTTGCTTACCATTTTTGCTGACATTGCTGAAAACATGACAAATATCAATTATTTTTGCATCCGATATGGAAAACAAAGTCATAAATCTCAATTCTGTAGACGACTATAACAAGTTGTTCGGACTAAAGACCTGCCATCCGTTAGTTACCGTTATCAATCTGAAGCAAGCGGTCAGATCTGTGAACCATGTAAGGATGAACTACGGCGTGTATGCATTATTCCTGAAGAACGGGAACTACTGCACCATAAAATATGGCCGCAAGAATTATGACTATCAGGAAGGAACTGTGGTGAGTTTCTCTCCCGGACAGATAGTCGATGTGGAGATGACTGTACCCGAGATAGCTCCCGACGTGATCGGGCTTCTGTTTCATCCCGATCTTATTTACGGCACCCCGCTCGGCAGCAAGATCTCATCGTTCGGATTCTTCGATTACTCGCAGACCGAAGCCCTGCATCTGTCGCAGGACGAACGCGAAATATTTATAGATTGTCTTGAAAAGATCAAAAAAGAGCTCAATCATCCGATCGACCATCACTCGGCATCACTTCTGTCGGCAAATATACAGCTGTTGCTTGAGTATCTCCACCGGTTCTACGACCGCCAGTTCATCACACGCCACAAGGTCAATTCTGATGTGGTGGCTCAATTTGAGCGGAACCTCAAGGATTATTATGCCAATCCCGACAGGAAAGAAGGAATACCCAATGTCACTTATTTCGCCGACCTTGCCAACCTGTCGGCCGGATATTTCGGTGATCTTATCAAGAAGGAGACCGGATCTACACCAAGGGATATAATAACCATACACTTGATAAACGAAGCCAAGCATCGGCTCGCGGTTTCAAACGAAGATATTGCCATGATAGCCTATGACCTCGGCTTTGAATATCCCGCTCACTTCTCACGCATGTTCAAACGGGTTACCGGCGCAAGCCCACGTCAGTACCGCGATTCGCTGAATGCCAAAAACTAAGCCGTCGGCAATCCAGTTCATTTAGGATTGCCGACGGCCTGTTTAGCTTCATTACAATGTATCAGAACCTCAAGGTCATACCTATGGATGGTGTCCATGCATGCACCTTGTAATCGGCTGTAAAGGTATTTTCCTTACCAGCCAGCAGATCTGCATAGCTGCACGATGCATTGTCAACACCAAGTCCGGCCACATATAGCAACGAGGCATCGATTGAGAAATTCTTCACCGGGTAGAATGAGAAACCTACCGACGGCTCGATCTTGGTCATACCAGGTGTCTCGGGATTATAATGCTGCTTGCTGACAGGAGTTGTATCTATCATCATGCCGGCACGCAAATCAAATCGCTCTGTAAGCGAATACTGGCCGCCAAGATGAAATGTCCAGGAGTTGCTGTAGTTCTTTATAAGATGCTGATTGTAGGGTGTGAGCTGTTCGCTCAGAAACTCTATATCGAGCGATTCATATGCTTTCCAGCCGGTTAGCTGTGCATCAAAGGCGAGGACCAGTTTCTTTATCGGGCGGTAGCTTACTCCGATGTTGTAAACTGCCGCACACGGCATACTGGCAGTGAAATTGGCCTGATTCAGAATATTAAGTTGCGACTGAAGCAGAGTCTGCGCGGCCTCGTTGGCATAGCTTACGGCTGCATCGCCACATTTCACCTTCATGTTCATCTTGGACCGGAAAGAGGCTCCTATTGTCACCTCAGGTGTTATGTCCCACATCGCGCCGACATTGATACCTACAGTCACGGCAGCCTTACCGTTGAGGTTGATGGATGCCGGCGTATCTTCAAAACGCAATGGCATCTGCATACTTTCGAGCATTGCGTTGACCGACTGTGGTGTAACCAGACCCTTGCTTAGATCTACGTTACCCCATGTTATCATGGCTCCGGCTCCTACCGACAGATTGGGCAGGATGCGCCACGACAATGTCGGCTGAAGTGTGAACGCCTTGAGCGATACCGATTGGTTTAGAACCGCTCCGGCCCAGTTCTCCCCCCAGTTGATTCCACTGCCATAAGGCGTATAGAAACTGACTCCGACCTTAAAGTTGTCGTATACATTCATTCCGAGATTCACGGCTATCGGAGTGGAGGGGTCATTGGATGTGGTATACTTCTTTCCGGACACTGTTGCATCGGCAGTGGCAAAAATACTGGTAAACGAGCCTGAAAAATCGATGGTGCCATCCATGAAGGCAAGTCCTGCAGGATTGAAGATCATACTTTCAGAGCCAAGCTTGAGAGCCGTTCCGGTATGACCCATACCATTTTGTTTTGAGCTGAGAGTGTTTACCTGATAACCCTCTGCCTTAACACTTTGCACAGCTCCTGCTGCAAGCAGAGCAATCGCCGTCACGGCGGTAAATGTTTTATTCATGCGATCAGTTTTTGCTGACCCGAAACACGCCGCAAACAATATCGCAGTATACTCCGGGACAAAAATTCAGGCGGCAAAGTTAGCCTAATGAACTGACGCAATCGGCATAAATAAACATGTTTTAACTTTACGTAAAGTTACTTAACCCAAGTATTATGTCAGCAAATCACGATTTTATAGCGGCCAGAGGACTCAGGCGTCGCACAAGCATAAGGAAAAAGGCCGATACCAAAGCTACACATACGAACACTACCGCTGTACTGTGCATTATGTTTCCAAGTCCCACAAGAGGTGTGACCACTGCCGCAAAGATATATTTGACCACATTAAGAATCGCAGACGCCGATCCGGCATCATCACGTCCTACTTCCATCGAAAGCGCATTTGCTGTGGAAAACACCATACCCGATCCAAACAACATCGGTACAACTGCTATCTCATAGCCGGTCAAACCACAATCAAGCCACAATACAACCGCCTCGGCAATCGCAAACAGACACATCACTGTCCCGCCCCACAGAAGGCAACCCTTGATATTCTTCAGCTTCGACACAAGCATGGATCCACCTATGAGGGCCAGCGAGTTTGCTCCGAAAATCAGCCCGAAATGCGCTGCGGATATGCCGTAATGTGTCTGAATGATAAACGGAGCCGAGGATATGTATGAAAATAGCAGTCCTATAGCGATTGCCTTGGTAAGGACATAGATCATAAACCGCCGGTTACGGAGCAAAGCGGCATAAGCGCGGACATAGCTCATTATACCCGGTACCTTGATCCGTCGCGACAACGGCAGACTCTCCGGACGTCGGGTAGTCCAGAAAAGCATTACCACACCTATTACCAGAAGTACTATGAAAATTCCTCGCCAGCCGAAACGATCGGCCATGAATCCTCCGGCAAGAGGCGCCGCTGCCGGGACAAATCCGTTAAGCGCCCCGACAACCGACATTATGACAGCCAGTTGACGTCCGCTGTAACGGTCAGCAGGTATTGAGAAACTAAGCACCATCGAACCTCCGGCACCGATACCCTGAAACAGACGGCACCCTATGAAGAAATCTATGTCTGGTGAAAAAATCGCGACAACAGTCCCTATCACAAATACAGCTATCGACAGCAACAATATCCTTTTGCGCCCATAACGGTCGCTCAGCGAACCCCATACCACCGATCCTATCCCCAGTCCCAGCATTGTAGCCGATATGCCGAGCTGTGTCATCGATGGAGTGGTATGAAATTCCCTCATCATAGCAGGCACCGTCGGCAGATACATGTCGTTGACGAGCGAGCTGAACGATCCGATGATTGCTATGAAGATGATAAAGAATATGTATTCCCGACGGTCGAAAGGGGCCGCCGACGTACTTCTGTCTGTTACTTGATCGGTCATGTCGGAACGGTAAATCTAACTGTTGTCATAATTGTTTCGAGAGCATAAGCTTCCGCACTATCACAGACCGCTTATGCTCTCCCAAAGTTGTCAGTCGACTTTCTTGAACTGATCCTTGCCTACACCACAGACTGGGCACACCCAGTCATCGGGCAGATCGGCAAACGATGTGCCGGGTGCTATTCCGCCATCTGGATCACCTAACTCCGGATCGTAGATCCAATCGCATACTTCACATACATATTTGTCTTTGTCCATAATTTTGTAGGAGGGATTACTGATTGTGAGAGGCAACATACCTTTCCATTCTTAAGAACATACACACACTACAGTTAGTTCTGATCTTTTTATCTCACCCATGTATCTGATCTCGTTTTTTTGTGTACTTTTGCACACACTACGGGACTTCCGACACTATATTGCCGATCTTGACAAAACATATCACAGCAACGCCTGGAGCGCCCCTGACATTTATAACCCATAAAGCGATGATACCTCAAATCAAACCCATGATCTTGGCCCTTCTATGTTCATCGGCCGCAACCCATGCCTCAACCCCGATCTATCTTAACGACTCTTGCGCCATTGAGGAGCGCGTTTCCGACGCTCTATCGCGCATGACAACAGCCGAAAAGATCGCTATCATACACGCCCAAAGCAAATTCAGCTCCCCCGGAGTGCAACGGCTCGGAATACCAGGCATCTGGTGTACCGATGGCCCTCACGGAATACGCCCAGACGTTCTCTGGGACGAATGGGACCAGGCCGGAGCAACTAACGACTCCTGTGTGGCATTTCCGGCTCTGACATGCCTCGCCGCAACCTGGAACCCCGAAATGTCGGCCATCTACGGCCGGTCGATTGGCGAGGAAGCCAGATACCGGAACAAAAACGTATTGCTCGGCCCTGGCGTCAACATAAACCGTACGCCCCTCAACGGACGCAACTTCGAGTACATGGGAGAAGACCCATATCTCACCTCGCGCATGGTAGTCCCCTACATTAAAGGCGTACAGGAAAACGGTGTGGCCGCATGCGTGAAGCATTATGCGCTGAACAACCAGGAGCAGAACCGAACCCGCGTAAACGTACTTGTCGACGACCGCACTCTCCATGAGATCTATCTGCCCGGATTCAAGGCTGCCGTCACCGAAGGCGGCGCGTGGGCCATAATGCCGGGCTACAACAAGTACAACGGCGACCATGCCTGCGAGAACGCGACTTTGCTCCTCGACATCCTTAAAGGCGACTGGCAATTCGACGGCGCGGCCATAAGCGACTGGGGTGCAGTACACAACACCGAGAAAGTGGCTCAGAACGGTCTTGATATGGAATTCGGATCCTGGACTAACGGGCTCGACTGGGGAACGAGCAATGCCTACGACAACTACTACCTCGCCAAACCATATCAACAACTTATCGTCGACGGAATTCTTCCAATGAGCGACCTCGATGACAAAGCCTCACGGGTTCTGCGGCTGATCATGCGTACAGAAATGAACCGCAACCGCCCCTACGGATCTCTCAACAGCGACGCACACTACGAGGCTGCCCGGAAAATAGCCACCGAAGGCATTGTACTCCTGAAAAACAACAACATCCTTCCAATCGCCCGAACCACCGGCAAAATCCTCGTCGTAGGTGAGAACGCCATAAAGATGATGACCGTTGGAGGCGGCTCATCATCCCTCAAGGTCCAGCGTGAAATCCTGCCCCTCGATGGCATCCGCGCCAAAGCCTCCTCCCGAGGCATCGATGTCGCATACCAACGTGGATATGTAGGCGACGTCACCGGCGAATACAACGGAGTGACAACCGGACAAGACCTTAACGACTCACGCAATGCCGAACAACTTATAGCCGATGCTACCACAGCCGCAAAAGACGCCGACATCGTGATATTCATAGGCGGCCTTAACAAATCCGGCCATCAAGATTCCGAGGGCAGCGACCGTAAAGACTTCAACCTCCCCTACGATCAGGACCGGCTCATAAAAGCTCTTGCCGAAGCCAACCCCAACACCATCGTGGTCAATCTCACCGGCAATGCCTATGCCATGCCATGGATCGACAATGTTGCAGCTGCAATTCAGGGATGGTACATCGGTTCCGAAGCCGGAAATGCCATAGCCGACATCCTGTTTGGCGACGTCAACCCATCCGGAAAACTCCCCTTCACATTCGCCCGCTCGCTCACCGACTACGCAGCCCACGCCACATCCGACTCCACCATGTATCCCGGCACCAACGGCGACGTCATCTACAAAGAAGGAATTGACGTTGGCTACCGCTACACCGACCGTTTGAAACCATCCCGCGTCAACTTCGCCTTCGGCCATGGCCTGAGCTACACCACATTCAGTCTTGGCAAAGCACGGCTATCGGCACCCGACTTCGATGGAAACGGTTCGCTCACCATCACCGTTCCAGTTACAAACACAGGCCACATCGACGGATCTGAGGTTATCCAGGTATACGTGCGCGACGTCAAGTCAACCATCAGACGCCCATACAAAGAGCTGAAAGCCTTCAGGAAAGTCCCCGTCGCACCCGGACAGACCACCGACGTCACACTCTCCCTCGACAAATCAGCCTTTGCATTCTACGATCCCTCCACTGCTATGTGGACAGTCGAACCTGGCAAATTTGAAATACTTGTCGGCAACGCATCCGACAATATCACATCCACCCTCCCGCTGAACATCTCCGCACCCATGAGTTGGAAAGACTCCGAACTACAGTAACCCTATGTCACCTTATGGGCGCGAAGTGAAATTACACCACCGGCACCGTTTGGACTGAATTTATTATAATTGATTTAATTATAATACCTATGTAAAAGCATAAAAAAACCCGGATTCTTCACCTGCATCTGTTATCAGGGAGAGGAATTACCGGGACTGCGATGCAAATTTAGGAATTATATGGCATACAATAAGCAGTTTTTCAATAAAGTTTTTTCAGACAAGCGGATGGACCGCTATTTTTCATTGTATCCTGACAACGAAAATAAAGCGATCGAGCATTATCACTGCAATCTCAGGCTATCGGAAGCTATGTATGTTCCATTGTCTGTATTTGAAGTGACATTAAGAAATGCTTTATGCCGCGAACTATCAGCTATGGCAGGACGAGACGATTGGTATGCTATATTTCCGAATACTCCGGGGTTGTCAAATCTGAACCGGTATATTACTAGTGCAATAAAGCAAATTTCCGGAAGACACGAGCAAATAACACCTCCGAAGGTAATTGCGGAGCTTACTTTGGGATTTTGGGTGTCGCTGCTGAATAGCGAATATGAACGAATATTATGGAAAGATTTGCGCCGTGCATTTCCTTATATGCCCAAGAATAAACGACAACGAAAAAATGTATCAGCACCACTCAACCGATTCAGGACATTTCGTAACCGTGTGTTTCACAATGAATCTATTTGCTGGAATATGAACCGCGTTACCGAAATTCATAATGAAATTATTGAGGTTATTGGCTGGATAAATAAAGATATGCCCAATTGGTTGGCTCAATTAGATCGAGTGCCGGTTGTATCTTCAGATATTATCCAAATTATGGATTGGAAGACAGTCCGATATGCGCCTTTGTAAGTTGTATCATATCAGATTGTTACAGCCTAATTTGCTACACACTTGCTACATTTTCGGCATCTTCAAAAGTGTGTAGCCAATT
>CANRVB010000041.1 GCA_947643165.1 uncultured Porphyromonadaceae bacterium | reverse complement strand
ACTCTCCACCCTCCACTCTCCACCCTCCACTCTCCACCCTCCACTCTCCACCCTCACAACCTACGTCCGACTTTTTTCACCGTAGATTTTTTCAATATTATTTCACATCTTAAATAATATTTGTACATTTGCCCCGTCTAACGCCTCTTTCCGCGTTACTGTACGATCATTATCTACCATATCACATACCATGAATCCCATAAAGCTACACATAGCTGTATGCATTGCGGCGCTCCTGGCAGCCTCCGCTTGCACCGGCCGTTATAGTTTTATTCCCGGATCTGCGGGCGAAAACACTGACGTCCTTGTCCGGGTATTGGATCATTATGCCGACGATACAACATCCGCGCATTATGCCGCCGCCCGCTTCCTGATAGAAAATATGGGTTGGCATTATTCCTATGAGGCCGACGGTATCCATCCCGATGCCGGGTTGCTGTCCTACGAATTTCTTACAACCCACATCGACCACGCCGTCAGGCAGTGGCGAACCTCCCCTTTCGCCGCCGGTCTCAGCTTTGAGCAATTTTGCGAATATCTCCTACCCTACCGTGCATCCCCGGGCTTCGGTCAGAATGTCACAAACGCCCTACGCTACCGCTGGGTTGTCGAAAACATCGGACTCCCCGATTCAATCACCGATCTCAAGGCTATCATCCACCACTACAACTGCAGCGTCGCCCGTTTGCGCAAGCAGGGTGGACCACGCCATGCCGCTCAACGCGACGGTCTCAACGATCTGTTCTACTCCGACTTCACCGACTGCGCCGACATGGCCGTGCATGCCTGTCTCAATCTCCGCGCCATTGGCATCCCGTGTGTCGTCGAGCACAATCCCGGCTACCGCACTATGAAGTCCCATCACTATCATTGCGCCGTCTGGGACTCCGCCAACGGCAAGTGGATTAAATTCAGCGCCGAGGAGACCGGCGATTATCCCGGCAACGGCGACTGGTACTCTCCCGAAGTCATGAACATCTACCGTGACACATATGCCCCTTGCTCCGATCTCCCTTACCGCCACGACATGTATGCACCGCCTGGATTCGACTCACCCTGCCGGACCGACGTCACCGATGCCACCGTCACAGTCCGGTTGGATCTCCCCGGAGTGCCCGACAGCTCCATTGTCTACCTCTCCACATTCCACCGGCGCGACAACGGCCTCCACCCGTTCACGGCGGCATTCGTCAGCGGCGGCAAAGCCATCTTCCGCCATGTCGTGCCCACCGTGTGGTATGTGGCCACAACCTATCCCGACGGCATCGGGCAAGTCGTGAGCCGCCCATTCTGGGTCAACGATACCACCGGTGGACTCCCCCTCGTCACCCCAGCCCGTTTCGCCGGATCGCCCGACACCTTGGTCAATGTCACGCTCCGCCGCAAATACCCCCTCAAGGAGCGTCTGCTCCGTCGTGCCGCCACTTTGGTCGGCACAACTGTCTGCGGTGCCAACCGCGCCGATTTCTCCGATGCCCGGCTGCTGTGGACCCTCGGTTCCACACCACCCCCCGCTGTGTCCCGCTACCGGTTCCATGCAAGCGGTCCCTACCGTTACTATCGCCTCTCTACCCCCGCCGCATGCGAGATATCCGTGCTCCAATGGCTCACCGGCGACGGCCCCGTTCCCCTATCCCCCGGCGACAACAAAGCCTACGATGGAAATATGACAACCGCACCCGTCGACTCTTCCGCCATCAACCTTTCACTTCCCGGCCCCGTCACAATCACCGCCATCAACCTCGCCCCTGTCAATGCCGACAATGCCGTGACCATTGGCCACACCTACGAGCTGTTCCGTTGGGTCGATGGCGCCGGATGGCAGTCCGTGGGGCGGAAAGTGGCTGATTCCGGCAGCCTGATCTTCCCCAATCTCCCCGCCGGGGCTCTGCTCTGGCTCAAAGACCTTACGGCCGGCAGCGAAGAGATGCCCTTCTTCTACCGCGACAACACCCAGCAGTTCCTTTATCAGCCATACAGCTATGACAGCAGTCTATGGCAAAGCCCCCGGAGATCATGAGAATAAATCACTTTAACTAAAATAATCAGATATGAGTAAAACTATGTTCAAGGCTATCTCAGTAATAGCTGTTTGTTGCATTGTACTTTTGGGTATACGTGCCCAATCTACAGCAGCCCCACATTTATCAACTATGACGTTATCAAATATTGAAGCGCTTACAGTCGACATCGAACTCCCGGAAGTAGTTATAACCTGTGAGCCTGGGTTCGAAGGTCAGTGTCACAAAGAGAACCTAAGAAAATGGGTTATGTGCAATGAATGGATGGTTCATCCTTGTGAATTCAGTGGATATCAAGCTGATTACTGCTCGACACCTTGCTGATAGATGTTTGTTCCTATGCTTCGCTTCATCTGCATCCGTATAATATTCCTTATGGGAATTCTTCTGGTCGCTTGTACCCAAGAGAAGAATCATCATGCCGCTGACTTTGAATACTCCATATCCCGATCCGAAACGATCCGGTTGGAAGATGTTTTTTCCGAAGTCAGCCTCATCCCTTTGGAATTCGCCGGCGATTATTACCCGCATGGTATAGCCGAAGTTCAGTGCCGGGCCGGACTCTTCGGTATCTTGGACAACCGGAAGAGCCTCCATATCTTCAGCTACGACGGTCACTTCATCGACTGCTCCGACAGAATGCGTGGACAAGGCCCTGGAGAGATTTCCGTTATAATGGGATTCTCTATCAATCCCTCCGACACTACCGTTCAGATTCTTACTCCAAAAGAATTTGTCAAGTATGACACTTGTTTCAGCAAAATAATGTCGGCTGACCTACCTACTCAGGTAGGTCAGGATTGTTTCATGTTCAGCTATCTGTCCGACCTCTCCGCCTCCCGCCATCTGCTGTTGCCCTCAGGCGTCAGCACATACCCCGATCGACTGTTCACTTGTAATTCCCTCTCGCAAGAAATATCCGAATTATTTTCTTTCGGCGATGAAATTATTGTAAACAGCAGCATGCAGACTTCCTGTATGCATATCGACGCCGACAGCACCATACTCTTCATCCCTCCCGCCTTCACTGGCCATATCTATGCGCTAAGTCCGGATCTGTCGGAAATTTCCCGCCACATCGCTCTGAACCTCTCCGATGATTTCATCACCAAAGCCGACCTCCAGATCAGCGATGATTCCAAAGACCCCGATATATTCTCCTTCAATAAGGATATTCCGTTGCGTATTGATATATCTGCCGGCAAGATCTTCCTCCTTTCTTCCAGTCAGCCTGGTCTGAATGGTATGCGATACTACATTATTGACCGCGATACCGGTACTTCTGGCCATATAAAGCTGATGGAAAACTCAACCCGCATCTTTCCGCTTATCGCAGACACCGACAGCCAATATGCTTATGCGGTCATGGAGAAAGAGAAATTAGAGGAAAGTCCCGCATTACTGATCACTCAGCAAAACATGAATTTATTGGCAAACTTCGAGCCCGAGACCCTTATCATGTTGAAATATCGGCTCAAATGAAACCTACAATTAGTAACACAACCGTAAAATTGTGTCTGATTATACTGACTATCAGTATAATCACATCTGTAATTTTCCTAAAATCCACTGACTCTCAGCAGTCTGACACCGCGTCCGACCAACTTGCCCAAACCGTCAACAGCTGGATCGGCCGTGAGTTGAATCTGCCACAGCATCTGGGTCTGTTTACCACCGACGGCGATTCCGCCGACTCCCGCTTTCCCGACAATCGTTTTGTCATCCTGCGCTATCTCGACAAAGACGGCTGTACATCCTGCCGCATGCATCTCAGCCGATATCCGCACATTCTCTCCCGGCTGTCCGACAGCGCCAACTGCCCCGTAGGATTCGTGTGCATTATCAACCCCGCCGACATGCGCGAGATCCGCCGGCTGCTCTATCGCGACAACTACGACCGGCTTACCATGTGGATCGACCCTGCCGACACATTGAACGCCATCAACCGCTTCCCTGTCCGTGACGATCTTAAGACCTTTCTCATCGACAGAAACCACAAGGTCCTCGCCATAGGCGATCCCGCCGTCAATCCGAGGGTCCTTGATCTCTACGGGCGTATACTCGCCGACGATTCCATCAACCCTGCGCGCCTGCCGCTCACCACTCTCTCCGCCTCGAGCCTCAGCCTGCCGCTGGGCAACGTCTCCCACGGCGACACTATTGTTCGCACCTTGACCGTAAGAAACACCGGACC
Source organism: uncultured Porphyromonadaceae bacterium (assembly GCA_947643165.1). GTDB lineage: Bacteria > Bacteroidota > Bacteroidia > Bacteroidales > Muribaculaceae > Paramuribaculum. The sequence goes on along the minus strand of CANRVB010000041.1, from coordinate 3,599 downwards.
CCACGACTTCGTACTCGACGACGTCGTCACATCATGCTACTGCACCACCGCATACCTTTCACCATCGCGTATACCTCCCCTCCCGGCCACGAGGCCGTCCTGACCATCAGGTTCAGCGAAAACGAGGAGACCGGCTATTTCTACCGCACTGTCGATATATTCGGCAACATTGAGCCCGAACTCTCTATCGAGATCTCCGGAATGTTACACAGCCATTAACACCCCACCCATCTTTATTCTTAAAATGCTCAAAGCAATCCACATATCCCGCCCGCTCTTGCCCGTAATCCGTTCAGGCTTCAGCCTGACAGGCGTTCTGTGCCTGTTGCTGATAGCTTCCGGCCTTACTGAATGCGTGTGGGGCGTGTTGCAACTTCTTGATGTAGTAGGTAGCGGACATCCGCGATACCCCGTTACCGGATCTTTTTACAATCCCGGCCCCTACGGGTGTTTTATCGGATGTCTGCTTCCTCTTGCCGTCTGGCTATATTCCTCCAACCGCTCCAACCGGTATGCCAGGGCTCTCGCCGCAGGCTATATTCTCCTGTGCGCCCTGCTGATGCCGGGCGGCATGAGCCGCACAGGCTGGCTCGCCGCGGCGGCCGGTACGGCGGTTGTACTCTTGGGCGTCAACCGCGATGCTATCCGCCGTCTTGGCCTTAAAAAGATACTCCTCATAGCCTCTGCCGTCTGTATTGTTGCTGCCGCCGCATTGGCCGGAGCTTACATGCTTAAGCCCGATTCTGCCGACGGACGGCTGCTGCTCTGGAAGATCGCGGCATCCGCGCTCACCGGTCATCCCGTTGCAGGCGTAGGTTGGGAATACGTGGCCGGTGCCTACGGCCACGCTCAGGAGGCATACTTCGCCTCCGGCAATGCCTCGCCGCGCGACGCCATGTTGGCCGGAACTCCCGCTTATGTCTTCAACGAATACCTGCAGATAGGCATAGCCTACGGTGTGCCCGCCATGCTGCTGTTTGCCGCTTCACTCGTTACCGCCGCCGTTATCTACCTCCGGAACCGCCACTATGGCCTGGCGGGTGTCACTGTGGCTCTTATTGTGGTCTGCTTTGCCTCTTACCCCTTGCAGTTCTTGGTGTTCCGTGTTCTTATCGGGCTTGTTGTCGCCGTGTCACTGCTGCTCTCACGTAATGCTTTACTCCGCACAGCCCTTTTCATACCCTTTGTCCTGGCATGGACCTGCGCTTGCGCCGATATGCGCGCTGTCGATATCAACCCCGGGTTCCACCATGCGCAGCGTATGCAGCAGCTCCGGCGTTACGAAAGTTCCAACAGCGAGTTGCAGGCAATACTCCGCAAGTCGTCCGATCCCATGCCCCTCAATCTTATGGGCCTCAACTATCAGGCCATGCAAATGCGCGATTCCGCCGAGTACTGCTTCCACCGTGCGGCCCTGCGGGTGCCCCACCGCCTCTATCCCCACTTCCTCCTCATGAGGCTCTATGCTCAATCTCCGGCCGACACTGCGCTCATGATCAAGGAAGCCGATATTCTCCTCACCAAACAGCCCAAAACGCATTCCCCCGCAATTGAACAAATGCGCCGGGAAGCACGGCAAATACTATCCAAACATAATCTGCCTATGAAACAAAAGCTCGATCGCGAGTGAAATCCATTATTATCTGTTATAACCAATCACATATGTTATAACCACTCTAATATTGACAATCATAATATCAGTCATTAACAATCATAATATCAATAATGCTTAAACTAACTATACAAAGTGTTATATTAGCCCTTGTTGTTATCTTCGGGTTAAAAGCGTATGCCGCAGCAGCAGCCAAACATGAATATTCTGGAATTGTAATTACCAATATCAATGCACTTTCAGAACCCACTGTTCCTGGAGAAGGTGGAGAGGGTGGAGGAGTTACACCCACGGATCCTGAAAGTGGTACTGGTACCGGAACCGGCTCCGGGACAGGACTTATACCCCCGGATCCTTGGAACTACGTTCCCAACAGATATCTCGTCCCTAAGGTTACGGAACATCTGATTATGAGTTCGCCTGAAGGAGGTATCACCATAAATGGCCTCTCAATTTCTGGAACCTTCAAAAAAGGTGTTACATATAAAGTTGTCATATGTACACTGAGTTGTGATGGAGAGCAGCAAGGATCTTGGTGCGATCAACGAAGAATCGGATCCACAGTCGTAAGTACCACAGAAATCGAGAAGATGTAATATCATGAAGTGGAAAATATTTACAGCGGCTGCAATATCCTTGGTAACCGTCGCTTGCACCGACAAGGCCACTGGGGATAAACAAGATGAAGTGTTTGTCATCGACAAGGAGGAGCTTGCTGAAGTTGATTCGTGGGAGCTGGACGACTTATACGAAAGCATAACCATCACCCCGCTCGAAACAACCGAAGCCTCGCTGTTCAACGCGGTCGATCAGACAATCACATGCGACTCTACCATTCTTGTCCTGGCCACATGCACGGCTGAATCACACGATGCCAAGATACTTCAGTTCGGTCTCGACGGCAGGTTCATCCGACAGATAGGCATGATGGGGCAGGGACCCGGTGAATATCATTCGATTGACGCCATACTTGCGCGCAACGACACTCTCTTTGCCTTCGACAAATGGAACCGGTGTGTCCACCTGTATAGCATCAGCACTGGCGATCACATTGCCAGCTCTAACGACAGATACGAACCGTTTATGGGCCTCAACACCGTGATCTCAGTTCCCGGTTCATCGGAATTCATGTTTACTTCCGCTGTCATTTTCGACAATCAGAATTATGGTACATACTCGCTCGCCGAAGGCAATCCGATGGACGGCTCATTCGACATCATCATCCCGCAGCATTTCAAGATCAACACATGGATAGCCTATTATGATAGCCAGCCTGACCTGTGCCCCTACAATGCTGAGAGCGCACTGACCCTACAGCCCCTCAACGACACTATCTACAGCGTCGACTACTCTACTCATGCGGTCAAGCCGTTCGCCATAACAAAGTTCGGCAAACCAATGCCTCAGTTCCCTCGTGGCGAGGACTACGAGGTAGCCCGGACTCAGACAATGGCCGAAGGCATATACAACCTCGCCGCCATCTTTACGTCCGAAGACTATCTTATCCTCAACCGCATGGTCATAGGATCCGCTATCTGGAATATGCGCGAAGGACGCGGTTGGTTCACATTAAACGGATGGGCGGAGAAAATGGCCGATGGATTTCCATTCTTCCCGACATCTATAGTTGAGACCAGACCCGACAACACCTTTGTATGCTCCTACAACGCTACAGAGGTAATTGAATACTACCGGGCCACTCCCGACAATGCACCCTACAAGCCTTCTGGCAGCGCATTGGCCGGCCTCAACGAAGACTCTAACAGAGTCCTCGTCACCTACCGCCTCAAATAAACCGGTCATACAGATCAAATATATAGGGTGTGCTTGATAAGTCTTATCAAGCACACCCTATCTCCTATCTGTCATCACGACCCTCCACCCTCCACTCTCCACCCTCCACTCTCCACTCTCCACCCTCCACTCTCCACTCTCCACTCTCCACCCTCCACTCTCCACCCTCCACTCTCCACCCTCCACTCTCCAC
>CANRVB010000040.1 GCA_947643165.1 uncultured Porphyromonadaceae bacterium | reverse complement strand
CTTGCAAGACCTTACTGCGTTAATGAACGTTAATTCCGTTACGGAGTTGTTACACACATCGATACGTTGCTGCAATACAGCTACTTACGTCTTATATATCAGTCACAATATTTTCAGATATTTTCATCGGCAATACACGTCTCGGTATATTTTCTCACTCATGGCCGTCCGAGGACAGCCGCCGTCCGCAGTTCAGCACAGACAATACCTCCGGCCACTATCCCCCGAGAACCGTTATTTTTGTCACTCAGACAGTTTTTTTAATATAAAGAGGTCTATAGATAGTGATTATTTGGGATTTGTGTGTAATTTTGTAGGATAAACGAAATACCACACATTTCTTTGAAGATGAAATGCTATAACATATTAGTTGGCGCGCTATTGGCTGCCGCCTCCCTGACGGGTAACCATGCCTTCGGCCGCGTATCGAACTCCCCTGCAGCCCCCGGCTATATCGACAGGGGCCGCACGATGCTTGCCGATCTCAATTGCCTTGGTGCCAATCAACAGACCCAACAGGCTTTGCGTCTCGACGCATCGCAGTCGCAAACCGAAGAGGCCGAATATATTCAGGCTCTCGCTGCCCTGCATGATGGAAACAAGCAGGCGCCACGGCTATTGGCAGAGTGGATTGACCGCTACCCCGAATCGCCCCGCCGCCTGAATGCGGTGATGGCCATAGGCGATTACTACTTTGGCAACGGCCGCTATGGCGAAGCGCTCAACTATTATACGGAGGTCCCATACGGAGCCCTCGACCAGGCAACCGATGACGATCTGATATATCGCACGGCCTACTGTCATCTCCTTTTGGCTGATTATGCCAAGGCCGAGTCGCTGTTCAACCGTCTGGCGACAGGTGGCCGCGACCCATATGCCAATGCAGCCCGGTTCTACCTTGGCTATATGGCCTATCGCGATGGTGAGTACGAAAAGGCGCTATCGCTGCTCCAGGCACCCGGACGTTCCGGTGACCCTGAGCTCGCTCCGGCCGCGTGGGCTTATATGAGCCAGATATATTATACCCTCGGAGACAATGAGAAGGCTCTTGCCGAGGGTAGGAAGGTTCTGGCAAGCAACGCCACTGCATTTCATCCCGAAGCCAACCGTGTATGCGGCGAGGCTCTCTATGCCCTCGGACGCACTCAGGAAGCTATACCGTTGCTCTGGCTATATGCCGATGCCGTGGAAGAGCCCGATCCGACAGCCCTCTACATACTTGGCACCGATGAATATGGCAAGGGGGAATACAAGAACTGCATAAGTTTGCTGAGACGCGTCGTATCGGCCGACATACAGACAGATGCGACACACCGTCAGGATCTCGGTGCAATGCAGCAGAGCGCTTGGCTATACCTCGGACAAGCATATGCAGCTACCGGCAAGACCGACAATGCGCTCATGGCATTCGACTCGGCCCGACGAGGAGAATATGACCCTCAGGTGGCCGAAACGGCATTCTACAACTATGCCGTAGCGACAGTCGATGGAGGACGCGCACCATTTGGCAGTTCGGTACGCACTCTCGAAGAATTCCTTTCGAAGTATCCCCGCTCCACCTATGCCCCGAAAGTAGAGGAATACATAATCTCCGGCTATATGTCGGACAACAATTATGCCGGAGCCCTCGCCTCAATCGACCGGATAAAGAATCCATCCGACCGGATAAAGGAGGCACGCCAACGTGTCCTGTTCCTGCTCGGAACCCGCGAATATGCCGAAGGCAAATACGCCCAGGCTCTTCCCAGGCTAAAAGAAGCCGCCACCCTAACAAAAGCTCCATACGATGCTTCAATAGCCGCTCAGAGCCGTATGTGGGAGGGCATGACTCTTTACGAACTCGGACGCTACAAAGAGGCGGCTACGGCACTGCGTGGCTACATCAAAAACGCTCCGGCCGATGACAACCGTGCATTGGCGTGGTACGACCTCGGTTATGCCGAATATCAGCTCGAAAACTTCACATCGGCCTACGACGCATTTGCAAAGTCGGCCTCCGAGACAAAACGCGCAGCTGCATCTACCGACCGCCTGGCCGACACATATACACGCATGGGCGACTGCCTGTACTATAACAGTGACTTTGCAGCGGCAGCGACCGAATACGCCCGGGCTTACGAACTCAATCCTTCGTCGGGCGACTATGCGCTCTATCAGAACGCAGTCATGAAGGGACTGCAGCGCGACAATGCCGGTAAGATAACCGCGCTCGACAATTTCATGGAGCAGTTCCCCACATCGGCCCTCGTTGCCGACGCTCTGCTTGAAAAGGCCGAGACTCAGGTGGCCATGGGCGACAACAACTCGGCCCTGCAGACCTACAAGACTCTCACCGATTCCTACTCCACAACCGCTACTGGCCGAAAAGGCTACCTGCAGATGGCAATCACATTGCTCAGCGAAGGTCGCAACGACGAGGCCGAACGTGCATACCGGTATGTCATCACAACATATCCTACCAGCGAGGAAGCACGTCTTGCCGCCGACGACCTGAAGCGCTACTACGCCGACAAAGGCCGGCTGGATGAGTTCGCTCAATGGATAGCTTCAGTAAACAATGCTCCCCGCCTTGACGCCTCCGACCTCGACAACCTTACCTTTGAGGCGGCCGAGCGCGAATACGTCACATCGGATGCCACAGGCAAGCTGTCGGCTTATCTCGACAAGTATCCACAAGGCGCACACCGTGCTCGCACCCTCTACTATCTGGCTGAGGCCGCGTCGCTTGCCGGAAACCATGAGGAAGCATACCGATATGCCGCCGAGCTCCTCGAAAAGCATCCCGATGCCGACACTGTTGAAGACGCTCTGCTTATCAAAGCCGATGCCGAGACAGACGCCGGACGCACCGAAGAGGCGTTGGCAACATTCACCGATCTTGAAAGCCGCGCCGTCAGCCCGACACATCTTTATGAAGCCCGCCTCGGACAGCTTCGTGCAGCGTCGGCTCTTGGTCAGGATGAGGCGGCACTCACTGCTGCCGACAAGCTGCTGTCGTCAACGGCCGCAGGAGCCGAGTCGACCACCGAGATCCGCGAACTGCGTGCCGAAGCCCTCGATCGTATGGGCCGTACATCTGAAGCGGAAGAAGAATGGCAGAAAATCATAACCGCCGGCAATACAGACATCAATAGTTCGAAAGCCGCTGTACTCATGAGCGCCTCACTGCTCAAGCGCGGCGAGACCGAACGTGCTCACAAGACGATCGACACCTTTATAAACAGCAATCCGCCACATCAGTATTGGCTCGCAAGAGGCTTCATTGTGCTCAGCGATGTGCTACGCGCCGAAGGCGATGACTTCGAGGCTAACCAGTACCTCCAGTCACTCCGCACCAACTATCCCGGTAGCGAGGCCGACATTACCCGCATGATTGAGGAACGCATGAAGTAAAAATCACAATTCACCCTGCAAGCAATGAACAGCCGTATCATATTTGTCGCCCTGGCCGGATCGCTTTCGATCGCCACCTATGCGCAGACTACAGAAACCAACAAGAACGATAACGATGAGGCCAGACTCAAAAAGGAGATCACCGTCGAACGCCGTATCGTTCCACAGCTACGCGAGGCACACCGCATGAGCCTCGCTCCGGCTATCGAGATGCCTGCCGTTTCTCCGGCTAAGCTCGACTATAGCTCACGCACTATTTCCACACGCGTGCCGGCGCTTTTCAGCCCCCTGTCGCCGGCTGCTTATGCCGACTCTATAGCACTGTCCCCCTGGCGCGGATATCTCACATTGGGCTACTTCCCCACTCTTGACCAGCTCCTGTCGGCCGGCTACCGGATCATCGATCGCGAGCGCACACAGCTCGGCGCATGGATTCAGTACGACGCCTCCTTCTTCCATAGTGAAGTTCCCACAAACTATATTGATACTGAGATCAATAAGATATTGTTCCGCCGCAACACATTTGCAGGTGGCTTGAATATGTCTCAAACCATAGGACAGTCTTCAGCAATCAATATTGAACTCGGCTATGGATATGACCGCTATAATGTACCTCGGAACAGCGCGTCCAGCGCTTTTGATCGGGCAATTACAAATACAGGCCGTCAACACATAATCCGCTTCGATTCTAAAGCTACATTCTCGTCAACTGTAAACGATCTACGCTACTCTATTGCCGCAAACTATAATATATTTGCATTTGGTAATGGCATTTCGGAGTCAGCTGATAAACAGCACATTTTCGGTTTTGAAGGCCTTCTTCGCACCAATCCCGAAGATGAATCGCAGGCAATGCTGGGCTTGACATTTTCCGGAATACATGATTCCAATAAACCGGATCGCAACTCCAATATTTACGGCGTACTCCTTAATGAGAGCTACACACAAGCGTTGGCTACCTTGACCCCCTCTTACCGTTACGAATCCGGAACATTCGCTGCTGATCTCGGTGTGCGTCTTGACCTCACAATTCACTCTGGAAAAGCCTTTCATATCGCCCCTAATGTCAAAGTAAATTGGCAACCAAAGCCTACATTTACACTTTGGGCCAAGGCAGGCGGTGGTGAGGTGCAGAACACTCTGTCATCCCTTTATTCTTTCACCTACAGACTGAGTCCGGTAAGCTGTTATCTTAACAGTCATGTGCCTGTTACTCTCGATGCAGGCCTGACTGTCGGACCATTCAGCGGAGCATACTTCCGTATGTTTGGTGGCTGGGCCAAGGCTAACGAATGGCTGATGCCAATCGCCTTCTATAACATTTACGGAGCATATGGAACCGGTGTAGCCATGAGTCCGGTAGACATTGATGGATGGCACGCAGGTATAGCTGCAGGCTATAGCTACCGCCGTATTGTAGATGTGGAAGTAAGCGCGGAAATGGCACCCCAGGATTATGACAAAGGTTACTATCTATGGCGCGACCGTGCCAAGCGTGTCATAACAGCGACTCTGGCTATTCGTCCGGTCAAGGAACTTGAGATCGAAGCTGAGTGGCAATATCGTGGTGGTCGTAAGATTTATGATAGAAACCCTGTTACCTATAATCCGGGATGGTGCGGTACAACCGGAGCTTACGAGGTTACTAAATATAGTGCTGACTACTCCACCCTCAGCAGCATCTCTATCGGTGGTCGATGGTCTTTCTCGCCAAAAGCCTCTGTATTCCTCAACCTCAACAACCTGCTCAACCGCAAGGATATCACTCTGCTTGGAGAACCCGGACGCGGTATTTACGGATTGGCCGGTTTCTCACTCAACTTTTAATAACTGGCAATGGAGCACACTCCTTCCGACAGTCTCGTTATCATACCGACATACAACGAGAAAGAAAACATAGCGGCAATTATCGATGCTGTGGCGGCTCTCCCGCGACGATTCGACATTCTTGTCATTGACGATGGATCGCCCGACGGAACTGCCGATATTGTCCGCCGGAAAATCGCTGAACGGCCCGGACAGATCCACATGCTCGAACGAAAGGGCAAACTGGGTCTCGGTACAGCATATATAACCGGATTCAAGTGGGCGCTTGAGCATCCCGAATACCTCTACATATTTGAGATGGATGCCGATTTCAGCCACAATCCCGCCGACTTGATGAAATTATACGAGGCAACAGCGGTAAATGGTGCAGACCTCGCCATCGGATCTCGCTACATTTCCGGTGTCAATGTTGTCAACTGGCCGATGGGGCGCGTACTCATGTCCTACTACGCCTCTGCCTACGTCCGTATAGTAACCGGAATGCCCGTTCGCGACACAACCGCTGGATTCGTCTGCTATACACGACGTGTGCTGCAGGCACTCCCCCTCGACAATATCCGTTTCAAAGGTTATGCCTTCCAGATCGAGATGAAGTTCCTCACCTTCAAATACGGATTCAAGATCACCGAAGTTCCGATCATATTTGTCAACCGAGTCCTCGGTACAAGCAAAATGTCTTCAGGCATATTCAGCGAGGCAGTATTCGGAGTGATGCGGCTACGCCTCGGATCCATGTTCAAGAAATATCCCAAATATGGAAACAACTGACACCTCTCAGCTCCTCGTCATACATAACGCGCTCCTTGTCAACGAAGGGCAGTCACTCCCCGATAGCTGGGTAGCTGTCGAGGGCGAGACTATCCACTCCCTCGGACAAGGTCCTGTCCCTGAGCAGCTGCTTCATCGGGCATCCGACATTATCGACGCCGAAGGCAAGATTCTGATGCCCGGTGTCATCGACGAGCACGTACATTTCCGCGATCCCGGACTGACACACAAAGGCGATATGGCAACCGAGAGCGCCGCCGCAGCCGCTGGTGGAGTCACCTCGGTCATCGACATGCCAAATACTAATCCGCCTACTGTAACGCTTGAGGCCCTCGACGACAAAAAACGCCGCGCCGCCTCATGCTGCACCGCAAACTACGGATTCTTTATCGGAGCCACAAACTCCAACATCGACACCCTCCTAAGTGCCGACTACTCTGATATCGCAGGCGTAAAACTCTTCCTCGGATCCTCTACCGGCAATATGCTTGTCGACACCCCATCGACCATCGAGCGCATTTTCCGCGAAGTCAATGCCCTCATCGCAGTCCACGCCGAAGACGAGGCTACGATCGCCGCCAACCGGAAAGCCCTTGTCGAACGATACGGACGAGATCTGCCCATTGCCGCACACCCGGTCATTCGCGACCACGACGCATGCTTCCTGGCAAGTAGCCGGGCCGTAAAGCTCGCACGTGAGACTGGAGCACGACTGCACGTCATGCACATATCTACCGGCGACGAGCTCAGGCTCTTCTCCCCTGGACCCGTAGCTGACAAACGCATCACCTGCGAGACATGCCCGCAATACCTCATCTTCACCGATGAGATGTATCCCGCACTGGGTGCGCGCATCAAGTGCAACCCTGCCATCAAACGTCCCACCGACCGCGAGGACATCCTCTTCGCCGTCAACCACGACGTCATCGACACTATCGCCACCGACCATGCGCCCCACCTCCTCAGCGAGAAAGAAGGCTCAGCGCTCACCGCCGTAAGCGGTATGCCCGGCATACAATACTCCTTACCCGTCATGATGGACATGGTCCGCGAAGGGCTCATGACTGTCGAGACCGTTGTCAACAAGATGTGCCATGCGCCCGCTACGCTTCTCCGTATCGACCGTCGTGGATTCATACGCCCCGGCTACTTCGCCGACCTCGTGCTCTTCGACAACAACTGCGAGCCCTACGACATCACCGACGCCTCAGCAATGGGACGTTGCGGATGGACCCCTTATGCCGGACTCCAGCTCGGAGGCAAAGTCGACATGACATTCCTCAACGGACGGCCTGTCTACCGGCACGGCATCGTCTTCGCCGACCGCATCGGAATGCCGCTTCGGTTCAACCACGACTGACCCGCCATCCCCATACAATAGTCCCGGCCGATACCTTTTAGGCATCGGCCGGGACTATTCTTTTCTCAATTTTCATCACTGTCAGGCTATCCCGCCGCAGTCACACCGTCAATACCCGTCAGACGGGTCATTAGCATCTCGCTCCGGTCCGCTCGTATCTCTATCGTGATGCTGCACGTATTGTCAAACGTCTGATCGACTATCCGCAGTTCCGGATCCTTCGCCACACGCATCACATCGTTCATCGCCATATACGGGAAGTTCACGCTCACAAGTGCTGTCTCACACTTGCTCACTATCTCCCCAGCCTCTATGGCAAGACGGGTCGACTCTTTGTAGGCCGATATCAGCCCCGAGGTTCCAAGCTTTATACCTCCGAAATAACGCACAACGGCCACCGCCACATTCGTTAGCCCCGCACTCCGGATCTGACCAAGTATCGGACGGCCGGCCGTCCCCGACGGCTCCCCGTTATCGTTCGACTGCGTTATCCCGCCATCGGCACCGAGCCTGTACGCCCAGCAAACATGCCGGGCGTCATGATACTTGTCTGCCACACCCGAGATCACCTCCCGGGCCTCTTCTGCCGTCGAAACCGGAAAGGCAAACGCCATAAACTTGCTCATCTTCTCACGCAACTGCGCCTGCGATGGTGCAGCCAGCGTCAGATACTCGCTCGTCGGCTCTCGGTTGTCTGTGCAACGCGGTTCTGGACTTTTAGCCGAGCCCATACACTATCAGCCTATGCTCAGTCTATTATCAGCATGGCGTCACCATACGCGCCAAATCTGTACTTCTCCGCCACGGCTACGTTATATGCCTTCATCACAAGATCATAGCCTCCGAAGGCAGCAACCATCATGAGCATCGTCGACAGCGGCATGTGGAAATTCGACACCAGCGCATCTGCCACCGTAAACTCATACGGCGGGAAGATAAACTTGTTGGTCCAGCCGCTGTAGCTCTTTATGTGGCCTCCCATGCTCACTGCCGTTGCCAGACCGCGGAGCACGCTCGTTCCCACTGCACAAACCCTGTGCTCTGCATCCTTCGTAGCGTTCACCTGCTCCACCAGGGTCTCGCTCACCTCAAGCTGCTCCGAGTCCATACGATGCTTCGTCAGATCCTCAACATCTATCTCCCTGAAGTTGCCAAGGCCGCTGTGCACTGTCATGAATGCCTCATGCACACCCTTTATCTCAAGACGCTTCATCAGCTCACGGCTGAAGTGAAGACCCGCCGCAGGCGCCACTACAGCACCCTCGTTTCTGGCGAATATCGTCTGATACCGCTCCGCGTCCTCATCCGTCGCATCTCGGGTTATATACATCGGCAGCGGAGTCTTGCCCAGCTTGAACAACGCCTCCTTGAATTCATCACGAGGCCCGTCATACAGGAATCGCAGCGTACGTCCGCGCGACGTCGTGTTGTCTATCACCTCCGCAACCATCGAGTCATCATCGCCGAAGTATAGCTTGTTGCCTATTCTTATCTTTCGGGCAGGCTCCACCAGCACATCCCACAGCTTGTTCTCCGCATTCAGCTCTCTCAGCAGAAACACCTCTATCCGTGCGCCCGTACGTTCCTTGTTGCCGTCAAGACGCGCCGGAAATACCCGCGTATCGTTAAACACCATCATGTCTCCGTCATCAAAATACTCTAAGATGTTCTTAAACACACGGTGTTCTATCTCTCCGCTACGGCGATGCACTACCATCAGGCGCGATTCATCGCGGTTCGGCGCAGGGCTCTGCGCTATCAACTCTTCCGGCAGTTTGAATTTAAATTGCGAAAGTTTCATTTATATCGTCTATGTTTATGAATTTCAGTTAGTTTCAGGTTCCGGTGCCAGACAGCAGTTGTTTATCATCTCCACAGCGCCGTCAACGCTCATGCAATCGGCTATACCCACAGCTCCTACCCGCGTCCTGCGAAGACCCGTCAGATGCCCGCCGCTTTCGAGCGCCTCACCTATGTCGCGTGCCAGAGCCCTAATATAGGTACCCTTGCTGCACACTACCCTTATCGTTATTTTATCCTGACTATACTCCGTCAGCTCTATCTCATCTATCACGAGCACCTTCGGCTTCAGGTCCGGCTCACGGCCAGCACGCGCCAGGTCGTATGCCCGTTTCCCGTCTATCTTACACGCCGAAAAGGCCGGTGGCACCTGCTCTATCCGTCCCGTGAACTGACGCAATACAGCCTCCACGCGCTCTCTCGTTATATGCTCCGTCGGATACCTCCGGTCTATCTCCGTCTCCAGGTCATAGCTCGGTGTCGTGGCGCCGAGCGCTATCTCGGCCACATACTCCTTCACTCCCGATTGAAGCTCCTCTATCCTCTTGGTCGCCCTGCCGGTAGTGATCAGCATCACTCCCGTCGCAAGCGGATCAAGCGTCCCCGCATGACCCACCTTGAATTTCTTCTTCTTCAGACGGCGCAACACGGCTCCGCGCAGACGCTTCACCACATCAAAGCTTGTCCAGCCAAGTGGCTTGTCCACACAGATTATCTCACCCGAGATAAAATCCTTCTCATCTGCTGATATGTCAGTCATATCTTTCACAGCACTATGCAGAGCACTCCGACTACCGCGCAATACAGTGCGAACCACACCAGCTTGCCACGCTTCACTATATCGAGCATCCAGCGGCACGCCAGACAACCTATCACATACGACGACACAAAGCCTATCGCAAGCTGAAGTCCGCCTACACTCGCCGTCAGACCGTCACCCGCAAGCATATCCTTCACATCCAGAAGTGCCTCACCGAGTATCGGTATGATTACCATGAAAAACGAGAACTTCGCCACAGCCTCCTTATTGTCGCCAAGCATTATTCCCGTCGCTATCGTCGTACCCGAACGGCTCAGGCCCGGCAGAACAGCCACAGCCTGGCTCAGGCCTATCACTATAGCGTCTATCCAGCCCACCTGACGGCCGTCTACACGCGGACGGTTATAGTTCAGCGGCCTGCGCGACGCGCGCATACCGCTTATATACGCAAACACCAGCAGAAGAGCTGTCACTATCAGGCAGATGCCCACTACTGTCAACCCGCTGCCGAAAAACTGCTCTATCTGATCCTTGAAGAACAGTCCCACTATACCTACCGGTATACAGCTCAATATCAGCTTCCACACATAGCTCGTGTTCTGGTCACGGCGCAATGTGAAAAACGAACGGCACAGCGGAACAAACTCCGACCTCAGCACAGTGATCGTACTCAGCACGGTCGCCACATGAAGCGCCAGGTCAAAGTCAAGCGCCTCCGCTCCAGTCAGATCCAGTCCCAGCAACGAACGGCATATCTCCAGATGTCCGCTCGAACTTATCGGCAGATACTCCGCGAGTCCCTGCACTATTCCCATTATGAGTGCGTCAAGCCAGCTCATACATTCTTTCTTTCAGTTACTACTCGTTTTCTTCTCTTAGAAACTGTTTAAAATAAATTTCAACCAGTTTCTTATTTTCTCTCACCCTTCTTGTTAGGCCACATTATTGCCACACCCATCATCACAAAACCGATGAATGCCATCGTCGGACCTACCACTATACGGCGCGTCGAAAATATATCCGGATTAAAGCTGTCCGCACCCGAGCCGCTGCCGAGCATCAGCAGAAAACCCGCAACAGTGACTATCGCCGACACTGCCATCATTATGAAATTGATCTTCACCAACGGAAAATCACTGTATTTCTCAACCTCAAGGCCCTCCGTAGCTTTCTGCTGGTCAAGGCCCCCGTTTGCATTGATTGACATATATTCTTTATTTTGTTTTGATTTCTGATCCTTTGCGGCCTCATCAGCCGAACATCGAGTCATAGTCCGACTTCAGATAATGGTTCGCCGCAAGCGTAGCCGCCACACTGCATATCAGCATTCCGGCTATCACCATTCCGGCCGATACTATCGCCACATCCTCATAGCCTACTACCTCCCCTACCATCGGGTCGATCTCCATGCAGTAATACACCATCCCCAGCAATATCACTGCCGATATGCACCCCGCTATCACGCCGCCTATCATGTTCGACGAAACTATCGGCCTGCGTATATAGGCGTTCGTCGCGCCCACAAGCTGCATCGTATGTATCGTAAACCGCCGCCCGTACACCGTCAGCCTCACCGTATTGTTTATCAGGCCGAACGATATCAGAAGCAGCGCCATAGCCACTATCACCAGAGCTAACTGAAGCGTATCCACAGTCTTGTTCAGCGAATCCACCATCTCCGTATGCACAGTCACCTCCTCGATATAAGCCAGCCCCCTCAGCGGAGCCACTATCTTCTCTATCGAGTCACTGCACGCATAGTCAGCCGTGACCTTCACGTCTATCTCCGCGCTGAATGGATTCACGCCAAGCATCCCGGCTATGTCATCCTCGTCGCCCGACAACTCTTTCCAGCGGGTCAGCACATCCTCACGGCTCGCATAGCTCGCATCCTTCACAAACGCCGCCTTCGACAGATAGCCTCTGAGTTCGCCCACCTGCTCATCGGTGACATCGCCCTTCAGCATGGCGACAAAACCGACATTCTCCTTCACCGATCGCGTCAGCGAAGTCGTCGCCACACCAAGCAGCGCCACTATTCCAAGTATCAGCAACACCATCGCGACGCTCACCGTAGCCGTAGCCTGCGAACTGAACAGTGGTATATTCCTCTTCCGATTTTTGCTCATTTACTTTCATCCGCCCGACATACCACCGCACGTGCGGAGCTAATACGGCAAATCTCTGCAAAATTAATACATCAAAACCCCGTTGTCAAGTAAAAAATGTAATTTCCGCCACATCTCACCGCAATTTTTCACCCGGCACACCATTCCCGGCCACATCTCACTGCGCAAACCACCCCATTTCCAACATGTCAATGTACTCCCTTGCCGGGCATCCGCATCTCCACCCGATAGCACAAAATTACAACCTCCCGCCACGATTATTTTGCGAAACATCCCCTTTCTTACAAAATGCGCTCACCGCCCCTCCTGTTTCATTTTACCCCTCATACCCCCGTCCATTGCACTTTTTTTTGGGTAAATCGCGGAAATTGCGTATCTTCGCAGTGGCTATTTTATCTAATTGTATAGCCACACAGATTTCGACAATATAACGTCTAAATAGATTACATTCAACACCAATCCAAACCAATGAGTAAGGAAAAGAAATTCTTGACTTGTGATGGTAACCAGGCGGCTGCTCACATCTCCTACATGTTTACGGAGGTTGCTGCCATCTATCCCATCACCCCGTCATCGACTATGGCAGAATATGTTGATGAATGGACTGCTGCTGGCCGCAAAAACATCTTCGGCGAAACCGTCCTGGTTCAGGAGATGCAGTCCGAAGGCGGTGCCGCTGGTGCTGTGCACGGCTCTCTGATGGCCGGTGCCCTCACCACTACCTACACCGCGTCACAGGGTCTGCTTCTGATGATCCCCAACATGTTCAAGATTGCCGGCGAATTACTCCCCTGCGTATTCCACGTATCGGCTCGTACTATCGCCTCTCACGCACTTTCGATCTTCGGCGACCACCTCGACGTTATGGCTACACGCCAGACAGGTTGCGCCATGCTCTGCGAAGGATCTGTTCAGGAAGTTATGGACCTCTCTGCTGTAGCTCACCTCGCTACTATCAAGAGCAGCGTTCCCTTCGTTAACTTCTTCGACGGCTTCCGCACAAGCCACGAGATCCAGAAGATCGAAGTCCTCGAGCAGGATGAGCTCGCTCCCCTCCTCGACCGCGAAGCCCTCGCAAAGTTCCGCTCTCGCGCCCTCACTCCCGACGCTCCCGTTGCTCGCGGTATGGCCGAGAACAGCGACGTATTCTTCCAGCACCGCGAAGCTTGCAACAAGCACTATGAGGCTGTTCCCGAAATCGTCGAGCAGTACATGGGCGAGATCAGCAAGATCACCGGTCGCGAATACCACCTCTTCAACTACTACGGTCACCCCGAAGCCGACCGTATCATCATCGCCATGGGTTCAGGCACTCAGGCCGCTCAGGAAGCTGTCGACCACCTCATGGCCAAGGGCGAGAAAGTTGGTCTCGTTGCAGTCCACCTCTACCGTCCCTTCTCTGCCAAGCACCTCCTCGCGGCAATCCCCGCTACTGTTAAGCGCATAGCTGTGCTCGACCGTACCAAAGAGCCCGGTGCTAACGGCGAACCCCTCTACCTCGACGTTTGCGAAGTTTACAAGAACAATGCTAACGCCCCCCTCATTGTCGGCGGTCGTTTTGGTCTCGCTTCTAAGGACACCACTCCCGCTCACATCATCAGCGTATTCGACAACCTCGCGCTTCCCCAGCCTAAGGACCACTTCACTCTCGGCATAATCGACGACGTTACCTTCACTTCGCTTCCCCCCGTTGAGCCCATCGTTCTCGGCGGTTCTATCTACGAAGCCAAGTTCTATGGTCTCGGTGCCGACGGTACAGTAGGTGCTAACAAGAACTCCATCAAGATCATTGGCGAGAACACCAACAAGTATTGCCAGGCTTACTTCGCTTACGACTCGAAGAAGAGCGGCGGTTTCACCTGCTCGCACCTCCGTTTCGGCGACGAGCCCATCCGCTCTACTTACCTCGTTACTACCCCCAACTTCGTCGCTTGCCACGTTCAGGCTTATCTGCACCTCTACGACGTGACTCGCGGTCTCCGCGACAACGGCACCTTCCTCCTCAACACAATCTGGGACGGTGACGAACTCGCCAAGAACCTCCCCAACAAGGTTAAGAAGTACTTCGCCGATCACAACATCACCGTTTACTACATCAACGCAACTAAGATCGCTCAGGAAATCGGCCTCGGTAACCGTACCAACACAATCCTCCAGAGCGCATTCTTCCGCATCACCGAAGTCATTCCCGTCGACCTCGCTGTTGAGCAGATGAAGAAATTCATCGTCAAGAGCTATGGCAAGAAGGGTCAGGACGTTGTCGACAAGAACTACGCTGCCGTTGACCGCGGTGACGAATACAAGCAGCTCGCTATCGATCCCGCTTGGAGCAACCTCCCCGCCGACGCTGAGCCCGAGACCGACGAACCCGCTTTCGTTAAGGACCTCTGCCGTCCTATCAACGCTCAGGATGGCGACAGCCTCAAGGTGAGCGACTTCGCCGCTATCGCCGATGGCGTATGGGCACAGTCTACCGCCAAGTACGAGCGTCGCGGTGTTGCCACATTCGTTCCCGAATGGGTTGAAGAGAACTGTATCCAGTGTAACAAGTGTGCTTTCGTTTGTCCTCACGCTGCTATCCGTCCATTCGTCCTCGACGAAGCCGAGATGCAGGCAGCTCCCTTCGGCGAAGACCACACCCTCCCCGCTATCGGTAAGACTTTCGCAGACATGCGCTTCATCCAGGCCGTCGATCCCCTCGACTGTCTCGGTTGCGGAAACTGTGCCGACGTCTGCCCCGGCAAGAAGGGCGTGAAGGCTCTCGTCATGAAGCCCCTCCAGTCTCAGCTCGAAGAGCAGAAGGCTTGGGACTACTGCACAGAGCATGTTGAGTCTAAGCAGAACCTCGTTGACATCCAGCTCAACCCCAAGAACAGCCAGTTCGCTAAGCCCTACTTCGAATTCTCAGGCGCTTGCTCAGGTTGCGGTGAGACTCCTTACGTCAAGCTCATCAGCCAGCTCTACGGCGATCACGAGATGGTTGCAAACGCTACCGGTTGCTCATCTATCTACTCAGGCTCTGTTCCCTCGACACCCTACACCGTCAACAAGCAGGGCCACGGTCCCGCTTGGGGTAACTCGCTGTTCGAAGACTTCGCTGAGTTCGGTCTCGGCATGTTCATCGCCAACGAGAAGCTCCACGAGCGCATCGTTACCCTCATGCAGAAGGCCGTTGAGTGCCCCGACTGCTCGGAGCGCATACACGTCCTCGCCCAGGAATGGCTCGACAACCAGAACGACGCTGCCAAGACACGCGCCATCTGCGACGAGCTCGTTAATCTCTGCGAGGCTTGCAACTGCGACATCTGCAAGCAGATCCTCGAACACCGCCACTACATCGCCAAGCGCTCACAGTGGATCATCGCCGGCGACGGTGCCGCTTACGACATAGGCTTCGGCGGTCTCGACCACGTCCTCGCTTCTGGCAAGAACATCAACATCATCGTTGTCGACACCGAGGTTTACTCCAACACCGGTGGTCAGGCTTCTAAGGCTACTCCCCTCGGCGCTATCGCCAAGTTCGCTGCAAGCGGTAAGAGAGTACGCAAGAAAGACCTCGGCCTCATCGCTTCGACCTACGGCTACGTTTATGTTGCACAGGTTGCAATGGGCGCCGACCAGGCTCAGACACTCAAGGCCATCCGCGAGGCTGAAGCTTACGACGGTCCTTCGCTCATCATCGCTTACGCTCCCTGTATCAACCACGGCATCAAGGCCGGTATGGGCAAGAGCCAGCAGGAAGAAGCAAACGCCGTTGCTTGCGGTTACTGGCACCTCTGGCGCTACAACCCCGCCCTCGAGAACGAAGGAAAGAACCCCTTCACACTCGACTCCAAGAACCCCGACTGGGACAAGTTCGAGGACTTCCTCAAGGGCGAAGTGCGCTACGCTTCTCTGTTCAAGCAGTATCCCGACCAGGCTGCTGAACTCTTCGCAGCTGCAAAGGCAAATGCTCAGTGGCGCTACAACAACTACCGCCGTCTCGCCCTGCAGCAGTGGGGTGTTGATCCCGAAGCCGGTAAGTAATCCGACCTTCAGTTAACCCTATTATAGCGACGACCGGTCCACATGGGCCGGTCGTCTTTTATTCTTTATTCTATGACATTATTCAAAAAAACTAAACGAGGAGATGTTTCACAACGTCTCCTCGCTTAGATAATAAACCAA
>CANRVB010000039.1 GCA_947643165.1 uncultured Porphyromonadaceae bacterium | reverse complement strand
GCACGACCTTGCCAAGGTCGGGGTCGCGGGTTCGAGTCCCGTTTTTCGCTCCAACAGATTTTAGAGCCTGCGTCGAATCGACAATGTCCGGGTGGTGGAATTGGTAGACACGCTACTTTGAGGGGGTAGTGGCCGAAAGGCTGTGTGAGTTCGAATCTCATCTCGGACACCTTGAAGACCAAATCAGCTAATTAGTTGATTTGGTCTTCTTTTGTTTTATACAATCAACCACTTCAACGAATGCACGGCTTTGACTCTCCAACTGATTTACTCCGCGGCAGAATCAATCTGCCAGATATCAGACAGGTTGTAGAATGGGCCTTGGAGGACACTGATAACCTTGAGCATCTCTATAGCCTGACAAGATCGGCAGACTACCGAGAGAGTGTCAATGCGCTGTGGTGTCTCTCACATCTGCCACACGATAAAACAGATTGGCTGCAATCGCGTCAAAACGAGATGATCGATCACCTACTGGCTGAATCGCATAAGGCAAAGAAACGAATACTCCTGCAGTTGCTCAGAGAGCAGACTTATGATGCAGACTCTATCAGGAGTGACTTTATAGACTACTGTTTCTCGAAGATCAATTCTGAATGCGAACCGTATGCCATCAGATGTTTCAGCCTGTATTGCGCATTCAAGATGTGCCGGTTCTTTCCGGAGCTGATAACTGAACTTGAGCTCCACCTCGATATGCTGTCCACCCAGGATCTGTCACCGGGTCTACTGTCGGCGTTGCATACCACGCGCCGGAATATCGAGGCATCGAAGAAGCGGAACAGCTCCAAGCGGAGATAACGTAAGTAAACACACAAACGCACAATAAAACAATCCCTGCGCCTCTGATATGGGCGCAGGGATCGACGTTTATTTAATCTGTCAAGATAATCACATGGCGAAGACATTGAAGCCACCGTCGACAACGGCAACTGTGCCTGTGACAAACTGCGAGGCATCGCTGATGAGATACTGGATAGTGCCACAGAGCTCTTCCGGCTTGCCGAAGCGCTTGAAGGGAGTCTGGCGTATGACATCGGCACCGCGTTCAGTCAGCGTACCGTCGGGATTGGTCAGGAGCGCCCTGTTCTGATTGGTCAGGAAAAAGCCTGGCGCAATAGCGTTGACACGTATACCAGGGGTGAATTTAGCAGCGACCTCATTTGCCATGTAGGCTGTGAAATTGCTTATTCCAGCCTTTGCGGCAGCATAGCCCATAACACGGGTCAACGGGCGGAATGCCGCCATCGACGAGAAATTGACTATAGCTCCGCGACCGGCCTCAACCATCGGACGCAGGAATATCTGGGTAGGCAATACCGTGCCGGTAAGATTGACGTCGAGTACCTTCTGGAAATCGGCAATCTTGACATCGAAGAATGTGCCTGTGGGAGGTATAGTGGCTCCAGGCATATTTCCTCCGGCAGCATTAAGCAATGCGTCGACACGGCCATAGGCGGCCAGGACATCATCGCAGTTGCGGCGGAGCACCTCTGCATCCATCACATCGGTCTGAAGGAACATGGCCTCACCTCCGGCAGCACGTATTTCAGCCACCAGCTTCTCACCTTCTTCCTGACGCCGGCCAAGGATTACAACAGAAGCACCCTCGCCAGCCAGATATTTACTGATACACGAGCCGAGGACCCCGGTTCCACCGGTTATCACAACCACACGGCCCTTTACTGAGAACAATTCGTTCATATCGGAAAATAGAATTTCAAGTACCTACGGACAATAAATGTAGGTCTTAGTTGTTATCTGTGTTTACTGCGGCCATTATGCCCGACACCATTCCGAGAGCAAGCATACGTCCATGGAATGAATATCCGGCGTTATAACCCATCTTCTCATCGCCCAACATGAGCGGAGCATGGTCAACACGCATCGGGACTCCCGGATTCTCGCGCTCGAACGTGCGTATCACATCTATAAGACGTGGATCAAGATGGGATGACTCCTTGAAATCGCCATTTGGCATCACATTGCATATCCTTGCATGGACAAAGTGAGTGCGTGAGGCATACTTGCGAGCCAGAGCGGGGACATCGTTATGCGCTCCACCGCTCAACGAGCCGGCACAGAAGGTCAAGCCGTTGTGTGGATCGGGCACTGCATCGAGGAACCATCTTATATCCTCATCGCATGTAACTATGCGCGGCAATCCGAGTATCTGCAACGGTGGATCATCGGGATGGACACACATATTGATATCATACTCGTTGCAGACAGGCATGATCGCTTCCAGGAAATACTTCATGTTGCCGCGCAACGTATCACGATCGACTCCTTCGTACAGCTTGAGCAAACTACGGAACTTCTCGACGGGAGCGGCATCGTTTTCGGTAATGTTACCGTTGACAAAGCCTTGAGTCTTGACTATGATATTCTCCACAAGACGATGCTCCTGCTCGGGAGTCATGCGGCTCTTTATTTCCTCCATCCTTGACAAGGTAGACTCGTCGTAGTCGGCGGAGGCTCCGGGACGCTTGAGAATGCAGCAGTCGAAGTAGGCAAACTCTCCGCGGTTAAAATATAGATTGGTAGTGCCGTCAGGATTAGGATAGTCAAGATCTGTGCGGGCCCAGTCGAGTACAGGCATGAAATTATAGCATACGGTACGGACTCCTGCCTTTCCGAGATTGGCAAGGCTCTCGATATACTTTCCGATAAGCTCATCGCGATCGGGACCGGCATATTTGATTGATTCGGATACCGGCAGACTCTCGACCACCGACCAACGCAGACCATGGGACTCAATGAAATTTTTCATCTTCATAACCTCGTCGTACGTCCATATCTCACCATTAGGAATATGGTGAAGAGCCGTCACAATCCCCTCCACTCCTATCTGACGGAGCATATCAAGGGTGATCTTATCATCAGGCCCGAACCAACGCCATGTTTTTTCCATATAATGCAAAGTTGATGTTATTATTATAAAACAGATAATTTGACATGCATAGCATTCCGAGGCCGAAGTTACTACAAATTCCGGATATTTCGGTTTTAAATATGCAAATAAAAAGAATATATATTAACTTTGCAGTGCTTAGTTCGATTATCACCATGAAGAAAACAAATTACCGCTGGATAGTCTGCGGCATGCTTTTTGCCGCTCTTGTCATCAATTATCTTGACCGTCAAGTGCTTTCACTGACATGGAAAAACTTCATCGCCCCGGAGTTCGACTGGACTGACGCCGACTACGGACTGATAACCGGAGTTTTCTCCATAGTCTATGCCGTGTCGATGCTTTTCGCAGGCCGGTTTGTTGACAAACTCGGAACCAAGAAGGGTTTCATTTGGGCCATAGGGATATGGTCGGCCGGAGCGTGTCTGCATGCCATATGCGGCATACTCACATCGGGTATAGTGACCGGTCAATGGACATTGTCGTTCGCTGCATCATACGAGAGTCTGGCAATGGCACGAAACGTATCGGGAATGGCTGTCATGATCACTACAGTCAGCGTATGGCTGTTTCTGGGAGCGCGCTGCGTGCTTTCGATAGGTGAGGCCGGAAACTTCCCTTGCGCCATCAAGGCCGTAGCCGAGTATTTTCCCAAAAAGGACCGTGGCTTCGCTACCGGAGTTTTTAATTCGGGCGCACAGATCGGAGCACTGATAGCCCCATTCACAATTCCACTTATCGCGAAATATTACGGATGGGAAATGTCGTTTCTTGTGATCGGTGTGCTTGGATTCGTATGGATGGGCGCGTGGGTCTTCATTTACAAAAATCCTCACGACAACAGCCATGTCAATGCTGCCGAACTCGCATATATCGAGCAGGACTCAACTGAAAACGACAAACCTGCCGACACCTGTGCCAGCGATCAGCCGGCAGAAAAGATAGGTCTTTTCCAGGCCTTCACTTTCCGCCAGACATGGGCTGTGATTTTCGGAAGATTCCTTCCGGATTCGGTGTGGTGGTTCCTGCTGTTCTGGGCTCCGGCATTCATCAGCGAAGTCTATGGCTATTCATCGTCATCAATGACGGGAATGCTCGCCATATTCACGATATATTTCATATCGATGGCCTCGACATTCGGCAGCTATCTGCCCACATTCATCATCAACCGTCACCGCACCAATCCTTATGCCGGACGCATGAAAGCCATGCTCATTTTCGCATTCTTCCCTCTGCTTGGCGTAGGAGTGATGCCGCTGGGACAGATATCGCTGTGGTTTCCGGTAGTTATCATAGGAATCATGGCGGCGGCCCACCAGAGCTGGAGCGCCAACGTGTATAACGTGGTGAGCGATATGTTCCCGAAATCGGTTGTAGCCACAGTGACCGGCGCCGCCGGACTTGCGAGCGGTCTGGGCAGCTTCATGTCGAATTTCGGAGCAGGATGCCTTTTCAGCTACGCTGCTGAGGTCAACATGCACTTCCTCGGCTTCGAAGGTAAGAACGCAGGCTACATGATAGTGTTTCTCTGCGCAAGTGTAGCCTATCTTATAAGCTGGATACTCATGAAGGTACTCGTTCCACGCTACAAACTCGTCAAACTATAAGACTGACCAATACAACAACTTACAATCATAAAATACACAATGCCGGAGAGCAAATCATTTACCGGAGGAAATTTTCTGCTGAATACCTCCGAAGCTCAGACACTCTTTCATGAGGTAGCCTCGAAACAGCCGATCATAGACTATCATTGCCATTTGTCGCCTGCAATGATCGACAATGATCATAGATTCCGCTCCATCACAGAGCTATGGCTCGGCGGTGACCACTACAAGTGGCGTGCCATGCGTGCCAATGGAGTGGACGAACGATACATAACCGGCGATGCCGATGACTGGGAAAAATTCCAGAAATGGGCTGAGACCGTTCCCGCCACTCTCAGAAATCCGTTGTACCACTGGACTCACATGGAACTGAGCACAGCCTTCGGGATAGATGAGACGCTCAATCCCAAAACCGCCAGAGCCATATATGACGCCTGCAACGAGCAGCTGCAATCGCCCGAACGCAGCGCACGCAATCTGATGAGGCACTACAATGTAGAGGCAGTGTGCACTACCGACGATCCGATAGACACGCTTGAGCACCACAGCAACATAGCCGACAGCGGATTTGAGATAAAGGTGTTGCCGACATGGCGTCCAGACAAAGCTATGGCCGTGGAAAACCCCGAGGCATACAACGCCTATCTGTCTCAACTCGGCGAATGTACAGGCTTGACCATAAGCTCGTTTAAGGACCTGATAGCCGCGCTACAAAACCGCCACGACTACTTTGCAGCGCACGGATGCCGTCTTGCCGATCATGGAGTAAGCAAGTTCCCGTTCAGACCATACACGCAGGAGCAGGCCGAATCGCTGTTTAACGATGTGACCGAGGGCCGGGCTATCACAGCAGAGCAATGCGAGACACTCAAGACGGCAATCCTCGTAGAGCTGGCAAAAATGAACCACGCGAAGGGATGGGTGCAGCAATTCCACTTCGGACCTATGAGAAATGTGAACACCCGCATGTTCCGCCAACTTGGTCCAGATACAGGTTTCGACACAATCGGTGACTTCCGTGCCGCAGAATCCATAGCCGGGCTGCTCGACACGCTCGACTCGGAAGACAAACTCGCCCGCACTATACTATATAACCTCAACCCTGCCGACAATGTATGGGTGGCCGCAATGATTGCCAATTTCCAGGACGGACGGATACCTGGCAAAATACAGATGGGATCGGGATGGTGGTTCAATGATCATATAGAGGGCATGGAGCAGCAGATGAATGCTCTATCGCGCCAAGGGCTGCTGAGCCGCTTTGTCGGAATGCTGACCGACTCACGGTCATTCCTAAGCTACACACGCCATGAATACTTCCGGCGAGTGCTATGCAATCTCCTGGGTAACGATCTGAGCAATGGAATGATCCCACAGTCGGAAATGGAATATGTCGGCAAGATGGTGAGTGACATCTGCTACACAAACGCAAAAAACTATTTCAGATTCTGAACTTGGCTGAGCGATGAACAGTAATAGCACTATGATCGTGACAGAATATCTGTCGCCATGCGGAACGCTTGAGCTTGGCGCCATCGGCAACAAGCTGTGTATGTGCGACTGGATAGACAACCCGTTGCACGAGTCAAATCGCACCAACATCGCCGCTATAAAACAGTGTGTCATAGAGAGAGGAGTGGCGGAGGTGATAGAAACCGCCGCCACTCAACTCGATGAATACTTTGCCCGCTCACGGCAAAGTTTCAATATCCCGTTAGCCATGATTGGCAGCGACTTCCGGAAACTTGTATGGCATCAATTATGCACCATACCGTACGGAACCACTGACTCTTATGGCAGTCTTGCCCGGAGCATGCAACTGCCACGCCACACGCGGGCCATAGCCAATGCGGCCGGGGCCAATGCCTTATCCATCATCATACCTTGCCACCGGCTCATAGGGTCGGATGGCAAGCTGACAGGATATGCAGGTGGGCTTGCAGCCAAACGCTATCTGATAGACCTGGAGCGAAGCCTCTGAACACCAAATACTTGCTAAAAATAAAGCGAGCTGATGTCATCTCGACGTCAGCTCGTATTCGTTCAGGAATCAGTCAATTACTATAATTCGCAAAGTGATTTATAATCTATACTGTAATAGATTTATATCGACCTAATTCCTCAATCTAACACTTAACTCTAATCTGAATAAAAAAAATGATTGGTATATGTTATATTGATTGGATATTATCTAAGCGAGGGCAAAACTCATTATCGTTTTGCTGATGCAAAGATAAGTCACAAAATTGCAATTAATAGCATAGATTCCGTTACAATGCTGTTACATTACGGCAACTCACGCATTTTTAACATTTTTATTACCCGGATTGCCCTTCTGGGCAGACCATTTCTGGAGCGTGAATAGGAATTCAAGGCCTCCGTCGGCTCTATTGTGAACACTTATAGTGCCGCCATGAGCCTCGACTGTATTTTTTACAATCGGCAGTCCGAGACCTGTTCCGCCAACCTTGCGCGAACGACCGCTGTCAATACGGTAGAAACGCTCGAAGAGTCTCGACAGATTGGCGTCGTCAACTCCGGTTCCATTGTCCCAAAACGAGAATGTATAGAACTTCGGGGACTCTATGAGCAACTTTATACCCATCTGGGTGCCGTGGCTGTGAATAGCTGCATTCTTGACAAGATTGCTTATCATGGCCGACAACAGATTGGCATTGCCGCGCACATGACAATTCAGAGGCAGATCATAATTAAACTCCATATTGCCCGCTATGCCGGAAGCCGCTATATCATTCTCAAGCGTGAAAACAAGATCGTGGAAATCCACATCATCGATAGGTATATTCCCACTGCCATCCTCAAGACGCGTCATGGCCGACACATCTTCAAGAAGATTGCACAGACGCTCAACATTTTGCTGCGCACGCTGCAGAAAGCGCTGACGCGTATCGGCATCCATGTCAGGCGACGACAGCACCGAGTCAAGATAGCCGCGTATAACGCCCACGGGAGTCTTGAGCTCATGATTTATATTGTTGGTGAGCTGCCGCTTCACCCTGGCTTTCTCGTTTACAGCATTGAGAGCTATCTGATGCTGCCTCACACTGCGCTCCACCGCATCATCTTTCTCGCGATAAAGCTGCACGATACGCCGCGACACATCGCCAAGCTCATCGTGCGGAAAGTCGGGGAAGTCACCGCTCATACGCGATGTATCCTCTATCTTGTCGGCAAACTTCTTAAGCAACGTAACGCTACGCGACAGGTATTTGGTCGACCCATAGGCAAACAGAGTCACAGCCACCGCAATACCGGCTATCGTGATCCAGAAACTTGGTTCGGTAGCGATAGCTTCGGATATTGTCGCAGTTGCCGGCATTGCCGTATGCACCGATATCAACCCGTCGGCACTCTTGTTCGAAGTAAAGAAGAACATCGACTTATCGTGCGACGATGCCACCCGGTCAAGACTCTCCTGTGTATGCGCCTTCATTATGATCGTATCATTCCTTTCACCTGAGGGCGCTTGAAGCAACGGATTCTCAAACAAGGGCTTGCCTATGGAATCTATCAGATTGCCATTGTAGTCGTAGACGCTTACCAGCACTTCATCATAGTCACTGTTGGCAAAGTACTGGTCTATGAAGTCAAGGAACGGACGCATATCCGTTCCATGCTCATAAGCGTCAAGAATGCGGTTGTTGATAAGCGCAAGCTGCGATTTTACCGTTTCCGTACGGTATGCCACCTCACGCTTATAGTGGTATATCACCAGAACGGCCAATACTATCCACATCATTCCCACTACAGGAATGAACAACCGCCATCTGTAACTAAGCCGTCTCGAAGAAGCCATAACCGAAACCAAGACGCGTCACAATATTATTGCCATATTCGCCGATCTTGCGACGCAAACGAGCTATGTTCGTGTCTATAGTACGGTTTGTGACAACTATTTCCTTCGACCATACCTTGCGGATGATCTCCTCACGCGAATAGATGCGGTTGCGGTGTGTGAGAAGGAACAGGAGTATATCAAACTCGGTCTTGGTTAGCGGAACTTCATCTTCGCCGAGATAACAGAGCTTCTCATTGCGGTCTATGCGGAGATCATTGAAAACCACATCCGGCTCATAGATACTGCTGGTCTCGGCCATAGCCCACTGGCGTGTGACACGGCTGCGACGCAACACCGCACGTACACGCGCGAGCACCTCGCTTATCACAAACGGCTTGGTTATATAATCGTCGGCTCCGATATTCAGACCCATTACGGTATCATCTTCGCCATCAAGCGCCGAGCAGAATATGATTGGAGTAAGTTCCGTTGGCGAACCGTCCCATCTTATACGCTTGGCAAAATCGAATCCATTCAGACGTTCCATCATAATATCGACTATGAACAGCTGATACTCCTGAAGATTCATCTCAAGAGCCTCCTCGGCACTGTAGGCGCAATCCACCTCATAGCCTTCCTTTTCAAGGTTAAATTTGAGAATCTCGCAGAGCGCCTCCTCATCATCGATAACTAATATCTTGGTTCTCATTATATTGTAAGTGTTAGAAATAGAGAATAACCGCAACCTGCCGAATTCATTCTGTCAAGCCGCAGCCAAAACTTCCGAGTGTAAAAGTACAAAAGTTAGCGTGTTCAGCCATGTTAATTAAGGTTAAATCGAGACCACCATCGAACACAATGCCTCCTCGCGCGGTTATACTGACATAAATACTATATTTGCACAATGTTTTTTCATGGTATTAGATTTAAGGTTTACTCGGGATTTTAGTTGAATTATTCAAAAAAGCGGGATAATGTTTGGTCAGCGGACCAAACCTATCCGCAAGCATACGCGGCACTGCAATCAGTTTGCAGCGCCGCGTATGCTTGCTTACCTCTCCCCTTTCCAATAAAAAAATCCTTCCGCAGATTCCAGAATGCATCTGCGGAAGGATTATAATTTATATATGCGGTAGGCATCCTCACTCCACCACAAGCGACGATATTACTTCTGCCGCCTTCTCAGCTCCATAAGTCTCGCTTATGATGCCTTTCGCAAAACTGAAAGTCGTACCCGGGCCCTCCGATGTGACAAAATTACCATCTATCACCACAGGCTGCTTCTCATAAGTCACACCTGCATCCTTCAGAGCCTGCGCCACTCCCGGGTGGCAAGTAGCCTTACGGCCCTTGAGTATGCCGAGCGGAGCAAGAACCTGAGCGGGAGCCGCACATATCGCGGCTATCTTGCCACCCTTGTCATACTGCGCCATTATGATATCATTCACCTTGGCATTGTTGTGAAGATTGGTAGCACCGGGATCACCGCCGGGTATTATGATC
Organism: uncultured Porphyromonadaceae bacterium; assembly: GCA_947643165.1. Classification (GTDB taxonomy): domain Bacteria; phylum Bacteroidota; class Bacteroidia; order Bacteroidales; family Muribaculaceae; genus Paramuribaculum. The sequence goes on along the minus strand of CANRVB010000039.1, from coordinate 6,832 downwards.
CACTCGGCGCCCGATGCGTCTATTTCCGACAGAACACTGTCAGCTACAAGCTTCTGGTTTGTCGCACCGGTCACCAAAGGTGTATCGTTGATCGACACTGTCACTACCTCCATTCCGGCTCGACGCAACGCATCGACCGTGGCCACGGCTTCGACCTCCTCCACGCCATCGGCATAGAAGATATAGGATGTTTTGGCACTCATTGTTATACTGCTTAATATGGAAATGAATACTGTTAGAATTTTAAACGTTCTTTTCATAATCGATAAGTTATTTCCAAATACTAACATCCGGCAGCCGGCTATGGATCGCATCAGGACACAAAAAAGGGCATGCCGACATTGGCATGCCCCGTCCTTCTTTTTTAATGCAAGCTGATTATGGAAGGAATTATTACTTTCCGAGCTGTTCGTAGCGCAGAGTCAGTGTAGGCTGATCACACACTTCCGACGGGCCGAAATACTGTATCGGACCGGGGAATATGTAGCTTGTGTTGATTGCCCAGTCATCGCGCTTGGCAGCGAAACGGCGGAAAGGTGTGCCGTTAAGCTTCACGAGAGCCTTTTGTATTACAGGCTTCATTTCGCCGTGACGACGCTCCATATTGAACATCATGGTGATGGGTATACCACCCGCATGCCACTGCACGCTGGGGTTGGTGAGATTGCGCAGCGACGACATGTAGCCTGTAACGCCAGCGGCTATCAGACACGCAGCGTTGTAGCCGAGAGCATAGCAATAGTCGGCGTCAAAGTTGGAGGGAGCGGCACAACGTCCTTCATAACCGAAGAAGTGATGAAGAGCATTGAACTTGCCTGCATAGCTGCCTTCCATACGCATCTTCTCAAGACGTGTGGCAACCATTTCGCTAAGCAGCTTCTCGGTTTCGATCAGCGACACCTGAACATTGCCATGCGGATCACGGTCAAGAGTGAGCTGACGGGCTACACCTGCGGGAAGACTTGCATATGTGCGGCTGTTGGCCTCTGTCAGATTGTCTATCACAAACTGACGCTGTTCCTCGCCGGGGAGCTGTGCAATCTCGGGCTTGCTTGCCAGAAGATCATTAAGCTCAGCGATGAGGTTCTTCATAGCCGGAATAAATTCTATCAGGCCCTCGGGAATGAGTACAGTACCGAAGTTCATGCCACGGCTTGCGCGGGCTGATACGATATCGGCTATGTAGTCTACTACATCCTGAAGTGTCATGTTCTCAGCCTCAACCTCCTCAGAGATGATGCAGACATTAGGCTGGGTCTGGAGCGCGCACTCGAGTGCGATATGGCTGGCGCTACGGCCCATGAGCTTGATGAAGTGCCAGTACTTCTTGGCTGAGAAGCAGTCGCGCTGTATATTTCCGATAAGCTCGCTGTAGGTCTTTGTAGCGGTATCAAAGCCAAACGAAGCCTCGATAACCTCATTCTTCAGGTCACCGTCGATAGTCTTCGGACAACCGATCACCTGCACACCCGCACCGATCTGCTTGTAGTACTCGGCAAGAACAGCGGCATTGGTGTTGGAGTCATCGCCGCCAATGATCACGAGAGCTGTGATGTCGAGCTTTTTGAGGATCTCAAGACCCTTGTCGAACTGCTCCTGCTTTTCGAGCTTGGTACGTCCCGAGCCAATGATGTCAAATCCGCCGGTATTGCGGTACTCATCTATTATATCCGAGGTGAGTTCAACGTAGTTGTGGTCAACAAGACCGCCGGGTCCCATAAGGAATCCATAGAGACGGCTATCGCGGTTGATCTTCTTTATACCGTCGAACAAGCCGCATATCACATTGTGACCACCGGGAGCCTGACCACCCGAAAGGATCACGCCTACATTGACGGGCTTGCCGGGTTCGGGATTTGGATTACGCTCAAATGTCAGCTCGGGGAGACCGTAGGTGTTGGGAAACAGAGCTTTGATTTCCTCCTGGTCGGCAACCGACTGGGTGGGAGCGCCTTCAACGGCTCTTACAGGGCCGGTGAGCGATACTGGGAGCTTGGGCTGATAAGAGGCACGAGCCACTTGCAGTGCACTTTTCTTCATCGCTTGAAAAGATCTTTTGTTGATATGTTGGTTGTGAGTTAATTGTACGTTTGGAAATAAAGTATCCTTGACGGAGATAACCGGTAGCCGCACAACCGTAGCAGGCCTGTCTCTCCGCTACAAAGGTAGCAATTCCCGGCGATACTTACAAGACTATGACACGCCTAAAAATCATGGCCGCCCCCAATTATTCCATGGCAACCGGCAGCCTGACTATGCTGAGGCTCCTCTGCATTTATCATAATGCAAGTCCTCACCGATGTTTTAAGAACTTTTAACCGGCCCCGATATAGGAGTGGGCCACTCCGACGGCCATGGAGCTTCCACTCTGATCACCTCATGGCTCACCGGATGCTCAAATTCTATACGATGGGCCTGCAGACTGATGCTGCCGTCGGGATTTGAGCGTTTGTCGCCATACTTCAGATCGCCGCGTATAGGACATCCTATAGCCGACAGCTGCACCCGTATCTGATGTTTGCGCCCGGTTTCAAGATTGATTTCCAGCAGATTGAAGCGGTCTGTACGTCCTATCACACGATAGGACAGCGATGCCATCTTGGCTCCGTCACGGGGCGACAGCCATGCGTACGACTTATTGTTGCGCTCGGTCGATGTGATATAGTGGGTTATGCGCGCTTCAGGCTCTGGAGGCTCATTCCTTGTGAGCGCCCAATAGGTTTTCTTGATCTTGCCGTCACGCAACATCTGATTCAGCCTCGACAAAGCTTTCGAGGTCTTGGCAAATATGACCAGACCCGCCACCGGACGGTCCAGACGATGGACAACACCGCAAAACACATTGCCCGGCTTGCTGTACTTATCCTTGATATACTGACGCACGATCTCCACAAGAGGGATATCGCCGGTCTTGTCGCCCTGCACTATTTCTCCGGGGGCCTTATTGACAATGATCAGATGATTGTCTTCATATACGACTTCCATGACGCAAAATTACAATTTTTTCCTTGCACACGGTAGAATATCACCGGCAAACGGCATAAAAACCGTCCGCGTAGTTGGAACAAGCGCAGAAAGTGACTAACTTTGTCACCTAATCAACCAATCAGACCCATCACATAGCCATCAATACCCAAAAGATGCATTTATTTCAACCACTCGCGGGAATAGTATTGCTCACAGCTGTAGCCGCAGGTTGCGAAGGCGGCAACAAAGCTGCATCGGCAACCCGTCAGACTGCCGCACAGCAGACTACCGCGACTGACGTCATACCTGTATTCAACAGCGATTCAGCTTATGCATATGTGAAGGCTCAGGTCGACATGGGCCCCCGGGTCCCCGGATCAGCCGCTCACGCCAGATGCGGTGCCTGGATCAAATCGGAATTGGCCAGACATGAAGCCGATACAGTCCTTGAGCAACGTGCCACCGTTATTAATCCAAACGACAACACACCGCTGCCGATTGTCAACATCATGGGCCGCTACAATCCTGATGCGACAGAACGGATACTGCTCGTCGCTCACTACGACACCCGCCCCACCGCCGACGAGGATCCCGACGCATCACGCCGCAACCTGCCTATCGACGGAGCGAATGATGGCGGAAGCGGAGTAGGAGTCCTGCTCGAGATAGCCAGGCAGTTGAGCATCAGCAAACCCTCGCGTGGTATAGACCTGCTCTTTGTCGATGCCGAAGACATGGGACAAAGCGACGATCCCGCCCTTCCGGGCGAAGGCAGCTCATGGTGTCTTGGCTCACAATACTGGGCATTGCATCACCCCTACAACGCGTCTACCATGCCCGATATGGCCATGGTTCTTGACATGGTAGGTGGAAAAGGCGCCAAATTCCACCGCGAGCAATTCAGCGACCACTACGCGCCACGCCTTGTCGACTTCGTCTGGCAGGCAGCCGACAGAGCCGGCTATGGCGACCGGTTCATAAACATGGCGGGAGGTCCCATACTCGACGATCATCTCCCGTTGCTCAGAATAGGAATTCCTACAATCGACATCGTGGAAAGCCGCTCCGACCTGACCGGTACATTCCCGGCCACATGGCACACCCATGCCGACAATATTGACAACATAGACCGCAAGTCGCTTGAGGCCGCAGGCCAGACAACACTTGCCATAATACACTCACCAATCATAAAGAAATGAGCGATATCCAATCTATCAACGAGATCCAGGACGAGATCATCGACGACTTCACCGGAATTGATGACTGGATGGATCGGTATGCCATGATCATCGATCTTGGAAATGCACTTCCTCCGATCGATGAGAAACTCAAGACCCCCGACCACCTGATAGAGGGTTGCCAGAGCCGCGTGTGGCTCAATGCCGAACTGACCGACGATGGCAAGGTAAACTACACCGCCGATTCCGATGCCATAATCGTAAAAGGCATAATAGCACTGCTTATAAAAGTACTCAACGGACACACTCCCAAGGAAATACTCGACTCCGATATGTATTTCATCGACAAGATCGGCCTCGCCGAGAACCTGTCGCCCACACGCTCCAACGGACTCCTGGCCATGCTAAAGCAAATGCGGATGTACGCGCTGGCGTTCGACGCGATCGAAAAACAGAAAAATGTCAAACCTTAAATAGATTCCATTATGTTTAAAAACCAACCGGCAGGTCTGTATGTGCTGTCGCTGGCCAACACCGGCGAGCGCTTCGGCTACTACACCATGCTTGCCATCTTCCTGCTGTTTCTGCAGGCGAAGTTCGGCTTCGACTCAACTGTGTCAGGCCAGATTTATGCCATATTCCTGGCCCTCGTGTATTTCATGCCACTGATCGGCGGCTGGCTTGCCGACAAATGGAACTTCAACAAGTGTGTTGTATCCGGCATCAGCGTTATGTTTGTCGGCTATCTTGTGATGGCTATCCCGACCGACATCCGCTCTACCTCATCGCTCGTAATACTTTGCTGCGCCCTGGCCTTGATAGCCATAGGCACAGGCCTCTTCAAGGGCAACCTCCAGGTGATGGTAGGCGACCTCTACAACAGTCCGCAATATTCCGGACAGCGCGACACCGCTTTCTCGCTCTTCTATATGGCCATCAACATCGGATCGCTGTTCGCTCCCTCTGTAGCTACATGGATGACCAACATCGCCATGCACGGCGCCGGTCTGGAATATGTATCGGCTCTGCCGGCCGCCTGCAACGCCTATCTTGACGGCGCTGAAAACGCAGCCGAGCTGACAGCTCTCGCAGCCGAAAACGGCATGCAGGTAGGCAGCGACATCGCAGCCTGGGCATCCAACTACATCTCGGTTCTTTCCACTGGCTACGGCTATGCCTTCGCAGTAGCATGCGGATCGCTCATCGTGAGCTTCCTGATCTACTTCCTGGGCCGCCCCACCTATCGCCACATCCTCAACGGCAACAAGGAAGCAGCCACAACCTCGACCAAGGCCAACAAGGTCCCCGAACTGACACCCGAGCAGACCAAGCAGCGCGTCGTAGCATTGTTCCTGGTATTCGCGGTAGTCATATTCTTCTGGATGGTATTCCACCAGAATGGAGCCACACTGACCGAGTTTGCAAAGAGCTGCACAAGCCCCGACTCCACCGGATGGACACGCATAGGATTCAACGTATGGGCACTTGCAACCATCATCGTGGGCGTTTACTCAGTGTTCAGCCTGTTCCAGAGCAAAAACATGTATACCAAACTCATCTGCGCCGTTCTGATAATAGGTGTCGCGATAGGTCTGTACCTGTTCTACCAGGCAACTCCCGAAACTGTCACCGGCCTCCAGCCCCAGCAGTATCAGCAGTTCAATCCGTTCTACGTTGTAGCCCTTACCCCCGTTTCGCTCGCACTTTTCGGATGGCTCGGCCGCAAGGGTAAAGAACCTTCCGCACCACGCAAGATTGGCTACGGCATGCTCATGGCAGGTCTGGCATACTGCGTCATGGTAGTAGGATCGCTGTCGCTCGCTGGCACAAGCGGCGCAGTTTCGCCCAACTGGCTCATCTCCACATACCTGCTCCTCACATTTGCCGAGCTGCTTCTCTCGCCGATGGGTATCTCATTTGTCAGCAAGGTCGCTCCTCCAAAACTCAAGGGAGCCATGATGGGCGGATGGTTTGCCGCGACAGCCGTCGGCAACTATCTCGTTTCCATACCCATGCTCCTGTGGGGAAAGATGCCCGTCTGGACCATCTGGGCCATACTGATAGCACTCTGCCTGCTGTCTGCCGGATTCATCTTCTCCATCATGAAGAAACTTGAGGCCGCAACAGGCGACCAGCCCACCCCGGAGGCACAGGCCAACGCCCTGGAAACAGTAGAAGATGACGCAATCTGATAACTGACCTCTAACAATACCGACGCCCGGACACGAACCATAAGCGTGCTCCGGGCGTTGTTTATTCTGAGCAGGCCACATAAGCCTTCAGTTCATTCTCCCCCCTTCCCTCAAAAAAGACAACCATCCCACCTCTCTCACAACGACGCGCAATCATGTATATACCACAAGAACATTCAATCTACGCTTGGCTGGCAATCATAATGGCCGTGTGTATCACTATTGTGATAGGAGCCGTCATCGACAGGATACTTCGCGCTCACAGCACCAGGCATCAGACTGTGAATCAGCACACAATATCAAGCCACACAAACTTCACGAACCATAGACAACAACGAAGCATAAAAATTTAATTGATTTTTCGACAGAAAAATTAGGTTAATTGAATAAATATACCTACCTTTGCAGCGCAATTGAGCTGCGGGGTGTAGCACAGTTGGCTAGCGCGCCACGTTCGGGACGTGGAGGTCGGAAGTTCGAGTCTTCTCACCCCGA
>CANRVB010000038.1 GCA_947643165.1 uncultured Porphyromonadaceae bacterium | reverse complement strand
GAAAGTGGGAAAGTAGGTAACCGCCCCTTCCGAGCGCCGGGTTCATCAATGATCCCGGTGCTCTTTTTTTGTGTATATGCGTCTTGTGGCGCCGGGGCTGCGGTGACTGTCAGGGGGGATGGCAGTGTGCGTCGGAGCAGGATGGAAAGAAGGGGATCAGTAGCAACACCCGGTTGAAGTGTTGAAGAACTATCTGAGTGTAATAATAATTTAGGTGCAAAGTTTAGAAAGGCTGAACAGAAAGAATGGAATATCTCAATTGTCTCTTGTTGCATTGACCCCTGCACTGCTTGTACGTATAGCAGAACGGCTGTACATACGTGTGTCATCTATACTGTTCTGTAGGATCCATGCACTACTCAGAATTTGGTGACTATTATTGTTATTATACAAGTCGCCGCCGGGAGGCTGTTCAGTCACCCGGCGGCGATCACCGTATACACTTAGTTTACATGATTCACTATTGTCTCTGTCATTAATTTATGCGTATCTTTCGTGAGATATTGCCGCGGCGTTCTATGTATATGCCTGTTGCGGTTGGACGGGTGGAACCTATCCGCCTTCCGTCAATTGTGAAGTATACAGCTTCTGGAAGATCAGATCTAATTGTTTCAATACCATCAGCCACTTTCTCTTTGAATTTCGCTTCTATTTGCATTTCTGCTGTCACTTCGAGAGTCAGCGATGCTGTCCCGTTTTCTTGATCTATGTTCAGCTGATCTGGGGTGTATCGTTCTCCATTGACCATTAGTTCTTCTGGTTCGTAACCGGAATCTGGACTAAGCTCTATTGTTACCGTGCTACCTGTTTGTACCGTGCTACCCGATTCTATCTCAGAGCCGTTATTGTTGGTAATTCTGATGCGCCCGTTATCGCACATGCTGAAGTAGATGCATACCATACGGTAGAAATGCGCAGTCAGTGTCACATCGCATACGGGTACATGTATAAGCAGTAATTCATCAGATACCACGTTGCCGTCATTGTCTATCCAGCCTCCAAATATCACATTTTCGTCAGCGCATGAAGCCTGTGCGACAATGCGTTTGTCAGTGGTGAATGTCATTGGACGCCACAACGTCATTGCTGTTTCATCGCCTCCGAGCTGAATCACTTTTACCTGACCCATGTCTGACGGCTCTGATCCGAGTGTTATTTGTCGGGCAGTTCCGTAGCTCACGGCTTTGAAATGAGCGACAAGTTCGATATCCATCTCATCTGTGCCCGTTGTTACGTCGTATATCAGCTTTTTCCCACCATCTATTCTGTTGCCTGAACTACTCCAGTAGTCAAATTCACATCCGATGTATGGCTCCGCCTCTATAATGACTGAACTACCGGTAGCAATTTCAATTCCAGACGTGTTGTCGGAATCTCCGTTTATCCTTACCAGACCGTTCAGTTCGCTATCAGCTTTTACAGTGATTGTCCTTACTGCACGTTCAAATTCAATGCTTATTACAGTTGGACCTGTCACCTCATGTTTTATGGGGGCCGGATTCGTGCGGTCGCTAATAGTGATCTCCTTATTATTAATGAGCAGACGGGCAACACGCCATCCCTTTTCAACTCTCGGGCAGATGTATATCCATTCACCCGACATAATGGCATCACCACTGTTAATATAGTCGCCCGACTGTTCGCGAGCGATGTCTAAGCTACCTTTACCGACGCATGCCCAGACAACCGAATACTCCGGTATCTTCTCGGTTGTAGCCGTAATATTCACAGCGCCCTTCACAACGTGGCTAACGGTCACCTCCGTCTTACCAGCGCAGTCGATAGTCTCGCCGTTCAGCGTTAGGCTTACCAGCCGGTATCCGTCATTAGCTTTGACGGTGATGGAAATTTCCTTACCATGCGTCAGATCAACCGGTCCGTTTACCTCCACACCATCAATTAAAACGGTAGCATTAGTATCCGCCCCGATCTCGGGAGTAAATCCGTAAGTCTTTGCACGAACGGTACACTCGATAGTCACGGCCTCAGTCAGCTCCAATTCCGAGCTGATCACGCCATTCACCGGCGCATACTCCTTGCCGCCGATCACCGCCGACACCAGGTCATAACCTTCCGCAGCTTCAATCTTTACGGCTATCTTCGAACCGCGTCTCAGCTCGTTGCCCGCAGAAATATTCTTACCCTCGGAAGTCACGGTAATCTTGGCACCCGTAGTTTCGTTCCAGTTCACTGAATACTCCGGTATCTTCTCAGTTGTAACAGAAATATTCACAGCACCCTTCACAGCATGGCTAACCGTCACTTCCGTCTTACCTGCGCAGTCGATGGTCTCACCGTTCAGTGTCAGGCTCACTAACCGGTAACCATCATTAGCTTTGACGGTGATGGAAATTTCCTTACCATGTGTCAGATCAACCGGTCCATTCACTTCCACACCATCAATTAAGATAGTAGCATTAGCATCCGCCCCGATCTCGGGAGTAAATCCGTAAGTCTTTGCACGAACGGTACACTCGATGGTCACAGCCTCTGTCAGCTCCAATTCCGAGCTGATCACGCCATTCACCGGTGCATACTCCTTGCCACCGATTACAGCCGACACCAGTTCATAACCTTCAGCAGCTTCAATCCTTACGGCTATCTTCGAGCCTTTGCGCAGCTCACTGCCTGCAGAAATGTTTTTGCCCTCGGAAGTCACGGTAATCTTGGCACCCGTAGTTTCGTTCCAGTTCACCGAATATTCTGGTATCTTCTCAGTTGCAGCCGTAAGGTTTACAGCACCCTTCACAACGTGGCTAACCGTCACTTCAGTCTTGCCTTCGCAGTCGATAGTCTCACCATTCAGCGTCAGGCTTACCAGCCGGTAACCGTCGTTAGCCTTGACGGTGATGGAAATTTCCTTACCATGTGTCAGATCAATGGCGCCATTCACCTCCGCACCATCAATTAAAACGATAGCATTTGCATCCGCCCCGAGTTCCGGAGTAAATCCGTAAGTCTTGGCACGAACAGTGCAGTCGATAGTCACAGCCTCCGTCAGCTCAAATTCCGCGCTGATCACGTCATTCACCGGCGCATACTCCTTGCCACCGATCACTGCCGACAGCAATTCATAACCCTCCGCAGCTTCAATCTTTACGGCTATCTTCGAACCTTTGCGCAGCTCGTTGCCAGCAGATATATTCTTACCCTCGGATATCACGGTAATCTTGGCACCCGTAGTTTCGTTCCAGTTCACCGAATACTCCGGTATCTTCTCGGTTGTTGCCGTAAGGTTTACAGCACCCTTCACAACATGGCTAACCGTCATTTCAGTCTTACCTGCGCAGTCGATGGTCTCGCCGTTCAGCGTCAGGCTCACCAACCGGTATCCGTCGTTAGCCTTGACAGTGATGGAAATTTCCTTGCCATGTGTCAGATCAATAGCGCCATTCACCTCCGCACCATCAATTAAGATAGTAGCATTGGCATTTGCTCCGATCTCGGGAGTAAATCCGTAAGTCTTGGCACGAACAGTGCACTCGATAGTCACAGCTTCCGTCAGCTCAAATTCCGCGCTGATCACGCCATTTCCCGGCTCATATTCCTTGCCGCCGATCACCGCCGACACCAGCTCATAACCTTCAGCAGCTTCAATCCTTACGGCTATCTTTGAACCTTTGCGCAGTTCACTGCCTGCAGAAATGTTTTTGCCCTCGGAAGTCACGGTAATCTTGGCACCCGTGGTTTCGTTCCAGTTCACTGAATACTCCGGCATCTTCTCAGTTGTAACAGTAATATTCACAGCACCCTTCACAACATGGCTAACCGTCACCTCCGTCTTACCTGCGCAGTCGAAGGTCTCGCCGTTCAGCGTCAGGCTTAACAATCTGTAGCCATCATTAGCCTTGACGGTAATAGCGACTTCCTTGCCATGTGTCAGATCAACCGGTCCATTCACCTCCGCACCATCAATTAAAACGATAGCATTAGCATCCGCCCCGAGTTCCGGAGTAAATCCGTAAGTCTTGGCACGAACAGTGCACTCGATAGTCACAGCTTCCGTCAGCTCAAATTCCGCGCTGATCACGCCATTTCCCGGCTCATATTCCTTGCCGCCGATCACCGCCGACACCAGCTCATAACCTTCAGCAGCTTCAATCCTTACGGCTATCTTTGAACCTTTGCGCAGTTCACTGCCTGCAGAAATGTTTTTGCCCTCGGAAGTCACGGTAATCTTGGCACCCGTGGTTTCGTTCCAGTTCACTGAATACTCCGGCATCTTCTCAGTTGTAACAGTAATATTCACAGCACCCTTCACAACATGGCTAACCGTCACCTCCGTCTTACCTGCGCAGTCGAAGGTCTCGCCGTTCAGCGTCAGGCTTAACAATCTGTAGCCATCATTAGCCTTGACGGTAATAGCGACTTCCTTGCCATGTGTCAGATCAACCGGTCCATTCACCTCCGCACCATCAATTAAAACGATAGCATTAGCATCCGCCCCGAGTTCCGGAGTAAATCCGTAAGTCTTGGCACGAACAGTGCACTCGATAGTCACAGCTTCCGTCAGCTCAAATTCCGCGCTGATCACGCCATTTCCCGGCTCATATTCCTTGCCGCCGATCACCGCCGACACCAGCTCATAACCTTCAGCAGCTTCAATCCTTACGGCTATCTTTGAACCTTTGCGCAGTTCACTGCCTGCAGAAATGTTTTTGCCCTCGGAAGTCACGGTAATCTTGGCACCCGTGGTTTCGTTCCAGTTCACTGAATACTCCGGCATCTTCTCAGTTGTAACAGTAATATTCACAGCACCCTTCACAACATGGCTAACCGTCACCTCCGTCTTACTAGCGCAGTCAATAGTCTCACCGTTCAGTGTCAGGCTTACCAGCCGGTAACCGTCATTAGCCTTGACGGTGATGGAAATTTCCTTACCATGTGTCAGATCAACCGGTCCATTCACCTCCGCACCATCAATTAAGATAGTAGCATTGGCATTTGCTCCGATCTCGGGAGTAAATCCGTAAGTCTTGGCACGAACAGTGCACTCGATAGTCACAGCTTCCGTCAGCTCAAATTCCGCGCTGATCACGCCATTTGCTGGCGCATACTCCTTTCCACCGATCACTGCCGATACCAGTTCATATCCGGCGTCAGGCGTAATTATTACATGTATCTTATTTCCTGCCTCGATTTCATCGCCGGATGCAATTTGTCGATCACCGCAAGTAACGTTTATCTCAGCGTGCTCACTTTCATTCCAGCTTATGGAATATTTGGCACGTTGTGTCGACAATACTTTGACAATTGTCTCCTGTGTTACCGTTACCGTCTGGGTAATACTATTCAGCCCGTTGATGTCGATGGAATTACCATTGATATTGACCTCCGTGAGATCGTAACCGTCTGCAGCCTTGATGATAAGTTCAAGCTTGGTTCCATGAATTACATCCGTGAGATCTTTGTATGGTTGGCCATTGACAGTGAGTTCTATACCATTGTCGATCTCAAATTTTACTGCATATGTCTTCTGCTTGACTTTGACCACCAGGTCTATTGGAGTGTTGACTGATATCTTCAGATCTTCAACCCCATCTGTGTAATTATTGCCGAATACTTCGGCCGGTTGTATACTTTCTATCTCAAATCCTGCATCAGGTATTATACTTACAGATATTTCAGTACCATCCTCAACCAGTGCGCCGCTATCTAACGCTTTTCCGGATTCCGACACTCTGATTGTGCAATTATCAGGTTGCACCCAGTTGATTGTGTGCATCTTTACAGCATGAGCCGATACGTGAATATCGCCATCTACATTGAAATCTGGCACATGGAACATACTGTTGTGATTGGTCACAACATATTCTACGTCGTTTACACTGACAGTTTTGAGCGTGTATCCTGTTGTCGCGCCGGCATAGATTGATACCATTTGACCGGCTGGAACCTTAGAGTTGTTGACCAATTGGTTGTTGAAATCCTGATTCAGGTATATTTTGAATTCAGTGCCGGCCGATTCTTCTACGTGGAGTGTGTAGTTTACTACCGGTTCATCGGTATAAACAGCCTCGATGACTGTATTCGATGTTATTGACTGGTCGAAACTGAACGATCGGTTGTTTTCGCCGTGATCAACCGGAATACCGTTTACTGATACCCGGTCAATGATTTTACCCTGAGGCGCCACTACTGTAATGGATATTGATTGTCCGTGCTCAATGGTCTGGCCTGACGTCATGGATTGGCCGTTTAGTTCTGCCGATATGCCCGATTGTTCTGTCCAGCTGACGCTGTATTGTTTCAGCCGTGACGTTATGGATATGTCAGTGGCACTGTCGACGATGAATGTTATACTGTCTTCAGTTACCTCTGATAGCCGTTCGGTGCCGTTGATTTTCAATGAGGACACTTCATATCCCTCTTCTACATTCAGATGGCAAGTGACCGATGTGCCTGCTTCAACCGACTCTCCCGATATGGCTCCATCTGCGTTAGATAGCGAAGCTGTAACGCCCGAACCCGCTATGTTGACAGTCACAGAGTGTAGCTCTGGCCGTGGATCCGGTGTGGACGAGCCTTCATCATAGTCAATCTCTATTTTCGAGAGAACATACGCATTCCCGCGATTTACCAAATGGACATTCTTGCTGCCGTCAGATGATTCCGCTTTCCATAAAACTGCATCCCCAGAATCCGTAAGACCTAATTTTATTTCATTGTCGGTAACGGTATTATGAATTCTGATGTCACGACTTGATGCCGATGTCTTGCTGTACAGCCTGATTTGATTGAAATTTATGACATCATTTTCGGAGCTGAAAATAAACTCTAAATTGTTTCCTACCCCATAGTAGCCCGCACTACCATTATTTCGACCATTTCCCCAAAGTCTAAGGTTGATGCCGTTCCCACTGAATGTTATATCATAAAGTGTTGAAACATGGTCATTACTTTCTGTCGGGTCAAGATAGAACACAGTCGTATTGTCAACCTCGCTCTTGTCGGCAGAGAAGACTATAGTTTTTGCATCGGAATGCCCAAAATGTAATGCGAGTAGCAGCACCGGTAGCAACCGGCGCATGGCGGAAAGCTTGCGCTCCATGGTAATGTGCTTTAGATTAGTTTATTACTATTTTCGTTACGGTTCTGCCTTGACGCATTATGTACACGCCGGCACGGCTTGGCTTGGTTGATCCCAGCGAGACTCCGTTTATTGTGTAGTACTCGGTTGGAATATTGTCTTGGTTCACGTCATCAATGCCGTTTACTTCACCGAAAGTCACAAGCAGCTGATGATCTGCCGACATGTCTATTTCTATCATGGGGCCGTATGGAGTGGTTCTGAGTATCGGGCTGCCTGGTAATACAATCTCGGCATCAAGAAACGCGCTTACAAATTCCCGACCTTCGGCAGGAATAAGATATGCGTATGCCGACTTCCCTTTCTCTATCTTGCAAGGCATTGATAACGGCCGACCTACCGGGGTAAGCGTATAGTCGTTTATTTGAGCGAATACCTCTATTGTGCCACCGGCAGCAGCATAGGCCAGTGAGCACGAATCGGTCTTGATGTCTGGATTGTCATCAGGTTTTGCTTCGAGACTCTTTACCGCGGTTGGGTAGATACATTTCACTCCATTATACAGGCCTACGAATCCTGTCAAATTGCATTTGCCTATGAGTGTGGAGCCTTGTACTGCGCCATATTTGTTGCTGATCCATGCCGCACGTCCATCCTTGCCGAATGCAACCCCGTCGGAAATTGTAATGTCGGCCAGAGTGATGTAAGCATGAAGCGGTAGCGACAGTATGTCGGCTGGAGTTGCTGTGACAGGTTGGGGTGCTATGGCTGCGCGACCTGTCACTGATGGCTTGGTTGTCGGATTTATGGCATAAAATCCATCCGGATCGCGTGAGATTGTTGCAGTTATGGTTGATATTATATCTCCGGCGACAAGTGTGAAATTTGAGTTGTTGCGCATGGGTACGTACGTCCCGTCTGTATCAGTCAGATATGCAGTAGTACGGTCGGCATAGGCTACCGTTAACCGTGTGGTCAGAGTGGTTGGAATGGTGGATGACGCATTGGCCATGAACGATTCTATCGAATTTGATGTGGCGAATGTATACGTACGCGATGCCGTTGTGAATCGTCCGGTCGGAGTAACTGCTATTGCCGTCACAGTCATGTGGTCGGGAAGTGACAGCGTGAATGGTGCGCGGTACATATACTCGGATGTTATTGAGGGTGTTCCCGATCCGGTTGTATAGTATATGGTAGCGGTCGATACCGAACAACTCAGTGATATGGCTGTAGATGGATCGATCGGTGCATCCGATTCGGGAGTAAAGATGATCACCGGATCTACCTTATCCCCCTCATTTCCACCTTCGTTGCCGCCTTGGTTGCCCGAACCGCCCTGATCTCCTGAGTCACCACCTTGGTTACCGGAGTCTCCGCCCTGGTCGCCGGAATCGCCACCCTGGTCACCCGAATCACCACCGGACACGGTATTGCGGTAATCAACTTCTATACAAGTGAATTTCATCGCATTGCGTTCCGAACTGCTTACTTTCAACGACACTTCGCTTGTGGAGGTCCCTGTCCATGAATAGCGTGCTGGAGGACCGCTCACATAGTCGAGTGTACGGTTGCCGTGTCGTATGCCGTTCGACCTGTCATCCAGCACGTATATGCGTATGCCTGTGATTGTTATGTGATTGTAGGGCAGGAACAATAGCTCTATAAGCTTGCCGAGACATCCGTAGCCTTTCGATTTGTCTTCGACGCAAAATAGTCCTGACGTTGAGTTGGGATTGAATTGCAGCTCGAATGCATTGGTTACATTGACTTTGCGGAACGCAAGATCTCCAACCTCAAGTGTTGTCACGGTTGCACCTCCGGCAGGTTGCTTGTAGTCGTAGCCCGGTACAACAAAAGCATGTGTATGCGTTGTGGCCTTAGCTGTGATACATGCCGTTATCACCGCAATCAGAATGACTGTCATCCGTATCATAATGTACGACACATTATGGCTACTGGTTATAGACCTTTGTGATATGGGATTGGTCCAGTGTTTCATGGTGGATCTTGGTATATGGTTGATTTTATTAGTCACGTGCACGCGGCGCTTGCTGTGAAAGTAATCTGAGATAGATAATTATCTCTGCATTGTTAGGTGTAGTAGCCTTAAGGCTTGGGTCGGGTCAGATAGCAATGCCGTTGAACGTGTTGACCACCAATATCGTTAGGTCGTGTAGCGAATAACGCAATGCGATTTCGCAAATATATAAAAATAATTATACGGATTGCAAATGTTTCGGTAAAAATTATTAATAAATAACTAAAATTAACCTATGCTTTAGCCATCCTAATTATATTTAACCTTACAGCGTGTGCCGGTGCGGAAGTTAACAATTTTTATAGTCTTGATTGCTTTTGTTGAGATGTCTGTGGTGTGAAAAGGTATTAATTTTGTAGCCTGATCCTCAGGATCGGTTTCTGTTTATGGCCCGGGAGAAGAAGGATATTTTTCGATTTAAGGAATTTGCGGTTAGCAACTGCAGGAGTGCCATGCGTGTTGGCACGGATGGTGTGCTGCTGGGTGCATGGACGCCTGTGAGCGATAATGTGAAGTGCGCCTGGGATGTAGGTTCCGGTACTGGCGTTGTCGGACTTATGATAGCGCAACGCGCTGCTCAATGCTGTATAACCGGCATTGAAATTGATGCGGAGGCTGCCGCTGAGTGTGCTGACAATATGGCTGCATCTCCATGGGCGGATAGAATGGATACAATCTGTGGCGATATCCTGGAGTTGGCAGGCACTCTTGAGATTCCTGATCTGATAGTGAGCAATCCACCATATTTCTATACCGGTGAACACGCTCCGGGGCATGGGCGTGCATTGGCGCGTCATGCATCGGCCGGTGGACTGGGTGCTGTGAGCCTTGTGGATATCGCTTCACGCACCTTGTCGGATCATGGTCGGCTGTGTATGATTGTCCCTGCCGAGCTTGAGGATCGGATTACACTCGCATGCACTTTGTCTGGACTGGAGCCGGAAGTGATTGTGGATGTGTGTGCGCGTCATGGTCGACCTGCTATGCGTCAGTTGTGGAGTATTGGCCGTTGTGTAGGTGATTTTCATCGCGGCATACTTTATGTTCGAGATGAGGATGGTGGGTATAGTGATGAATATAAGAGGCTTACATCACCGTTCTATCTTGATGTTGACAATAATAAATGATTTCTGACTGAAGATTATGGATATAAAGTTTAATGTTACCCGTGGACAGCGGTTCATGTTGCTGGTGTGTGTGTCTGTTCTTGGTA
The DNA here is from genome assembly GCA_947643165.1 of uncultured Porphyromonadaceae bacterium. Taxonomy (GTDB): domain Bacteria; phylum Bacteroidota; class Bacteroidia; order Bacteroidales; family Muribaculaceae; genus Paramuribaculum. Next base: position 6,591 of record CANRVB010000038.1, on the reverse strand, counting down.
TGATCATCGGTGCCGTGGCGGTTGCGATAGTTAGCGGATCGCAGCTTACCACACCACGTGTCCGTATTGCGGCCGTTCTTCAGGATATTTTTATTTTCCTTGCACCGGCGCTGGTGACATCTGTGCTTGTTACTCGTCGTCCGGCCGACTTGCTTGGATTGCATCGGGTGCGGTTATACTACGTGTTACTGGGACTTGTCACACTTGTCTCAGCTATTCCGGCTCTCAATATGGTTATCGCTTTCAATGAAAGTATTCAGTTGCCCGAAGTCTTTGAAACAGCCGAGCAGGAAGCCGCCCACACTATCGGTCTTCTGATGGGTGAGGCTGGAAGTATTGGCGGACTGATCACCAGTATTATGATTGTGGGATTGCTGGCTCCTTTGTGCGAGGAATTGTTTTTCCGAGGTTGTCTGCAACGTCTTCTGTCAACTTCTGGTATGAATGTGCATTATGCCATATGGATATCAGCTTTCATATTCTCTGTCGCCCACATGCAGATGGCAGGACTTGTTCCGAGAATGCTTTTGGGCGCGTTTTTTGGTTATATGCTTTATTGGAGCGGGTCGGTATGGACTGCTGTTGCAGCCCATGCGCTGAACAATGTGCTGGCTACGGTGTCGTCATGGCTGTCGATGCAGGGCGATGAGGCTGTGCTCGAAACTGTTGGCGCCGACTCCTATCTGATAGCCGGTATCTCCGCTGTAGTATGTGCGTTGCTTTTGACAATGTGCTACCGGCGGCGTCCGGAACGTATTGAAGCTTAAATCTGAGCGGTAGATAAAATTGAGATCCGGCCTTCAGTCGAAGGCCGGATCTCAGGTTTTGGTAAGGATAGTTGTCTGCTTGGTTTATTTTACTTCCCAGGTCTCGCCTGCGAGTATCATTGAGCGGAGGTTGTCGAAACCCTTGGCGGCACGTACTGTTGCAACCTGATTGTCGACTTCCTCATTGTATACCGGTGCATCTACGTCACGTATCACACCGATAGCCAGAGGAAGGTCGTGGCCGTCCATCATGGCAAGTTGCTGGTGCAGGAAGTTGCTTGGAGTATGGGCATCGTGTACGAGTACATCATCGATAGTATATCCGTCCTGTCCTACTGTGACAGCTTTTACCAGGAATCCGTCGCGTACCAGACCGAACTGTTTCTCAGTGCCGAAGAGCATCTTCTCGCCATGTACAAGGTGGATCGTGCGGTTGGCACGCTGCTCTTTGTCTGTTATATAGCTGTGGATACCGTTGTTGTAGATCACACAGTTCTGCAGAATCTCGCACACAGATGTACCTTTGTGGCGTGCGGCTGCGGCAAGAACCGAGCGGGTTACCTCAAGCTCTACGTCAATGGCACGTGCAAAGAAGTTGCCGCGTGCGCCGAACACAAGTTCTGCGGGTATGAATGGATCTTCAGTTGTGCCGTAGGGGGATGACTTCGATACGAAGCCACGGTCCGAAGTCGGGCTGTACTGACCCTTGGTGAGACCGTAGATCTTGTTGTTGAGCAACATTATGTTGATATCGATGTTGCGGCGCACGGCGTGTATGAAGTGGTTGCCGCCTATGGCGAGACCATCACCGTCGCCCGATATCTGCCATACGGTCATCTGAGGGTTGGCGAGTTTGAATCCGGTGGCTATTGCAGCTGCGCGTCCGTGGATTGTGTGAAATCCGTATGTGCCCATATAATAAGGCAGGCGCGATGAACAGCCGATGCCGGAGATTACGGCAGTCTTGTGCGGAGCCACGCCAACTGCGGCCATGGCTTTGTGGAGAGAGTTAAGAATAGCGTGGTCACCGCAGCCGGGACACCAGCGTACAGGTGACTGATTCTTAAAATCGGAAGGAGCGTATTGCTGTGTATTCTGTTCCATGGATTAGCAGTTGTGACGGTCCATAATGTTCTTGACAGCTTCCTTTACTTCGGAAACAAGGAAGGGCTGACCCTGAACCTTGTTGATCCGCTCGATATGGAGCTCCGGTAGTTTGCTCTGCAGGTAATCGGCGAACATGCCGGTATTTAGCTCGGCAACGATTACGTTCTTGAATCCTGAGAGTACCTGAGCGGTGTTTGCGGGAAGCGGGTTTATGTAGCGGAATTGTGCGAAAGCTACCTTGTGGCCTTCATTGCAGAGCTCATGTGCGGCTGTGCGCAGATGTCCGTATGTGCCACCCCAGCCTACAAGGATAGTGTCGGCGTCGGCAGGTCCGATAAGCTCGAGCTGCGGTATGTCGTCTGCTATGCGGGCTATCTTCTCACGACGGGTGTATACCATCTTTTCATGGTTTACGGGATCGGTCGAAATAGCACCGGTGGTGTAGTCTTTCTCAAGGCCTCCGATGCGGTGTGCCAGACCTTCGGTGCCCGGGATGGCCCAGTATCTGACCTTGGTCTCTTCATCGCGGTCGTAAGGACGCCAGGCCTGTTCCGACTGCTTTTCTGCAGGTACGTAGTGGGGCTTGATTTCAGGATACTCATCAGCATCGGGTATGCGCCACGCGCTCGATCCATTGCCGATGAAGGCATCGGAGAGCAGTATGACTGGTGTCATGTGCTCGATCGCAATACGCGAGGCTTCGAATGCCATTGTGAAACAATCGGTGGGCGATGCCGGAGCTACCACACACACGGGGCTTTCGCCGTTGCGGCCATAGAGTGCCTGCATCAGGTCGGTCTGCTCTGTTTTGGTGGGTAGACCTGTCGACGGTCCGCCGCGCTGAACGTCAATGACAACCAGCGGCAGTTCTGCCATTACTGCAAGGCCTATGCCTTCGCTCTTGAGGGCGAGACCGGGACCTGAAGTTGAGGTGACTGCGAGATTTCCGGCATAACTTGCACCGATAGCCGAGCATACGCCGGCAATCTCATCCTCCATCTGTACGGCCTTTACGCCGAGATCTTTACGCTTTGCAAGCTCGTGGAGAATATCGGTTGCGGGAGTGATGGGGTAAGAACCGAGAAACAGAGGACGTCCGCTCTTTTCCGAGGCCATGATAAGGCCCCATGCGGTAGCGGTGTTGCCGTTGATATCGGTATATACGCCTGGTTTGGCCGGCTCGCTTTCAATACGGTATGTCGATACTGAAGCATGGATGTTGTTTCCGTAGTTATATCCGGCGTTGATAACGAGCGAGTTAGCCTCGAATATGGCCGGTTTCTTGGCAAATTTGCGGCGCAGGAAGGCAATCGCGCTTTCGAGTGGTCTGTCGAACAGCCAGCATACAAGGCCGAGACAGAATATGTTACGGCACTTGAGCACAGACTTGTTGTCGAGTCCGGAGTCAGCGAGGGCTGCCTTGGTGAGGGCTGTCACAGGCACTTCGAGCACCTGACAGTTGATGTTGAGCTCTTTGATAGGATCAAGTGTCTGGAACTGAGCCTTTTTGAGATCGGATTCCTTGAATGAATCGATGTCGACGATGATGACGCCACCTGGCTTCACATACTTGACGTTCTGCTTGAGTGCGGCGGGATTCATCGCAACAAGCACGTCGCAACTGTCGCCCGGGGTATGGACGTTGGTTCCGACACTCACCTGAAAACCGGATACACCACCGAGCGAACCCTGTGGAGCACGAATTTCTGCAGGGTAATCAGGAAAAGTTGAAACCTGATTGCCTATGCCGGCAGATACGTTTGTGAAGATGTTGCCTACGAGCTGCATTCCGTCGCCGGAGTCGCCCGAGAAGCGCACAACTACCTTATCGGCCGCTATGACCTTGGCTTCTTCTAACATTATGATGGTAATTAGATTTTGATATAATGTTTCAGTTAATACGCAAGTGCGGATGCACTTGCGTGCAAAGATAGCTTATTCTTTTCAAACAAGCACCAAATATTTTGGAAAAAGGGTGAGAAATGGTTTTTGTAAGTTTTTTGAGGGTAAATGGTGGGAATTCGGGTGATTTTTTTTAATTTTGTAGAAAATCTTATACCAATGGACAATCTGCAAAAAATCATCGAGAAGTTTGATATTCAAGGTACTGTAAGTCAGGTGAAACCGCTTGGCAACGGCCTTATCAACGATACCTATGTAGTGCGCACTGCCGAGGTGGATGCGCCGGACTATGTTCTTCAGCGTATCAATCATCACATATTTACGGATGTGGAGACGCTGCAGACTAATATCCAGGCAGTTACGGAACACATCCGCAAGAAGCTGACAGAGGCCGGAGCGGACGATATCGACCGTAAAGTGCTGACATTCGTAGGGTTACGTGAGAGATCGGACAAGACATATTTTTATGATGAGGAGAATGATGCCTACTGGCGCATCATGGTGTTCATTCCGGAGGCACAGACTTTTGAGGCTGTGACCCCTGATTCGTCGCGTGACGCGGGCCGCGCATTCGGTCGCTTCCAGGCTGACTTAGTGGACATTAACAAGGAGCTGAAGGAGAGCATTCCTGATTTCCACAATATGGAATTCCGTCTGAAGCAACTCAACGAGGCTATCGAAAATGATGCTGTCGGCAGGGTGAAGGAGGTTCAGCCGGAGCTGAAGGAGATATTCGAGCGTGCCGAGGAGATGGTAAAGGCCGAGCGCCTTCACCGCGAGGGCAAGCTTCCGAAGAGAATATGCCACTGCGACACGAAGGTGAACAACATGATGTTTGACAAGGATGGCAAGGTTCTCTGTGTGATCGATCTCGACACTGTGATGCCGTCGTATATTTTCTCGGACTACGGTGACTTCCTGCGGACGGGTGCGAGCACGGCTGCGGAGGATGATCCTGATCTGAGCAAGGTGGAGTTTAACATGGATATATTCCGTGCGTTCACTGAGGGATATCTCGAGAGTGCCGGTGAGTTCCTGCTTCCGATCGAGGTGGAGAATCTGCCGTATGCGGCTGCGTTGTTCCCGTACATGCAGGCTGTGCGCTTCCTTGCCGACTATATAAACGGTGATACTTATTACAAGATCAAGTATCCGGAGCATAATCTTGTGCGTACGCGCAATCAGATAAAGCTGCTGCATTCGATAGAGGAGCATACTCCGGAGATGGGTGAGTTTATCGCGTCGAAGCTGGGCAAGTGATCCGGGAGAGACGCAGTTAAAGAATAAGGAAATGGCCGTCGACCTCAGTGAGGTGACGGCCATTTCGTTTATCTGTGACCTGAGGGGTGGGATCAGACGTCGGAGTCGATTCCGAATTCGTCGTCGGCGTCGAAGTTGAGTTCCTCGGAGTCGAGGTCGAGGGTCATATCCTCGCCGGTGGTGGCGGGAGATGAGGCGGTGTCGTCGGTTTTGGCCGCGGGCGCCGGTGTGCGCTTTGTGGCGCCGGACTTAGACTGGAGCGCCTGCATGATCTTGGCCTCGAGTTCGGCGGCAAGCTCGGGGTTGTCTTCGATGACGCGTTTGGCGGCGTCGCGTCCCTGCGCGAGTTTGGATCCGTCGTAGCTGAACCAGCTGCCGCTCTTGGTTATGATGTCGAGGGCGACGCCGAGGTCGATGATCTCGCCTGAGCGTGAGATGCCCTGGCCGAACATGATGTCGAATTCGGCGCGTTTGAAGGGGGGCGCTACTTTGTTTTTGACAACTTTGACTTTGGTGAGTCGACCGAGGACGTCGTCGCCGTCTTTGATCGTTGTTCCGGAGCGTATGTCAATACGTACTGATGAGTAGAACTTGAGTGCGTTTCCACCGGTTGTTGTCTCGCTGGGTCCGAACATCACTCCGATCTTCTCGCGGAGCTGGTTGATGAAGATGCAGGTTGTGTTGGTGCGCGAGATTGTTCCTGTGAGTTTGCGCATGGCCTGAGACATGAGGCGGGCCTGGAGTCCGACTTTGTTGTCGCCCATGTCGCCTTCGATCTCGTTCTTGGGTGTCAGGGCGGCTACTGAGTCGACGACAAGGAGGTCGATGGCGGCGGAACGGATGAGCTGGTCGGCTATCTCGAGGGCCTGCTCGCCATTGTCGGGCTGTGCGATGAGGAGGTTGTTGACGTCGACACCCAGCTGCTCGGCGTAGAAGCGGTCGAATGCGTGCTCGGCGTCGATGATAGCTGCGATGCCTCCTGACTTCTGTGCTTCGGCGATAGCGTGTATGGCGAGAGTAGTCTTACCTGATGATTCGGGTCCGAAGATCTCGATGATTCGGCCACGCGGATATCCTCCTACGCCGAGGGCGAAGTTGAGTCCGATCGAACCTGAGGGGATCACGTCGATGTCTTCTATAGATTCGTCGCCGAGTTTCATCACAGCGCCTTTTCCATAGTCTTTCTCGATCTTGCGCATTGCGGCGGAGAGGGCTTCGAGCTTGGCCTTTGCCGGATCGGGGGCTACGGGTGCTGCTTTCTTGGCAGCGGGTTTCTTTTTCTCCATATATAGATGTGTTGTTTATTGTTCTGATTATTACAATGCAAAGATAATAAATATCATGGGCAATAATGATGCACGGATGAGTTAAATGAGATTAAAGTTTGAGTGTGGCGGAATCTGTAAATGTCTGTTTAGTAAATAAATATGGACCGGGGAGTATTAAATGATGAAAATGCGGGTGGAAATGGTGAACCAAACGTGCGGGGATGCGTTTATAAGGTACATAGCAAAATTACTTTTTCCATTGCAAGAAATGTGATAATGATTGGTTT
>CANRVB010000037.1 GCA_947643165.1 uncultured Porphyromonadaceae bacterium | reverse complement strand
GTATCACTCACTGTTGCACTCTCTGCGGTTTGTTCTACGGCCGTGTCAACGTTTGCCTTTGCTCCACATGAGATCATGCACATGAGTAAAAAGGCATAACCGATATATTTATGCACATTCATATCTTTGATGGCTTCTTATTATTTCAATAATTTTCTATCCTCTTCGCCACTTTCCAACACGCGCATCTGATGGATGGCGATTTGATTGAGTTTGATAAGCCGCTCTGATTGTGGTAGTCCTTGCTCTATGAATACGGCATTGAGGCTTTCCATGTTGGATAGACATATAAGTTCGTTGACCGAGGCATAGTCGCGGATATTGCCTTTCAAATCGGGGTTAGCTTCACGCCACTGTTTCGCTGTCATGCCGAACATAGCCACGTTCAACACATCGGCTTCATTGGCATAAATGATACTCGCCTGCGCTTTTGTGACCTCTGCCGGAATAAGGTTCTGCTTAATGGCATCGGTGTGAATGCGATAGTTGATTTTCGACAACTCACGCTTTGCCGACCACCCGATCAATCGATGTTCCTCGGCTTTCAGCCGCTGGAACTCCTCAATCAGATAGAGTTTGAACGGCACACTTATAGCAGATCCAAATTCAAATGCGATGTCCTTGTGTGCATAAGTCCCTCCGTAACGTCCTTTCTTGACTACCAATCCTATTGCACCGGTTCTCTCTATCCATTCCGAAGCACTCAATACAAAAGATGGCAAACCTGCACTCATTCTAAAGTGGTCAAATTCGACCACTTTGAAATTAGGGTTGTGGATAAGTTCCCATGTCCCAAGAAACTCAATGGTATATCTATTCCTTATCCAGTTCTTGATAACATCCGCAGCTCTGCTGTCTCCATCTTTGGCAGTAGCCATGTCAGTAAGAGAGATATAATCCTGCTCCTCGATGTTAAGAACAGTAATTGGAGTATTCTGAACGGTTATTTTTGCCATATGGATATAAGCGTTTGATTTCAACCACAAATATACATCAAAAAATCTGACTTATCAGCGTATTAGCCTACCTTTAAGTATGATTCTGTTTAATGGCAGTTCTATATCAATAGAAGCAAGAATCAGTCCGACATGAGAAAAAATCTTTTGCCAGGCTGAATCGTTAATGACGAACGGCTGATGGTTTGCCTCAGTGATTGCCACATGTGTTTGAACCGCTGAAAAATATTCTTGCCGTTGATATGCAGACGGAATTGGTTGCCGTAATTTGGGTCGTGAATGGATAGCGGGAGCGATGGCGGCTCCACTATTTAAGCAAGGCTTGATGCGTTTTTTGTTTCCCGGTTGTACCACATGGCTGTAACAGTCTCTTTTATGGTTTGGATATACTTGGAATCCAATTATAAATCAGGGGCACATCGTTCGTAGTCATCAATTTTCCCATCAACCACTTTTACACGCGTCATACCCGACCATCCCATGTCTATGTACGACACCTCATACCACCCATCGCCTATGTGTTCTACCTTACTAATCTTTGATACATCTTCAGAATCCGGCTTAGAATCCTGTGCTCCTGTTCTCAATGCGTAGTAAGCATAGCATGGGGCATACTCGCAATCAAAATCATAATCTTGTTGAAGTTTTTTCAAGGCATTGGCGGTAAAATAATCTTCGGGATTATCATTCCCGTCAGTGTCAATCGCGAATACGAATTTATCGTAAATACGATTAATCAACTCGTTATCTGTGGTATTTTCAGCAGTGGTATCACTCACTGTTGCACTCTCTGCGGTTTGTTCTACGGCCGTGTCAACGTTTGTCTATTGGTGTGTGCGACAAACTCCTTGACGCTTATCTTGAAACTGTTGAGGTATGACTGATTTCTAATTGTGGCGAATTCGCCATAATTAAAATCCGGATTATACACTTTCTCCCAAATGCCGATAAACTCAAGCGTGTTACGGTTACGTAGCCAATCCGTGATGAAAAAGTCAGTGTGGATGAGATGAAGGAAGGGGATATTTCGCAAAAAAAGGGGGTAAGGGTGGTTGTAATTTTGTGTCGTGGCAGAAAGAGAACGTTGACATCGCGGGAAAAGATATTGCTGTAAATGCAGAGGGGATAAACGGCGCCGGAGGGGCGCGATGCGCTCCTCCGGCGGGAATGGGAATGGGAATGAGATGTGGTCAGTCGGCGATGGTGACTGTTGCTGTGGCGGGCTTGAGTCCTTTGGCAGTGGCTTTGACGGTGAGTGTGCCAGGGGTGGCGGATGCTCTCGCAATGGCTGTAGCGGCACCACTGAACAGCTTCATCTGAGGCTGCTGGAACGGGAGCAGGCAAGTAGGATCGCCATTTGCGGTGGCTTCGAAGGTTCCGGCACCCGTTACGGTGAAGCTGACCATGTTGTCGGCCGTGGGCACGGGGTTGCCATCCTTGTCGAGGACGGAGACGGTGAAGTAGATGAGTTCGTCGCTGTCGGCGGGAGCATTCGAGCGGTTCGGGGTCAAGACAAGCCGGTAAGGCTTTCCAGCAGTACAGCGGACGGTCTCACCGACAGGGTTGCCCCGGTCATCGTAGGCCACGACTTTGATTTCGCCGGGCTGATAGATGACGTCATCCCACATGAGGCGGTAGCGTGTCTGATAGGTAGAGTCGTTCTTTTCGCGGCGTCCCTGGCTCTTTCCGTTGACAAACAGTTCGGCAGAGGGATAGGACGTGTAGACATATACGGGAGTGACCTGACCTTCGCGTCCGGGCCATGTCCAATGTGGCAGGACATGGAGCGTGGGAGAGTCTTTCTGCCACTGAGAGCGGTAAAGGTAGTAACGGTCTTTGGGAAGCGAGGCGAGGTCGATGATACCGAAAACGGAGCTGTGGTTAGGCCATGCATCGGTGTCGTAGGGAGATGGTTCGCCGAGGTAGTCGAAACCAGTCCATACGAACTGGCCGATGACCCAAGGCTTGTCGTCGTCCATCGCAAAGTCGATGTCGGGGGTATTGCTCCAGGAACAGTTTTCATTGTCGTAGGAGTTGCTCTGATGGTCGGGGTGCTCGACCTGCTGCTGTCCGCGGAAAATGACGGGGAAATGGTATACGCCACGTGAGCTGACGGTAGAAGCGGTCTCAGTTCCGAGGATGAGCTTCTGGGGAAGGACGCTATAGGCGGTGTCGTAGTACTGCGGCTTGTAGTTGAATCCGGGGATATCGAGAGAGGCGGCAAACCCGTTGCCAAGCACGGCGTGAATCTGGTCCATGCCGTTTGTGATAGGACGGGTGTTGTCGAGACTGCGTATGAGATCGCGCAACATTACGCCTTCCTCAACACCGTCGGGCCCCCACTGACTGGGGACTTCGTTTCCGGTGGACCACATGATGACCGAGGGGGAGTTGCGGAAATGCTCGACCATGTTTGTGACGTCGCGAACGGCCCAGTCGTTGAATATTGCACCGTAGCCGTTTGGGCTCTTAGGACGGAAGCTCCAGTCGTCGAATGGCTCGATCATAAGCATCATGCCCATTTCATCGCAAAGCTCAACCAACTCGGGCGCGGGCATATTGTGGGATGTACGGATAGCGTTGACGCCCATATCCTTGAGCATGGTGAGCTGATGGCGGAGAGCGCTGCGGTTGACAGCGGCACCGAGAGGGCCAAGGTCGTGGTGATTGTTGACGCCACGGATTTTTGTGTGCTCACCGTTGAGGAAGAATCCTTGTTCGGGTATAAACTCAAGTTTACGGATTCCGAAGCGAGTGTCGTAGGTGTCAAGTATGTTTCCATCGGCATCGGCAACGGTCGTACGGGCCGTGTAGAGCGCCGGATCGGATGTGCTCCAAAGCTCGGGCGACTTGACGAGGAAGTTCTGAGTGAAATCCTGACCGTGGGCTGTGTAGAGAGACTTGTCGGAAGCCACTACACTGCCCTGCGGAGAGATGATGTCGGTGGACACGGTGAGCTTGCGACCTTTTTCGGCTCCGACGATATCGGTAGTGAGCCTGACAGTGGCCTGGGCCTTTGAGACGTCGGGGGTGGTGACAAATGTACCCCAGACAGGAATGTGAACACGGTCGGTCTGGATAAGGTGGACATTACGGTACAGACCCGCACCAGGATACCAACGGGATGCGCGCTCGTAGTTTTCGAGCTCGACAACCAGTTCATTTGATCCGGGGGCGACATAAGGGGTGACGTCGACCGAAAACGAGTTGTAACCGTAAGGCCAGAAAATGACTTCACGTCCGTTGACCTTGACATGGGCGTTGCTCATGGCGCCATCGAAGAGGAGCGTGATGGACTTTCCGGCAGTATCGGCGACCTCGAATGTGCGCTTGTAGGTGCCTTGACCGATGAAGGGAAGGCCTCCAGTGCGTCCGGTCTTGACGGTCTCCTCGGTCTCACCGTTCTGTTCGACAGCCACGACCTGCAGATCGTTGTCGCGCGAGAAGGGGCCATAGATAGCCCAGTCGTGAGGTACGCTGACTGATTCCCACTTTGTCTGAGCTGTGGGACGGCCTTTGGTGAAGGACCAGTCGTCTTTGAGCATGGTATGGGAACGCTGGGCGAAAGCGTCATCAGCTCCGATAACCGCAATGGCTGCAGCGGCCAAAATAAGATAGTTTTTATGAATCATGGGTAATAATAATATTTCTACAGTTTAGTAGCACACTGATAATATAAAACCGGCATGGTCTAAAGTTCGTCGATCCATATACCGCCAAGATCGAGCTGTGCGGCGCGACCGCTGACGGGAGTGACGGTGACACGGACTTCGTCGATGTCGGCCGCTCCACGCAGCGGAACAGCCGTAGCAGGATCGGGGATGAAGCTACGACCAAGGAATGTGGGGTATGGCTCGGGATTGAGCATAGTGGGTTGTAGGGAGAGAGCAGTGAGAGGGATGCGGATCAGGTTGTCGGCCGGGAGAGTGGCACCGTAGGTGAAGCCGTCGCGATTGACCACACTCACGTTGACAGAATCTATGCCTTCGACGCCCGAAAGGGAGAGGATGAGTGCTGTGCGACCGGGATTGAGGCGGCCGAGGGATGAGGTGATGTGGCCTGTGTACTTGCCGATTGTGACAGAGGATGCACCGGCATCGGCTCCTACGTCAAGCCTGCATGAGGGACCGCGGCCGGGCATTGGCGGGCGGTAGGTGTAGCTGATAGCATTCCAAACGCCGGGAATGGTTGAAATGAGGGATCCGTCCATACCGGGTGCGGGCAACAGAAGGGCTGTGGCAACTCCAGGCCGGGCGACGGTGGTAGAATAGACGGCGTCGGAGTCGGGAGCATAGTCCCAATCGAGCGGAGTGCCTGGAGTGTTTCCGGGCCATGTGACAGCATCGCCTCCACGCCAAACGACTATATAATAGGCGGATGAGGATTGAGGGCGGTCGCCAACAGGGATGAGAGTGCGCCACCGACGCGTGCCTTCGATGCGAGTCATGGGATAGACAGGATTGTTGCGCGACCAGAAGGACACACTTGCGGGATATACCGCCACAGAGTCGACCGGGAGCAGGCCTGGACCTTCGGTGATGAGCGCTTCGACGGGGATAGTGTCGCCAGCCCAAGCGAGAGCCTGCGGAGTGTGGACGGTGAGCGCCGGAACTTCTGGCACAGCGGGGGCAACGTATTCGCCTATGAGACGATGGTTGTCGCCATAGGGGGTGTCGGATGAATAGCGCGACGAGGCATCGGCTGAAGCAGACAAAAGATAGACGCCCGGAGTGGCCAGGAAGGAGGAGAGAGAGGCACGGGCAGAGGGTTGGTTGACAGGGCCATCGGGACCGGCGATCTTACTGACATGGAAGTCGCCGGGAAGTCCGGGGAGACCGGCCTTAAGGGGATGGGCGTCGTAGTTGATCATAGCGACCTTGCGCGAAGGGGATGTCTTGGCAAACGGATCGGCGATGATATCGACGTCGGGCATGATCTCAAGGCGCCAGGTGGTGCTGTCGAGACGGTCGGCGAAGTAAGCGCCAGTGCCGCCGTAGCTGATGACCGGCGAGCTGCCAAGTCCGGCGACACGCTCAAGGGAGGCGGCATTGACCGGAGCGTCGGCAGTGGAACCGGAATAGATGTAGGCGGAGGGAGTGTTCATGATGGCCATATTGCGGATGGCATCGACCTTGAACGGGCCGAAAACAGTGTCGACGGGGTACTTGCCATAGTCGGTGTTTTCGGGGGTATTTCTGACAACCTCGGCAGCTATCATCATGGCGAGGGCCTTTGCCGGAGTGTAGGCAAGATTGAGATAGTGGGTCTGGTACTCGGTGTTGGCATCGGCCATGTCGATGGGGTCGTAGGCAAACTGAGTGATCCACCGGAAACCGGTCTTTCGGAATGTACGTGCCATTGCCGGGAACAGGTAGCCAGACAGATTGTCGGCGGGATCGAACTCGTAGATGACCTTGGCGGGACGGTCGAACCCCTTGAGTGTATCGAAGGGGATGTCGTAACTGTCGACGCATGGCAGGAAGTTGCCACGACGCATTTGTCCGGCTACCAGACCGAGGGGGTACCACTGGTATGTAGCGCCGTCGACAGGAGCCTTGAAATAGGCATCGCGCACGTCGGGATTGTGGGAGACGTTGTAGAGCACCGGTTTCTTCCACCCGGACTTGCGGAGGACACGGATCATGCGGTTGATATAGTCGCGGACCTGCGGGGATGACTGGCCTTCGTGGCAAGGCTCATTGTTGATCTCCATGCCCACAATAGACGGATCGTCGCGGTAGCTACGGCCGGTGTAGGGATTGACATGCGCGGCAAGCTGCGAGAGATAGCGCTCCTGGGCGGCCACGGCTACGGGATCGGAATGAACGGTACACTTGGAAGAGCGGTATGTGTAGCTACGGGTATCGATGTCGCGTTCGGGATAGCCATTGCCGAAGTTGGTCTGAGCTGTCAGCAACACGTCGATGCCGCGCCGCTCAAGCCGGTCAATGAGATAGTCGAGCAGATCGAGATGGTCGTTTGACAGGAGGTTTCCGGCAGAATCAGCCAATTCAACGTCCCAGAGATGCAGTCGGAAGGCATTTAACCCGAGACGTGACATGTGGTAGACGTCGCGGTCGATGGCTTCCTTGCGATCGACACCGCGTCGACCGAGCTCACGGTAGGCGTGTGCGAACGGGACTGTGTAGTTGGTGCCGTACCAGGCACCCTCAAGACTGTTTTGGCGGCCCGGAGCAGCAGAAGAAGATGCAGCGACAGCCATAGCAGCCGCGACAGCCGGAATAAAAAGGCGTTTCATGGTTTTAAGAAGAACATTAGACCTGGATAGAGAACCAAAAGTGCGATGAGGCACCCGGTGAACCGGCAGACATACCATTCTGACTCAGGCTCACAGGCAGAGCCAGGGGGCGTGGTATATCGCACTGCGCAAATATACAAACAATTGTCGGAATTTCGCAGGTGGGACTGTATGTATTAGGTATTTTTTGTAATTTTGCCACTCAATGAGCAACAACACCATATTCACGGCCTCGATAGTGACATATCACACCGATCCGGATGAGATCAGGAGATGCATTGACACGCTGAAGGAACTCGGCGTGACGATGATCTATGTGGTTGACAACGGGAATGAAGGTGAGAGAGTGGGCCGGATATGTGACGAGTATGGGTCGTATGCCTTATACGTAGCGAACGATAACACGGGCTATGGGGCGGGACACAACATAGCGATGTGCATGGCGGCGGAGATAAACAGCGAGTATCACCTTGTGGTAAACACCGATCTGGAAATATCGCCGACATCGTTTGGTGAGCTCATGGGCTATATGGAGGGACACGCGGATGTGGCCATGGTGCATCCGCGAATACTGAACTGCGATGGCTCCGACCAATATACAATAAGGCGTCTGCCCACACCGCTCGATCTGATAGCAAGGCGCTTTCTGCCGAACTGGATGCTAAAGAGGCGCCGGGCCAGATATATACTGAAGAATTTCGACCACAGCAGAGCGCTGAACGTGCCATACGTGCAGGGCAGCTGCATGCTGATGAGAATGTCGTGTCTGAAAGCGACAGGGCTTTTTGACGAGCGCTTTTTCATGTATGCAGAAGACATAGATCTGTCGCGACGTCTCCATGAACAATACAAGACAATGTATGTGCCTGAGGCTACGGCTATACACTATCACAACGCGGCCAGCTACAGGTCGAGCCGCATGCTCCGGATACATGTAGCCAACATGATCCGCTATTTCAATAAATGGGGCTGGTTTTACGACCGGTCGCGCCGAGCCATGAACCTCGCGCTTGACCGCCGCATAGCACACTCCGCCCCACAAACCTTACAAAGCCCACTGACGTGATAAAGCGATTATATTTGTTCATGCTAAAGAGCTTCGTGCCCTTGTTTGTGATGACATTCTTCATCTGCCTGTTCATCGTGCTGATGCAGTTTTTGTGGAAGTACATCCATGAGCTGGTAGGTAAGGGACTGAGCATAGACGTGATAGCCGAGCTGTTTTTCTATGCGGCTCTGACCATGATTCCGCTGGCACTGCCACTGGCCATACTGCTGGCGTCGCTGATGACCTTCGGCAATCTCGGAGAAAACTTTGAGCTGACCGCGATGAAGGCGTCGGGGATCTCGCTGATAAGAGTGATGAAGCCATTGACTGTGCTCATGGTGATAATATCGATAGCGGCATTCTTCTTTCAGAATGATGTGCTACCTGTGGCACAGGCAAAGATGTATACGCTGCTGTATTCCATACGCCAGAAGTCGCCTGAATTGGAGATACCGGAGGGGGTGTTTTATGACCAGATACCGGGATACAACCTATTTGTAAAGTCGAAAAACCGCGATACGGGCACCTTGTATGACATAATGATATATGACATAAGCAAGGGCTTCGACAATGCGGGCGTGATACTTGCAGACTCAGGCAAACTGGCGACATCGGCCGACAATACCCACCTGGTGCTGACGCTATGGAAGGGGGAACAATTCGAGAATCTCAGAGACCAACGATTCGGAGGTGGCGGCGCATCGATGCCATACAGACGCGAGTCGTTCTCGTATAAGGAGATTTTGCTGAAATTTGACGCCAACTTCAACCGTATGGATGAGCAGGGAATGCGCAACCAATATGTAGGCAAGAACATAGCCCAGCTGCAGCATACGATAGACTCTGTAGGCCACAGGATAGACTCGATAGGAACAGGATATGGCAAAGAGATAGTGCAAACGGCATTTTTCGGTGTGCCAAACATGAATATCCCGGCTTCGCGGCCTCAGATAACCAGCACTCAACAAGAAGACGGCAAGGAGGAACCGCAAGAAGCAGAGATAGAGAAAATACCCGATGTGAAGATGGACAGGCCACTGAATGTGGATTCGATATTCCACTCCACCACTTCGGGACGCGCAATGAATTATCTGAACCTGGCATTGGTGAAAGCCCGGCGCTATCTTGGCGAATATCAATATAAGGGCCTGATGATGGACGATGACCGACGCTCGATAAGACGCCACGCCATAGAGCTTCAGAAGAAATTCACGTTGTCGTTTGCTTGCATAATATTTTTCTTCATAGGCGCACCACTTGGAGCGATCATCCGCAAAGGTGGTCTTGGTATGCCACTGGTGATATCGGTATTTCTGTTTATATTCTATTATATCATAGACAATACCGGTTATAAGCTGGCCCGTGACGGCAAGATAGACGTGTGGGCCGGAATGTGGCTGAGCTCGGCAGTGCTGCTCCCGTTGGGCATATTCTTCACCTACAAGGCCGTGAGAGACTCGGCCGTATTCAATGCAGATGCCTACCGCAATCTTGTGCGCCGGTTGTTTGGCTTGCGCGAGAGCCGCACCGCTCTGATGATGAAAGAGGTGAGGATAGAAGAATGCGATCAGGCGAAGGCTATTGAGATGGTGACGCAGCTGAAGGCCAATGCGGCCGAGATGGCTGCGACATTGGCGCAGAAAATGTCGTACAAGCAATATCTGCTGTACGGTATGCGGTGTGACGATCTGCACAATTTGTCGGCAGAACTCGAGAATACGGTGAGCTACATAAGCAACACTACCGATCTTGAACTGCTAAATATGGCATCGGCATGGCCGACGCTACCCACACTATGGATATACAGGCCATTCCCATCGAAATGGATGGGGATGCTGGCAATGATACTCTTCCCAATCGGTATCGCCTTATATCTGGCGGCTCTGTTGGAACGTAAGCATCTGCTGAAAGATCTGCGTTCGATAGCCGACACCAAGATACCGGAAACACCCAATAAAGTTGACAACCATGAACACGATTGAAGAAGCAATCGAAGATTTTAGAAACGGTAAGTTTGTAATAGTAGTAGACGACGAAGACCGCGAGAATGAGGGTGACCTGATAATGGCCGCCGAACTTGTCACTCCAGAACACGTCAATTTCATGATAACAAACGCCAGAGGTGAACTGTGTGCTCCTCTGACAATATCGCGCTGTAAGGAGCTGGACCTGACACATCAAGTTCAAACCAATACCTCGATGCTCGGAACACCGTTTACTATCACGGTAGACAAGCTTGAGGGCTGCACTACCGGTGTGTCCGCTCACGACCGTGCCGCGACACTGCGTGCTCTGGCGGATCCGACATCAACCGCCGCCACATTCGGCCGTCCCGGCCACGTGCATCCTCTCTATGCTCAGGATGAAGGCGTGTTGCGCCGTCCCGGCCATACCGAGGCCGGAGTGGATCTGGCCCGTCTGGCAGGCCTGCGCCCTGCTGCAGCGTTGATAGAGATACTTAACCCCGATGGAACTATGGCCCGTCTGCCACAACTGACAGAACGTGCCAAGGAGTGGGGTCTGAAGATAATAAGCATAGCGGATCTGATAGCTTACCGACTCCGTAATGAGAGCCTCGTAGAGCAGGGTGAGGAGGTGGATATGCCAACCGCCTACGGACATTTCCGTCTCATTCCATTCAGACAGCTTGCCAACGGTCTGGAACATATAGCTCTGATAAAGGGCGATCTGAAGGCTGCGCAGGGAGAACCAACTCTGGTGAGGGTACATAGCTCATGCGCGACCGGCGACATATTCGGGTCCCGCCGCTGCGACTGCGGAGAACAACTTCACCGCGCTATGAAGATGATAGAAGATGAAGGTCGCGGAGTGATACTCTATCTCAATCAGGAGGGCCGTGGTATAGGACTGATGGATAAGATCAAAGCATACAAACTTCAGGAAGAGGGCCTGGATACGGTTGACGCCAATCTGCATCTCGGTCATCGCGCAGATGAGCGTGACTATGGGGTAGGTGCCCAAATATTGCGTCGTCTGGGTGTAGAAAAGATGCGCCTGATGACAAATAATCCTGTGAAACGGGTTGGCCTGGAAGGCTACGGACTGACCGTAGAGGAGATAGTGCCGATAGAAGTGACACCAAATCCAGATAACATCCGATACCTTCATACCAAAAAAGAGCGTATGGGGCATAATCTGCACGGGGTTGACTGACCATACAGGCAATAAACTGTCAAAAAAGATGGCTTGAATGCACGTGATTCAAAATTTTTATATACTTTTGCGATTATTGCCGTCTAAATGTCGGTCAACAACCTAATATAGACTACCATGAAACTGCTGCCGGTGCCATCACCGACAGCAGTGAAACAGAAACCTCTCAATCAATCTTTCGTTATGGAACTGAACGAAACCCCTATGACCCCGCAAGAAGTTTCGCCCGAACAGAGTGAGCGCAACGATGCCCCCGTCGGCCAACCGTCCGACACTACCAACGACACTGAACAGATCCCCGAACAGGACCAGCAATTTCATGTGCCTACCACCAAGGAAGGCATCATAGAGGCTCTGAAAGAGATAGCATTGCTAAACCCTGAACAGATCATGACCGACAATGTGACACGTCTGAAAGCTCAGTTCTACCAACTGCGCAACGATGAACTCGCATCGGAACGCGAAGCATATCTGGCCGTTGAAGGTGCCGATCCGGAGGCGTTCAAGCCTGCCGCCGACCCGGCCGAAGAGGATCTGCGCACTCTGCTCTCGACAATCAAAGATAAGAAAGCGGAGCTTAGAGCCAAAATAGAAGCAGAACACGAAGCCAACCTGAACAGAAAAGAGGCTATAATAAACGAACTCATAGGTATGAGCGCCGACACCGATAGTGTAAACCTGCATTATCAGCGAGCCAAGGAACTTCAGACAGAATTCAAGACCATAGGCGAAGTACCTGCTCCCAAGGCAGCTGCAATATGGAAAGCATATCAAGATGCCGTAGAGCGTTTCTACGACCAGTGGAAGGTAAACAAGGAGTTGCGCGACTATGACTTCAAGAAGAACCTCGCAGACAAGGAAGCTATCATAGCTGAGGCCCGCAAACTTACGGAAGCCGCAGACGTGATACAAGCATACAAACGTCTACAGGACCTTCACGAGCAGTGGCGCGAAACCGGGCCAGTGGCAAAGGAAATACGTGAAGAGATCTGGAATACATTCCGCGAGGCAAGCACTGCCATAAGCAAACGCTATCAGAACTACTTTGAGGAGCGCAAGGCTCATGAGCGCGAGAATGAGCAGGCCAAGACATTGCTGTGTGAGAAAGTCGAGTCGATCGATTTCTCGCAGGCAAATTCGTATGCAGCGTGGGAAGCACTGACCAAAGAATATCTCAAGGCTCAGGAAGATTGGAAAGCGTTGGGATTTGCTTCGCGTAAAGTCAACGCCCAGCTATTCACAAGATTCCGCAATGCCTGCGATAAGTTCTTCGAGTCCAAGTCGACCTTCTACAAGCGTCAGAAAGAGGAACTGTCGAACAACCTGGCAGCGAAAATAGCACTCTGCGAACAGGCTGAAGCGCTGAAAGACAGCACCGACTGGAAGAAAGCCACCGACAAGTTTGTTGAGCTGCAGAAGGAGTGGAAGAAAATCGGGCCTGTGGGCAAGAGAATGAGTGACAACGTATGGCACCGTTTCCAAACCGCCTGTGATCATTTCTTTGACACAAAGAAACAGGTGACTTCGGACACAAGGAAGACAGAACAAGCTAACCTGAAGGCCAAACAAGGTATCTTGGAAGCACTACGTGCTCTCAATGCCGATGACAGCGCCACACCACGAACCGAAGCTATCTCGGCTGTGAAAGAGTTGCGTACCCAATGGCAAGGCATAGGACACGTTCCATTCCGCGACAAAGACAAGCTACAGGATGCCTACCGCCAGCTCATAGGCGAACTGTTTGACAAACTCGATATGCGCGAGAACCGCAACCGTCAGGATAGGGCAGACAGCAACCAGGGTACAGCTGACGGCGATGCCAACAGAATTGTACGCGAGCGCGAACGTCTGGCCCGCACTATAGAACAGCGACGCCAGGAACTCAATACGTATGAGAATAACCTTGGCTTCCTAAATTCGAAATCGAAATCCGGCGAGAGCCTTGTGCGTGAAATTGAGCGCAAGAGCCAAAAATTGCGCGACGACATAGCCCAACTGCAGGAGAAGCTGAAACAGATAGACCAGAAACTCTGAGGCACAATCCGCAGTAACAATATAAAAAACACTGTCCCGGCTGCGCTGTGAGTAATTTCAGCGCAGCCGCTGTGTGTTAAAATCTAACGGGTATCATAATAAGGCAAGCTATAGAAAACGCCAACCATAGACCAACAGTTATGCCGGGCATGAGCAACCGAGGACGTTACGGACAATATATACACCACCTACAGACTGCCGTTGATTTTCTGATAATCAATCTTGCAATGGCAGCGACAGGGTGCTTAGCGCAACCTATGCCTGTCGATCGCATGCGCACCATATGGCTGTTATGTAATGCGGCATACATACCCGTGGCTTACTGGTGCTCCCCCGTACTAAAATCACGGTCGATATATATCGACCGACTAATAGGGAACACTCTAAAGGCTCTACTACTGCATGCGCTGTTGTTCATATCAAGCCTCTACTTTATAGGGATAGACGATATAAGCTGGGGGATATTGGCAATATTCTACGGCATCTGCTTTGTAGCTATTCCGGCGTGGCGCACTACCTGTCGGCTCATGCTGAAATATGCCCGCCGCCGAGGTCTCAACTACAAACGCATAGTGATAGTCGGGACCAACTCAACCGCCCTCCGATTGCTCGAAACCATCGAAACAGACGCGGGATTGGGTTTCCGATTCATGGGATTTTTTGATGATAACCCTACGGAAGAGATCAATCATGATCGCTATCGTGGCCGGATAGATAAGCTGTCAGAATTTGTGGGTCGTGAAGCAATTGATGAGATATACTGTACCCTGTCGGGCGAACAGACTGAAGCACTCCTTAAGTCGGTGTCGATAGCCGATACATACGGCATCGGATTCAATTATGTGCCACAGCTGAGCCGATACGTGACACGTGGATTCACATTGGCAGAAGTAGGTGCCATACCAGTAATGACTGTCAGACCGAACCCATTGGCATCGGGCTTCAACCGACTGATAAAGCGCACAATCGATGTGGTATTTTCATCATTAGCCATAGCCGGACTATCAGTATTTTTAATTCCTGTGGGAATAGCCATAAAGCTATCATCACCCGGCCCTGTACTGTTCAGACAGAAACGCACGGGATATAAGGGACGCGAATTTGAATGTCTGAAACTGAGGACTATGAGAGTGAATACACTGTCAGACTCAGAACAGGCATATCATGGTGATCCCAGGATAACAAAGATAGGCGCAATACTGCGCCATACATCAATAGACGAACTACCGCAGCTGTGGAACGTGTTGCGCGGCGATATGTCGCTTGTCGGCCCCAGGCCACACATGCTACTGCACACCCGCGAATATTCGCAGTTGATCGACAAATATATGGCACGCCATATAGTGAAACCCGGTATAACCGGCTGGGCGCAAGTGAATGGTTTCAGAGGTGAGACCAAACGGCTTGAACAGATGGAGAGACGCGTGGAATATGATGTATTCTACATAGAAAACTGGTCGGTACTGTTTGACCTGAAAATCATGTGCAGAACAGTATTCAATATATTTCAAGGAGAAAACAATGCATTCTGAGCAAATGACTAACAATGTACTCAACATACATGATATAGATGAACGCGCCCACACCATGCTGAGACGATTCTATGGGTACAGCTCGTTCAGACCAATGCAGCTCGAAATAATAAGATCAATACTCAGCGGCCGCGACACCATAGTACTGATGCCCACCGGCGGAGGAAAATCCATAACATTCCAGATTCCATCACTGATGATGGACGGCTGCACAATAGTCGTGACTCCTCTCATCGCTTTGATGCACGACCAGGTAGCCGCACTTTGTGCAAATGGCATTCCTGCAGCCACCGTAAACTCCAGCCAAAGCGACTCGGACAACAGAACCATAATAGAAGCGATGGCAAACGGCCATATAAAGCTGCTATATATATCACCCGAACGTCTGCTGGCAGATATGCCAAGGTGGAGCAACGACATAAGGATAAATTTCATAGCCATAGATGAAGCACACTGCATATCGCGGTGGGGACATGATTTCCGACCTGACTACACGCGCCTGTCGGAAATAAGGCACATGCGACCGGATCTGCCGGTAATGGCACTTACCGCCACCGCAGACCGACTATGCCGCGAAGACATCGGTGCCCAGCTTGAGATGAAAAATCCGGCACTGTTTGTAAGTTCATTCGACAGACCCAATATAGATCTGACAGTACTGCCTAATCCAGGCACACGGCAACGTATCGACACTATATGCTCACTAATAGAACGTCATCCGTTTGACTCTGGCATAGTATACTGCCTGAGCCGGAAAGGCGCGGAATCGGTAAACGAAGCCCTTAGAGATCGAGGATATAAGTCGGAAGTGTATCACGCCGGACTGCCGGCCGAACAGCGTCAGAAAGCCCAGAACAGATTTAAATCGGGCACACTTCAGGCGATATGCGCCACTGTAGCATTCGGTATGGGCATAAACAAGAGCAATATACGCTGGATAGTACATACCAATATGCCGGCCAATATCGAAAGCTACTACCAGGAGATCGGCCGTGCAGGACGCGACGGAATGCCTGCCAAAGCCATAATGTTTTACAGCATGGCGGACTTAATAACATTGCGCAATTTTGCCGAGCAGAGCGGCCAAAGTGCCATAAACGCCGAAAAGCTCAAGCGTATGCAACAATATGCCGAATCAATGGTATGCCGCCGACGTATATTACTGAGTTATTTCGGCGAGACAGCTACACACGATTGCGGCCATTGCGATGTGTGCCGGAATGCACCGGCACGCTATGACGCATCGACACCAGTGCGGATGGCCATGTCGGCAGCTATAAGAGTAGGCCAACAAGCAGGAGCATCAATGCTTGTAGACATACTACGCGGATCGGCACGTGCCGATCTGATGGCCAGAGGATTCAACCGTATAAAGACTTACGGAGCCGGTCATGATATCCCCGCTCCTATATGGAATGCCACACTGCTCCAGATGCTTCAAATGGGATTTATAGAGATCGCTTATAATATGGGCGGCCGCATAACCGTGACCGACTATGGCCGACGCATATTAATGTCGCAGGAACCGATAATGCTGCCGGTACCAGAGGTTTATACCGAACACCGGACCAAACAACGTAAACAACCCAAGACGGTCATCACTCCCGATGAACAACTCTTGATCGACCTTAAAAAGACCCGCACCGACCTATCGGCTAAACTCGGCATTCCAGCCGACATGATACTTGGCGATCAGGTACTGGCTGCAATCGTATCGGCCAAACCTGTAGATTTCCGCACCTTTGCAGGGACAGAAGGTATAGGCGATCGGAAAGCCGTGCGCTACAGTCTGCCATTTCTGCGCACAATCCGCAAAAGCCTCGGCATGACGCCACCACAGATAGCATCGCCCGACATCACTCTCTATTTGCTCAAACGTGAATACATGCCACATGAAATAGCCGGAATGCGCGACATAAAGCAATCAACCGTGTATGGGCACATAGCACGCCTGATAGATGACGGCAAATACACTGACTTCGACAGGATAGTCTCTCCATCACAATACAAGCTGTTTGTCAACACACGTAATGCCGATCCCACCGGCTATATTGATCAACTGAAAAACCGTCTGCCGGACGGCATGATAACGCTATTACTCGCTATTGACAGGAAATATCATGATAAAACGGACTGAAACCAGTTTTTTCATAGCGAGATGGATCAATATGATATAGCACTGATTATCTGAGACATATCCATCGGCAGTATATCCGACGATCAATAAATAATGCAATATTTGAAGAAAAACTTCAAAAAAATATATCAAAAAATTTGCACAGTAACTAAAAACGTACTACCTTTGCAATCGCAAAGCCAAAGAGGCGGCGCCAACAAAGCCCAGGTGGCGGAATGGTAGACGCGCTCGTTTCAGGTGCGAGTGCTGCGA
>CANRVB010000036.1 GCA_947643165.1 uncultured Porphyromonadaceae bacterium | reverse complement strand
CCGGTATTTTACTTTTATTGATGCCATAGTCTTTCGGATTTTGTGGATTCTAAGATAAAACGAAGTGATGAAGTCCAAATGGAGTTCATCACTTCGTTTTATTATTCCACCACCGCCAATCCACAGCACCATTGCACATTCTCAATCGGAGCATTCCTTTGCCAACGGTTCCATGAAATATCAATGCATTCCGATTCTGCACCTCACACCACCGCCTACCGCCAAATAATATCCCCACTGCCCTATCCTGGCAATCCATTTGCATCAGCAGCAAACAGATCGATCAAAAAGAAAACTCGCCAAGAAATAAGTTGTCTATTTCTTGGCGAGTTTTGCTTTGTTGCCTTGGAAGGATTCGAACCCTCACAGGCGGAACCAGAATCCGACGTGCTACCATTACACCACAAGGCAATTTGTCTGTCGTAATCTCTTTGTGAGCGGCTCTCCGTTCTCGATTACGGGTGCAAAGTTACGTCTTTATTTTATATCTGCAAAACTTTTGAGGACTTTTTTTCATAAAAAGTGCATTTTTTTTGTTTTTGGGATTACAAAGCGCCTTTCACATATCCGCATTTCGCAGCCCATTTATCGATTAAACACTTATTGTACAATTAATTACGCCACATATGAGCCAAAGCGGCACTTTTCTGCAGAAAAGTGCCGCTTTATATGCGCATAGCCTATTTATATCGCGAAATATTGTCGGAGAGTTCCACTCCCCTCACATAGATCCACCACCTTGAGCCACTTTTTTTGATCGGCTGAAGCTAAAAATTCCGGCAACCACTGCAAACGCCATGGCTATATACAGACACAATGTCACAGATCTAAGTATTCCCGATGTCAATGCAAATACGATGGTCACAAGTGTGGCGCCAAGTGTCTGACCGACCAATCGCGCTGTGCTCTGCATTCCTCCTGCACCACCCGTACGACTCACAGGTGTAGACATAACCATAACTATATTGTTTGGAGTCTGGAACAATCCGAAGCCTACGCCACACACCGCCATACGCCATGCTATATCGATCTCCGACACATGGGCAGGTGCTATCAGGAGCAATACCACACCTATGGCATACACTGCCATACCGCAGGCCGCAGTGATTCCGGCATCATGCCGCTCGACAAATCGTGCGGCCAACGGCGATATGATCATGGTGGCCAAGGGCCATGGTGTCATAAGAAAACCGGTGGTAATCTCAGAAAATCCGTAGCTGTTGAGAAACAGGAACGGCAGAGCTATCATCGCCAGATTCTGCGCTATGAACGAACATACCGAGGTTATGATACTGAGAGTATATATTGGTATACGGAAAAGATCCACTGGAAGCATCGGAGATTTACGATACCGCTGACGCCTTACATATATTATACATAAGACCACTCCGGCGGCAAGCATTGATGAATTGATCACAATATCACCGTGACGCGCAAAATTACCTATGGCAAGGAAAATAAGTCCGAACACCACTATATTTTCAATGGCACTGATCCAGTCATATCGGCCGGCAGATTCTTTTACAGGATTATATGGTAGAAGTTTTTTACCCAGCCAAAAGGCTATTATGCCAAATGGCACATTTATCAGAAACAGCCAATGCCATGATGCCACAGAAAGTATGCAACCGGCAATTGTTGGTCCTGCCGCGGTAGCTATAGCTATGACCATTCCATTTAGAGCCAGCCCTCGGCCAAGCACATTGCGGGGATAGATCAATCGCGTGAGGGCTATGTTGACACTCATTACACAAGCTGCACCTATTCCCTGAAGACAACGCGATATGATTATCATAGAGAATGAACCTGACATGGCACACAGCACTGATGAGAGCGTGAATAGAGCCACGCCTGAAAGAAAACATCGGCGGTAGCTATACCTGTCGCCAAACGATGACAACGGCAATATGAGCATGGTTATTGCCAGCTGATACACCGTAACTATCCATATAGCATATGAATCGGACACGCCGAACTCTGTCGCCATGACGGGGAGCGCAACATTGACAACCGTCACATCGAGCACAGTCATCACAAGCACCAGCAATATAGCCAGTACGGATACATAATTGCGCACAGAGAATTTTTCAGTTTCCATTAATAATGTGTGATTTATTTACAATAATACATGCACTTCAGAGCAGAGTAAGCAAAAAAAGACAAGACTGCACTCGGTGAGAGTGCAATCTTGCCCTACGATCGTAATTCACTATTGCGCCATCTCAGACAACATCTTAGTCATTTGGTCTGACGGAACATCCACTCAAGCACAGGAGTGAGCTTGTAAGCGTAGTCGAACGAATACATATGCTCGCTGCCTTTGCCATCATCAGGAAGAACCGACTTTGGTGTGAAGTTGATTATATTGACCGGAGCACCCAGATCAAGCATGGCTGTAGCCAGCGAATCCTGCTCAGCCTGAGGAAGCTTAGCGCTCCATTCCGCATATTCATACCGGCGCCCGTCAGCTGTGACTGCCGCCTCAAGGGCATCGACATTGCTGAAAGCCTTTCCACTTTTGCCGGCCACTACCCAGGCAAACGTATGTTCACCCAGTTTTTCAAACGTCGATGTGTCCCAATGGCAATCCACAAACAACGACGCGGCAAACATATCCGGGTATGTCACATTATAGTACATGGAGATCATGCCACCCATAGATTGACCGGTAGTATAAACTCGGTCCGGATCTATATTCTCCGTCTTGATAAGATCGGAGAGAAGGCGTATCACTATATCCACCTCATCTGTATGCTCATAGGCATCATTGACCGCGACTCCGGAGAACTGAGGTACCAGGACATAACACGGATTTGAGGCCTGCCACTCTTCAGTAGCCCACACGAGCGCACCGTAGCCCTGCGTAAGAGGTGTCGTATAATTATCGCCTGGAGTACTTGCATCAGCCATAAACAGTACTATCGGATATTTACGATCCGCACCATTATCCTTTGGCGAAAACAGATTATACTTCATGATCGACCCTGTTGCCGAATCCGTATATTCAAGTTGCCTGAACATCGGCACCTCAGCTTTTATCATAGCCTGAAGAGTGGAGTCACCGCTCTTGTCAATCACCGGACCTCCACCGGGAGTCCCTAACTGCGGACCCCCTACCCGGCCCTCTTTTTTCTCCATAGGCTTATTGTCGCCGGCGTTATCCGAAGATTTACTACCGGAGCATGACGACACTCCCAATACGCCGCAAAACAACAGGACGGCGGCTGCTTTAAGCATATTTTTTTCTGTACTCATACATCTTTGGTTATGTAATTATATTTCTAAGACCTTTTGAGCTCAAAAAGTTTAAAACTCGTGGCTAACGGCAATCAGCAAGTGGTAAACAGCCTGCTCCACTCAACCTCCCGTGCCAAATTAAGCACCTACGGATAATAAATTTTCATTCTGAATGCCACTTCGGCAGACAT
Organism: uncultured Porphyromonadaceae bacterium; assembly: GCA_947643165.1. GTDB lineage: Bacteria > Bacteroidota > Bacteroidia > Bacteroidales > Muribaculaceae > Paramuribaculum. The sequence goes on along the minus strand of CANRVB010000036.1, from coordinate 14,965 downwards.
GCAGACATTTGTCCATTTATTTTTCGTAGATACTTATTTTACAATAACGATAGAACAATCTCACCAATATCGACCGAACTCACAACAGACACAAAATGTTAAATTAGCATTAAACATACTCAACTATGATAGATTCGCTGATCAATATATTAAGACAATATCCCGCCTTGGCTATCTTCCTGACAATCGGTGCAGGTTTTTTCTTAGGCAAACTCAAGATTGGCAACTTCTCGCTTGGCAGTGTCACGTCCGTACTGCTTGTGGGGGTATTGGTCGGTCAATTCGGCATACCGGTGTCAGGTCCGGTCAAAATGTTTTTCTTTCTGCTGTTTCTTTTCTCGATAGGTTACAGCGTTGGCCCCGACTTTTTCAAATCACTACGCGGACAAGGAGCCAAGCAAGCATTATTTGCAGTGATAATGAGCGGAATGTGTTTTGGCACAGTCCTCCTGGTAGCCTATCTGTTCAGCTACTCCAAGGGGGAGACAGTAGGCTTGTTCTCAGGATCGCAGACCTGCTCCACTCTTATGGGTGTAGGTAGCGAAGCCCTGTCACGCCTGGGCCTGCCAACCGAAACACTGACAAAGGAGATGAACATAATACCCGTATGCTATGCCGTCACATATATTTTCGGCACACTCGGTACGGTAGTGATACTCGGCAACTTCGGGCCAAAGCTGCTTGGAGGTCTGGACTACGTGAAGCAGCGGACATCCGAGCTTGAAAAAGAGTTGAACGACCATGGCAAATCGGATGATCCGGCATATGTCAATGCACTCACCCCTGAATCCTACCGTGCCTACGATGTCAGCAATGACTACTTCTCAACTCCACGCACCGTAAAACAAGCCGAACAATACTTCCACGAACACGGTGTCGACGCGAGCATTGACCGTCTGAAGCATAAGGGAAACGTCATGGTGCCACGCCACGACGATACAATAACCTGCGGAGATGCGATAGTTGTGGCCGGCCGTCGGGAGATGATCATAGAAGCCGGAGATCTGATAGGCAAAGAGACATTCGATACCACGTTGCTCTCGTATTCGCTGGAACGCATCGGCATTGTAGTCGCGAAAAAAAGCTTCATAGGCAAAACGATAAATACCCTCCGCAAAAAACGTTATCTCCATGGAATCGTGATACGCGATGCCGTGCGCGACGGACATGTAATAGACATAACCCGCGAGACTAAATTTGAAAAAGGGGACCGCCTGACAATAATAGGCCGTCCGGCTCAGATAGCCATAGCCGCCCCCTTCATTGGCCATATAGACCGACCGTCTTTTGTCAGCGACCTCATGTTTGTCGGCCTGGCTATATTTATAGGAGGACTGTTTGGAGCCATGAGCTTCTGGATCGGCAGCATACCCGTCAGCCTCGGAACAAGTGGAGGGGCATTGGTGTCAGGTCTGGTGTTCGGTTGGCTGCGGTCACACCGCCCCACTTTCGGCAATATTCCACCGGGCGCATTATGGATAATGAACAATCTGGGCCTTAACGTATTCATAGCCGTTGTCGGCATAGAGGCAGCCCCATCCTTCATAGGTGGACTCAAGACCGTAGGGCCACTGCTGTTCCTTGCGGGCGCGGTAGCAACGACCATCCCCCTCCTGCTCGGCCTATGGATTGGCAACAAAGTGTTCAGGTTCAATCCGGCCATAACTCTCGGATGTTGCGCTGGCACACGCACCTGCACCGCCTCGCTTGGAGCCGTACAGGACTCCCTCGGAAGCACCATACCGGCTATCGGATATACTGTGACATACGCCGTGAGCAATCTCCTGCTCGTTGTGTGGGGATTGGCGGCGGTGATGCTGATATAAAACCACCGTACTACGCTGTCAACCGTAGACTCCTGTCAGCAAAATATACGGGTACAGTCGTTTGTTTGCAGGATTATGACTATCTTTGCATAGTCAATAATGACCGATACTTTTTTTGCAACAACATCATTCAGTGAAAATACTCGTCACAGGAGCCAATGGTCAGTTAGGAACGGAACTACATGCAGTTCTCGAAGCCACCATGCCGGGAATCTCCACATACACTACCAAGGAGACTCTCGACGTGACCGACCGCGAAGCCACCAAACGATTCATAGCCGACGGCGAATACACCCATATCATAAACTGTGCGGCTTATACATCGGTCGACCGTGCCGAAGTCGAACCGGCGCTGTGTCTTAAGGTCAACAGCGAAGGTGTAGGCAATTTAGCTTCAGTAGCCTACGAGAACGGAATAAAAATAATCCATATATCAACTGACTACGTATTTGACGGAAGCTCATGCCGCCCATATCAGGAAGCTGACAAAGTCAATCCCACCTCAACCTATGGCACATCGAAACGCAAAGGTGAGATGGTGCTTCTGTCGCTCTGCCCTGATGCGATAATACTGCGCACATCTTGGCTATATTCGCCTCACGGACGCAACTTTGTAAAGACAATGCTGAGAGCGTCGGTCGAGCATAAGAATGTCAACATCATCTGCGATCAGGTAGGTACCCCGACATCGGCAAAAGACCTCGCCGCAGCCATATCAACAATCATACAGGCCAAACAATGGGTACCGGGCATCTACCACTTCTCGGATGAAGGCGTCTGCTCATGGTATGATTTTGCAAAAGCCATATTCCGGCTTGCCGGTGTTAAATCATGCACTGTAACCCCTATATCTACCGACGACTACAACACCGAGAACACTACAGCTGCCATAAGGCCTCCTTACAGCGTCCTTGATAAACAGCGCATCAAAAAGACATACGGTCTCACCATACCACACTGGGAGGAAAGCCTGTCGGAATGCATTGAGACTCTCCGCCACTCACGATATTGATCTAAGAACCTATCAATTCATCATACTCCAACCGTGACACAGAACGAAGAAATAGCACGCCGCCGCACGTTTGCAATCATATCGCACCCTGACGCAGGTAAAACGACACTGACCGAGAAGCTTCTGCTTTTCGGTGGAGCCATACACGTGGCCGGAGCGGTAAAATCGAACAAAATCAAAAAGACTGCGACATCCGACTGGATGGAGATAGAGAAACAACGCGGAATCTCTGTAGCTACATCGGTCATGGGATTTGACTACGAAGGCTATAAGATCAACATTCTCGACACCCCGGGTCACCAGGATTTTGCCGAAGATACATACCGTACACTCACAGCCGTCGATTCTGTCATCATCGTTGTCGACGTAGCCAAAGGTGTGGAGCAGCAGACACGACGCCTCATGGAAGTGTGCCGGATGCGGAACACCCCTGTGATAATATTCGTGAACAAGCTTGACCGCGAGGGTAGAGATCCGTTTGAGATACTCGATGAACTTGAATCCGAACTGAAAATATCGGTGAGACCCCTGAGCTGGCCTATAAATATCGGAGCTAAATTCAAGGGAGTCTACAATATCTATGAGCATTCTCTCGATCTCTTCACACCCGACAAACAACGTGTCAGCGAACGCGTGGAGATAGACAATCTGGATGATCCCCGCATAGATGAGGCTGTGGGTGAGACTGATGCAGCCAAATTGCGCGAAGATATTGAGCTGATCGACGGAGTATATCCCGAATTCAGCACCGAAGAATATCTCGAAGGCAAAAGCGCTCCGGTATTTTTCGGATCGGCCCTCAATACCTTTGGAGTAAAAGAACTTCTCGACTGCTTTGTCAAGATAGCTCCCGCACCAAAACCGGTCACAGCCGAAGAGCGGGTAGTGAGACCCGATGAACCCAACTTTTCGGGATTCGTGTTCAAGATACACGCCAACATGGACCCCAACCACCGTTCGTGCATCGCATTTGTGAAGGTATGTAGCGGTAAATTTGAACGCAACGCTCCATACAGACACATCCGCCAGGGCAAGATACTGAAATTTGCGGCACCCACTGCATTCATGGCTCAGAAAAAGTCGATAGTCGATGAAGCATGGCCGGGAGACATTGTCGGCATACCTGACACCGGCAACTTCAAGATAGGCGACACACTGACTCAAGGTGAAGAGCTGCACTTCAAGGGACTGCCATCGTTCTCGCCCGAGATGTTCAAATATATCGAGAACACCGATCCCATGAAGACCAAACAGCTTGAAAAAGGCATCCACCAGCTTATGGACGAAGGTGTTGCGCAGCTGTTCATCAATCAATTCAACGGACGTAAAATAATCGGTACAGTAGGACAGCTCCAATTCGAGGTGATACAGTACCGTCTCTTGCACGAATACGGAGCGCAGTGCCGTTGGGAGCCGATCTCACTATACAAGGCATGCTGGATTGAAAGCGACGATCCGGAAGCGCTGGCGCAATTCAAAAGGAGAAAACACCAGTTCATGGCACTCGACAATCAGGGTCGCGATGTATTCCTGGCCGACAGCAATTATGTGCTCCAGATGGCACGTAACGACAATCCGGCCATACGGTTCCACACATCGAGCGAGTATTGAGCGCGAGCAAGCCGCAACGGTAGAAAATAATTCTCACAGAGAGCCCGTTGTTACAAAATTTTTATATAATTTTGTGGCATTATGAGTGATGACAAGACCAAGCAAGCCGCAGCGAATGTGCTGACCCGCTACATGACTCAGCGCAACATGCGCAAGACTCCGGAACGCTATGCCATTCTCGACAAAGTATTTGAAACGGCCGATCACTTTTTCATAGAGTCGCTTCATGGAATGCTTGCCGCAGACGGGTATCACGTGAGCCGTGGAACGGTATACAACACCATCTCGCTTCTTGAAGACGCAGGCCTTGTGAGACGCCGCACTTTCGGTCAGCGCACCGCCCAGTACGAGAAGATCATAGGCGCCTCAAATCACCATCATTTGGTGTGCAGCCACTGTGGGAAGGTGACGGAGATCAAAGATCAGAAACTGGACGAGCTCCTCACAGAACGACGCTACGGCAGTTTTCAGCCAAGCTACACGGATCTGTATGTCTATGGCCTGTGTGGCAAATGCGCCCGCCGTGCCGGTAAATCGACAATAGCCGCCACCCATAAAAAATAAACACAAACCAGAAACTCAATCAAAAAACTTCGAAAGCATATATGAAAGTTGACGTTCTTCTCGGCCTCCAGTGGGGCGATGAGGGTAAAGGCAAAGTAGTAGACGTACTCACCCCGAGATATGATGTTGTAGCCCGTTTCCAAGGCGGTCCCAACGCAGGACACACACTTGAATTCGAGGGCAAGAAATATGTTCTCAGGAGCATACCCTCCGGTGTTTTTCAAAATGGACGCACCAACATCATAGGCAACGGCGTAGTGCTTGATCCTGTGCTGTTCAGAGAAGAAGCCGAAGCGTTGGAGGCCTCGGGAGTAGAGCTGCGCAAGCTGCTGAAACTTAGCAAAAAAGCTCACCTGATACTTCCTACACACCGTCTGCTTGATGCTGCAAACGAAAAAGCCAAGGGCTCAGGCAAGATAGGCACTACAGGCAAAGGCATAGGACCGACATATACCGACAAGACCTCGAGAAACGGTGTAAGACTGGGAGATACACTGCTTCCCGACTTCATGGACCGATATGGCGCAGCCCGCGACCGGCACATGAACATGCTCGCATCGCTTGGAGAGACACCCGATATAACCGAACTCGAAAAGAAATGGCTTGATGCCGTTGAGTATATCAAGACATATCAGGTAATTGACTCCGAGCACGAGATCAACGATCTGCTGAAAGCCGGAAAATCGGTACTTTGCGAAGGCGCACAAGGAACAATGCTCGACGTAGACTTCGGCTCGTATCCGTTTGTCACCTCAAGCAATACAGTGACAGCCGGCGCATGCACAGGCCTTGGCGTAGCTCCAAACAAGATCGGCGACGTATACGGAATCTTCAAGGCATACTGCACCCGAGTAGGCAGCGGCCCATTCCCGACCGAGCTTTTTGATGAGACAGGTAAGAAAATCAGAGACTTGGGCCATGAATATGGTGCTGTGACCGGCAGAGAGCGCCGTTGCGGCTGGATAGACCTGGTAGCTCTGAAATATGCCATCATGATAAACGGTGTCACCAAACTGATCATGATGAAGAGTGATGTGCTTGACGGCTTTGACGAGATAAAGGCCTGCACAGCTTACAAGATCAACGGTGAGATCACAAACAGAATGCCGTATTCTCTTGACAGCGAGAATATTGAGCCCGTCTACACTGCCCTGCCCGGTTGGAAGACCGACATGACGGCAATGAAGAGCGAGTCGGAATTTCCGGCTAACTTCAAGGCTTATATAGACTTCCTGGAGAAAGAGCTTGAAACACCGATAGTTATCGTAAGCATAGGTCCGGACCGTGAACAGACCATAGAACGCGCCATATAACATCCTGAATATCATACCTTAAACACTGAGATACCATGGCCAAAGTTAAACCATTCAAGGGAGTACGTCCTCCTCGCGAACTCGTAACTCGCGTTGCATCACGCCCTTACGATGTCCTTAATTCGGAAGAAGCCCGCCAAGAGGCAGCAGGCAACCCCATGTCGCTCTACCACATCATCAAGCCTGAAATAGATTTTGAATCGTCTGTGGATGAGCATGATGCATGCGTATATGACCGGGCGGTGGAAAATTTCAATGCTTTCCAAAAAAATGGCTGGCTGAAGCAGGATGAAAAGGAGCATTACTACATCTATGCCCAGACCATGGACGGAAGGACACAGTATGGCATTGTGCTGGCGGCATACGTAAATGACTATATGTCAGGGTGTATAAAGAAGCATGAGCTTACCCGTCGGGACAAGGAAGAGGACCGCATGAAGCATGTCAGGGTCAACAACGCGAACGTTGAGCCGGTGTTCTTCGCGTTTCCTGACAATGCTGAACTGGAGGAGATAATCCGCTCAGTAACAGCGGGTAAGGCCGAGTATGACTTTGTGGCTCCAGATGGTTTCGGCCATACGTTCTGGGTAGTGGAGGATGATGCTCTGACAGAGCGGATAACCAAGGCATTCGAGGCGATACCGGCACTGTATATAGCTGACGGTCACCACCGTACGGCTGCCGCCGCGCTTGTCGGGGCAGAGAAGGCGAAAGCTAATCCCGAGCACCGCGGAGATGAGGAATACAACTACTTTCTGGCAGTGGCATTCCCCGCATCTCACTTAAACATAATAGATTACAACCGGGTTGTGAAGGATCTGAACGGGCTGAGCGCAGCGGAATTCATTAATCGCCTGGAAATGAACTTCATAGTAACAGACATGGGTCTGGAGACATACAAGCCCTCCAAACTGCATGAATTTTCCATGTATCTGGGCGGTCACTGGTACCGGCTGGAAGCTATGGAGGGCCGCTATGATGACAATGATCCGATCGGTGTGCTCGATGTCACGATATCGAGCGATATGATACTTCGTGACATATTAGGCATAACTGATCTGCGCAGCGACAAGCGTATAGATTTTGTCGGAGGCATAAGAGGACTCGGCGAGCTGAAGCGTCGCGTTGATTCAGGCGAGATGGCCATGGCCCTGGCTCTGTATCCGGTGTCGATGAAGCAACTCATGGATATCGCGGATACCGGCAACATAATGCCACCCAAGACCACGTGGTTCGAGCCGAAGCTCCGCTCGGGTCTTGTGATACATAAACTTGATGATTAACGACAGGCAGCATACAGGGGCGGATGAGTAATCATCGCGCCCCTTTTGTTTATATATGACTGAGGACAGGAATATTACCGAGCCTTTCAGGATAGCGGCATCGAAATATCTACGGATCTCGTTCAGGCAAAGACACGGTATGGCAGCGGGAACGGCCGTGGCCGGAATATTTGTTGTGGCGGCTATAGCGGCAAGCATGACCGACATAAGGTGGGGTATAGTGGCTCTGATGGTGGCGATGGTTGTGGCTCCTGCGATCATGGGGATATATATCATGTCGGAGATGATGAAGCCGGAGGTGGTAAACAGCAGTCTGCAACACACGGTGGAGATAAATGATGACGGGAGCGTGAATATTGTGTATACAGAGGAAGAGGGGTGCAGCTACCGGTTGCCATCGCCGGAATATATCGCAGCTGAAAGCCTGGTGCAGCTGAACTATTGCGGGGAATATGCGGTGATAACTGCAATGACAAACGGTAGGAGAAGGCTTATAATATTCAAAAAAGATGAACTTAAATTGCCTGAATGTCTGACCTTAAGGTTGTCTGAGCTAAAATAATCAAAACAAAAGGGATATTTCGCAAAGAAAGCGGAACAAATAACCGTAACTTTGCCTTACGTCTAAGTTACTCACGCTCGGCAATGCTCAAAATAAATTTTGGCATTGCGCTCGCTTAATCGTAACTTTGTAGCCGTTTCCAAACAATTACAGTATGAAAAGCCAATTGCTAAAACTGTTTCTCACGTTTTTTAAAATCGGGGCGTTCACATTCGGTGGGGGCTGGGCTATGATTTCGATAATTGAAAGGGAAATCGTAGACAAAAATCACTGGATAGACAGAGAGGAGTTTCTTGATCTGATAGCTGTGGCTCAGTCGCTTCCGGGAATCATGGCAGTAAATGTCGCCGCCATAACCGGAGACAAGATATGCGGGCTAAAAGGCAGCATCTGGTCGGCATTGGGCACCATACTCCCGTCGTTCTCGATCATCCTGATAATAGCTATATTCCTGACTCCAGACCTGATCAAATCGAACGAGACGCTGTCGAGCATATTCATGGGTATACGTCCAGCTGTGGTGGCTTTGATAATAGCACCGGTGATATCTTCGGCCCGCGCTGCAAAAATCGGTTTAAAGACGATGTGGATTCCAATAGCCGTGGCGCTGCTGATATGGTCGAAGCTCCCCTATATCTCGAATCCGATACTCTACATAGTTGCGGGAGGGGCATACGGATGCTTCATACATACCCGCAGAGCAAGAAAACACTTGAATGAAGGAAAGGAGGAGACAGAATGATATACCTTAAACTGATATGGAGCTACCTGAAGATAGGTCTGTTCGGATTTGGGGGTGGCTATGCGATGCTTGCCCTGATAGAACGAGAGATAGTAGGTCCAGGCTGGATAACGGAACAGATGTTCACGGACATAGTAGCGATATCGCAGATGACTCCCGGCCCGATCGGTATAAACTCGGCGACATACATAGGATATGTAGCCCCAGGAGCAAGCGATGCGGCATTCTCATCTCCAATATTCGGTATACTCGGGAGCATACTGTGCACACTGGTAGTCGTTGTTCCTTCGTTCTGTCTGGTTCTGATGGCCGGTCATCTGATAAGGAAACATAAGGATAGCGCGACAGTAAAAGGAATCTTCGCCGGACTGCGTCCTGTGATAGTAGGTCTGATAGCCTCGGCTGCGTTGCTGCTGATGAACGGTGCAAACTTCGGTACGGAGACGACAGAAGTGACAAAAAGTGTAATAATATGTGTGGCGGCATTCTGTCTGGTGTTTTTCAGCAAGGTGCATCCCATATTGGTAATAATAATGTCGGGGATAGCCGGCTGGATAATATTTTAAGAGAGCGTTTAATAATGAACTACGAAGAGACATTAGACTATCTATATAACCAACTGGCGATGTATCAGCGTGTAGGTTCATCGGCCTACAAGCCAGGACTCGATACGGCGCGTGCCCTTGACAGAGCTTTCGGCGAACCTACCAAAAGTCTGAGATGCATACATATAGCGGGTACCAACGGGAAGGGTTCGACAGCGCACACGATAGCGGCGATACTGCAGTCGGCCGGATACAAGACGGGGTTATACACCTCACCGCATCTGGTTGACTTCAGAGAACGAATAAGGGTGAACGGCCAAATGATAGCGAAGGATGCGGTAACCGACTTCACACGACGCTATCTTGAGATGGGGCTTGAACTGAGACCATCGTTCTTCGAGCTGACGATGACAATGGCTTTCGAATATTTCGCAAAGGAGGGTGTAGACGTAGCTGTGATAGAGACGGGCCTTGGAGGTCGTCTCGACAGCACCAATATAATCAATCCGGAGCTGAGTATAATAACCAACATATCATTTGACCACATGGCGATGCTGGGCAACACACTGACAGAGATAGCCAGCGAAAAGGCGGGCATAATAAAGCCCGGGGTGCCGGTTGTTGTCGGTGAGGCAGAAGGTGATGTCAAGGATGTGTTTGTGAAGAAAGCGCATGAAACGGGGTCAGCACTGCGGACAGCATGTGAAGAGAATCCAGCAGGGGGTATGACCGCGCTGGAGGACCGCATAATATATACCGATACGCCATTCGGGACTATAGAGAGCGAACTGACAGGAGAATGCCAGCCCCGCAACGCGGCTACAATAATGGTAGCAATAGATGAGCTCAGGAAAAGGGGTATCGCCATAACAGATGAGGCAGTGAGACTCGGCTTTGCCAAGGTATGCGAACTGACCGGACTGACAGGCAGATGGACAAAACTGAGCGACAAGCCACTGACCATCTGTGACACCGGTCATAACATAGGAGGCTGGAGCTATATAGCAGATCAGCTTGGCAAGATAGGCGGCAAGAAGCATATAGTAGTAGGGTTTGCCAATGACAAGGATATAACCCCGATACTAAAACTGATGTGCGGTATAACGAATGCAAAGATCTATGCTGCTCAGGCATCTGTTCCCAGAGCTATGGAATCGGCCGAACTACTGAAACGCATGCGTGAGGCCGGAATAGCAGAATGTACAGACGGCGGAAGTGTGGCAGACGCATACCGAACAGCAAGATCGGAATGTAAGGATGACGAAATGATATTTGCAGGCGGATCGAATTTTGTAGTCGCAGACCTGCTTGCGATGCAAGATTTCGCATAGTCATGACGTTATAACAGAAAGTGGAATCTCCTTAAATAAAATATCAGATGATTTATCTATACAGAGTTTATCAGATAGTGATAATGCTACCTATAATGCTGGTGGCAACAATAGTGACAGCCCTGATGACCATAATAGGATCGATGGCGGGCTTTTCGCGCTGGTGGGGTTACTACCCGGAGGTGTTATGGTCGCGCATGTGGTGTTGGCTGGCATTTGTGAAAGTAAGTGTAACGGGCCGAGAAAATATAGACAGGAAGACGAGCTACGTGTTTGTATGCAATCATCAGGGTGCATACGATATATTCTCGATATACGGATATCTGGGACATAACTTCAAATGGATGATGAAGGCTTCACTGAGAAAGATACCGTTTGTCGGTCTGGCATGTGAACGCAGCGGACAGATCTACGTTGATAAATCGAGTCCATCGGCCCTACGCCGCACGATGCAGAGGGCAGAGCGTCAGCTAAGCGACGGCATGTCGCTGGTAGTGTTTCCGGAGGGAGCCAGAACACCAGACGGAGTGATGCACAATTTCAGACGTGGCGCGTACACGCTTGCCGATGAGTTCTCGCTCGCAGTTGTTCCAGTAACCATAGACGGCAGCTACAGAGTGATGAACAGATTTGCCAAATTGCCGCACTGGGGCGAAATAAAACTGACCATACACAAGCCAATAGCAACCAACGCTGCCGGCAAACATGACCTGACAACGCTGATAAAAACGAGCAGAGAGGAAATAGCATCAGCACTTCCAGAAGCTGAACGAGGCAACTAATCCGTAGGATAAGGGAGACGATAAATATGACGGACAGTATCAGATGTGATACTGTCCGTCATATTTATAGGTAACCAACCGAGCTGTCAGTCGGCCGGGAAGTAACTGCCGGGGATATAGGCTTTGACGACGAATACCGACATACAGTCGAAAGTAATGTCGACGGGCCAATCAAGCCTATCGAGATGGGTGATAACCTTAAGATCGGTGACAAGACGATTTGGCGAGGGTACGCCTGCGATACTCGGTATAAGCTTCGGGCTGGTGAAGGTGAAGCCATCGGCGGTATAGGCAACATCGAGATCTGCAAACTTCATCTCGCCCAGAGCCGGCATTCCTGCAACAAAATCGGCGTTAGCCACATAGAGATCGGCTTTTGAGCCATCGGGCTGTATCTCCAACCGGTATGTCATACGCTCAGACTCGTGGGAACTGCCGTCGGTGCGGTTGGTGGTCACGGTCTTTCCGAAGCATTGCATTGATTCAGGGACCATAGTGACACGATACTTGCCGTCGATCTCAAAACTGACAGCCAGACGGCGATACTCAGCTCCGGCCGCAGCGATATCGGTGGTGAACGATATATCGAGACCGGTGAGATTCACATTGTCGGATGTTTCATATTCTGATGAATCGTAGAAAGTAGTGACACCATTGTCATCACTGCGTTTGCTTGCCACAACGACATCGAACGAGATTGGCTGATCGACCGAGGGCAAAACGAGGTCGCTGACATGAAGACTGTAAGTCGAGAAGCTGGTGTAATAGGAAAAAGTGTAGGTAGCGCCCTCGGTAAGGGTGGTTGTACCGTCGACAGTCACAGCCGAAAAGTTGGACGGAGCCGAGAACTCAATCTTGTCGCCCCCCGTGATATCATCGTCACCGCTACTTCCACAGGAAGCAAGAGCGAAGACGAAGGGAAGTGTGAGGAGAAGCGTGGTGAAAGAACCGATTTTCATAGTGAAATGTAATAAGAAAGTGATGGAATCGAATTAGTTTCTATAATCTATAATCATCAATGTCGGAGAACCTTGCATCACTGCTGTCCGAAACTGAGCCTAAGAGTGGCTCCAAACATGCGTGGCCGTCCTGACTGGAAAAAAGTATTCCCAATAGAAATGAACGAAAATGTGTGGTAGCGGGTGTCAGTAAGATTCTCACACCAGAGGTCAAGAGTGGCCGGACCGATTGAAGCTGAAACAGATGCATTGAGCAGCGCATAGAATGGCTGACGATGAAGGTTGTCTTCATTCCAATAAATATCGCCCACTCCCCTGCAACCAGCGGTGGCCGACAGACGGTCGACGGGTCCCAACGCCGGGGTGGGAACAGAATAGGTCAGACCGGCATACATGGTAGACTGCGGAGCATAGGGGACGCGCTTGCCGCGGTAGTCGGTCTTACCATTGAAGAACTGACGGAAGGTAGCGTTGGTATAACCGTAGCTAAGATTGAACAACCAGGGGGAGGATGGGCGGTAGTTGACCTGCAGTTCGGCTCCATAGCTGCGTGTACGGCCAGCATTGGTTGTGATACGTCCGGTGGTAGTACCGTCGGGGAACATTGTGAGCTGTTGGTCGCGGCAGTCAATGTAGAACAGCGCGATATCGGTAGCGACACGCCCATCCGCACAGTTGACATGAGCACCAATCTCATAGTTCCAGCTCTTTTCGGGCTTATAGCTCACAATATCGTCGACAGTATATAGGGCTGCAAGACCGAGTTGCGACATGAGACGCTGCTGAAGCACATCGCTGAACATCTGGGTATTGAAGCCACCAGACTTGTATCCGCGCCCTACTGAGAGATAAACATCGCCAGGGGTATGCATGGGCAAGGCGTAGGAAAGGGTGAATTTAGGCAACAGCTGAAGGAAGTCGCGGCTCAGGCGTCCGTGGTCGTCAATATCCACATCATCGTGCCGAAATACGGAGTGCTGTCCGGCAACAGTGGCATCGTAGATAGTGAATCCGGTGTTGCAGAAGCTATGATAGCTGAGGGCCGCATGCTCGTAATCGAGACGAAGTCCGAGGGAGGCTTTCCAGTGCTGATACTCAACTGTACTCTGATGGTATGCCGCCACACCAAACACGGGGTAGCTGAAGTCGCTGCCGAGAAGGAAATTATCGGAGTCCCATGCGATAGGATAATCGGGATTGGCCTGATTGCGGTGGTCAACAATAAGGCGCTGTATGCCGTCTTCGAAGAACCGTACCGGGGCGCTCATGTCGGTGAGTTTCAGGAACCCGAAGACACCCGTAAGTCTCTCGTAAGCGCCCGTGCGGCTACGTGCCACAATGTCTTGTGTGACGGTCCACTCATGGCGGCGCTGAGAGAGGGTGAAGTAGCGGTCGGTAGTGAAGTCCTGATCGAGAGTCATATTGTCGTCGAGGTACTGGACGGAGGTAATGCTCGAGAGGCTGAACCTGTGGTTAGGCCGCCAACGGAGTGTCAGGCCGTCGGTAAACAGGCGACGCCTGTAGAAACAGGTGTCGTTGTAGGCTATATGGCCAGCGCCCTCCTGCTCATAGGGATATCCGTCCTGATGATTGAGGCTAAATGAGGCGACATTATCAATACTGAGGCGCTGAGAAGGGCGCCAGACGGTGCGCCACCTGACACTGCCTGCATCCTCACCACCGATACGCGAATTGTTGAATGTGTTCCGCCATAAGCCATCGGTGTGGTTGGCAGCTCCGGCTACGCTCATGGCGAGATTGCCGGACAAACGGCCGTAGACAGCGACTGAACCTCTGAACAGGTCATGGGATCCGCCTTCGACCATAGCACGCACACCAGTATAAGCCATAGGCGAGATAGTGTATATGTTGATGAGGCCACCCATAGTGTTGCGGCCATAGAGCGAGCTCTGAGGTCCGCGTATCATCTCAATACGCTCTATATCGGGAAGATCAAAGTCGTAGCAGTCCTTGTTGAGAAAAGGCACGTTGTCGACATTGAGTCCGACGACAGGTTGATCTATACGGGCACCAATGCCACGCACATATATACTGGAAGTCATGCGCGTGCCATAGTCGGGGATGAAAAAATTGGGGACAACCGCGCTGGCACCTTTCATGGACACAATATTGAGACGTTCCAACCGATGGCGCCCCACGATAGTAGACGCCACCGGTTGCAGACTCATGTCGATGCTCTGCTTAATGGCAGTCACCGACACCTCGGCCATGGTTATAGCCGAGTCAGGAATCTCATGATCGGGCATGGCAACTACCGTCGCGTTACCGGCGGTAAGCATCAGTGCCAACGGCAGGAATATTTTAGAAACAGGCATAAATATAAACAGTGATCAGTCATAGCACCGGCAACAAATAGTGACCGGAAACCACATAGGGTACAAAGATAGCACTTTTTGATGAGATAGACCATATAA
>CANRVB010000035.1 GCA_947643165.1 uncultured Porphyromonadaceae bacterium | reverse complement strand
GCGAGTGCAAAGGTACACCCTTTTCCCGTATCCTCCAAATGTTTTAACACTTTTTTGCACGAAAATTCCCGAACAATCGCTTTCCTCATGTTATCGTTTGTCTATATAGTCTTAATTCTTAGCATTTTACACCAATCATCTCGTAATACTATTGCACATGCGGATTATTATAAGTACTTTCGCGGTAACAATAGTTTAGCTAAACCAACATTATGAAATATCAATTGACATCAATATTCCGTCCCATAGCTGCTCTCATATTACTCTCCTGTTCTTTAACTTTTGATAACACGTGCAGCGCCCAATCTGCAACAGCCGATCGCATACGGTTTGCCAATGAAGCTACCGACACATCAGCAATTACAAAGATTCTGATTGAAGAGCTCAATACTGCTCCCGCCAACATAGCACCTCAGCAACGGGTATCACGCCTTGCAAATCTGTTTAACGGCATACCATACGAGGCAAAGACTCTTGAAGGCACTCCGGAAATGCTTACGATAAAGCTGGACGGCTTCGACTGCACCACTCTTGTAGAAACAGTTATGGCTCTCGCGATCACAGCAAGTGAGGACCGCAGTTCGTGGCGAGACTTCGTTTACAATCTCGAACGCATACGCTACAGAGGCGGACGAATGAAAGACTTTGCCTCACGACTACATTATATAAGCGAATGGAATATCGATCTGAAGAATCGCGGCCTACTTAAAGAGGTGACTACAGATCTCGCACAAGCTTCCTATGAGATCAAGACCCTCGACTACATAACCTCACATCGCAGCGACTATCCCGCTCTCGCCGACGACGAAACCTTCTCTCGAATGAAAGATGCGGAAATAGGCTACCGATCGCACAGAATACCCTATATAAAGACCACCCACGTAAAGAATGTCCAATTCAAGGAAGGCGACATTGTGGCATTCACCTGCAAAATACCCGGCCTAGATGTATCACACATCGGAATAATCACACTTAAGGATGGCAAGCCATATCTTATTCATGCATCAAGCACCAAGGGAAAAGTTGTAACAGAAAAAGATCCCCTGACTGAGTATCTGCGTAGAAACAGAAACTTCACGGGGATCCGAGTATTCCGCATTACCGACAATTGATTTCGACACCTCACACCTGATAGCCTATCAGGTCGAGAATAAATGGTGTAAGTAAAGCTGTAAGCAAGCCGTTGACTATAAGGCCCAACGATGAGAATGCGCCATAACGATAGCCTACATCCATCGCAGCAGAAGTCCCGACTGCATGCGCGGCTGTCCCCATCGACAAACCCTGGGCTATCGGACTCTTTACCCTTGAGATCTTCATCATTCTGAAACCAGCCATTCCTCCGAAGATCCCGGTACATACCACCACAGCCGCCGAGAGCGATGGTATACCCCCAATGGCAGCGGTAACCTCCATAGCAATAGGCGTAGTAACAGATTTCGATGCCAAAGAAAGAACTACCTCCTTTGTAGCCCCCAAAAACTCAGCAATACCCACTACCGATACAATTCCCGCCACACACCCGGCGAATCCCGACACAAGAATCGGCACAAACTGCTTTCTGATGGACTCGAGTTGCTGGTAAAGTGGCACGCCAAGAGCGACAATAGCTGGTTTCAACCAGAAATCAATATACTGACCGCCCTCATTGTATGTATCGTAATCGACACCTGTAAACGTCAGAAAACAGATTATGACACATATCGACACCAGTATCGGATTTAACACGGCCACGCCGGTACGTTTCTGCAAAATCTTCGCCGACAAAAACACGCCGAACGTCAACGCCAGCAGAAAATACTTATTCTCCAGAAATTCCATGGCCATGCTTTTTATGAGATGATGACAACGCATGACGCGTGAGCTGGTGAGCCCAGCCTGTCACGGCAATAATCACAAACGTACTCAAAACCGACGCCACAACGATAGGCATCCACTGCTCCGAAATAAGCCCGAAGCACTTCATCACTCCAACGCCTGCCGGAACAAAGAAAAAACCGAGATTTTTGACCAGAAAATCTGCTATCCTGTCAATCCACTCAAGCCGGACCAACTTAATTTTAAGCGACACCGCCAGTAATATCATACCGATGATACTCGACTGCACGGGAATTCCTGTTGCCCACACAACCAGTTCACCTGCCGCAAGGAATCCCAACAGCACGGCCAATTGCAATATCATATTTACGAATACTTTACCTTAGAAAATATGAAAGACACGCAAGCTGTTGCGTGTCTTTCATGGTTATTTTATTCTGTTTCCAGAAATTATACCTGCGGACGACGGCTCTTCTTGCCATAGCCATAAGCTGCGGCGCAACCGAGTTCCTCTTCGATGCGGAGGAGCTGGTTGTACTTAGCCATACGGTCAGAACGGCTTGCAGAACCAGTCTTGATCTGTCCAGCATTTGTAGCAACAGCGATATCAGCGATTGTTGCATCCTCAGTTTCGCCTGAACGGTGAGAGATAACTGCGGTATAGCCATTACGCTGAGCCAGTTCTACTGCACGCAGAGTCTCGGTGAGCGAACCGATCTGATTAACCTTGACAAGGATTGAGTTAGCGCAACCCAGGTCGATACCCTTCTGCAGATACTTCACATTGGTAACAAACAGGTCATCACCAACGAGCTGGCAACGATCGCCGATCAGATCGGTGAGGATCTTCCAACCTTCCCAGTCGTTCTGGTCCATACCGTCCTCGATTGAGTCGATAGGATACTTGTCAACAAGGCTCTTCAGGAATTCAGCCTGCTCCTTAGATGTGAACTTAGGACCATTCTCCTGCTTCCATGTATAATCATATACGCCGTTCTTATAGAACTCCGACGATGCGCAGTCAAGACCGATAGTAACATCCTTGCCAGGAACATAACCGGCGAGTTCGATAGCCTTCATGATGACATTAAGGGCATCCTCGGTACCATCAAGATTGGGAGCGAAGCCACCTTCATCACCTACAGCAGTGCTGAGTCCACGCTCGTGGAGCACCTTCTTCAGATTGTGGAATACTTCTGTACCCATGCGGATACCTTCCTTGAAGCAGCAAGCGCCGATAGGACGGATCATGAACTCCTGGAATGCGATAGGAGCGTCAGAGTGAGCACCGCCATTGATGATGTTCATCATAGGAACGGGCAGTACATAGCTATTGCATCCGCCGATATATTTGTAGAGGGGGAGATCCAGGTAGTCGGCTGCGGCCTTTGCTACAGCAAGCGAAACGCCGAGGATGGCATTTGCACCGAGATTGCTCTTGGTCTCTGTACCATCGAGAGCAAGCATTGTCTCGTCGATCTTGATCTGATCAAGAGCGCACATGCCCTTCAGTGCCTCGGCAATAGGACCGTTTACATTGGCAACCGCCTTTGTAACACCCTTGCCCATGTAGCGGCTCTTGTCGCCGTCACGCAGCTCGAGAGCTTCGTTTTCACCGGTCGATGCACCCGAAGGAACAGATGCACGGCCACGTGCACCAGATTCGAGGATTACGTCAACTTCTACGGTAGGATTGCCACGTGAGTCGAGCACTTCACGACCTATGATCTTTTCTATCTTCATAACAGTGTGAAATTTGTTTGTTAGTGATATGTATTTCTAATTTTGGTTACTATTTCCGGGCAGCTGTACAGCAACTGCTTTCCATCTGCAAATTTACAAATTCTTTTGATAACCACCATTGCCTACCTCTCCTTTTTATGCCACATATTCAGATAGATTAGCACATTTAAATAAATATCACACCGGAAACGATCAGATCGTTTCCGGTGTGATATTTATTTACTATTATGATCGCAGCAATGCTGCGAATCAGTCCGGCCTATTCTGCTGCGGGTGCTTCAGCTTCAGGTGCTTCAGCCTTGGGTGCGGCAGCACTCTTGCGGCTGCGGCGTGTGCGGCGCTCCTTCTTGGCACCGCTGTCCTTCAGCATAGCCTCATTGTAATCTACGAGCTCAATGAAGCACATCTTGGCGTTGTCACCAAGACGGTTGCCAGTCTTGAGGATACGAGTGTAGCCACCGTTACGCTCAGCTATCTTCTGAGCAACTTCACGGAACAGCTCTGTGACAGCTTCCTTATTCTGAAGGTAGCTGAAAACCAGGCGGCGGTTCACCATTGAATCATCCTTCGCACGGTTGATCAGGGGCTCAGCGTATACACGCAGGGCCTTGGCCTTGGCGAGGGTAGTGAAGATGCGCTTGCGCATGATCAGAGCAATCGTCATGTTAGCCAGAAGGGCGTCGCGGTGCGACTTGGTGCGGCTCAGATGATTGAATTTTTTATTATGTCTCATTTTAGTTGTTGTCGTTATCTAATTTGTATCTTGAAATATCCATACCGAACTGAAGGTTTATATTGGCCAGCAGTTCGTCAAGCTCAGTAAGAGACTTGCGACCGAAGTTGCGGAACTTGAGAAGATCGTTACGGTTGTAACGGACAAGTTCGCCGAGAGTCTCGACTTCCGCACTCTTCAGACAGTTGAGAGCACGCACCGACAGATCCATGTCGACAAGCTTAGTCTTAAGGAGCTGACGCATGTGGAGTGCCTCTTCATCAAACTCTTCTGTTCCATCGGTCTCAGTAGTCTCCAGAGTGATCTTCTCATCACTGAAGAGCATGAAATGATGGATCAGAATCTTTGCGGCCTCTTTCAGAGCCTCCTTCGGCAGGATTGAGCCATTGGTGGTTATTTCGATGGTAAGTTTGTCATAGTCAGTCTTCTGGTCAACTCGGAAATTCTCCACCGTATACTTCACATTCTTGATAGGAGTATAGATAGAGTCGATGGCCAGCACGTGAATGTCATCATTGAGGTTACGATTTTCCTCGGCAGGAGTCCAACCGCGACCCTTGTTGATGGTAAACTCCATCGTGAAATTTGCACCGGGATCCAGATGACAGATCACAAGGTCCGGATTGAGAACCTCAAACCCGGTCATCACACTTCCAAGATCACCGGCTATCAGTACCTCCTTACCCGAAACAGCTATTGAAGCCTTCTCAAAGTCGGTATCCTCTACTTTTTGTTTCAGATCAACCTTCTTAAGGTTGAGAATGATATTGGTAACATCCTCCTTGACTCCTTCAATAGTGTCAAATTCATGAAGGACACCATCGATTTTGATCGATGAGATTGCATATCCTTCGAGCGACGAAAGAAGGATTCGGCGGAGTGAGTTGCCGATGGTTATACCGTAGCCGGGCTCCAATGGCTTGAATTCGAACTTGCCGAAGCAATTGTCGGCCTCCAACATCAGGACCTTGTCAGGTTTTTGAAATGCTAATATAGCCATATGGATCTTTGCTTAGAATTACTTAGAATACAACTCGACGATTAGCTGCTCCTTGATGGTCTCAGGAATATCTTCGCGAGCGGGAACATGAAGGAACTTACCGGCCTTCTGAGCCTCGTCCCATTCGATCCAGGGATACTTGCTGTGGTTGAAGCCTGCAAGGTTGTCTGCGATAACCTCGAGCGACTTCGACTTCTCGCGCACACCAACAACATCACCGGCTGAAACATGATA
Organism: uncultured Porphyromonadaceae bacterium; assembly: GCA_947643165.1. Taxonomy (GTDB): domain Bacteria; phylum Bacteroidota; class Bacteroidia; order Bacteroidales; family Muribaculaceae; genus Paramuribaculum. Next base: position 13,270 of record CANRVB010000035.1, on the reverse strand, counting down.
GCTGGGAATGTTTACGACTTCTCCGTTCACTGTTACGTGACGGTGAAGAACGAGCTGACGCGCTGCCGCACGAGTGGGAGCAATGCCCAGACGATAAACAACATTGTCAAGACGGCTCTCCAGAAGCTGGAGAAGAATCTCACCGGTGATACCCTTCATACGGGTAGCCTTGAGGAACAGATTGTGGAACTGACGCTCCAGAACGCCATAAGTATACTTGGCCTTCTGCTTCTCGCGCAGCTGAACACCATATTCAGATGTCTTGCGGCGCTTGTTCTGACCATGCTGGCCCGGGGGAAAATTCTTTTTGCTCAGCACCTTGTCGGGGCCAAAAATGGGCTCACCGAATTTACGTGCGATTTTGGTCTTTGGACCTGTATATCTTGCCATTTTGAGTTTTAGTTTTTGTTGGATTTGCTTCGCGGTGGTCTGGCATACACGGTGCAGCCGCGGCCATAGAGAGGTGACTTATTATATGGCCTATTTCACCGGTGGATGCCACCTGCCCGAGCTCAGTCCATATTATTGAAAAGAATTAGTGCTGGTTTATATATGCATATTGGCACACATGGTGCCCATCAACATAAGGGTGTTGCCTCTGCGAGGCCGACGGCTGATACGGCAGGAAAGCCGGATGATGTCCGTGCGGTACACTCTGGCGAGTTCCGCTGGCAGATGTCGAAAAAAATAACAGTCCCTGCCGTCAGCTGCGCCGATATTACACTCTTCTTCTCTTCGGAGGACGACAACCGTTGTGGGGCAGCGGAGTAACGTCTACGATTTCTGTTACCTCGATTCCTGCACCATGCACTGTACGGATAGCGCTCTCACGTCCGTTGCCCGGACCCTTAACGTAGGCCTTCACCTTGCGGAGACCCAGATCGTATGCTACCTTGGCGCAGTCCTGTGCGGCCATCTGTGCGGCATAAGGGGTATTCTTCTTTGAACCGCGGAATCCCATTTTGCCCGCGCTCGACCATGAGATAACCTGACCCTCGCTGTTGGCCAGGCAAACAATGATGTTGTTGAAAGACGAGTGAACGTGAAGCTGACCGTTGGCGTCAACCTTAACGTTTCTCTTCTTGGTAGCGACTGTCTTTTTTGCCATGTCAGTATACTATTATTTTGTAGCTTTCTTCTTGTTTGCGACTGTTTTCTTACGTCCCTTGCGGGTGCGGGCATTGTTCTTGGTGCTCTGGCCGCGAACGGGGAGGCCGTTGCGGTGACGGATGCCGCGGTAGCAACCGATATCCATGAGTCGCTTGATATTGAGCTGGATCTCGCTGCGCAGATCGCCTTCTACCTTGTAGTCTGTGCCGATCACCTCGCGCACCTTGGCTGCCTGGGCATCTGTCCAGTCCATTACTTTGATGTCTTTATCCACACCGGCCTTCTCAAGTATTGATTTGGCGGCGCTCCGGCCTATGCCGAAGATGTAGGTCAGGGCTATCTCACCTCTCTTGTTCTGGGGGAGGTCAACTCCCACAATGCGTACTGCCATATATTGTTGACTGAATTTTTTTGCAAAAATAATAATTTTTTACCCTTGACGCTGCTTATACTTGGGGTTTTTCTTATTGATTACGTACAGACGGCCCTTACGACGCACGATTTTGCTGTCCGGGGTACGTTTTTTAACGGATGCTCTTACTTTCATCGCTATATGTTATTTTTTTCGTTCTGGTTCTTTTTTGTTGAGGAGATTGCTCTCATCTGCCATTGCAGATGCCGATTGCAGGTTTACTTGTAGCGGAAAGCGATACGCCCCTTCGACAGATCGTAAGGCGACATCTCGACTCTCACTTTATCACCCGGAAGTATCTTGATATAGTGCATGCGCATCTTGCCCGATATATGAGCCGTGATCTCATGTCCATTCTCAAGTTCTACTCTGAACATTGCGTTGCTTAGCGCTTCAACGATTGTACCGTCTTGCTCTATTGCCGATTGCTTTGCCATAGGTTGTTTTTCTGATGATCTTAAATAAAACGTTCCTGAAGTACCTCTTCCACATAGTCGAATGTTGTCAGTATCTCTGTCTGGCCATCGACTATAGCCAGAGTATGCTCGTAATGAGCCGACGGTTTACGGTCGCGGGTACGGCACGTCCAGCCATCACGCTCAATAACGATATTGCGGCTTCCGAGATTGATCATAGGCTCTATGCACAGACACATGCCGTTCCTTATCACCGGACCAGTACCACGACGGCCATAGTTCGGCACCTCAGGATCCTCATGCATGCTCTTGCCTATACCGTGTCCGCACATCTCCCTTACAACACTGTAGCCTCGCTTCTCGCAGTACTGCTGCACAGCCTGTGCTATATCACCTATACGGTGACCGGCACGACATGCCTCAATACCGACATAAAGCGACTCCTTGGTCGTGCGGCAAAGCGCAAGCACCTCCGGTGCGACTTCGCCGATAGGGAAGGTGTAGCACATATCTCCGTTAAATCCGTTGAGCTCCACTACGGTGTCAGCTCCGAAGATGTCACCCTCGCGCAGCTCATAATTTGACGGAAAACCATGAACAACGGTCTCATTCACTTCACAGCACACAGTGCCCGGAAAACCTCCATAACCAAGACATGCCGGTTTGCCACCGTTATCGAGTATAAACTCACGGGCGACATTGTCAATTTGTCTGGTCGTAACCCCCGGGCGCGCCCACTTGGCGATCTCGCCAAGTGTGCGGCTCACGAGTTCAGAAGCCTCTCTCATGAGAGCAAGTTCTTCAGGTGTCTTAAGATAGATCATTATAATGCTACAATAAAACAAATCATTGTCATGGACGCCTTACAGGAAATATCAATATGCACTTCCGGTTGTACGTCCCTTGATCTTGCCGTCCTTCATCAGACCATCATAATGATGCATCATCAGATGACTCTCGATCTGCTGCAGTGTATCAAGAACCACGCCGACAAGAATCAGCAGCGAAGTACCACCGAAGAACTGTGCGAAGTTCTGGCTAACGCCGAAGAATCGGGCGAAAGCAGGCATGATGGCCACGATACCCAGGAAAAGCGAACCAGGCAGAGTGATACGCGACAGAATACTGTCGAGATACTCAGCAGTCTTTGTGCCAGGCTTGATACCGGGAATAAAACCATTATTGTTCTTGATATTTTCAGCTATATCATTCGGACGCACTGTCACGGCCGTATAGAAATAGGTGAAAGCAACGATCAGGATGAAGTACACAAAATTATACCAGAAACCATTGATATCGGAGAAAGCGGCTACAAAGCTGCTGTTCTGACCGGTTGATCCGAATCCCGCAAGCGTGATAGGGATAAACATAATGGCCTGGGCGAAAATGATGGGCATTACGCCGGCTGCATTTACCTTCAGAGGTATGTACTGACGGGCACCGCCATACTGACGGTTGCCTACCATACGCTTGGCATACTGCACAGGCACCTTGCGGGTTCCCTGAACGAGAAGCACAGCGCCCACTGTCACAGCGAACAGCAGTATCAGCTCTACCACGAACATTATCAGACCACCCTGCGATCCGGTAGAACCCGGCAGACGGCTGATAAACTCATAGCTCAATGCCTGAGGCAGACGGGCTATGATACCGACAAGAATGATAAACGATATACCGTTACCGATGCCGCGGTCAGTGATACGCTCACCGAGCCACATGATGAACATCGATCCCGCTGCAAGGATAATTGTCAAATAGGCAATCGTCCAGAAACCCATCGACGATACACCGCCGGCTGCTGCAACCTGCAGGCGCAGATTCACCAGATAGGCGGGTCCCTGAAGCAGAAGAATGAAAACGGTGAGATAGCGCGTCCACTGATTAAGTTTCTGGTGACCGCTCTCTCCCTCACGCTGCATCTTCTGAAACGAGGGAAGCACCATACCCAACAGCTGTATCACGATCGATGCAGTGATGTAAGGCATGATACCGAGGGCAAAGATAGAAGCTTGCGAGAAAGCGCCGCCCGAGAACATGTCGAGCAGCTGCATCAGCCCGCTTTTATTGGTAAAGTTGCTCAAGGCCTCGAGATCGGCCGGGCTGATGCCCGGAAGGACAACATAACAGCCCAGTCGATATACGAGAACCAGGAGAAGCGTCACCAAAATGCGCTTTCTCAGCTCATCAATTGTCCAAATATTACGGATGGTCTCGAAAAATCTCATTTGTTACTGGATTTTTGAGATTGAACCACCGGCTGCGGTGATTGCCTCCTCAGCGGCCTTCGAGAAAGCGTTGGCCTCCACTGCCACGGCACGGCTGATTGTACCGTTTGCAAGTATCTTGACCAGCTGCTTGCGTGTCACCAGACCGGCGGCACGAAGCTCCTCAAGACCCACCTTCTCGAGATTCTGCGCTGCTGCGATTGTCTCGATATCCGAAATGTTGAGTGCCTTGTAGGCTACACGGTTGATATTCTTGAAACCGAACTTCGGAAGACGGCGCTGAAGGGGCATCTGACCACCTTCAAAACCAATCTTGCGCTTGTAGCCGCTACGCGACTTTGCGCCCTTGTGTCCACGTGTGGATGTACCACCCTTGCCAGAGCCCGGGCCACGGCCTATACGGGTCTCGCGGGTGACAGCACCTACGGCCGGACGGATTGTATTGAGTTCCATATTCGAGTGTGAATTCTGATTGTGAAAATTATTGCTTTGACTGGTTTAAGCCTTGGTCACCTCTACAAGGTGACGTACGCGCTCTACCATTCCCATCACCGACGGAGTGTCTTCCTTGACAACCGTATGATGCATCTTGCGCAGGCCAAGTGCGTCGAGCGTACGCTTCTGCACGGCCGGAGCATTGATGCGGCTCTTTATCTGAGTGATTTTTATCTGTGCCATTGTCTTGTTTGGTTAATAGTTACAACCTGTTTTCAACCCTTGAAAACCTGTTCTACTGAGATACCGCGGTTCTGTGCCACGATGGCAGGCGAACGCATCTCATCAAGAGCAGCTATAGTAGCCTTTACAAGGTTGTGAGGATTTGACGAACCCTTCGACTTGGCCAGAACGTCGGTGATACCTACGCTCTCGAGAACGGCACGCATCGCACCGCCGGCCTTTACACCTGTACCGTGTGATGCAGGCTTCAGGATAACGCGCGAACCACCGAACTTGGCGATCTGCTCGTGAGGGATAGTTCCCTTGTGAACCGGAACGCGGATAAGGTTCTTCTTTGCTGCCTCTACACCCTTGGCGATAGCGGCAGTAACCTCATTGGCCTTACCAAGACCCCAGCCTACTACGCCATCCTCATTTCCTACCACTACAATAGCGGCAAAGGTGAAGGCGCGGCCACCCTTGGTTACCTTGGTAACGCGGTTGATAGCTACCAGACGATCCTTAAGATCGAGATCGCTTGTCGACTTTACTCGATTATTTCTCTTTGCCATATTGCTTAGAATTTAAGACCGCCGTTGCGTGCGGCGTCAGCCAATGATTTTACTCTGCCGTGGAACAGATATCCATTACGGTCAAATACTACCTCGGTGATGCCTGCGGCTATTGCCTTCTGGGCTATCTCTGCCCCAACCTTTGAGGCGATCTCGATTTTTGTACCATCGGTGATATTCTTCGACGAAGCCGATACAAGTGTCTTGCCGGCGAGATCATCGATCACCTGTACATAAATCTGCTTGTTGCTGCGGAAAACCGACATGCGGGGACGAGCGGCTGTACCGCTGATCTTGCCACGGATGCGGGCTTTGATTTTATTGCGTCTTTGTATCTTGGAGATCATAGTTTTTGCTTTTTATTATGGAGGTTTACTTCGCGCTTGCGCTCTTGCCCGACTTACGACGGATTACCTCGCCCACAAACTTGATACCTTTGCCCTTGTACGGCTCCGGCTTGCGCAGTGAGCGGATCTTAGCGCAAACCTGGCCAAGAAGCTGCTTGTCATCACTCTCAAGAATGATCAGCGGGTTCTTGTTACGCTCCGATTTGGCCTCTACTTTGACCTCCGGGGGAAGCTTTATATATATTGCGTGGCTGAAACCAAGCGACAGCTCGAGCACCTGACCCGTTGCTGCTGCGCGGTAGCCCACGCCTACCAGTTCCATTTCCTTGCGGTAGCCTGTCGACACACCCACAACCATGTTGTGGATCAGAGCACGATACAGACCATGCTGCGCACGGTGCTCGCGGTCGTCGCTCGGACGGGTCAGTACTACATGACCGTCCTCTACCTTTACCGTCAGATCAGGATTGAAAGTCTGGCTCAGTTCGCCTTTCGGACCCTTCACGGTTACTACGTTATTTTCCACCTTGACTGTCACGCCCTGGGGGATCTCAATGGGAGTCTTACCTATTCTTGACATATTCGTTGCCTCCTATCATTAATATACGTAACATAGTACCTCGCCGCCGATCTTCTCCTCGGCTGCCTTCTTGTTGGTCATAACTCCCTTGCTGGTGCTCAGGATTGCGATACCGAGACCATTGAGCACGCGGGGCATGTCCTTGTATCCGGTATACTGACGCAGACCCGGACGCGAAACACGCTTGAGCGCCTTGATGGCGTTCACCTTATCGATCGGGTCATATTTCAGGGCTATCTTGATTGTGCCCGCGGGGGTCTCACCCTCTATAAACTTATAGTTAAGTATATAGCCTTGTTCGAAGAGAATCTTGGTGATTTCCTTCTTCAAGTTTGAGGCCGGGATCTCTACTACACGGTGGTTAGCTTTGATGGCGTTCCTCAATCTTGTCAGATAATCTGCTATAGGATCTGTCATTTTTTTGTTCTTTTAAATTGATCCGGTCTTATTACCGAACAATATTTAATACTCGTTCTACCCGATGCCGCGCTTGACCCTATTGGGCCGCCACGGCCGCGGGGGCCGCTGCGAGTAATTATTACCAGCTTGCCTTCTTCACTCCAGGGATTAAGCCCGCAGATGCCATTTCGCGGAACTGGATACGCGACAGACCGAACTGGCGCATGTAGCCCTTCGGACGGCCGGTGATTGTGCAGCGGTTGTGCAGACGCACGCGTGATGCATTCTTCGGCAGGCTCTGCAGACCTTCGTAATCGCCTTCAGCCTTCATTGCGGCCTTCTTGGCGGCATACTTGGCTACAAGCTTGGCGCGCTTCACCTCGCGGGCCTTCATTGATTCTTTTGCCATGTGGAAGTATATGGTTTGGGATTGTTGTTGACGCTGAACTAATATTATTTCGAAGCGTTCTTAAAGGGAAGACCGAAGGCCTTCAGCAGTGCGTAGCCCTCTTCGTCGGTGTTTGCTGAGGTCACGAATGTGATATTCATACCCAGCAGCTTGCTGATCGAATCAATATTGATCTCCGGGAAGATGATCTGCTCGGTGATACCGAGTGTGTAGTTGCCACGGCCGTCAAGCTTACCTTCGATACCCTTGAAGTCGCGGATACGGGGAAGAGCCACACGGATCAGACGCTCCAGGAACTCATACATGTGCTCGCGACGGAGAGTCACCATTACACCGATAGGCATCTTCTTACGAACTTTGAAGTTCGAGATATCCTTCTTCGACAGAGTAGCGACTGCCTTCTGGCCTGTGATAGCCGTAAGCTCGTTGATAGCTGTCTCGATGATCTTCTTATCCTGTGTTGCTTCGCCCAGACCCTGATTGATCACGATCTTCTTCAGGCGGGGAACCTGCATCACTGTTGTGTAGCCGAACTCCTTTTCAAGAGCCGGAACAATGCGCTCGTTATAGTCTTTCTTAAGAGTGGTAGTGCTCATTACTTAATCTCCTCTCCTGATTTTTTGGCGTAACGTACTAACTTGCCTTCTGCATTGAGGCGACGGCCTATGCGGGTAGGCTTGCCGGTCTTCGGGTCAAGCAGTGCAAGATTCGAAATATGGATCGGGGCCTCCTTCTTGACCAGACCACCCTGCGGGTGCTGGGCATTGGGCTTGGTAGCCTTGGTGACAATGTTCTGACCCTCTACGATGGCCGCCTTCTTGTCGACAAGCACCTCGAGAACGCGTCCGGTGTGACCGCGGTCCTCTCCCGAGAGTACGTAGACAACGTCGCCCTTCTTGATATGTAACTTACTCATTGACTTAGTCTATTATTGCTGTTATTGGTCAATCGTTTGCTTCTTAGAGCACCTCAGGTGCAAGTGAAACGATCTTCATGTTGGTTGCGCGGAGTTCGCGGGCTACCGGTCCGAAGATACGGGTGCCGCGGAGTTCGCCGGCATTGTTAAGCAGCACGCATGCATTGTCGTCAAAGCGGATATAGCTGCCGTCTGGACGGCGGATCTCCTTCTTTGTGCGAACAACAACAGCCTTGCTGACTGTACCCTTCTTCACATCTGACGACGGTATGACGCTCTTTACCGACACCACGATGATGTCGCCTACCGAAGCGTAACGCCGGCCTGTGCCACCGAGCACATGGATGCAAAGCGCTTCCTTCGCACCGCTGTTGTCTGCTACGGTCAAACGGCTTTCAGTCTGTATCATATTCTGGTTTACTTAACTTTTTCGATGATTTCTACAAGTCTCCATCTCTTGGTCTTGCTCAAGGGACGTGTCTCCATCAGACGAACGGTGTCACCGACACTGCACTCGTTCTTTTCGTCGTGAGCATGGTACTTCTTTGTCTTGTTGACAAACTTACCATAGATAGGGTGCTTTTCCTTATACTTGATTGTGACAGTGATGGTCTTGTCACCCTTGTTGCTCGAAACGACCCCGATGCGCTCTTTTCTGAGGTTTCTCTTTTCTTCCATTTTTACCTTGTTTAGTGGTCGGGATTACTTATTGTTGAGTTCGCGCTGACGAAGCTCAGTCTTGACACGTGCTATCATCTTGCGGTCAGCCGTGATCTTGGCCGGAGAGTCGATCGGCGAGATGGCGTGATTTATCTTGAGCTGAGCATACTCATGCTCCATCTGCTCCAGACGCTCCTTGAGGTCCTGCGTGCTCAGTTCCTTGATTTCTTCTTTCTTCATAGCTTGTGTTTACACGTTTTGGGTGGGATCATAGTCACGGCGGACAATGAACTTAGTGGTGACAGGCAGCTTCTGAGCAGCCAGACGCAGTGCCTCCTTGGCGATGTCGTAGCTTACGCCTTCAACCTCGATCAGGATACGGCCCGGCGTTACAGGCGCAACGAAGCCTTCGGGATTACCTTTACCTTTACCCATGCGGACCTCGGCAGGCTTCTTGGTGATGGGCTTGTCGGGGAAGATGCGGATCCATATCTGACCCTGACGCTGCATGTAGCGTGTAACGGCGATACGGGCAGCCTCTATCTGGCGGCCGGTGATCCATTTCGACTCGAGAGTCTTTATGCCGAAAGATCCGAATGCCAACTGGTTGCCGCGCTGGGCTATACCCTTCATGCGACCCTTTTGCTGGCGACGGAATTTAGTTTTCTTAGGCTGTAACATTGTTTTTTACTTCTTTGTATGATTGGTGCTGGCTTATCGGTTGTTTTTCGGACGACGGAATCCACCACGACGGTTGCCGCCTTCACGGTTACCGTTGCTGCGGGTTTCCTTAGCCGGATTGGTGAAGTTGGGAGCGAGATCACGCTTGCCATAGACTTCTCCACGGCAGATCCATACCTTCACGCCGATCACACCTACCTTAGTGTGAGCCTCGACAAGTGCATAGTCGATGTCGGCACGAAGAGTGTGGAGCGGTGTACGACCCTCCTTAAACATTTCCGAACGGGCGATCTCAGCGCCATTCAGACGGCCGCTGATCTGCACCTTGATACCCTCTGCTCCGCTACGCATTGTCGATGCGATCGCCATCTTTACTGCACGGCGGTAAGCTATCTTACCCTCGATCTGACGGGCGATAGTGCTCGCTACGATCTCAGCGTCAAGCTCCGGACGCTTCACCTCGAAGATGTTGATCTGAACATCCTTGTCGGTGATCTTCTTGATCTCTTCCTTAAGCTTGTCTACTTCGCTGCCGCCCTTACCGATGATAAGACCCGGACGCGAGGTACATACTGTGATGGTTATGAGCTTCAGTGTACGCTCAATGACAATACGCGAAACGCTCATCTTGGCAAGGCGCACGTTCAGATACTTGCGCAGCTTTGAGTCTTCCAGGATGGTATCGCCGTATTTCTTACCGCCATACCAATTAGAATCCCAGCCTCTGATGATTCCAAGACGGTTGCTGATAGGATTTACTTTCTGTCCCATGTGTTATGCCTTGTTTTTTGCGTTTTCGATTGTGTCTACGATCAGAGTCACGTGGTTCGCACGCTTGCGGATACGGTAGCCGCGACCCTGGGGAGCCGGACGCAGACGCTTCAGCATCGGAGCCGGATTTACGAAGATAGTGCTTACGCACAGCTCGCCGTTTTCAGCGCGCTTCTCGTTCTTTGCCTCCCAGTTGGCGATAGCGCTACGCAGAAGCTTCTCGAGCACAGCGGCTGCGCTCTTGTTTGAGAACTTCAGGATGCCCAGCGCCAGATACACTTCCTTGCCGCGCACAAGATCAGCCACAAGACGCATCTTGCGTGGCGATGAGGGGATATTGAGAGCCTTGGCAAAGGCAACGCTCTTGCGTTCTTCCTTGATAGCCTCAGCTGATTTTCTTTTTCTTACACCCATTGTGTTATGGTAATTTTCTGTTATTCAAGAATTATTGTTCCTTAGGCTTGGGTTCACTTCTTGTTACCGGCATGTCCGCGGAAAATACGGGTGGGTGCAAACTCGCCGAGCTTGTGACCTACCATATTCTCTGTTACATATACGGGGATGAACTTGTTACCATTGTGTACTGCGAAAGTGTGGCCGACAAATTCGGGTGCAATCATAGAGGCACGGCTCCAAGTCTTGATTACAGACTTCTTACCGCTCTCTTCCATTGCAGCGACCTTCTTTTCGAGCTTCACGCTGATAAACGGGCCTTTTTTTAATGAACGACTCATAGAGGTAGTAGTGCTAAATGTTGTTCAGGTAGTGATTACTTCTTTCTTCTCTCGATGATGTACTTCGATGAATGCTTCTTCGGAGCACGAGTCTTGAGGCCCTTGCTGTACAAGCCCTTGCGCGAGCGCGGGTGTCCACCGCTTGCGCGACCTTCACCACCACCCATCGGGTGATCAACAGGGTTCATGACAACACCACGGTTGCGCGGACGGCGTCCCAGCCAACGGCTGCGGCCTGCCTTACCGCTGCTTTCAAGAGAATGCTCGCTGTTGCCTACCACACCTACTGTTGCCTTGCAGGCGCAAAGCACCTTGCGGGTCTCACCCGAAGGAAGCTTGATGATGGCGTAGTTGCCTTCACGAGAAATAAGCTGCGCGAATGTTCCGGCCGAACGTGCCATGAAGGCACCCTGACCCGGGCGAAGCTCGATGTTGTGGATAAGAGTACCCACGGGGATGTTTGCCAGAGGAAGGCAGTTGCCTACCTCAGGTGCGGCCTCGGGACCGCTCACTACCGTTGCACCTACCTCGAGTCCATTGGGTGCAATGATATAGGCTTTTGCTCCGTCTACGTAATAGAGCAGTGCGATGCGGGCCGAACGGTTAGGATCGTACTCGATGCTCTTTACAACGGCGGGCACACCGTCTTTGCTTCTCTTAAAGTCGATCACGCGGTATTTACGCTTGTGACCGCCGCCCATGTAGCGGTTGGTCAGATGACCCTCGGCATTACGGCCGCCGGTCGATTTCTTTCCGACTGTAAGAGCTTTCTCTGGCGTTGTAGCAGTGATTGTTCCTTTGAAAACGCCAATAATCTTGTGTCGCTGCCCCGGTGTGGTGGGCTTAAATTTTCTTACTGCCATTGGTTATCTTAGATATTGCTATAAAAGTCGATGGTCTGGCCTTCGCCGATAGTGACGATGGCTTTCTTGTAGCTGTTGGTTTTGCCGCGGAGAAGACCCGACTTTGTCCAGCGAGACTTGTTTTTGCCACGGACAACTGATGTGTTCACAGCAAGAACATTCACGCCATAGAGCTTCTCGACAAGCATCTTGATCTGATGCTTGTTGGCCTCCGGCGATACCTTGAAAGTGTAGCGGTTAAGCTTCTCCGTCAGGGCAGTTGCCTTTTCGGTTACGATGGGCTGTATTGAAATTTCCATTGCTTGGTCTCCTTGCGGTTAGAGTTTGTTAATCACGTCAAGGCTCTCCTCGGTCAGGAGGATAGCATTGCTGTGCATTATTGCATACGTGTTGACATCCGCAGCGCTGATGATCTCAGCGTTGGGGATGTTGCGAGCAGACAAATATACGTTTTTATTTTGGCTTGCCAAAACAAGAAGGATCTTTTTTCCTTCAACGTTAAGATTTTTTGCCATCTCGACAAACTGCTTCGTGCGCGGAGCATCGAAAGTGAAGTTCTCGATCACCATGATCTGGTTATCCTGAACCTTATATGTCAGCGCGCTCTTGCGGGCGAGCTGCTTTACTTTCTTGTTCAGCTTGAAACGATAGTCACGGGGACGCGGACCGAATACACGGCCACCACCTACGAGTACCGGCGAATTGATATCACCTATACGGCTTCCGCCGCCACCCTTCTGCTTGTGCAGCTTGCGGGTAGAACCGGAAACTTCGCTACGCTCCTTTGACTTATGAGTACCCTGACGCTGATTGGCCAGAAACTGCTTTACGTCGAGGTAAACGGCATGCTCGTTTGCTTCGATAGCAAACACTTGGTCGTTGAGCTCAGCCTTACGGCCGGTGTCCTTGCCCTGGATATTGTATATTGCGAGTTCCATTATTTCTCAACTATTACGATTGAACCTTTACTTCCGGGTACAGAACCCTTGATCAACAGCAGGTTGTGTTCGGGCATTACGCGAATCACCTGAAGATTTTGAACAGTCACACGCTCGTTGCCCATCTGGCCTGCCATACGCATGCCCTTGAACACCTTTGCGGGGTAAGAGCAGGCACCGATCGAACCGGGAGCACGCAGACGGTTATGCTGACCGTGAGTGCTCTGGCCTACGCCACCGAAACCGTGACGCTTAACTACGCCCTGGAAACCTTTACCCTTGCTGACACCCTGGATGTCAACAAAGTCGCTGTCTGAGAAGATCTTGTCTACAGTGAGAGTATCACCGAGCTTCAGACCCTCTTCAAAACCCTTGAACTCAGCCAAGTGGCGCTGCGGAGTCACACCTGCCTTCTTGAAGTGGCCGGCCATGGGAGCTGTTGTGTGCTTGTCCTTCTTCTGCTCGAAGCCAAGCTGAACAGCCTCATACCCGTCAGTATCGGCAGTTTTGATCTGAGTAACTACACAAGGACCTACTTCGATAACAGTGCACGGCACGTTCTTGCCGTCGGCACTGAAAA
>CANRVB010000034.1 GCA_947643165.1 uncultured Porphyromonadaceae bacterium | reverse complement strand
CGGATTTTGAACCTTTCGTTTTGGTTTCGCCGGATTTTTGGATTTGCGGATTATAAATGTGAGGTTTAATCCGCCTGATATCATTCGTGGGATAGGATAAGAGGTGAAACCGCCACCACCTATTTCCGGGTCAACACCAGGATAGTTTGTTATAGTCAGCAGATTCTCAAACGAAGCGAAAACACGTAGCTTGTTGATGTAGGCTTTTGATGTCCACTTCTTAGGCAGGGTGTAGCCTACCTGGAGTGTCTTCAGTTTGAGATATGCGGCGTGGTACAGATTGCCAGTGTTGGCGCGGTAGGCTCCGCTTTCATTGCCGATTCGGGGATATATGGCATTGATGTTTGCATTTGGGTCGGTAGCAGGATCGTAGGTGGGATCGGTCATAGCCAGCATCGGGTCGCAGTAGTAGTAGATGTCGCGGGCGTTTCGAGCCACAATGGTACCTTCCTGCCAGCTGCTGCTGCTCATGGAGTTGAAGCCACGCTCATAGATGTAGTAGTACATGCCTGAGTTGCCGGCCCATGTCATGCTGAAGTCGATGCCTTTCCATGCAGCCGTGAGGTTTATACCAAACGAGTATTTAGGAGCTGAAGATTTTCCTGTGAACACACGGTCGTTGTTGTTTGAGCCGTAGTAGCCGTCCTTGTTTACGTCGGCATAGATGAGCTCGCCGTACCAGAGGCCCTTGTCGGCGCCTACGCTTTGTCCGTTGAAGTCGTATACGCGTTTACCATCGGCATCGCGGTAGTCGAGCATGGCCTTTACCCAGTCGAGATCAGCCTTTGTACGGATCATGCCATCGCGTGGGCCACCGTTCGGGTCGGGGGTGACACCGTCGGCCAGGTAGATGTTTCCGTTACCTTTATGACGTTCCCAGAGGTAGAATTCGTTGTAGATGTGGTCTTCGACAACTATGTTATTGCCGCTTACGTCGGCAACATCACCGCGGTTGGTGATATATTGGCGGGTGCCGTCAGGGCCGGTTTGCCAGCCTTCGACAAATTTGCCCTTATATTTGACAACCTTGTTGTTGTTGTAGGAGAAATTGGCGCTGACGCTATATTCGAAGTCCTGGATTCGGTCGGCCCAGCGTACTGTCAGCTCGACACCACGGTTGCGCATGTCGGAAGTGTTTGTTGTGGGCGCGGAGATTGTACCCATGGTCAGGAATACCGATGGTGTGCCGAGAATGCCTTTTGTGGTACGTGAGTAAACGTCGGCTTCCATCGACAGCCGGTTGTTGAGCAGTCCGAGCTCAAGACCTATGTCGGTCGATTCGCTGGCTTCCCAACGCAGGTTGCGGTTGGCTATCTTGCCCTGACGCAATCCATCGAGGATTTGTCCGCCAAACGAGTAGTTGACACTGCCGTAGGTCGCCTGCCATGAATAGTAGCCGGAGGTCATATTACCGAGCTTACCCCAAGAGGCTCTGAGCTTAAGGTTGTTGAGGGTGGGGCGGAGGCTCTCCATGAAGCTTTCCTCGCTAAGTCGCCATGCTGCTGAGAACGAGGGGAATGTACCCCAACGGGACTCAGGGCCGAAGCGCGATGATCCGTCACGACGGAAATTGGCTTCAAAGAGGTAGCGGTTCTTATAGGCATAGTTCAGTCGGCCGAAGTAGGATATCACACTGTAGTCTTGCTCGGCTGTGCCACCTACTGTCGGGATCTGAAGGTCCATTGCAGCTGTAAAGTCGGGGAGTGCCAGATCAAGCAGACCTGTACGGGTGGCATTGAAGCCCTTGACATTCCAGTAGTATTGCTCAGTACCCAGCAATGCCGAGAAGTCGTGGTCGCCTATCTTCTTGAGATAGTTGACAGTTCCGGTCATTGTACGGTTCTGGTAGCGTGTAGTACCGCGTGTTGTAGTAGCCTGTGCGCTTCCTGTGCCGGGATAAAGTTCGTTGTTACGGAAGTTCATGCGGTCGATGCACCGGGTGTATGTTTCCGTCTCGGAAAACAGAGTCTGATAGTTGAAACGGCCTTCTATGGTCAGTCCATCGATGGGCTTTACGCGACCGTACCATGTTGTGTTGAGCCGGGTGTCATCATAGTGACCTCCGCGTGTCAGAACTGAGGCGAGCATGTTGTTGCTTGATGAACCATCGACAGCCACGCCATATTTACCATCGTAATAGGGTGTCATGGCAGGTGTGTTCTGGAACATGTAGGTGAAGCTGGTGTTACCAGGCTCCAGACGGTCGAAGGTGGCGTAGGTCTGGGTACCGATGGTCAGGAATTTGGTGATGTTGGTCTCAACGTTGATACGTCCGGAGTATTTTTTCTGTCCGGTGTTTTCCAGAGTTCCCGGATTGTCAAGATATCCGAATGACAGGAGATAGGTTGAGTTGTTGCTGCTTCCGTTTACAGATATATTGTGTTTCTGTGAGGTGCTTGGCTTGAACATCTCGTCGACCCACTGTGTGCTCGGGTATGCAAGGAAGTTGTAGACGCCATACGGGTTGTCGGTTCCGTAAGGATTGGACGCGGCATTTGCAAGCCCCGTTCGCCATTCATCAATTTCGGCCTGTGAGTATTTTGTAGCGGCCTGGTAGTTGCGGTTGGTGTTCCAACGGTTGGCCATCTCCATGTATTCGGCATAGTTATCCTCAAAACGGAATGCTTTACCACTCATTTTTGAGTTGGTGACAATGCCGGTATATGTGACAGTAGGCGACTGACCTTTGCTGCCCTTTTTGGTGGTGATCAATACGACGCCGTTTGCACCTCTCGAACCGTATATGGCAGCGCTGGCTGCATCTTTGAGGAATGAGATGGACTCGACATCATCGCTGTTGACAGATGAGATGCTGGCTTCAGATCCATCGACAATGATCAGCGGGGACAGATAGCTGCTGTTGAAGGTGCCGATACCGCGGATGCGTATGCTTGAACCATCGCTACCCGGTTTTCCCGATCCCTGATTTACCGACACGCCGGAAGCTACACCGGCCAAGGCATTTGACAAGTTGGTGGTGGCTCGGCTTTCAATCTGTTTAGCCTGGACAGTAGAGACAGCTCCGGTGAGATTTACTTTTTTCTGCTGACCGTAGCCTACTACAACGACTTCATCGAGATTGTTGGAATCCTCGGTCATTGTGACATTGTATGTAGTAGTGGAGTCGGTCACTTTTACCGACTGAGGGGTCATGCCTATATATGTTATGTTCAGTGTCGCTCCTGCCGGTGCCTGAATCTGGAACTCGCCGTTTATATTGGTTACGGTCACTGTAGATTTGCCTTCAACTCTTACAGTGGCACCTATGATAGGATCGCCGGTTGAATCGACAACAGTACCTTTTATATTCAATAATGTCGGGGCGCTTGCCGGAACTTCTGCCGGCGCAGCATTGGCTTTTTGTGCGCATGGTATCGGAGCCAAGCACATCAACGCCAGTGTTAGCCCGCTCCCGAGTATCTTGCCGGAAATGGCTTTGGGAGGGTAGGGCTTCTCTGCCTTCTGTCTCATTAGAGTTAAATTTAAGGATTGATAATTGGTGATAATGATTGTTAGTTTTTCTTAACGACGTAAAGGTACGTTGACGCACAAAATGACAACCGGCATTATTGTCCAAATTATGTGCACTAATTGTCCACTTTCCACAAATCAATGAATTTCAGTATTGTCTGGACAAATAGCGCTATATTTTACGACAAAAATATCATATTGTAACTGTAGGTAATATGTAATTTTACCACCAAATCCTATCAATCATGAAAAAAGTAATTCTGACACTTGTAGCTGTGTTGATCGCGCTTGGCGCATCGGCATACACCGAACGAAATCTGATCGCTTCGAAAGCTTCGAAAGATCAACTCAAGGAGATGCTGGTTGCCGACCAGAAGTGGGTGCCTTATCCCGATTATACTGATCGTGCAGGTTGGGATGCACTGCTCGGTGATATGAAAGATTATTATATCAAGCGTGGAGAGAAAGCGTTGAAGCATGACTGGCCACGCATCAAGGCTACCGACTATCTGGAGTATGAGCGCAGTGGCAACAGAGTGGTTATGGAGAATCCACTCGGTGCCAACAATGGTGCGGTGGCCGATCTGCTGATGGCTGAACTTGCCGAGGGTAAAGGTCGCTTTATAGATCAGCTTATAAATGGTGTCTATGCTGCCGCCGAGATGACATCGTGGGCTCTGAGCGCACATGCTGTTGTCCAGCCCTCCCACAGGTCGATACAGGCCTACGATTATCCGGTGCTCGATCTGGTGTCGTGCGATATGGGCAATCTGTACTCGTGGGTACACTATTTCCTGAAAGATGAGTTTGACAAGGTCGATCCGGAGATATCCCGCCGTCTGCGTCATGAACTTAAGACCCGCGTGCTCGATCCGTATCTGGCCGTTGATGCCTGGTGGTGGGACGGTAGCCGCAATTATAAGAAAGGCCGTATGCTCAACAACTGGGCACCATGGTGTCTGAGCAATATACTCCTGACTTCAATGCTCATGGAAGAGGATCCTGAGCGTTACGCCCAGACAGTATATTACACCATGCTTGGTGTGGATAAGTTTCTCAACTACATAAAGGGTGACGGAGCCTGCGAGGAGGGCCCTTCCTATTGGGGACATGCAGCCGGCAAGACGCTCGACTATATCGATATGCTCAAACTGGCTACCGGAGGCAAGATTGATATGGGCGATACTAAGCTCATCCGCGATATGGGTGAATATATAGTGAAGTCGTATGTAGGCGATGGCTGGGTTGTCAACTTTGCCGATGCTTCGGCCAAGGGTGGCGGTGATCCGTTTCTGGTGTATCGTTTCGGCAAGGCGGTGGATTCTGATCTGCTCAAGAGTTTCGCCGCATTGATGAACAGCGATGACAAGAAGCCCAACAACGGCCGTGATATGTTCCGCACTCTGCAGTCGCTTGAGATAAAATCAGAACTCAACAATGCTTCGACCAACCTGAAGCATCCGGCCCTGACATGGTATCCCGAGACAGAGTTCTGCTACATTACCACACCCGAAGGCTTGTTCTTCGCGTCGAAGGGCGGATATAACGACGAGAGCCACAATCACAATGATGCAGGCACATTCTCGCTTTGGGCCGACAACTTCCCCATCATCATTGACGCCGGTGTGGGCACTTACACACGTCAGACATTCAGCGGCGAACGCTACAAGATATGGACCATGCAGAGCGGTTGGCACAATCTGCCTGTGATCAACGGAGCGGAGCAGCCTTATGGCCGTAATTTCAAGGCATCCGATGCTAAGGCAAGCAAGAATCACTTTGAGCTCAATCTGAAGACTGCATATCCCGAGAGCGCGAAGATCAACAGCTGGAAGCGTGCCTACGATGTGAAGAAACGTGAGGTCAAGGTGACCGATACCTACGATCTTCAGGAAGTAATAGCACCAAATGTGATCAATTTCCTGGCATGGGGCGACATAGATATCTCTAAGCCCGGAAAGGTAAGCATAAACGTAAATGGCCATAAGGCGGAGCTGACTTACGATCCGGCGCAGTTTGAGGCTACCGTTATAGATCAGCCCCTCCCGGATACACGTCTGAGCAATGTGTGGGGACCGAAGATCAGCCGTATATCGCTCACTGACAAGAATCCAAAATCAAAAGGAAACTATAAATACTCGGTTAAGGTACTTTAATAATCTCTTAAGGAAAAAATTTTCATTATGAAAAAACTCATCATGTCGGCTGCCGTTTTTGCCGCTATAGTGGCTGGCTGCAATAAGTCTGCAACTCCGACCGCAACTGATTGGGAGGCAGAGGCTATAAGCAACGCATGCGAGCAGATGGCTCTTCAGGTGAAGGCTATTGAAAGCGATACTACTGGCAGGATCCTCAATCCTGTTACAACCAAGCGCAATCGTTTCAGCACATCCTACTGCAGCTATGCTGACTGGCGCAGCGGATTCTTTCCCGGAAGCATGTGGTATCTCTATGAGCTTACCGGCGATAGTTCTCTGGTTCCGTTGGCACAGAAGTATACCGAAGCTATAGCCGACGCTCAGTACCTTACAAGCCATCATGATATAGGCTTCATAATCAACTGCAGCTATGGCAACGGCCGCAGATTTATCAACAAGGAAGACTATGACAAGGTACTTGTTCAGGCCGCACAGTCGCTCAGCACACGCTTCCGTCCGAATGCCGGTGTGATACAGAGCTGGAACACAACTCCCGGATCATGGCAGGCCAGCCGTGGCTGGACATGTCCTGTCATCATTGACAACATGATGAATCTGGAGCTCATGTTTGAGGCTACGAAGATCTCTGGCGACAGCACATTCCGCAACATCGCCGTGAGCCATGCCGACAAGACCCTTGCCGAACACTTCCGTCCCGATGGAAGCTGCTTCCATGTGGTAGACTACGATCCTGAAAACGGAAATGTGCTCCATCGTCAGACAGGTCAAGGCTATGCTGATTCTTCAGTATGGTCGCGTGGACAGGCTTGGGCTATCTACGGTTACACTCTCTGCTACCGTGAGACCGGTGATACACGTTATCTCGACCAGGCTGTGAAGACATATGAGTTCATGAAGAATCATCCCAATATGCCGGAAGATCTCATCCCATACTGGGATATGGACGCTCCCGATGTTCCTAACGAACCGCGCGATGCTTCGAGTGCCGCTATCATAGCTTCAGCCCTCTATGAGCTTTGCACTTATCCGGTTGCCGATCCCGAGGGTATGCGTGAATATGCCGACAACATGATGAAGTCGCTTGCATCGCCCGCCTATACCGCCAAGCCCGGTGAGAACGGCCGCTTCATTCTCATGCACAGCACCGGTAGCATTCCTCACAATTCAGAGATCGATACTCCTCTCAACTACGCCGACTACTACTATCTGGAGGCTCTGAAGCGCAAGCGCGATCTTGACAGCAAGATCTGAGCCGAGACCACTGCTATAGGAAATGCAAATGGCTAAGAAATTATTTATAGCGCTGATGATCATGGTGGCATGTGCCACCATGGCTTCGGCGAAGCGCAAGGCAGAGCAAAAGCAGCCTACCGACCGCGAGAAGTGGGTGGAATTATGCTATAAGATCTCTGCTCCTGTGCTTGAGAATATGAGCAAGGGAGAGCTGCGTAAGAATATGCAGCTCGAACTTAGCCCGAATTGGGACGGACGTGATCCGGCTGTATCATATATGGAGGCTTTCGGTCGGCTCATGGCCGGTATAACCCCCTGGCTGGCTCTGCCCGACGATGATACCCCGGAAGGTCAGAAGCGCAAGCAATTGCGTGAATGGGCATTGTCTGCCTACAAGCATGCCGTCGATCCCGATAGCCCCGATCGTCTGCTGTGGGATGGCTCACATCCTCAGCCTCTTGTCGATGCTGCATATATCGCCGAGAGCTTCCTGCGTGCGCCCGAGGCTACATGGCAGCAACTCGACACTCTGACGCAGCGCCGCTATCTTGACTGTTTCAAGAGTCTGCGCCGCCATCGTCCGGCCTACAACAACTGGCTCTTGTTCCGTGGTGTCATAGAGGCATTCATTCTGAGTGTGGAGCCGGAGAGCGCCGACAACTTCGTCTTTACCACTGTCGGTCAGAAAATGAACGAGTGGTATCTTGGTGACGGCATGTATGGTGACGGACCTGAGTTGGCTCTTGACAACTACAACTCATACGTTATACATCCCATGTATATCGAGATGCTTGAGGCTGTGGAGAACAACCGGAAGCACAATCCGAGCACACGTTGGGTCAGCGTCATACCCTCGCAACTGGCTGTGAAGCGTATGCAGCGCTACAATCAGTTTGTCGAGCGTCTGATATCTCCCGAAGGCACATATCCTGCATTTGGTCGTTCGGTGGTTTACCGTCTCGGCGCATTCCAGACTCTGGCAATGTCGGCCTGGAAATACGGTTGGCCGGAAGGCCTGTCAAACGGATCTGTAAGATCTGCTTTGACCAAGGTTATGGAAAATATGTTCCGCGACCCCGCAAACTTCAACGAGGGCGGGTATCTGGCGCTCGGATATGCCGGACACCAGACCGACCTTGCCAACAGCTACACCAACAACGGTAGCCTGTATATCACATCAAGCGTGTTCCTGCCTCTCGGACTGCCGGCCGATCATCCGTTCTGGACAGATCCTGCGGAGCCTTGGACTCAGCAGAAGGCCTGGTCAGGACAACAGTTCCTTATCGACGGACACGTATCTCTGAAACACTGATAATTCGTAACAGTAAGTATATATATAAAGATTAGGTAGATAATTCATGTATCGCCGTCTCGGAAGTGCGATATTTCTGAGGCGGAACCCCGAATTGCTTTTTGAAGCATCGGCTAAAGTATACCGTAGTGGTAAATCCAGTTTTATCAGCCACATCGGTGACACTCATGTGCGGCTGCGCTGTAAGAAGCGCGGCCGCATGTTTTAATCGGTGGTTCAGAATGAACGCATTGGGTGTCATACCCGTGAGCGACTTGAACTTCGTATAGAACAGCGACTTGGATACGGCAAGTTCGCGGCACAGCTGTGGAATATCGAAGTCTGGATCCGAAATGTGAGCATCTATTATCTCCGAAGTGCGTTTCAGAATGTCACGGTCTATAGGGTTGACAACAGAGATGTCGATTTCCGATACAGGGCGTTTCTCAAACTGGTTGCGGAGTATCTGGCGGTTGCGCAGCAGATTGTCTACGCGGGCCAGCAGCAAGGATGATTCATAGGGCTTGGTCACATAGTCGTCGGCGTTGGCATTCAGTCCGTCAAATCTCGATTCTGTAGCGCTCAGTGCCGTCAGCAATATCACAGGTATGTGGCATATTGCTACGTCCGACTTGATGGCACGGCACATCTGTACACCGTCCATATTGGGCATCAGAACATCCGACACTATTATGTCGGGATCGCACATACGGGCCTTTTCCAGGCCCTCCACGCCGTCGCAGGCCTGTATGACGCTGTAGTATGTCGAAAAGAATTGCGACAGGTTGTTGCGGAGCTCATCATTGTCCTCCACTACAAGTACCGTAGGTTTGCTGCTGTTTTCTTCTGGCGAATATTCCGGTTCCGATTCTATCAGGGCTTCCTGTGTCATGACCACTTTTGTGTCGGTAGGCTGCACATCGGCTTCCGATACCATTGTGTCAAATTCAATGTTGCTGTCATTGTCAAACACCGACTTGTCGCCTGGAAGCGTCACTGTGAAAGTTGAGCCGCTCTCCGGCGAACTGTCCACCTGTATCGTACCATGGTGCCGGTCTACTATTGTCTTGGCAAAAGCGAGGCCTATGCCGGTGCTTTTGTAGTTGATGTCGCTGTAGTTCACCTGATCGGCCGATCCGTTGTAGAATCGGTCGAATATATATGGCAGATCCTGTTCGGAAATACCCTTGCCGTTATCTGTGCAGCGGAACACTATGTTGCCGTTTTTGTCTGTTGACATGCTGCACTCTATCTGACCGCCGTCTGGCGTATATTTGAATGCATTCGACACTATGTTGACCAGCACACGGTCAGTGAGCCATGGATCAAACCATCCCTTGGCATCAGGATCATCATATCTCACCACAAACTTTATTCCGCGTTTTTCAGCATGCTCTATAAACGGATCTGTAGTCTTCTTCAGCGCCATGGCAGCGTTGTGGTGGCCTATTTTAAGGGTCTGGCGGTTCTGCTGAAGTTTCCTGAACTCCATTAGCTGGGTGATGAGGTGACTCAACTGCTCCGCATGTACTCTCACACGGCTCAAGGCTGTAGTGAGTCTCTCATTTCTTCCTGCACGCGCCAGCATCAGGTCTATATGGCTCATTATGAGCGTGAGCGGTGTCTGAAACTCATGACTCACATTGGTGAAGAACACAAGTTTCTCATGATTGAGCTTCTCTATCTGCTGACGCTCTATCTTCTCCCTTTTCAGCGATAGTTTCAACCGGGCGAAATCGCGGGTCTTTATTATAAGGAAGTAGACTATCACTCCTATGATGGTCAGATATATCAGCCATGCCCACCATGTGGCAAACCACGGTCTCTCGACTATCACTTTCAACTCTATCTCCTGATCGGTTTCCGACTGCAGCGGAGCGAATGACTCCGGACGCCTCACATGCAGTGTATAAGTGCCGGAACTCAGATTGGTATAGTGTATGCGGCCATTGTCAGTCGTGAGCCAGTCATTGTCAACGCCGTCAAGCATATACCTGAAAGTATGGGCTCCCGAAGTATTTACATAATCCGATGTTGAGGCCATTAGGCTGAAACTATTCTGATATGGCTTCAGACGTATCTCTTTGGCAAACGGCAGGGCACAGTTGAGTATACCCGAATTGTCATTAGGCTTTATATCGCGGTTGAGCACCGAAAGATGCGACAGATAGAACGGTGGCATCTCCCTGTCATACTGGTTGTCCGAACCGAAGTTTTCTTTGTTGAGTACGGTTATTCCCTTCGTACTGCCTACATACAGATGGCCGTTGGGATGATACATGAATCCGCTCTCCGCTATGATGTGCGATTCAGGGAAATAGTCCGCGAAATATAGTTTGGTGAACGTCTTGTCAGCAGTGTTAAATCTCACAATATTGTGATCCGATGCTATGTATATCTCGTTATCCCCACCTTTCTGCAGGGCATAGCAATAGTCGTTGGGCAACTGTGAGTTGAAGGTTGACAGACGCGTCACCTTGTCTGCTCCGGTTGGAAGATAATAGAGCCCCCATCCGAGCGAACCGATCACAAGTGCCGAATCTGTGCAGAGAATGCTGCTGGCAAGTTTCACGTCGCTCAGTATGCGCTCCACATTATCCGTCTGATTGGCTACACCCGACGAAGGTATTTTGTCCAGATCCCTTATCATGTACACGCTCGACTCATCGAGCATATACATATTGTCATTGTTGTCAAAGTCAAAACTGAGGATAAGTTTGTAGCCTATCACACTCCTGTCTGTGAGCAGTGGGGTGAATGCTCCCGTGCGCAGATTCATGCGGCATACGCCCTTGCGCGATGATATGTACAGATAGTTGCCTTTCACCTTCAGATCGAGTATCACGTCGCCCAGACAGTCTATTTTTTTGCCGTCGATGAAGTTCACTGTCCGGTCCTCGTCAATGTCATAATACGACAGACCGCCGAGATGGGTACCTATGAATATCCGGTTGCTTTCAGGATCATAGGCCAGGGTCTTGATATTGTTTTGGCGCAGGGCATTTTTGCCGCTCTTTGTCGACAGCTGTTTCACTATGGTCCACGTACTGTCTACGCAGCACACTCCCGCTCCGTCTGTTCCAAACCACAGATTGTTATTGCGGTCCGTGGCCAGATCTATCACTATCGAGTGAAACAGTCCGCTTGGCGATACCTTGTCATAATCATAGTTGAAATATCGGTCATGACTAGGAGTAAAATAATTGACTCCGCCATAATAGCTGCCTACCCATATCGTACCCTGTTTGTCGCGATACATTCCGAATATCGATGAATGGTTTAGACCACCTATGTTTTGCGGCATCTGTATCTGGGAGGTATTGTCAGTGGCAGGATCATAGCAGAAAAGTCCCGTGAACGATCCATACCAGATGCGCCCGAACTGATCCTCCACCGCGCGGCGTGTCTGCTGCGCGCCTATCACCCCCGTTGGTGTGGCCGGTACCGATGCCGACACCGGAGTCGGATTGCTCTCTGTCATCTTGTACATACCCGAATTGCGGGCGCTTATCCACAATGTCTTGTCATTCGACAGAAAAGTCGAATAGATCGGTATGGTTTCAAGAAACGCCTTATGGCGCCGTGTCTTACGGTCGTAGGTATGCAGACCCCTCTCTGTGGCTGCTATTATGTGCGTGGCGCTCATGTTCAGGTCATTGATGGCATTCAGTCCCGGCACGGAGAACTGATAGTGCACTATGTCCGACGACGTCTCCTTCATGAAGATCGAGTCGCCGGCTATGTAGGCTATCTCGCCGTCGAGCGCTGTCAGGGCACGTATGTTGCCTGAGGTCGTGAAATTAGTGAAACGGTCGGCGTTGATGTCATATTTTGCAATGTCGTTGTCAATGAGAAGATACAGATTGCCGATGGAGTCGGTCACGATCGACTCCACCTCATTGCCTATCCACACTTTGTTGCCGGTCGACGGATTCTCCACCCATCCCTTGTAGGAGGTCATGTTCATTCCATCAAATATGTTGATACCCTCGCGTGTGCCAAACCACATGCGTCCGAGTTTGTCCTGATTGATGGCCATGACCGACGGTTGGCTCAGACCCTGAGAGAGATTGATATGTCTGAAATACTCTGCATCAGCGCTCTTGGCAGATCCAAATACAATCACCAATATCCAGAGTAGTCTTTCCAAAGAAGTGTATGCCCTGTGGTTTATCATCATGGTATGTAATGTTAGTATTGCAAATATACGAATATACTTGGGCAAACGCAAAAAAAATTGGCATTACAGTCAGATTGAGTATATTTGCATCACGTTTATAAGCCAATCACAATTTTAATTAGTATCTATGGTTATCAAGTCTGATTTGATATGGCCGGCAGTGCTCGCCGTTATTCTGGGAGCCTGTGGAAACCCCGGCACGGCTCCGGCCGACAACTCCGTCCCCCAGCCGGAAGACGGCACAAATCAAGTGCTCAGTACTATTATGGACCGTCGCAGCATACGCCGCTACAAAGACACCCCCGTCGACCGTAATCTCCTCGACACTATCGTCAGGTGCGGCATCAACGCGCCCAGTGCCATGAACAAACAGCCTTGGCAGGTCCGGGTGGTCGACTCTAAGGAATTCATCGACGGCATCACATCCATATATGTCGCCGCCGATAGCTCTGTGGCCGCCGATCCCGAGTTTAAAAATATGTTTCGCAATGCTCCTGCCGTTATTTTCATAGCCTCGCCCACCGATGGCTCCGGTCAGCTTGATTGCGGACTCTTGGGCGAGAACATGATTCTCGCCGCCCACTCTCTCGGCCTGGGCACCTGCTGTCTTGGCGGTCCCGTACGCTTCATCAAATCATCGCCCGAGGCCGCTCCCTACGTCGATCGCCTTGATATTCCCGAAGGCTATGAACTCCTTTATGCGATTGCGGTAGGCTATCCCGACGAAACACCCGATCCGCGCCCCAGGGAGACCGACCGGGTTATGTTTGTCGACTGACGTCTGTACCGGCCTCTGCTATTCCTCACCGAGAAACCGTATCAGCCGGGGCATCGCGCTCCGGCACGCTTCTCGGCCCATTTCATATACCAGTTTCATCTTGCGTGGATTCATCTCTATACGCCCTATAGGCAGTGGAGCCTCAGGAGCTATCACAAACGTGTTTCCGGCCTTCACCTGACTCTTCACATAGTCCAGCTGACTGTTATACATCACATGTCGCCTTCCCATGGCTTCGGCTATCTTGGGCGCTCCTGGCATCAGACGTCTGAACACCCACTCCTTGGCCGGCGCCTTGCGGTAGTCGTCAGGCTGCGTCAGAACCACTACATTGCGGCCGAAACCACACTCCTGAAAGTATTTCAGCGGAATTGAGTCGCTTATGCCACCGTCAAGCATACGGCGCCCGTCGTCAACCCTCACTGGACGTGTCACTACTGGCATCGACGCCGACGCGCGTAGCCATTCCAGCGAGTCATGATTCACATTATCCATGACATAGTACACAGCCTCTCCGGTGTCCACGTCCGTGCATACCACGTGAAATTCCATCGGGTCAGCCTCAAAAGTCTTTATATCAAACACATCCAGCTCAAGAGGCAGTACATGATAGGCAAATCTGGCTCCTATGAGATTGCCGGTCGTCAGCAGCGACAGTAGCCCCATGTAGCGCGGATCATTACGGAAACGCAGGTTGTAGCGCAGCACGCGCCCCGGTTGGTGCGACTTATAGTTGCACCCGAAGCTCGATCCCGCCGACACACCTACGAGCCCGTCATACCTTATGCCGCGCTCCATCATCACATCGATTACGCCGGCCGTAAACATGCCGCGCATCGCTCCACCTTCCAGAACAAGACCTTTCCTCATTATATCGTTTATGGCTGGTTACCTGTTTTTAGATCCGTTTTGTCTACAAAAATACTCAAAATAGACTGATCCGTAGCTATTCCGCTCCCTGAAATCATGACTCCTGCGACATATTGTCTACCTTTGCACACAGTTATACCAATCCCTTGCTCAGTTTATGAACAATTGTTTGTTTGATACGCTCGCTTCCGGAGCGTGGATCCATGCAGGAGCCGGCGATGTCCCCGAATTTGGAAAAGCCTTGGCCGACTGTGCCGACGCATGCTTTCATATCAATCAGCTTCCCCCCTCTATGGCCGATGAGCGCCGCCGGCATTTCCGTCGCCTGTTCGGATCGGTAGGGGAGACCTTTGTCATTCATAGCCCCTTCCGATGTGATTTCGGATTCAACATCCATATAGGCGATAACTTCATCGGCAATTTCAATATGTCGGTTCTCGACGAAGCCCCTGTCACAATCGGAAATAACGTCTTTATTGGCCCCAATTGCTGTATCGCCACTATCACACATGCACTGCTCCCATCCCAGCGCAACGAAGGCATAATGTCGGCACATCCCGTCACTATCGGCCACAATGTGTGGATAGCGGCAAATGTCACCGTTCTGCCGGGCGTCACTATAGGCGATGGTGCCGTTATTGGAGCTGGAAGTGTGGTGACCGCCGACATTCCCGCCGGTTACCTCGCCGTTGGCAACCCGTGCCGTCCAGTGCGCCCTATCACCGCCTCCGACACCGTCATTCCCATCCGCTGACATCCTGAATATCCTGTATGCACACCCGCTTCCTGATTCATAAGTCCGTTCTGGCCGATATCGATGATATCATGGCCGTTTACGACACCGCCCGCCTGTTCATGCGTTCATCTGGAAACATGTCTCAGTGGCCCGTAGGGTATCCGTCGTCCGGCACCATACACGCCGATATAGCTCTCGGCCGCCATTTCACTATGCGTCATGACGGCCTGATTGCAGGCGTCTTCACCTTCGCCATAGGCCATGATCCGACCTATGCCGATATCGACGGACAGTGGATCAGCGACAATCCTTACGGCACTATACACCGTCTCGCGTCTGCCCGGTTGCTGCCTGGCGTAGCCGATGCCTGTCTGGAATTCTGCCGTAGCTTCGGTCTCGACATACGTATAGACACTCATGCCGACAACCATCCTATGCTCGGCTGGATACAGACCCGCGGATTCGTGCGGTGCGGCATAATCCGTGTAGCCGACGGCTCTCCGCGCACCGCCTTCCTGTTACCCCGCATGTAGATTTCTCATCCCTTCGCCGCGCAACTGTGCCCGTTGCGGTCCCGTCACCATCCCGGTTGCGTGCAAAAAAAGCACACGGGCCGGCATTCACAACCTAATGCCGGCCCGTGTTTATAAGTCTATCAGAAATGATAGGATATGGTTGAGATAAAGTTACGCGGTTTTGCAAGCTTCGTTGCCGATGCAAAATAATGGTTGTTGAATATATTGTTTACAACTACAGAGAGTGTCACACGGTTGTTGATTGTATAATATACACCACCATCTACCACAAAATGCGACGGATCATACACATTATTGGTCAGATCTCTGTATATCTTGTCCGTGTAGTTGCCGCTCAAATGGACCGACAGATTCTTCAACACTCCCGAAGGTACAGTGTAGTCAGCATACACATAGAATGTTGTCCTGGGTACTCCTGTGGCGCGTAAGTTTATTTGGCCGTTCTCATCCAGAGTGATCCACGGCAACCCTTTGGCCCAGTCCATATCGCTTGCCCGGCGTCTGTAGTCTGACCACCCTAAGCCGGCTGTCACGCTGAGTGTCGACCACGGATGTGTGGTGACATCTATGTCAAAACCCTTCGAATCATAGCGCCCCACCTGTGCCTGGACGGTTTTCTCTACCATTCCGTCCTCGCTTTCCACAGGCATCTTGCCTACATTGGTTACCACATTGTTCTTCTTGATTATGAAGACACTTGCGTTCAGGTCAAAAAGACGGTTTTCATATCTGCCGCCTATTTCTATCTGGTAGCCGCGTTCCGGTCGGTACACCTCTCCGCCGTTCATATCCGGAGTGAATTCTTTGCCGTTGCGGTCATAATAGATATAATTCTGGTTATAGAACGTATTGTATGGCTTGAAAAATGATGCTGCCGAAGCATAAAGCTGAACATCCGGTATAGGAATATACACAGCTCCCGCACGGTATGTGAAGGCCGAAGTCGAGACTTTGCTCCAGTCGCTGCGGTCCGCCTTGTCGTAGTGTTGTGTCCCGTCTTTCACGCTCGCTGTCGCCCGGCGGTAGCTGTAAGTGTCATATCGCAGACCCACCATCGCCTTCCAATTGTCGTTTATGTCAACGACATCTGTCAGATATATGCCGTTGTTGAAATTATGCGATATATTCGCGGCCGAAATCTTGCAGTCCCACCAGTCGCGCACGTAGTGGGGATTCTCCACCGTGATTATCTCATTCTTTCCCGGACCCCATACATCATCAGTCCCGTAGCCGTTATATTGGGTGAAGTTGAAGTATGTGGCGAGCCATCCGGCTATGTATTTGTGGACCACCTTACCCGTATTTATCTTTCCCGATATCTCCAGAGTGTTGCTTACGGTTTTGTGGTCGGGATTGAAGTTCAGGGGAGTCCCGCTCTTCATTTCGTCAAGGTTGGTGTAATATGTCTTGCCTCGGCTCGTGTATTCATACTTGTAGTCGCCGGGTTCTGTTGAGGTTACGTATGTCAGTCCTTCCACACAGCAGTAATCCAGATTGCTATGGCTGTACCATATACGTTCGCGTAGCTTTATATTTTCGCTGAACGTATGCACGTATGAGGAACTTACCTCAAACAACCGCCGGCGCATTCTGTTGTTGGCTATATCGTTATACACATCCTCATAATTGCATAGCGGATTGCGGCTGCCGCTCGCCAGATACAGCTTGTCGGTGCCCGCATAGTAGATGTCGGCCGGCATTGTGGGGGCGCCCCCTATATCTGTTGTATATGAGTCGTCGGCACCGTTTATGCTCGCTTCCCAGAATCCGTTGGCACCGATCTGCGAGCTGAGGGCGAAAAGTCCCGACAGCCGGTTGGAATTGACCATTCTGTAGCCGTCACCGTTGCTCGTGTACACATGTGCGCGGTAATGGACTGGTCCGGCAAGTTTGCCGCCAAACCCCATGCTCGCGTCTTTTTGTTTCCAGCTGCCATAGCTTATGCTTCCGTTGGCGGTGAACTGGTCGGTAGGCTTCTTGCGTATTATGTTTATTATACCTCCCATCACGGAGTGTCCCGCCAGAATAGCCGCCGGACCCTTGATAACCTCTATTGATTCCACTCCCGACAGATCGCCGAAAGGTATCGTATTGTTGAATGCTCGTTCATCTCTTACCCCGTCATAGGCTATGCCTATGTCATTGCTTCCGCGGATGCTGTAGCGGTGGAACTGTCCGAGCTGATTGCTCGACTGTACTACCCCCGGAAGATATCTTACCGCATCTTCAAAGTTCACTATATGCTTGCGCTCAAGTGTCTTTTCATCCAGTCGGCTTACCGTCATTGGCAGGAACTTCAACGGAACATCAAGGCCGAGCATATCTACCTTATGCTCCTGCAGAGGTAGGTTGGATTGGGCTGTTACACCGACTTCCTTTAATTTCACAGTGTCGCCAAGCACCTCTCTGGACGATGCATTGGCATGCATCGCTAATGCCGATAATACGACTACCGGCAATAATGATTCTTTTCCCATAAAGTTGTTGAAATGTGATATTGTGATGTTTAACTGATACGAATCTTCCTCAGTTGATGTATAATCCATGACAATGACAGGTACACACCGGTTACCGACAGTAGTGTGCCCCCTGTCAGAAGTATGAACATGACTGCATACCACACTCCCTTGTGTTCATAAAGACCTGCGAATTTCAGAGAGTGCAGCTTTTGGTATAGCAGATTCTTAAGGCGCGAGTTGTCATCGACTCTCCTTTTCGACAGGGAATGGGTGTCATAGTAAACCACCGGATGTAGCCCGTTGTCTGGCAATGTTACTTTATATGCCGTCGGCTGCGCGGGCCCGTTATCATGCGACATGTACATTCCCTCATTATCCTCCGCTGGCGATATCGAATAGAATGACCCTGGATAGTTTTGCTGCACATCCTCATGTATCATTGCCTCCGTGAGAATAAATTCGCAAAGTCTGTCCGGTATGCGTGCGTCTATGTTGACACTCGAATTGCGGTATATCAGTTTATAATATGGATAGTCGTTCCAGCTCATCCATTTTATCTCGACAAGCGAATCCCCCGATTCTTCTATCACCTTGTTTACATCAAGCCGGTAGGACTCGAGCGGAGCGCAGTTGCCGTTACGTCTGTTGCCGTTTGGCCGGTCGCGTCGTTTTGATTCTCCATTCCCTTGATTTTGGGAGAGTTTGTCCGGCTCCTTTTTTAGAAATGCAGGAAGATCGGTCATCGACATATACCCGCTGAACGCGAAAGTAATGGCGCACCATCCGAATAACATCCCTGATATGAAATGCCATCGCCACCAGAATTTGCGGTAAGGGCAATGCCATAGACCATGTTTGCGTTGTTTCCACCACACAATTATGGCTACAGCTATACCGCTCAGACACATGATGCAACCGAGCAGTGCGGCCCATATGACAAAGTCCGTCCACGCCTTCTGATGTTTGCGCAAAGGTGTGAAGTAGAGCCAATGTGGTATTGCACCTATCCATGCATGGTATCGGCTCTTGCGGTCGGTCATCTGTATGACCTTGCCGTCGTCTGTCATATATAGTTCGTGACGGTCAGTATCATTGAAATGATACTTGTATATTGGCATCTGTTCACTCCAACGCTCAAACGGTATCCATTGATCTACTTCCGTTAGCGTGTCTATACGTATTATGCCCGCATTGCAGTACTCTGAGGCTATCTGCATGAATTCATCTTCATTCACCGGATGCACGGGGTCCATCGTGTCTGTCAGATATCTGTATGTCGAGTCCCCGGTCGATATGGTTATGACGTTTTTCCCCAGACGGGTTCCGAGCGATATCGATCTTATTGCCCCTGTATCTATCGATGTTATGATAGAGTCAGGCGACGTTTTCAGTAACTGTAGGGATGAGGCGAACGGAGGTGTTGACGGTACCCGTGGAAAATGAAAACTGCGGAATACCATTGCCATTCCCGATGCAAACCATATCAGGAATATGAACGACAGCGGTATACCGAGTGTCTTGTGGATTAATG
>CANRVB010000033.1 GCA_947643165.1 uncultured Porphyromonadaceae bacterium | reverse complement strand
GGAGGGTGGAGAGTGGAGGGTGGAGAGTGGAGGGTGGAGAGTGGAGGGTGGAGAGAGGAAAGGGGGGGGTGAAAATATGTTATAAAACATAAAAAAAGAGAGGGACAAAGGTCGGTGAAATACGAATTAAGGAATAAGAAACTGTTTAAAATATCTTGTTCTGGAGAGTCTTGTCAATGTATTTTTTTAATCTTGATGACAATTCTTCTAAAATCCTGCGATAAATAGATTTAAACAGGTTCTAAAAACCAATCATTAATTACCATAAAAAACATGTCAAGATCTTTTAAGGTGGGACTCATGCTGTTGCTGAGTATCCTATGGTATGTTCCTCCGACGATGGCGTCGGAACCACAGAGGGTCACGGTGAATATGGAGAATTCCACACTTCGCCAGCTTTTCAAGGAGATTGAAAAACAGACCACGTATCATTTTTCGTATGACAACGGGGCGGTGGACAACCGCAAGGATGTGACGGTGAAGATGACATCGCAGCCGGTGAACAAGGTGCTTGACAAGGCGCTTGAAAACAGGCAGCTGAGCTATAAGATAATGTCGGACAACACGATAGCGATATCGACGGCGACGAAGAAAGGCAAGGCCGCTGAGGGTGAGAAGATCAAGACGAACGGCACTGTGACTGACGCGGAAGGGAATCCTGTGACGGGAGCGACAGTGAGAGTGAAGGATTCGGATATAGTGACGATCACCGATATAAATGGCAATTTCGAGCTGAACGCGCCAAAGAATGCCTCGATAGAGGTGAGCTTCATCGGTTATACACCACAGACGGTGAGCAACAATGGCAAGCCTCTGGCGATATCGCTTCAGGAGGAGGATAATCTGCTGGATGAGGTAGTGGTAGTGGGCTATGGCACCCAGAAGAAGGTGAATGTTGTAGGCTCGATAGCGACAGTTGACAGCAAGCAGCTTGACGGCAGGACCGGCGGCAGTATATCGAATATGATAAACGGCCATCTGTCGGGTGTGACCATCACGCAGAGTTCGGGCAGTCCGGGTGCTGACCAGGGAACGATAAGAGTGCGCGGTGTGGGTTCGTTTGGCGCGGATCCGTCGCCACTGATACTTGTAGACGGTCTTCCGGGCAACATGAATGACCTGACACCTGCGGAGATAGAGAGTATATCGGTTCTGAAGGACGCAGCGTCGGCGGCGATATACGGATCGCGCGCGGCAAACGGCGTGATACTGGTGACGACGAAGAATGGCCGCGAGGGCAAGACCAAGGTGACATATAACGGAACCGTTGGCTGGAGCTCGGCGGTGGATCTTCCGAAGCTGGCGCACTCGTATGAGTATGCGGAGTTCTACAATATGGCTGTGGGTACTGAGAGCTATACTCCGGAGATGATACAGAAGTTCAAGGACGGTAGCGACAGGGACAATTATGCGGACGAGATGTATCTGGAGGATCTGCTCGGGAGCCATCCGCTACAGAACAAGCATGAGCTGAGCATAAGCGGCGGCACATCGCGGATCAATTATCAGCTGACGGCGGCGTACATGCGCTCGAACGGTTTCTTCAAGAACAGCTATTATGACAGATTCAACGGTAGACTGAACCTGCAGGCCCAGCTGGCGAAGAACCTGAAGATGAACGTGATACTGAACGGTACGTTCGGTGACAGACATGAGCCGTCGACTCCGGGCGCGATTGATTCGGGCGGCAACGGCGCATTTGTGACTAACGCGTTGCGCTTTCCGGGTCTGTGGCCGACATATATGTCGGACGGCACGGTAGGTCTGGGTCCGAAACTGAATGGAACGCCGATAGCGTGGCTTGACTGTGAGTCGTTCTACCGGGAAGCGATAGACAGGTATAAGGCCCAGATAAATTTCGAGTATGAGATATTGCCGGGCCTGAAGGCAAAAGCGATAGGCGGCTACAACTATACTATGAGCGCGGTGAGAAACTATCGTTCGGACATGACTCTGACTGATGGCCGCGGAACAGGACCGTCGTCGCTGACGGAGAGCTGGGCACGGACAACGTATAAGACGTTCCAGGCGCTTCTGGACTACAATGTGGAGCTGGGTGTGCATCATATAGGCGCACTGGTAGGTTATACATGGGAGGATGAAGGCCAGCGCACGATAGGCGGCTACAGGAACAACTATCCGTCGGACGACGTGCCATATCTGTCGGCAGGCGGAGTGGATGGCCAGACCAACAGCGGCGGCGGATATGACTGGGCAGTGCAGTCGATAATAGGCCGTCTGAACTATAACTATGACGAGCGCTATCTGCTCGAGGGAACGTTCAGGTATGACGGATCGTCGCGCTTCCCGACCGACTGCAAGTATGGCTTCTTCCCGTCGGTGGGCGCAGGCTGGCGCATAGCGAACGAGAACTTCTGGAAGGAGAACGAGAGCCTGAGATTTGTGAGCAACATGAAGCTGAAGGCATCGTATGGTATATTGGGTAACAACAATATAGGCAACTATCCGTATCAGAGCGTGTATGCGCTGGGATCGAACTATGTGATAGGCGGCGTGTATACTCAGGGTGCCGCGATCACGACATACGTAGATCCGAACCTGAAATGGGAGAAAACGCGGACATTTGACGTCGGTATAGAGACAGGATTCTTTGAGAACCGCCTGACATTCAACGCGAGCTATTTCGACCGTCTGACGAAGGATATCCTGTATACACCGTCGGCCAGCTTCTCGGATATATTCGGACTGTCGGTGTCGCAGATCAATACGGGCAAGGTAGCCAACCGCGGCTGGGAATTCGAGATAGGACACCGTAACCGTGTGGGAAAGGTGAACTACTTTGTGAACGCTAATCTGTCGGTGGTCAACAATAAGGTTAAGACGCTCGGCATGGGTAACGTGACGCAGCCGAACGGTATGGTAGGTAACGGATCGAACCTGTTCATAGGCTATCCGATGCAGATGATCTACGGCTATAAGACTGACGGAGTGTTTCTGACGGATGACGAGGTGAAGGAGTGGGCCGACCAGAGCTCGATAGCGAGCGGGTCGGGCGCCGGCGACATAAGATATGTTGACCTTGACGGCGACGGCAAGGTGACGACATCGGACCGTACGTTCCTGGGGTCGCAGATACCGAAGTTCAACTATGGCCTGAGCGCAGGTCTGGACTGGAACGGCTTTGACTTCAGCTTCCTGATACAGGGAGTGTCGAAGGTGAGCGGAATGCTGTCGACCTATGCGGGCTATGCCTTCTGGCAGGAGGGCAATATACAGCGTTGGCAGATGGAGGGATGCTGGAATGTGCAGCAGGACAACCGCTATCCGGCATATCCGCGTCTGGAGGCGCTGTCGAATTCGGGCAGCCGCAACACCCTGACATCGGACTTCTGGGTGAGGGACGCATGGTTCCTGAAGGTGCGCAACATACAGCTGGGCTACACGATACCGAGCAGGGTTCTGAGTCCAATGAAGATAAGCGGCATACGCGCGTATGTGACACTGGACAATCCTTTCAACTTCAGCGGTTATCCCGAGGGTTGGGATCCTGAAAAGCGCAGCAACGGAGGATCGTATTATCCGACCATGCGCTCGTATACATTTGGTCTAACTATCAATATCTAAGCTCAGTCAATAGAATGAAATCACTATATAAACTAACAATAGGGCTGGCGTTGCTGGCAGGACTTCAGTCGTGTGACCTGGAACGCACCCCACTGACCAGTCTGTCATCGGACAATTTCTGGGACAACCCGAAGAATGCCACCCTGGCATTGACCGCCCTTTACCGCGGCAGCATCACCAATGGCCTGGAGTATAACGTGAGCGACTTCTGGTCGTATCAAGGCCTTCAGTTCATGGATCACATGACAGACAATGCGTTTGACAGGCGCGGCGAGAACAGCCCATTGTTCATATTCTCGAGCGGCAGGCTCCAGAACAACAACGGCCAGCTGGCCAACTACTGGAGCACGGCTTACCGCCGCATAGGCAGGTGCAACCGCTTTCTGGACGGCATAGTGAATATGGCCGACAGCCAGGAGAAGCTCCGGTTGATAGCGGAGGCACGTTTTCTGCGGGCCACGCAGTATCACTATCTGGCGAGCTACTTCAAGGATGTGCCACTGGTGACCACTCCGCTGACGGGCGAGGAGGCGAACAATGTGGAGAAGGCCAAGCAGTCGGATATCCTTGCCTGGTGTGCGAATGAATTCCGTGAGGCGGCAGCTGATCTGCCCCGCTTCTCGGCCATCACCGGCGCGGAGACAGGCCGCGCGTGCAAGCAGGCCGCACTGGCATTCGCGGGGCGCACGTATATGCTGATGCAGGACTGGAACAATGGCGCCGCCGTGTACAAGGAGATCATGGATCTGGGCGACAACTCAATACACGGCTCGTATTCAGAGCTGTTTCTGGCCGGTACGGGCAACTCAAACAAGGAGAATATCTTCTATGTGGAGTATCTTGAGAACTTCTTCGGCTGGGGCCATCCCCAGCAGTGTCTGTCGGCGAAAGACGGCGGGTGGAGCCTGTCGAATCCGTCGGCGGGAATATTCGAGGAGTATGAGTTTACGGACGGAACTCCGTTCAGCTATGAAGATCCGCGCTATAACCCTCACAACCTCGGCGAGAACCGCGATCCGCGCCTGGATTATACCATCTACTACAACGGGGCGACATTCAAGGGCACGGAATACCGCATGAGCCCAGACTATCCGGCATCGCTCAAGGAGCGCATCGACTATTCGTCGGAGGCCTCGAAGACAGGCTTCATGTGGCGCAAGTTTTATGATGAGTCGGTTATCAACGATCTCAACAGCTATAGCGTGGTAGTTCCTATAGTCAGGTATGCGGAGGTGCTTCTGAGCTATTTCGAGTGTATGCTCGAGGGGGGCCAGCCTATCACCCAGGATCTTCTCGACAAGACTATCAATGCAGTACGCGGACGTGCGGATGTGCATATGCCCGCCGTGACAGTAGGCAGCACGGAGCAGATGAGAGCAGCTATGCGCCATGAGCGCCGCGTAGAGCTGGTGTATGAGGGTATCCATTACTGGGATCTTCTGCGCTGGCATACAGCACATGAGGTGCTCGTAGGCGAGATCTGGGGCGCACCTTATCCTGACTCGGAGCTTTATGCCACGTCGACCAAGATAGTGGACCCGACAGGCCACTGCCGCTGGTATGTAGGCCGCAGAGATTTCAGGAATCCACAGGATTACCAGTGGCCCATACCGCTGGGTGAGCAGAATGTCAATCCGAATCTGCGCGACTAAGCAACAGACATATAATATCGAGAACTACAGATAATAAATGGCCGGCACCGGACTTCTTAGAGAAACAGTATTCCGGTGCCGGTTATTGTCAATCACCGGCAAAAACAGAGACGGCAAACAGGAGCGGATGTGTTGCATAATGCGGCGGAATTGGCTAACTTTGGCCGACGGTAGGCCGCGAAACAGTTTCGCAGAGCCGTCAAAGTAATTTTGCGAGAAAAATAACAATATAGAAATGATCGGATCAATATTTAACAGCAGAATGGCCGCGGCGGCGGCTCTGCTTGCTCCTGCGCTGTGCATCCCGATGGCAATGGAGGCGAAGTCATCGAAGAACAAGGTGGCCGAAAAGGTGAATAACCGAGAGCAACCTAATGTGATCGTCATCCTGGCGGATGATCTGGGGTATGGCGATCTGGAATGTTTCGGCGCCAAGAATGTGTCGACCCCAAATGTGAACAGGCTCGCAGAACAGGGCATAAAGTTCACCAACACACATGCCGTGGCAGCGACAAGCACACCGTCGCGCTACTCGCTGCTGACAGGAGAGTATGCATGGCGCCGTCCGGGCACTGATGTGGCTCCGGGCAATGCGGGCATGATAGTCCGTCCGGAGATGTATACGATGGCGGATATGTTCAAGAATACTGGCTACCGCACGGCTGCGATAGGCAAATGGCACCTTGGCCTGGGCGACAAGACGGGTGAGCAGGACTGGAACGCACCTCTGCCGTCGAGCCTGTCGGACATAGGATTTGACTATCACTATATAATGGCGGCAACGGCCGACAGAGTGCCGTGTGTGTTCATAGAGGACGGCAAGGTGGCAAACTATGATCCGGAGCACCCGATATATGTGAATTATTACAAGAATTTCGAGGGCGAGCCGACCGGACATGACAATCCGGAGCTGCTGTACAACCAGCGTTCATCGCATGGACATGATATGTCGATAGTGAACGGCATAGGCCGCATAGGCTTCATGAAGGGTGGCGGCAAGGCGCTGTGGAAGGATGAGAATATAGCCGACTCGATAACGAGCCATGCGATAGACTTCATAAAGCAGAATGCCGATGAGCCGTTTTTCATGTATTTCTGCACGAATGATGTGCATGTGCCGAGATTCCCGCATGAGCGTTTCAGGGGCAAGAACCCGATGGGCGTGCGCGGTGATGCGATAGCGCAGTTCGACTGGTCGGTAGGCGAGATCATGAAGACTCTTGACGAGCTTGGCATAGCCGACAATACGCTGGTGATACTGACGAGCGACAATGGCCCGGTGCTTGACGACGGTTATGATGATCAGGCTGAGGAACTGCTCAACGGACATTCGCCCACAGGCCCGTATCGCGGTAACAAGTACAGCGCGTTTGAGGGTGGAACGATGGTTCCGGCGATAGTGCGCTGGCCCAAGGGCGTGAAGGGTGGCATTGAATCGGATGCGCTGATGTCGCACATCGACTGGATGGCGTCGCTGGGCTCGCTGATCGGCGCCCAACTGCCTGCAGGTGCGGCTCCCGACAGCCGTAACCGCATAGGTAATCTGCTGGGCACGGATATGACCGATACGCCATGGGTAGTGGAGCTTGCATCGAACCACACGCTTGGCGTCAGGACAAAGGACTGGAAGTATATAGAGCCTAATGATGGCCCGGCCATGATAACCTGGGGTCCGAAGATAGAGACCGGCAATCTGCCCACTCCGCAGCTTTATAATATGAGCAAGGAGAAGGGCGAACGGGATAATGTGGCCTTGCAGAATCCGGCTGTAGTGTTCGACATGCAGAACATACTGCGCCGTGTGCGTGCGAAGAAAGGATATAAATGATTTGATCAAAAGTAGAAAGACAGGTCAGAACAATAACAGACATGAAAGAAAGGGAGGCTATCCGTCAAGCGGTGGATAGCCTCCCTTTCTGTTTGTGGTTGGTAAAGACTGTTTTTGATCATACACCCAGCACTATCGCCGGGTCGATTTTTAGTTTTGAACTTATGATTCTCGCATGATGCAGAGTCGGTTCTTTCTTCCCTGACAGGTACTCGCAGATCCTGGAAGGTGTAATGCCTAAAAGTTTGGAAAGTGCAATTTGATTCAGGCCCATCTCATACATACGCAGTTTCAACATATCAACTAATGTCGGTTCGCCGATTGAGAAATGCTCATCGGAATAATCGGCAACAAGACCGGAGAGAAGATCAAGCTCGATACTGTATGGATCATCCAAGGGAGTATCATCCTTCACCAACGGAAGAATTTCCTCCACTCTGTTCAATGCCCAATGATATTGCTTCTCGTTTTCTATCTTAGTCATGATACAATTGTTTTAAATAGTTGAGGCATCAATTTTGTCATATTCTTCATGAGTGCCGATGAACTGGATATATATCCATTTAATAGTGAATTTTATCACGACTACCAGCCGATGGTTATTTCCGCGGATATTGAAGACATAGTGCTGGTTGCCAACATTGTCAACGCTGTTGAAATCCCGCTTTACATCGGCAAAGTTAGTCCATTGTGCTTTCTTTACCGTCTTGAGCCAAGCCTGTAGAGCTGTCTGTGTGTTGGGAAAACGGGCGATGTATTCCTTCAGCGGTTCTTCTGTTATAACTCTCATGGGTATGGCGTTGTTTGACTTGATTGCAAAAATAGTAATTTAATTCCAGAATATGAAATTTTTTTTATTTACAAATAAACGAGGCCACCCGAACTTGTCGAGTGGCCTCGCTTACTTTATAATTGGAACGATCAGTTGCCGCCACCCTGACTACCTGAGTCGGACTGGTTGGATGATCCGCCGACCACATCGTCGTTCGATATGCTCTTGTTGGTCTTCTTGACCTGAGTGTTGAAGCTGCCGAAGCGGTAGGCTATGTTGATTGAAGCGTTGGTCACGTTGTAGCTGTAGCTGCGATTGCGCGACATCATGTTGTCGCTCCAGCTCTTTGAGATGTATCCGGGGTTTTTGGAGTGGATCGGGTTCTGCAGGCTCAGGCTGACGCTGAGGCGGTCTTCCTTTAGGAAGCTGCGGCGCAGGTTGATGCCGTAGTACACGCTGCTCCAACCGGCCGCGCGAAATACGCTCTGGATCCCGGGGGCGGAGGTGAAGCACATGCCGTAGACCGAGAAGTTGAGTTTCCAAGGCAGTTT
Source organism: uncultured Porphyromonadaceae bacterium (assembly GCA_947643165.1). GTDB lineage: Bacteria > Bacteroidota > Bacteroidia > Bacteroidales > Muribaculaceae > Paramuribaculum. The sequence goes on along the minus strand of CANRVB010000033.1, from coordinate 13,651 downwards.
CTGGCTGAAGTTGCCATATATGTTGCTACCCCAGCCTTTGTTTTTCTGTCGGAGCGACGGGTTCTCGATATGGACGTAGCTGAGTCCGCCATTGAGCATGAAGGAGGTTTTGCTTGTCATACGCCAGTTGATGTATCCGCTGAAGCTGGCTCCACGGCGGCGGCCGGCATTCTCGTAGCCTGAATAGGTATGGTCGCCTATTGTCGACTGGACGGAGATGATCTCGTTGTTGGCGAAGATGTAATGTGCGCTTAGACTCGCGGATACTTTGGCGGCCATGTAGTTGTAGTCTAAGCTAAAGGAGTTCAGACGTACACTTGACAGATCGGGATTACCTTGGGATGTGGAGTTGGGGGTTGTATTGACGGCCGGATTGAGGTATGTGATGCCGGGGCGCTGTATGCGTGATCCAAAGGAGAGTTTGAACGAGTTGCGGTGGTTTGGATTGAAGATAAGGCCGGCGTTGGGTACCCAGTCGTTCAGATCGGCCGAGAAAGGATCCTCGGATCCGTCGGGGAATTTTGCGGCGAGGTGGGAGTATTCGTAGCGTATGCCGGCACGGGCACCGAATTTGCCGATGTTGAGGCGGTAGTCGGCAAAAAGCGCTCCGACCTGGGTGATGTGCTTGAAGTCGGAATGGGTAGTGTTGAGGCCGATATATTCGCGGGTTGAGTTGCTGTGATTGTCGCGATATATGTACTTGCCGCCTATGTCAAATGTGTTGTGCTTGTTGATGGGTCGTGTCCAGTCGATCTGAATCGTATGCTCGGAGCCCTGTTCCTTGCTCTCGGAGTTGATTCCGGTATATTGCATGGGTAGGTTTATGGCATCTGTGTATTCGGTCTCCGTTTCATCGCTGGTGCGATTGCTCGACATACGGTAGGACAGCACTATCGACTCACCCTCGCGGTCGGTGGTGTACTGATAGTTCAAGCTGCCGTTTATGTCGTTCCAGTTGTTTGGATCGGTGCTTGATAGGGTAGAGTAACGGTAGAGTTCATTTCCTTGTGCGTCGAGCATGCGTGTGAGTCCATGAGAGTCATTGCTGCTGCTCATGAGATATCCACCAAACTCGAATGTGATGAGGTGGTGTTTGCTCAGGTCGAGGCTGCTTTCGAGTCCCCAGTATCCGAACATGCCTTTGCCCGATCCGGAATTCTCCGACAGCAGGCTGTTGCCGGTCTGGGTGTATTCAGTTTCCGTCTCCGAGCGGAATTTACGACTGTGACGGCTCGAGTAGTTGCTGCCGCCATAGAGCGAGAAGCTGAATTTGTCGTACTGTCCCGACATCCAGAGGTTGAGGTTTGGGACGCCGTTGTTGGTGCCTACGTATGTGTTGACGTTACCCATAACGCCCTTTGTGACGGCGTTTTTGACAGTGATGATGTTGAGGATAGCGCTGACACCCTCGGCATCCTCACGGGCACCCGGCTCGGTGATCACCTCGATCTTCTGGATCATAGAGGCCGGGAGCGACTTGAAGATATCCTTGGCGTTGCGGCTGTAGGAGTTGTTGGGGCGACCGTTTTTGTAGATCTTGAAGTCGGTAGAGCCTTTGACACGTATTGTGCCATCGGGGTCGACGCTTACAAGAGGCACCTTGTTGAGAGTCTCGTTGAGCATTGAGGTCTTCGATTCGATATCGCCCTGAACGTCGTAGCCTATGCGGTCGATCTCGATAGACACAAGCGGACGCTGGGCCTCGACGACAACTTCGCCCAGAAGGTTGTCGGCATTGCGGATGATGATAGTGCCGAGGTCGGCGACGGGATCGGTAGCCGAGACATTGAACTCGCGCGACGTAAGCTCCTTGCCGACGGCAATGAGTAAGAGACGGTAATCGCCGGGCGATCTGAGGGATTGATTGAATGTGCCGTCGGCTTTTGTGACACCCATAGCGACAGGCTTCACAGTGTCGGCTGATGAATAGATCTTGACGGTGGCATATCCTTCGGGTATGCTATCTGGGTCGATAGCCGTGCCCTTGACGGCATAGGGAGCTGCTGAGGCCGCAAATGCGCAGAGACTCAGCATGAGAGAGACCATTGTGGCAAAAAACAAGCGGGTCATGAGAATAGTGATGATCGGTTAGATATGTGAAAAAATATAGTGTTCTACAAAGAAAGACGGATAATGTGATATATATGTTACAAAGTATGAGCAAAATGGACAATTGTTAACTATGTTTAACGATTAGGGGGGGGGGTAAAAGTCGGATTTTGTTAACAGATATAAAGGGTTCAGCCTTTCTTGACGGCACGGTACTCGCGAGGCGACATTCCCATGGTGCGTGCGAAGATCCGGGAGAAGTAGTATGGGTCATCCATACCGATCAGGTGGCAGATCTGGTTGATACGCAGGTTGGTGAAGTCGAGCAGGGAGCAAGCTCTGTTTATTTTGAGCTGCAGCATGTAGTTGATGGGCGACTGTCCGGTAGCTTTTGTGAATAATGCGGAGAAGTAGGAAGGCGAGTAGCCGATATGAGACGCGATTTCGTTTAGATGCAGCGGTTTCTCGATGTTTTCCTTCATTAATTTAATGGCGAGAGTGACCGGATCGGCGGGAGTACCTGATTTGCCGGCAGCCTCGCGGAACTGGGAGAGGTAGCTGAGAGATCCGAGGAAGTGATGAAACACGGAGCAACTGTACAGTAGATTTCCGCGGGAGTATCCGTTGTCGAATGTGTTCATGATCTCCTCGAACAGAGACAGTCGTTCGCGGATGCGTGAGCGCATGCCGGGCTTGATCTCGACAGGCCCGTTGTCGCAGGATATGAAGGCGTGGGCTATGGTGCCTTTGTAGTGGATCCAGTATATGCTCCAGGGCTCGTTGTCATCGGCCCCATAGGCGTGAGGAGTGTTTGGCGGGAGGATGAAGTAGGAGTCCGGGCCGACATTGTAGCGCGTGCCGTTGATTTCATACCATCCATGTCCGTTCACGCAGTATATGAATACATACTGGCTTATCGGAGTTGTACGCTGCCGGAAGTGGTGGAGAGCATTGGGGTAGTAGCCGATGTCGGTGATGTGGAGCAGAGCCGAAAGCTGGTTATCTTCCATCTCCCGTATGTATGCGGGAGGAAGGACGAATGCTCTCTGTCCTGAAAAACCGTCTTTGATCTTAATCATAAGCAGTGAGGAAGATTGGTAGTCGCAAATATAGGGATAAAAGTAAGATAATCCATCTTTTTTTGAAAAAAATCCATTTTTATGGAGCGAAAGAGGTGGTAATTTTGCAGAGTCATAAATCATGTACCAGTAAACCAATCAGAATATGAAAAAATACCTGTTGACAATCATAACAGCTATGGCGGGGTTTGGCGCCTCGGGGGCTGTGATGCAAGATACGATAGATCTGTCGGGCCTGTGGCGTTTTCAGCTCGATCCGATGGGATTCGGCAAGACTCCGGGATCGGAGATGTATCTGGCCAAGCTGAGCGAGACGATAGTCCTTCCGGGAAGTACGGACCAGGGTGGCAAAGGCATAAAGAATACGGCGCAGTATGTTGACAGGTTGAGCCGGAAATATGAATACAACGGCCCGGCATGGTATCAGCGTGAGGTCGTGATCCCTGAAAGCTGGAGCGACAGGCGCATAGAGCTGGAGCTGGAGCGTTGCCACTGGGAGACGACGGTATATGTTGACGGTAGGGAGGTCGGTATCGACGAGCGCCTGTCGACGCCAAACCGGTTTGTCCTGAGCGATTATCTGACCCCCGGGACGCATACGCTGACCATTTGCGTTGACAACAGACTGAAATATCCCATGGATCAGTGGGCCCACGGCACTACAGAGTATACCCAGACTAACTGGAACGGAATAGTAGGCGACATGCAGCTTGTGGCTGCTTCGCGCACAGGAATAAGAGATATACAGATATATCCGGATATAGATAAGAATAGGTCAATAATAAAGGTAGAATTACGCGAAACGTCGGGGGATGGAGAGATAACACTTGATGTGATATCCCCCGACGGCCGCAAGGTGAGCACGGCTACGCGCCGGTTCAGCATGCCCGCCGATTCGCTTGGCGTGAGTGTGGAGATGGATATGGGCAAGAATGTGAAGCTCTGGGATGAGTTTACTCCCAATCTGTATACACTCAAGGCCACGATGAACAGTGGCGACGCTACCGAGACGGTGACAGAGCGTTTTGGCATGCGCAAGGTGGAACAGGGACAGAATCATGTTAAAATAAACGGTACAGACGTGCATCTGAGAGGTGTGCTTGATTGCTGCGTGTTTCCATTGACGGGTTATCCGTCGACAGATGTCAAGGATTGGGCCAGGATATTCGGCACAGTGAAGGATTATGGCTTCAACCATGTGCGTTTCCACTCATGGTGTCCTCCGGAAGCGGCCTTTGATGCTGCGGACGAACTGGGCCTTTATCTTCAGGTGGAGCTTCCGATGTGGATAAAGGATGTCGGTCAATATCCTGCCCGTCGTGACTTCTTTGAGGATGAGATGTATGCCATATTGGATGAATATGGCAATCACCCGTCGTTTGTGCTTTATTGCAACGGAAATGAGAATGAAGGAGACTTCGCAGTGCTCGAAGATCTGATAGTGAAGGGTCAGAAGCATGATCCGCGCCATCTGTACTCGGCATCGACAGCCCGTACACACGTGAAGGCAGATCAGTTCTATGCGTCGCACGTATCGCCCAACGGCTGGATCACCGTTTATGAAGGAAAACCCAACACCGACTGGGATCTGAACAAGGAATCGGATATCGATGTGCCGGTGATAGCTCATGAGACGGGCCAACGCTGCATGTATCCCAACTTCAGCGAGATGAGCAAGTATACCGGAGTGCTCGAGCCGAGAAACATGAATGTGTTCCGCGAGCGTCTGGCGAAAAACGGAATGCTTGATCAGGCTGAAGATTTTCTCAAGGCTACCGGAGCACATACAGTGCTTCAGTACAAGGAGGTGAACGAGGCGCTGCTGCGCTCTGGAAAGTCGGGTGGCTATCAGCTTCTTGGATTGCAGGACTTCCCTGGACAGGGCAGCGCGTATGTCGGTATTCTGGATGCATTCTGGGAATCGAAGGGACTTGTGACTCCCGAAAAGTATAGAGAGTCGAACGGCGATGTGGTTGTGCTGGCACGTATGCCTAAGCGCGTGTATGATGACTCTGAGAATTATACGGCCAAGGTGGGTATCTATAATTTTGGCCCGGAGGCAATAAACGGCGGCAAGGCTGCGTGGACTCTGACCGATGGCGACGGCACAGTGGTGCGCTCGGGCAACATACGTCACGGAAAGATAGAAAGAGCTACCGTTGACTCGCTTGGTGTGGTGGATATAGATCTGTCGGGTCTTGCCACGCCTGCCAAATACACTCTGAACGTTGATGTGACCGGAAAGTATCACAATGAGTGGGATATGTGGGTATATGCACATGGCGATGCCATAGACTCAGGCCGGCCATACGTTACCCGCCGCTGGGATGAGGCCCGCAAGCGTCTGGCCAAGGGTGAGACCGTGATGTTGCTCCCCGACAGTGTGGCAGGACGCCGCACCCATTTCGCCAGCCATTTCTGGAACCCTATAATGTTCAACTGGAATCCGATGATAGTCGGAACGATGATCGACAATGAGAGCCATGCCTTCGATAAATTCCCGACCGCAAATTATGCGGACTGGCAATGGACCGATGTGCTGAACAACGCCACCGCTATCGATCTGACCGATCTGCGTCAGCTCACGCCGGTGGTCCAGAGCATAGACACATATGAGGTGAACCGTAAGCTCGGTGTGGCCTTTGAGGCTGTGACACCTGAGGGTGGCAAGCTGTTTGTGCTGTCGGTGGATCCTGAAAGAAACATACAGGCGCGTCCGGCTTCGCGGCGGTTGATCAATTCGGTGGCTGAATATGTCGGATCGGACAAATTCAATCCCGCCACAAAGGTGTCGCTGTATGATCTGGACCGTATATTCGACAAATCGCTGATCGGTGCTCCCATCGACAGTTCGAGCGAGGCTATAAAGCAACTTCTCAATCAATAATCCTGACGACATGAACAAAACTCTGATATATTTCATGTGCCTTGTCTCGGCAATGGGTGGCCTGTTGTTCGGATATGACTGGGTAGTGATAGGTGGCGCCAAGCCGTTCTATGAGGCCTATTTCGGCATTGCGGGTGATCCCGGAATGCAGGGCCTTGCGATGAGTATAGCGTTGGTTGGTTGCCTGGTTGGCGCCATGACGTGTGGAATGCTTGCGGACAAGATCGGCCGTAAGAAATTATTGGCTGTTTCGGCTCTGATATTTCTGCTTTCGGCTTATGCTACGGGAGCGGTAGATGATTTCACCGCCTTTATTGTGGCAAGATGTTTCGGTGGAGTGGGCATAGGCCTGGCATCGGGATTGTCGCCTATGTATATAGCGGAGGTCGCACCGGCCGACAAACGTGGCAAGCTCGTATCGCTCAATCAGCTGACCATAGTGATAGGTATACTGGCCGCGCAGGTGGCCAATATGATGATAGCCGAACCGGTTGAGGCCGGTGCCGGACCGGCCAGCATAGCCCAGACCTGGAACGGTCAGGAGGGTTGGCGCTGGATGTTCTGGGGGGCCGCATTTCCGGCGGCCGCATTCCTGCTGCTCACATTGTTCATACCGGAGAGTCCCCGCTGGTTGATGCTTAAGGGCCGTACATCGGCTGCTTCTGCGATATTGGAACGCATCGGCGGCAAACATTATGCGGAGGTTGAGAGCAGGTCAATATCGGAAGCCGTTGACCGCGACCGCGACAACGGCAAGCAAGAATCGCTTTTCAGCCCGCGCTTCCGACGTGTGCTTGTGCTTGGACTGGTAATAGCTGTTTTCCAGCAGTGGTGTGGCACCAATGTCATCTTCAACTACGCTCAGGAGATATTCACTTCGGCGGGATATGAACTCGGCGACCTGTTCTTCCAGATAGTAGTGACAGGAATTACCAATCTGATCTTCACGTTTGTGGCTATCTATACTGTCGACAGGCTCGGACGCAGGACCCTCATGCTGATAGGAGCCGGTGGTCTGGGGGCCATCTATCTGATACTTGGAGCGTGCTATTCGGCACACGTGACCGGGGTGGCCATGGTTGCGCTGGTAGTACTTGCCATCGCTTGTTACGCCATGTCGCTGGGACCCGTGACCTGGGTGCTCCTGTCGGAGATCTTTCCCGACAAGATAAGGGCCGTAGCCATGGCGACATGTACGTTTGCCCTGTGGGTAGGCAGTACGACACTGACATTCAGTTTTCCATATCTTAATACATTCTTAGGGGCCGATTTCACCTTCTGGATCTACTCGGCCATCTGCATTAGCGCGTTTGTATACTTTGTGCGCCGGTGCCCTGAAACCAAGGGCCGGTCGCTTGAGAAACTACAGCGTGAGCTGACCGGAGAGTGATCACCGCTTTTGCAGCATTATACACAATCAATTATCTATCAACAAACAACAATCATTTTACAACTTAATATGGCACTACAAAGTGAAGTTAGAGCATGGCGTGAAGTAGTGGATATACCGACATACGAAGCCGGTAAACCTGAAAAGTCGCCGATGTTTCTGGAGAAGCGGGTCTATCAGGGATCGAGCGGAGTGGTATATCCGTATCCTGTGATCGAATCGATCGCCGATGAACCGACATCTCATCTGTATAACGCTATATTCATAGAAAATGAGTATATCAAGGTCATGATCCTTCCCGAACTTGGCGGAAGAGTACAGATGGCCTATGACAAGATAGCGCAGCGCCATTTCGTATATTATAATCATGTGGTTAAGCCGGCGCTTGTAGGCCTGGCAGGCCCGTGGATATCCGGCGGCATAGAATTCAACTGGCCCCAGCATCATCGTCCTTCGACGTTCATGCCTGTCGACAGTGCGATAGAGCATAATGCTGATGGCAGTGTTACGGTATGGGTCAGCGAGGTGGAGCGGATGTTCGGTCAAAAGGGCCGTGCAGGTTTCACGCTACGTCCGGGAGCGGCTCGACTTGAGATAAAAGGTGTGCTTTACAATCCTACGGATGTGCCTCAGACTTTCCTGTGGTGGGCAAATCCGGCGGTAGCTGTCAATGACCACTACCAGAGTGTGTTCCCGACGGATATCAATGCCGTTTTCGATCATGGCAAGCGTGCGGTATCGAGCTTCCCGATTGCTACCGGAACATATTACAAGATGGACTACTCGAGTGGCGTGGACATATCCAACTACCGTAATATCAAGGTCCCTACGTCGTATATGGGTGTAAATTCGCGATATGATTTCGAAGGTGGCTATGAAAACGACACTAAAGCGGGCATGCTTCATGTGGCGAGTCATCATGTGTCGCCCGGCAAAAAGCAGTGGACATGGGGCAACGGTGATTTCGGACGTGCGTGGGACAGAAATCTTACCGACACCGATGGTCCGTACATAGAGCTCATGGCCGGAGTCTATACAGAGAATCAGCCGGATTTCTCGTGGCTGCATCCGTATGAGGAGAAGCGCTTCACTCAATATTTCTTCCCCTACAGGGAGCTTGGCGTGGTGAAAAACGCCTCGCGGGATTTTGTGATGAATCTCATTGAGGAAGACGGGAAAATGGTGATCAAGGTATTCGCCACAATTGCCGCGCGGATACGTGTGACTGTGAAAGACCGGGTTTCGGCCGCTGTTCTGCTTGATGAGACTGTGGATGTATCGCCTGAGCGGATCTATACACAGGCGATCGGGAGTGGCATGGTGGATCCGGCATCCATGTCGGTGGTGATAACCGGAAGCGATGGCCGTGTGGCTCTTGCCTGGGAAGCCGAACCCGATGAGGCACGCCGTTTGCCTGATGCAGCAGTGGCAGCTCCCGCACCAAAAGATATAAAGAGCTGTGACAGACTTTATCTGACAGGTCTTCATCTGGAGCAATATCGTCATGCAACATTCCGTCCGACCGACTATTATGAGGAAGCTCTGAGGCGTGATCCGGATGATGTGCGCTGCAATAATGCCCTGGGCCTCTGGTATTTACGCCGGGGTCGCTTTGATGTGGCAGAAAGATATCTGCGCCGCGCTGTGGCTGAGATAAAGCGCTATAATCCAAACCCTTATGACAGCGAACCGATATACAATCTGGCGTTGGCAGTAATGCGTCAAGGCCGACGCAATGAGGCATACGATCTGTTTGCTAAAGCGGCATGGAGTGCTCCATGTCAGGATGCAGCATGGCTTGGATGTGCCCGTATCGCAGTGGGGAACGGTGATTATGAAGTGGCTCTCGATGATATAGAGAATTCGTTGATAAGAAATTCACACAATCATTGTGCATTGGCTGTCAAGGCTTTAGTGCTCTACAGAATGAACCGTACCGATGAGGCGGTGGCTGTGGCCGATGAGGCTCTGAGGCTTGATCCATTTAATTTTGCGGCTCTGTGGATACGCGTACTGGCTGGAAATGAGGAAGATAAGGAGAAGCTTATCGAGTTGATGCGCGATGAGGACAGAAATTATAATGTGGCCGGCGTCGAGCTTATGACAGCGGGTGGCTATGCCGAAGCCGAGGCACTGTGGATGCTTGGTAATGAGCGAGATGCGTTGGATCCCATGAGCTATTACTACCGTGCATACTGCCGTGAGCTCGGCGGCCTGGGTGGCGTGGATGAAATGCTCGACAAGGCTACCTCGGCGCACGTAAGTAGCTGTTTCCCAAAGAATAACGACGCGGTTGAGGCACTGACGTTCGCACTTACCCGACGTCCGAATGACAGTAGAGCATGCTATTACCTTGGCTGTCTGTACTTTGACGCACGTCAGTACGAGTTGGCACGTTCCCTGTGGGAGCGCTCGGCTGAAGTGGCTCCGGAATATCCTCAGGTATGGCGTAATCTGGCTCTGGTATATTTCAATAAACTCAATGATGAGGTGAAGGGTGTGGAATATATGGAGAAGGCATTCGATCTTGACCGTACAGATGCGCGTATGCTTATGGAGCTTGATCAGCTGTACCGCCGTCTGGGCCGGAATCACAGCGACAGACTTGCCAATATGCTTTCGGTGGCAGACATATTACCGCGTCGCGATGATCTTGTGCTCGAACATGCCACGCTGCTCAACAATCTGGGCGAGTATGAGGAGGCCAAGAAACTTGTCGACAGCCGAAAGTTCCATCCGTGGGAGGGTGGTGAAGGCAAGGTTACCGCCCAGTATCATTTCAGCCGTGTTGAGATGGCAAAGAAGGCGATGGTGTCCGGAGATCTTGCCGGGGCAACATCATTGCTGACCGAATGTCTCTCTTATCCTGAAAACCTTGGCGAAGGAAAACTGGAGGGTGCGCAGGACAATGACTTCCATTACCTGCTCGGTCTGGTAGCCCGGATGTCGGGTGATGAGGACCGCGCACGCAGTGAGTTTGAGCTTGCACTTGACGGGCCGACAGAACCAGCAGCGGCATTGTATTATAATGATGCGAAAGCTGACAAGATATTTTATCAAGGCATGGCTCACAGAGCGCTCGGACATGAGGACAGCGCACGTGCTGCGTTCCACAGGCTGAAGAATTTCGGCGAGAAGAATATATTCGAGCCTGTCGTGCTTGATTATTTCGCTGTGTCGCTTCCGGATCTGCTGATATGGGAAGATGACCTTCAGCGCCGCAACACAGTACACTGTCATTATCTTATGGCACTGGGCTGCTATGGACTTGGCGAGGTTGAGCGTGCCATGCGCGAAATATCGCGTGTGAGGGAGATTGATCCCAATAATCAGGGTGCAATGGCCTTTATGAGTTATGTCAACAGTGGTTTGAAATGAAGAGAACTTTGTTAGTAAGTCTGTCGTGTATGGCGGCCACACTTATGTGTGGTGGCCGCACGATAGATCTTTCGGGAAAGTGGAATGTGAGTCTTGGCAGCGATACCGCAGTCCATGCCATCAGTCTGCCAGGAACCACTGACCAGGCCGGGTTGGGAATAAAATCGGACTTGCAGCCTGAGCTGACCAAGCCCCAGCTGCTAAGACTCACGCGTAAACACCGTCATGTAGGTCCGGCTTATTACAAGCGTAGGATTGACATACCGGCAGATATGGCTGGAAAGCCCCTGGAGCTGGTATTGGAAAGGGTGATGTGGCGGAGCCGTGTCAGTATAGATGGACATGATGCAGGAACGTTGCAGGAGAGTCTCACTACTCCACACAGTTTCCGTATCGCTGATGGATTGAGCGAAGGCGAGCATGAACTGTCGCTTTATATAGATAACAGCAAGTTTTACGATATAAGCGGCGGGGAGCTGGCACATGCCTATACGGACGACACGCAGATAAAGTGGAACGGTGTGTTAGGCAGGATGCAATTGCGGAGCGTAGAGCCCATAGAGCCGACAGAAGTGCAGGTGACAGGCGATATTGATTCGTGGAAGGCTGATGTGGCTGTGCGCGTTGACAACCATTCCGGCCGTGCCACGACAAAAACATTGAAGTGGAGTGTCACTGCCCCTGATGGAACAGTGACAACCGGCAAGGAAAAGGTGAGACTTTCGGCCGGAGTCAACGATATTACATTTGAAACACCTTTGAATGGCGCCAGGGAGCTTTGGTCGGAGTTCAATCCAAAGCTGTATAATCTGTCTGTAAGTATTGATGGCGCCGATTATGATGTGACTTTCGGAATGCGCGAGATCGAGAGTGCCGGGCACCAGATCAGGATAAATGGGAAGCCCGTGTTTCTGCGTGGCACACTCGATTGTTGCGTGTTCCCACTGACTGGCACCCCTCCTACCAACGAGGAGTCGTGGGCGAGACTCATGAGCATCTCGAAGGAATGGGGCCTGAACCATCTACGCTTTCATTCGTGGTGTCCGCCGGAGGCTGCTTTTGCGGCCGCCGATAAACTTGGCATCTATCTTCAGGTAGAGCTTCCATTGTGGTCAACGGGAATTGATACAGATCATAGCGGTGCCATGAAACAGTTCATACGCGGGGAATATGACAATATAGTGCGTGCGTATGGCAATCATCCGTCGTTCTGTATGATGACTGTCGGCAATGAGCTTCAGTCGGATTTCGACTGGCTCAACGAGATGGTGAGCTATATGAAGGGCAAAGACGGGCGTAGGCTTTATGCCGCCTCTTCGTTTACGTTTGAGGGTGGTCACGGCGGCCATGCTGAGCCTCACGATGACTTTATGGTGAGCCAGTGGACTGATGACGGATGGGTCCGCGGCCAGGGTGTGTTCAATGTCGAGCCGCCATCTTTCAACCGCGACTATACCTCGTCGATGGGATGCGTGACTGTGCCTCTGGTGACGCATGAGATAGGTCAGTATGCGGTATATCCCGATATATCGGAGATCGAGAAATATACTGGTGTGCTTGATCCCCTCAATCTGAAGGCTATCAGAAATGACCTGAAGAAAAAAGGGAGAATAGATCGCGCCCACGATTATGTCAATGCTTCGGGCTCGTTGGCGGCAGTATTATATAAGGAAGAATTCGAGCGTGCGCTGAAGACTCCCGGTATCTCAGGCATTCAGCTGCTCGGCCTTTACGATTTCCCCGGACAAGGTACGGCACATGTAGGGCTTCTCAATTCGTTCGGTGAATCGAAAGGGATTGTCGAACCTGAATGGTTCAGACAGTTCAGCTCGCCGGTAGTTCCTCTTGCGCGTTATGAAAAAGCCGTATATACAGCTGCAGAGCCATTCTCGGCCGATATTGAAATAGCCAACTACCGGGAGGCTTATGGCAAGGGGCTGGAAGTAGACTGGAGTATGAGCTATGCATCGGGTCAGGAGATTGCTTCCGGAACATGGAACATAGACTCGTTGCCGATGGGCAATGTGCCGGTCGGATCAATAAAAGTTGATCTTGCCGGAGTGAAAGAGCCGTCAAAGCTGATTGTCGAGGTCAGTACAGATGGCATAGGCGCCAGCAACAGTTGGCCTGTATGGGTATATCCCGCCGGTGGTGATATAGATACAGGAGGTCTGACTGTCACAAGATCGGTAGATGAGGCTCTGGCCACGCTGGAATCGGGAGGTATGGTTCTGTTGTCACCGGAGACAGACTCGATCAGAGGAATGGAAAGCAAATTTGTACCCGTATTCTGGAGCCCGGTTCATTTTCCGAGTCAAGCCGGAGGTATGGGGGTGATATGCGAGGCCTCGCATCCGGCGCTTTCCGGCTTTCCAAACGACGGCCACAGCGACTGGCAGTGGTGGACGATAGCAAAGAATGCGCGAGTGATGGATCTTGACAGTATTCCCGGGGCAACCCCGATTGTCGGTGTTGTGGATAATTTTACTTCGAACAGAGATCTCGCATTGGTGACCGAGGCTACCTGTGGTAAAGGAAAATTATTGATCAGTGGTGTGGATCTGCTATCGGATAATGTTAAATCGGATCCTGCCAGAGCGGCTTTGTTAAGGAGTCTGGCCGCTTATATGAAAGGTTCGGACTTTACGCCGAGAGGCCGAATCAATCCGTCGGATCTTAAACGCATCGTTTCAGGTAAAAAATGATGTGAACTTTTTCGCCGCCCGCATCTCAGTTGGTAATAATAAGATTATCAAAGAGATGCGGGCGGTGATTTTTTATGTATGCACGAAAAACTATGTTTTATAACATATAAAAAGTGTTAAAACATTTGGAGGATACGGGAAAAGGGTGTACCTTTGCACTCGC
>CANRVB010000032.1 GCA_947643165.1 uncultured Porphyromonadaceae bacterium | reverse complement strand
CGTTTAACATCATTTGCCCGACCAACAAACAAATCGCTTCGTTTTATGCCCCATACATTCTGATCACCTTAATTAAAGCATCCAAATATGAAAAAGACAATATATTCACTCTTAGGTATAGCTTGCTGCGGCATCGCAATGACCGGATGTGTGGATCTGGACACAGCTCCCTACGATCAGGTCGCCTCCAACAACATGTGGACAAGCTCCTCATTGACCAATCAGGGCGTCGCTGCGGTTTACAATATTCTTCGTGGCTGGGGTGTATACAGCACTTCCTACACATACAATACCCCGGCTTTCGAAGCCATGGGCATGACTACCGATGCCTACCGTACCGTACCCTACACCAAGGGAACTGCCGGAGCTGACAATGGTATGTTCTCCAACACCTGGAAGAAACTCTACGAGGGCATCCACCGTGCCAACGATGCTATAGCAAACCTCTCTGTCGAAGGTGGCGGCGGTGTCACCGATGATGTGCGCCTTCGTCTGCTCGCGGAGTGTAAGTTTCTGCGTGCCTACTACTACACGCGCCTCAATGAGTTGTTCGGCCGCAACGGTCTCGGCGTGCCCATCTACACCGAGCCTATCGCATCTGTCGACGAGTGCGTCAAGGGACAGTCTCCCGAATCAGAAGTCTGGAACCTGATCATCAGCGACCTTACCGACTGTATCAACGAGTCCAATTTCCCCAACCGCTACAACGAGTCCGGTCGCGCATGCAAGGGTGCCGCTTATGCGCTGAGAGGCCGCGCCTATCTGCTCCAGGGAGCCAGATACAATTACGACAACTCTGTCGGACGTGTCACCGGAACTACAGTCAACAAAGACATGCTCCGGCTCGCCGTCGCTGATTTCGAAAAGGTCCAGAGCTGTGGATTCAGCCTGTTCCAGGGCGGATACGACAAACTCTTCACCGAAGAATACGAGGCCTGCGAAGAGATGATATTCTCTGTATCCAACTACTCTAAAGAAGGTTATGGTTCGGAGTGCCACCGCTATTGCGGAACCCGTTCTATGGCCGACATGGACAACGTGACAGGTTACTCTTACTTCTCACCGTCAAACATACTGGTCGACTTATACGAGTATAAGGATGGCACACCATTCGATTGGGATGATATAATCCCCGGCTACTTCGATGTTCCGGCAAGAGACCGTCTGGTCTACTTCCTCCGCGACACAATGAAGGATGGCAAGACCATAGGCGGTTCACGTCTTCACACTATGGTCGATACCAAAAAGGACGACAAAGCCATCGCCGACCAATATCTCCCCGAAGGCAACGAGGCTCGTTTGAAGAAAGCCTGGGATAACCGCGACCCGCGCCTCAACTTCAACGTGATCCTTCCCTATGGTGAGCCCTATATGGGAGGTGACCCCAATATCCTCAAGCAAGGCAACAGCTCTCCCATAGCCTATGTTTACCGCTGGCCTGTCAAGCAGAGCAGCCACCATGTCGATGCTCAGGAAGCCGACGACTGGCAGGTTACATCTCCTTACGATCTCCAGCAGGACGGCAACGGTGAGGCAGAGTTTGCATACCGCTATCGCAAGTTTGTCATGACAGGCTATCCTCAGTTCGCCCTCAATGGTCCTATCGACGAGCCGATACTCCGCTACGCCTACGTACTCCTTATGTGGTCGGAGGCTTTGACTCAGCTCGACGATCTCGCCAGAGCAGCCGAAAAGGTCAACATGGTCCGCGGCCGTAAATCCGTAGAGATGCCTCCCTACACTTTTGCCGACAAGGAAGATGCAATGGAAAAGATACGTAACGAATCGCGTCGTGAACTTTGCGGCGAAGGCGTAAACTTCTATGAAGAACTCCGTTGGGGCACTCTCCGCGAGACCAAGTACGAGAAATACAACAATTATGATGCCGGATCGCTCACCTGCAACGGTATCGTATCAAGCGGTAACGGAGGTGCTGCATGGTCATCGACAAACGACTACAGCATCTTCCCCGTACCAAGCGAGGAAATAGAAAAGAATCCAAATCTTACCAAGACTCCGGGCTGGCTCTATTGATTACGTGCGTATTGCTTACGCTATAAGCCAGACGCGAATATACACAATGCTCTATATATGATGCAGAGCGGGAAAACGGATTGTTCCGGATCCCGCTCTGCCTGTTTTATAGAAGTTTCGGTAGCTCTATTGACGTTGGCTATGAAACGCCCTGCACGGATTATTTTGCAAGGTGTTCATCAAGATACTTGTCAATGAACTCCGCTGTAGGATTGACAGCCACTATCACACCATCCGCATCAATCAGAAATATGCTTCCGCCCGAAGTCGGACATCCGTTTTTTGCCCAGATACCATCGGCATCATTAATATCGACAAACGACTTCCACGGATAACCGTCCCGCTCCATGGCTATATTCATTGACTTCGTATTACCCATCTCCCTTGCCACCGCCACATAGGAAAGCCCACGGTCGACATACTTGTTATAGACCGGTATCAGAGCCATTGAATTGCGGCGGCACGGACCACACCATGATGCCCATAGATCTATAACGGCATAACGGCCTTTTATGAGATCGGCCATCACCGCTTCGTTGCCTTCCTGATCGTGGAGCTTGTAGTCAGCATCATACTTTCGCCCCGGACGCAGGAGCCGGGTGGTAAACATCAGTTTGCACTCGTCATAATATGGATGGGTTGAAAAGCCACCATAACGCTCATTGAATGTGCGCTCGATCCTCGCTATAGCCTCATCAATATTGATACGCGACGACTCACCGCTCAGTATACGCCTTATCTCCATCAATCCGAAAAGCGAAGGATCACTGTCGGCAAGATAATTCCAACGCAGGGTATCCTGTTTTTGCCATATACCCAGCAGCTTTTGGTACAGCTGCTTGTATGCCTCCGTCTCGATATCGTTGTCATACTTCTCGTAGATGGGCGCGATCAATTTGCGGAGCGAATCACGCTCCTCATCTTTGGCCTCCTTCATCTGCAGATAGAGCGGACGGATCTCCTCATTGACCATTTCGCCTGTCCGTTCCATCTCATTAAGCCGCGCCAGATATGTCATTTCCATTCCACCCGTGGCCTTGTCGATATCTTCATTCAACCGGGTCCGTGCAGCCTGTATCGCGCCTGCACTCTCGAACCGTACGCTTTCAGAACCGCTACCGAAGAATCCGCTGACGGTGTCGCCCTCGGCATAAAAACGCTTGTTGACCCACATGCCCTGGCGAAGCTCGTCATCAAACATCAGTTCCATCTCAAACGGTGCTTCGGCCACAAAGTCGAACGAACACTGCCCGTCTTCAAATTTCACTACCTTGAGAATACCGAACCTGAAGTCGGCGTCAGCCTTGAGCAGATATGCCTCCTTAGTGTCAGGACGGTCGGTAATGTGAAGATTCACATGCGTGCGGATTGAATCCTGCGGTTGCGCACAGGCAGTTGCCACGCCAAGCACTGCGATAGCCACCGTAAAAATATTTCTTATCATATAGTCAAATGCCAATTACTCATTTGTCACTGTCACTCCGATAACATAACTATGGGGAACATCCTTGACCAGGCCGTCTGACATATCCGGATCAAGCTCGTTTGCACCACAGAAGCGGATTAAATCACCATCCTGCCATGCCGAACCATAGAACATGAGCGGAATAAACGTGTCAAGCGGAAGTTCACCTACTTTGAATGGCCGTGGCCGATAACTATATACTTTCTTACCTGTAAGAGATGACTTGAGAGCCCGGAGCTTAAGCGGTATGGACATAGTGCTCATATTCTTGATATCAACCATCATCATCGTGATCGAATCATTCATTGGATACGTGCCTATCACGATTTTTTCGGCGCACATATGGATACCACGCACCGAATCATACATTTCTTCCGGCTTTATTCTTTGCTGATAATCCTCTGGATATTCGCTCACCAACCGCATATTTGGGAAAGCATAAGAAAACGGCGATATATTCTGACTCACAAGGCTGTCGCCTTCATATTCACGACATGTGAGGAGTAAATTGAATTTCCGCTCGGTCAATGACTTGATATCAAAGCTGTAGACATAATATCCTGACTGCTCCAACAGTGGGATATAGTCCTCAAACACAGGACTCTGCATGTTGATCTCGTAAGCAGTAGCGACATTATATATAGAGGCCAGTGCCATCGTCAGTATCACCACGTAGTGCGAAAATACTCTTTTAATCATAGCTGTATTGGCATTAGATAGTTTTCTGAATTGATGAGAGGCATGACGCATGTCATCATCCGCAAAGGTAACTGATATAATTCATTTCTTCAAATAATAATTTGTTGACAACGCACAGAATAGAACAAAAGCCCCTGCAGCTGGACTGGCAGCGGCAGGGGCAACTACATAGCGATTATAAAGGGATCTTCTTATTTCATGTCAAGATATGGGATCTTGTCCTGATCATTATAGTCAAGATTCTCACCTCCCATACCCCAGATGAACATATAGTTGGAAGTGCCTGCGGCCGCATGTATCGACCATTCAGGCGACATTATTGCCTGCTCGTTATGCAGCCAGACAACTCGCGTTTCCTGCGGCTCGCCCATCAGATGACAGATGGCATTGCCCTCAGTGAGATTGAAATAGTAGTAAGCCTCGACACGACGTCCATGCAGGTGGGCAGGCATGGTGTTCCACACAGATCCCGGCATCAGCTCGGTCAGACCCATCTGAAGCTGGCAGGGACCTTCCTGCAGCACATTGTTGGTGATGAGCTGATTGATCACACGGTCGTTGCTGTCCTCCATCTTGCCGGCCTTGATACTGTTGGCCTTGATCGAGCCTTTGCGTCCGTCGATGGTGATGAGCTGGGTCTTGTAGGCCTTGTGGGCTGTGGCCGAATTCAGATAGAATTTAGCGGGATTTGAAGCATCCTTGCTGCGGAATGTCACCTCCTTGTTGCCCCGGCCTACATAAAGGGCCTCCTTGAAATTGAGCTCATATTCCTTGCCGTCAACTGTCACAATTCCGGGACCTCCGGTATTTATCACGCCAAGCTCACGGTTGAACAGAAAATATTCAGCCTTGAGCGGATCTATTGTCTCGAGCTTCACAGTCTTGGCCACGGGCATCACACCTCCGAATATCAGACGGTCGTACATCGAGTAGGTAAGATTGATCTTATCCTTCTCCATTACATTCTGCATTGTGAAACGCTCACGCAGCTGAGTAGTGTCATAGCGCTTCACATCGTCGGGATGGCAGGCAGTCTGGATCTTATATGACGTCTGAGCATTGACTCCGCAGATACCCAGAGCGAGAAGAGATAATGATATGGCTAATTTTTTCATTTTGCTTTTTCTATGATGGTTAACGCCTCGCGGCACTTGTCGGTCACATACTGCCAGTCACCGGCTGCAACGCGGTCCTTTGGAAAGAGTTTGCTGCCCATACCGACACAGAACACACCGGCCTTGAACCATGCCGTAAGGTTCTCTTCGGTAGGCTCCACTCCACCGGTGACCATGAGCTTCGACCATGGCATTGGTGCCAGAAGGCCTTTGACGAATTTCGGGCCGAGAACATCGCCGGGAAACACTTTGCAGAGATCGCAACCGACTTCCTGGGCCGCTCCGACCTCACTTACAGTGCCACATCCTGGAGTATAAGGCACTCCGCGGCGATTGCATGTCCTGGCAACCTCAGCATTAAACAGCGGGCCAACCACAAAACATGCTCCGAGCTGCATATAGAGAGCAGCTGTCGCCGGTTCGACAACCGAACCTACTCCTATGGCCATTTCGGGGCACTCCGCGGCGGCAAACTTAACCACCTGGGCAAACACCTCATGGGCGAAGTCACCGCGGTTGGTGAATTCAAATGCTCTTACTCCGCCATCATAGCATGCCTTGACCACACTGCACGCTACCTGCGCATCCTTATGATAGAAAACCGGAACCATAGGGGCCTCGGCTATCTTCTGCATCACTGCAAGTTTATCAAACTTTGCCACTGATTGATATTCTTTTGATTGGTTGATAGTATGAATTGATCAGCGCTGCACGCGTCCGTTGGCCGAACCTCCCGCAAGCGCACGCACCTCAGCTTCGCTCACCAGATTGAAATCGCCTGGAATAGTGTGCTTCAGAGCCGAGGCTGCCACTGCAAATTCGAGAGCCTCATCCTGGGTCGGCATTGTAAGCAGTCCGTGGATTATACCTCCTGAGAATGAGTCGCCGCCACCTACTCGGTCTATTATCGGATTGATATCGTAACGCTTTGACTCATAGAACTCCTTGCCATTGTATATCATAGCTTTCCAGCCATTGTGAGTGGCCGAATACGATTCGCGCAGTGTCGATATGACATACTTGAATCCAAATTCCTCGGCCATGGCTTTGAAGATGCCCTTGTAGCCCTCTGCATTGGTCTCGCCACCCTCGACATCAGCATCAGGCTTGAATCCGAGACACAGCTCTGCATCCTCTTCGTTGCCGATACATACGTCGACATACTGCATGAGCGGACGCATTATCGACTGCGCCTTTTCCTTGGTCCACAGCTTCTTGCGGAAGTTAAGGTCTACACTCACCGTAACCCCGTGACGCTTGGCGGCCTCACAGGCAAGACGGGTCAACTCGGCAGCTTTGTCAGATATAGCCGGTGTGATACCGCTCCAGTGGAACCAATCGGCACCCTCCATGATAGCATCAAAATCGAAATCCTGAGGATCTGCCTCTGCTATAGCCGATCCGGCACGATCATAGATAACCTTTGAAGGGCGCATCGAAGCGCCTGTCTCACAGTAATATATACCCACACGGTTGCCACCACGGGCTATAAATCGCGTGTTCACACCATAACGGCGCAGAGCGTTTACTGCAGCCTGACCTATCTCATGCTCAGGAAGTTTGCTTACAAAATATGCTTCATGGCCATAATTGGCGCAGCTGACGGCCACATTTGCCTCGCCACCGCCCCATATCACATCGAACGAATCGACTTGTACAAACCGGTGACAACCGGCCGGCGAGAGACGCAGCATTATCTCGCCAAGTGTTACTATCTTTGACATTGGTATTGGTTATTCTGTAGTTTGTATTCTATCTGAATTTTTGGCTATCATAGCCTTTTGGTTACGGATTATATGCACACGGTTCCACCACATCATACCCATGGTGACAACCACAAGCAGGCCTGAGCCTATCCACTTGAGGTTTTCAGTGCACTGGAATATTATCCAGCACAATGGGCTGCCGGCAAAGTCAAGGCTACCACCGCTGAAACCTTCAGGTATGGCGACTGCGGCATCACCCGTGGCGGCATACACGTCGCGGGCCGCCAGAGTGAACCACGATGATATGTTTGTAACCATATAGAGGCTCAGGACCATAACGACAAGGCCTACCACAAAAGTCTTGAAAACACTGCCACGCGTGAACGGCAATACGAGCGGAAACACATAGAACATGCCGGCAAGCGAGGCAAGCGGCAGGAACTGGTTGCCGGGCAGAAGCACGGCCAGTGCAAGAGTCACCGGTATAAGCAGAAGCGACACTACAAGAGTGGTGGGATGACCTATGACAAGCGCCGGGCTCATGCCTATGGTAAGACCATCGGCACCCTTGAACTTACGGGCTATCAGACTGCGTGTTGCATCGCTGATAGGCTTCAAGCCTTCTATAAACAGCACCGTGACACGAGGTATAAGCTCCATCACAGCACCCATCTTTATGCCGAGACCGAGTATGTAGGGAATCTTGTCGACAATCTCCTGCCAGCTGCTGCAAGTAAGACAACCTATGGCTATGCCCACTATGACACCCAGAAAAAGAGGCTCGCCGAGCAATCCGAATTTTTTCTTCATACCCTCAGCATCAATCTCAAGCTTACTTATGCCCGGGATCTTGTCCAGCCCCTTGTTGATGGCCCACGCAAAAGGCACGAAACCGGCCACAAACGGCTGTGGTATCGAGATTCCGTCCATATCCTTGTAGAAGTCCTGAAACTTCTTGGCGGTTATATCGGCCAGTATCAGAGTGATGATATAGCAGATTATGGCACCGAAAAATCCCCATGCAAGCGAGTCGCTGGCAAAGTAGATCACCGCACCTATAAATGCAAAGTGCCAGTAGTTCCAGAGATCAATATTGACCGTACGGGTGGTCTTGGTGAGCAGCATCACTATATTCACACCCAGACAGACGGGTATGATCAACGCACCCACAGCTGTATTGTAGGCCACAGCGGCAGCTGCGGGCCAGCCCATATCAAACACGTGAAGCTGAAGGTCATAGATATCGACAACAGTATTGAGCGCCGGTCCGAGAGCAGATGTAAGCAAAGCTGTCACGATAGACAATCCTATGAATCCCACACCTACCTTCAGACCCGATTTAAGGGCCTCGCCGGGCTTGATACCGATACACACGCCGAGCACTGTGAATATCACAGGCATCATGACTGCGGCACCGAGACTTATGATATAAGCAAAAACCTGTTCCATCACAGATGTTACTTAGGCTGCTTGCCGATATATGCCAGAATGCCGCCGTCCACGTAGAGAATATGACCATTTACGAAGTCAGAAGCGTCTGAAGCAAGGAACACAGCCGGTCCCATAAGGTCTTCAGGAGTACCCCAACGGCCTGCTGGTGTTTTAGATATGATGAATTGGTCGAACGGATGGCGGCTGCCGTCAGCCTGACGCTCGCGGAGAGGAGCGGTCTGCTCGGTAGCTATGTAGCCCGGGCCTATGCCATTGCACTGGATGTTGTGCTCTCCGAATTCGGAGCAGATATTTTTTGTGAGCATTTTGAGGCCGCCTTTGGCTGCGGCATAGGCCGATACTGTCTCGCGACCGAGTTCACTCATCATGGAGCAGATGTTGATAATCTTGCCATGACCTTTGCGTATCATGCCGGGTATCACGGCTTTAGCGCATATATAGGGTGCGATAAGGTCGACATCGACAACGCGGCGGAAGTCTTCGACCGACATTTCCTCCATAGGAATGCGCTTGATAATGCCAGCGTTGTTGACAAGGATATCGATTGTGCCAACAGTCTTCTCGATGTCGGCAACCATAGCCTTAACTGCCTCTTCATCAGTGACATCACAGAGGTATCCCTTGGCGTCGATACCAAGCTCCTTATAGGCTTGGAGACCCCGGTCGACCGTGGCCTGACGCGAACAGTTGAACACAATTTTTGCTCCGGCTTCTGCAAAAGCCTGAGCTATTGCCAAACCGATACCGTAAGCCGCACCTGTGACAAGCGCCACCTTACCTTCGAGTGAGAAATTTACCATTTGTCAGATATTTGATAGTTATTTATTCAATTTGAAAGTAATTCGCAATTAAATATAAATAAATGGTAGGTAAGTCAAGGTATCGCCGTCCCGGCAAATATGGCATCAAATTCCAATGGTATTAAGCCACCACAAAATTAAGGTCTTTAATTGAGACTTCAAAATTTTTCAACAATTTAATGCCAAACAGGCATTTTCAGCATACAAAATCCGCGTATATCACTGAGAGACATACTGTTACGTCGAGGATCGCCGATGCTCACGCGCGGTGGCCGGCGAAAACCGGGGCAAAATCGGGGAGAAAAGCACCCGTAATCAGCGCAATATGAGCAGGTTAAGCATCGTCTTAACGCTTCCATAAGGTTTGCCCAAGGTTCCCCCGGGCAAACCGGGGTCCGGAGGGCCTAACGGTAGTCGGTCTCAAGAAAGTCGAGAGACTTGTCGACGTCGATACCGCCCTTCACTTTTATACCGATTCCCAAGGCTGCTCCGATGCCGGCCTCGGGATTGTCCTCAAATTTGCGCAATGCCTTAAGCATGGATATGCGGTCGGACTCTTCGTAATGATCCTTGCCAAGGACTGGAGTGATAGAGCGTCCGGATGACTGGATGCCCGTTGCGGTGAAGGTATGCTGTCCTGACTCCTCTGCAGCTTCAAGAATAAGGCCCGGCAGTCCCGAGAGTTTCCATGGTCCGTCCTGTACGGGAATGTCGGGGGTGAACCATACAGTCCAGCGGCGACCGCGATAATCGGCGACCGCCATCTGGCATTCGTAGCCGAGCAGGGTCTTCGTGGAGTCGCAGATTTCCCATTGCTGAGGTTCGTATGGCTCTACGAACCGGAACATCATCATGATCTGTCCGTCGTAGACCTCGGTCTCGCCCTTGGCCTTGGACTTGACAATGTACATGGGAACGCTGCGTGCCGGGACTGATTTGAGTTTACCGGATGTGAATGCAGCCATCTTCATCTGATTGTAGACCTCCCGCCCCTCGGGAGTGCATTCCAAAGAATCAACGTATTCGGTCTCGGGGCTGAAGAATTTTGACACGGAGGTGTTGGCAAGCAGCATCAACTGATGATTCTGTTCCTTGCCGGTGCGGTGAAAATGCTTGTAATTGTAGCTGACCTCGATGTCGGCCTTCTCCTGCGCAACGGCTGTCACCGCACCCATGCACAGGACCAAAGTTAGGAAAAGCTTGTACATAATATGATCAATAATCGGTTTCCAAAGACTGCTTCTGACGGTCGAACTGCGGAAGATCGGCGGGAGAACCGTCGGCGTTCAGTTTTATGCCCTGAGCCGCCAGGATGCTCTCAAGGTTGTTTTCGTAATATTCGTGATCGGCGAGAATCTTTTTGCGTTCACCTTTCTCATAGGTGTCTACCGAATAGACGTAAGGCACGGGCTGAGATGTGACACCTAATCCGGATGCTTCCATGACGAAACCGTCGCCACCATCGGCCTGAAGAATGAGTCCGGGGAGGCCACGCAGTTTCCAAGGGCCATCCTGCAGGGGAATGTCGGGTGTGAACCAGACTTTCCACGTTCTACCATGATATGCAGATACGGCCATAATGCATTGATGGTCAAGAATGGTTTTTACAGAGTCCTCCACTATTTCCCATTCAATCTCATCGAACGGCTCAGTGTAGCTAAACAATCCGTCGGCCTTGTAATCGTAAACCGTAAGCTGGCCATTGCCGGCGTTTTTCTCAACATAAAGGAAGATGTGCTTTTCGGGAGCCAGCCCGAGCTTACGCCCATCGTAGGTGACAGTGCCGTCGGGCTGAACAACACGCCATGCCTTGAGCTGGATCTCGCGCAATTTAGCCTTTCCTTCGGGTGTGGATTCGCAGGAATCGACGTATTGGCTCATTGTGTTGAAGTATAACGACTTGTGAGGATCGGCAATCAAAACCATTTCCTTGCCGTAGTTATTGCCGACGTTGTATTTAACGACGACATTCTGCTGTGCGAATGCGGCCAAAGCAACAATAGATGCCGCTACAATAATTATTATTCTGTTCATATATTTATCGGTAATCGGTTTCAAGAAAGTCAAGCGAAGAATCCTCAAGACTATTTGGGTCAATCTCATTGCCATTAAGATCTGTCACTTTTATATTTGCATTTGGAGGAATACCTTGTGATTGAAGAATATAGGCCAGAGGATTGTCTGTATACTTTCTTTTGGCCTTAAGAAATGATTTTCTATCTTCCTTGCTATAATAATCCGGCCTATACATTTGTGGAATTTGTATTTTAGTCCGTTCTATTCCAGTTGCCTCGAATTTATGAGAACCAGTCGTATCTTCTGCCGACAGTATAAGTCCGGGTAATCCATGAAATTTCCACGGACCATCCTGTATAGGTAAATCTGTTGCAAACCATACAATCCATGTTCTTCCATGATAATTGGTTGAAGCAAATACACATTCGTAATCGAGTATAACTTTAACCGAGTCGCCAATCTCCCAGCGCATTTCATCCAGATTCTCATCATAGAGTGCAAATTGATCACAGAAGTCATCGTAAACCCTCATACTGTTGTCGGAAAACGACTTACAAACAAAAATATTAGCAGACCTATCAGGTACTGACGCTCCCTGTCCCTTACTCATCATTGAAGCAGCCATTTCGCCGTAAGCTGTGCGCCCCGCATCTGAACGGGAAACAGAGTCCATCCACAAGGATGTGGTATTATAGAACATTGATTTTTCAGTGGATGTGTGCAGCCGATAGTCTACAATAGTCTCTTTGTCACGGGATGTTGCAGTGTACTTATAATCCAGTCGTAGAATATCGCTTTGAGCGAATGTGGCTATGGCCACGAGGCACATTGCTATAGTTGTTATTATTCTGTTCATGTCATTATTTGTAGTCTGTTTCGATTAAATCATGTGCTGTACGAGCTTTTATAGCTTCTTCTATATTCTCAATTTTGACAGAACCGTCAGGCCATTGTTTTCCGGGATTACGTTGAATCTCACTTTGTAGTTTCCTAAATTCTTTCCTTGAAATTTTAGAGTAAACTCTGTTCCCTGGCCGCGAATTGATTGGTATGTTACATCTTTCCAATCCTGTAATGGAAAACTTATACTCACCTCCATTTGATTCAGCCTCCATAATAAGCCCAGGCAATCCCATAAGTTGCCATGGCCCAGATTGAATTGGAATTTCAGGCGCAAACCATACAATCCATTTTCGGCCATGATAATCGGCTGTTGCTAACTGACATTCATATCCAAGAATAATCTTAGTAGAGTCACCAATTTCCCATTGTAGATCTGACAAAGGAACCGTATAGGTAAAGTCCTCTTGTGCTGCATAGTCTATGACAGTAAGGTATTTGTCATTGTCAGGCCGGTTTACTTGGAAATTCTTACCATGAGAGGGTAAATTTACCTTATTCCTATCCACAGTAAGACTTCCATTCTCAATTATCATGGCAGTAGCAGCTGCTACCTTTAACAATTCGTTGTATTTCTCTTTTCCTCCGGGCGAAGACATCAAGGAGTCATATTCTTCTGTTTTTACGCTGAAAAAACGAGAACCAACAGGTGATGCAAGTAGCATCATATCGTCTGTGTCCTCAAAATCGTGACCTTGGATATGTCTGCGAAGTTCTGTATATTGATATAATGCCTTTATCTGAGCATGTTGCACGTTCTGCCCCACGGCGGCTATCGCTACAAGGTATAGGGCGGCAAGTGTGAGTAACTTTTTCATTTGCGTAGGGATATTGAGAGCAGGAGCTCGCGGCCGCGGAGCCACCGTTGAGACTCGAAGGATGAGAGCTGGCTGTAGGTTGTGTAGTTGTATGTACGACGATTGAGAATGTTGTTGAGCATGGCGGAGAGTTCAATGCGCTTGCTGAGTTTATAGACCAGCTTGGTGTCGAGGAGGAACACGTTTTTATATGCACTCCCGGTAAGCTCGTTACGGTAGTGCTCGCCCATGATGCGCCATTCCCATTTACTGTGAGGCATGATGTTGAAGAGCAATGAATTCTCCATGCCGGAGAGCCATGAGTTATCAACACCGTTCATAGTGAGCCGGCTATTGGAGAAATCGATTGAATAATCGAAGCTGAACCAGCGGACAGGGGTTCCGTTGATTTTGGCGCCAACGCTCCAACCGGTGCTGACCGAACTGACGGCATTGTTCTGGGAGATCAGGTGGGATTCATTCCGGCTGAAAGAGCCGTTGACATTGGCACTTCCGCGTATGAAGTCGAGTGTCTTACCAACATTTCCCATAGCCATAAGGGTCTTTCCGTCGCTCTCGGCACCGGTGTAGGAGTAGACGATATAATCGCCATAGAGCTGCTGTGCCAAAGTGTAAGGCAGATGTGACCAGGAGTGCATGACCATAGCGTTGGCGAAGACGCCCCGGCGGGTATGCTTGTAGGAGAAATTGGCGGAGAGGCGCTGAGAGGTAGAGTTGTAGAAATCGTCAACGCCCTGCTTGAACGTGCGGTAGTCGGTCATGATGTAGCCGGGCTGAATCATGTTGAGATTCATAGGCGAACGACCTGAGGCTCCACGCAATGTCACTGAAAAGCGGTTGTTTGGCTTCCAGTTCATGCTGAGCGAGGGGGAGAAATATACCTCGGAGCGGTTGGCAAGCGCTTTGTCGAACGTGTAACGCGCGAAGCTCAGCGGAGCATCGAGAGTAAGGTTGACCCGCTTCACCCAGTATTCAAACTTCGGGGTGGCATAGACTGTGAAATAATTTGTATTCAGGACATTTTCAGTTGTGCCAGGAATCTCGGCAGGCATATCGGGCAGCTCTGTATCAAGTGAACGCAAATATCCTTTCACTCCACCTTCGAGGCTGACGGTTATGCCCTTAAGAGCAAAGGCGTAAGCGGCGCTCTCATGGGTATAGAAGGCATGGTCGCCGATATGCTGACGGATGCGGCTGTCATCAAGAGATACGTTGAGTGTCTGCGGCAGTGATTCCCATTCGTTGTTGCTCTGGAAGGTGACAAGGTGGCGGCCATTGAACCGCTTGATCATCTTGAATTTGTTGGACACATAGTAGTCGGGCAATGAGGCGGACTGGTCGTTGGGGATGGATCCGGTCACGCCAAGATCCACGTCATCCCAGTCGATGTTTGTAGAGAGGGTATTGTTGATGAAGGTGGTCTTCTGGTTGACTTCGTAGATGAATTTGCCGGAAAGGGAGTGAGAGCGGTCGCGTCCGTCGCGGTTTTCAGTAACAACACGGTCGCCGCTTTCGAGGAAGTAGGTTGTGATGTTTGCGGCCCGGGCCGTGACGCGGTTGAAGGAGTAGTCGATCTGTGCCTTGAACTCACCGTTTTTCACTTTCCAAAGGGAGTTTGTCGATACCAAAGCCGAGCGATTGAACAGAGTGCGCTTACGACTCAACGACGGGACACCCGGCAAGGAGACGCTGACATATCTGCTCAGACCAGTCTCGCGGCGCGATGCGAAAAAGTCGGTGGCGCTTGCCGAAAGGTCTTCACCGATGTTGTTGGTACGGAAGGTAGTGATGTTCTGAAAACCGGGCATGACAGCCATTGCAAAAATCTCGCCATCCCATACAGCACCCTCAGGCTGCCATGAGTAGCCACCGGCAGCATCGCCATGGACAGACCATGTGGCCTTAGCTTTGTTCTTAAGTTTGAGATTGATGGCAGCCTTGTCGGAGAAGCTGATACCCGAGAGCACCTGCATAGGCTGGTGATTTTCCATGACCTCAACCGCCCCGACATCATCGTGGTTGATGCCGTTGGTGGCGATTCCGTACTTGCCCCCCAAGAGATCGGAACCCTCGATATAGAATTTGTTGATATCCTCTCCCTGATACTGTATCTTGCCGGAACTTGACACATCAATACCCGGCATGCGCTTGAGGACGTCGCCAATGCTGCGATCCTGCGCCTGCGCGAAACTACTTACGTGGTATGAAATAGTGTCGCCCTGCTCGCGGATGCGGTCGGCCTTGACTGCCACTTCCCTGAGCAACGTGGTAGAAGGACGCATAACCACTGTGACTGGCAACGTCACGCTGTCGAGCCTGACTGTCTGCTTGGCAAAACTCATCATCGAGACGTCGAGGGTATAACCATTTATCTCGGGAGATGAGATAGAGAACAGACCCTTGGCATCGGAAGAGGCATACTTCCGGATCTTGCCTTCGGCGTTGCGCAATATGACCGATGCGCCGGTGAGCGGCTCATTGGTGCCTTCCTCGACGACCACTCCCGAGACATTGACCTGAGCTACGCCAGCCAGCGCAGCAAGCACAAATACAAATATGAATATAAACCGGCTCATAAGTCGTGGGGATAATCGGTTTCTTCCTTATCGTGGTGAGTTATATGATTCCGATTGTCGGAGGGGGATGGTCCTTTGCCATGAAGAGCTGACATTTTTGCGGCAAAGTTTGAATTGGTATATCGCCACCAGTTATTGAAAAACTTATCGCGGCTGACTTCAGTGACGCCACGACGCTCATTGTAGCAAAGGAATCCGACATCGGGAAGTGAGGATTGCCTGAGGCCATTGGCTATGAAGTGGAACTCATGCCGAGAATCGGAGGCTTCAAGAATAAGCCCCGGCAGGCCACAAAGTTTCCAGGGTCCGTCCTGAACAGGTATGTCGGGTGCAAACCATGCAGTCCATTCACGTCCGCGGTAGCGGGCTATGGCTTGCACGCAGTCGTAGCCTAAAATTGTTTTTGAACTGTCGCCGATTTCCCAGAGGGGTTTCTCCCAATCTTCCTCATACTTCCAGTCGGTCGTTTCAAAATATGAGGTAACGGTGAGTTTGCCAACGGGATAGTTCTTGTAGATCACGTCCCAATAACGTCCATGACGTTCCATGGTCCTGGCATCGCGCTGGACGGGATCGTCGCAAGACTCAAACGCAATGCGCTCCATCTCGAAATACAACGCTCGGTTGAAATGGTACAGAGAGTCCTGATAGTACTTGGGCACAGAACAATAGCGCGACATGTTGTTGCCGACGCGGAGCATGGTTTCTTCAATGAAGAAGTTGGTGGCACGTTTTGTAGTGTCGGTGACTTCGGTGCGGGTATAGTGAACCTCAAGGATGGCGGGCTCAGTGTCTCTTAAGAAATCACCGGCATAGGCGTTGACCGCCACAAGCAAAAGCAATATGGGAAAGAGCCGTCTCATCGTCGTCATCGTCGTCATCATTGGTGATAATCGGTTTCAAGGAAGTCGACATGGAGGTCGGGGGCATCGTTGACTTCATCCTTTATCTCAATCTTCTCGCCGCTCGGCGTATTGCTGATAAAAGCGTTGACCATAGGAGCACCATTGGTAAGATACTGACGTACACCGCGAAGCATTTCCTTACGGGTCATCCTATCGTATTTCTTCGGGCTGTAAATCGGCATTATCTCACGGTTGCTCGACTCTATGCCTGTAGCAATAAATTTATGCTGACCGGTGGGTTCTGTAGCTTCAAGTATCAGTCCCGGCAGCCCGCACAATTTCCAAGGGCCATCCTGAACAGGTATTTCAGGAGTAAACCATACTGTCCAATGACGGCCATGATAATCGGTCTCGGCCATAACACATTCATAGCCAAGAACTATCTTTGTGGAATCACCGATCTGCCACGTCATCTCTGCCAACGGCTCCGTGTAATAACCATACTCAAGCATACCGGATTGATCATAGACAGTTACTGTCGAGTCGCCAACCGACTTGAACACATAAAGCATCCCCTTACTATAAGGGATTGCTGAATCATCACCTGTTTCAATACACTTTTTCACTCCCTCCTGCATCATTCTGTCCCAAATCTTTTTACCGGATGGGGTGGATCTTAAGGAATCGTTGAATTCAGTGCGAGGGCTAAAGAATTTGGAATACTCGCTGTTGGCAAGAAGCAACATTGTGTATTCATCATCGTAAGCCTTCGCATCGATCTTCAGACGCTGGTGAGGATATGTGTAAGACACTTTTATCTCTGCGCGGGGATACACTTTTTTCTTCTTAGCCGAGAGATCGGATATGGCGAAGAGGAGCAGAAGCGGGATTATGATTGATAGTCGATCCATACGTTAAAGTATTAATACGCAAAGATACGACTAAAAATAATAATAGATCTCAACAAATGTTTAGAATCAAGTTATTTCCCAAAATTTTTTCGGATGCGGCTGAGATGAACAGGGGTAACGAGCAGATAAGAAGCAATGTCGCGGAGAGTGACCTGCTCCAAGACCACGGGATATTTCTCAACAAGCTCGAGATAGCGCTCGGCAGGGGACTTCCGGTACAGGTGAAGGTAGCGGCAGTAAGCCTCTTCCAAAACTACGGCCGACATGTGGGGGATAAGGTCAGGATTGTTTTCAGTCACAAAATCACGAAGTGATTGTAATGGAACTTGCAGGACCTCGGAGTCGCAACCTGCGATGATTGAGATCCGGGAAGGCTTGCCGAAGATGAATGACTGGGTGAAATCCATGATACACTCATCGGCAAATGAGAAGCCTGTGACGGCATAATCGCCTTTTGATGTCAGCACGCAGTATTTGAAATAGCCTGATAAGACAAAGCCGACGTATCGGCCAAGATACCCGGCCTCGGCAAAACAGTCACCCTTTGCATAGCGGACGGTGTTGCCATTAGCCATGCAATAACCGTGCATCAGCTCAAAATCAATGTGTGAAAGAAAACCGTTGATCTGTGGCATAGACTAAAATGCGGATAATAAAGAAAATGCAATGTGGCCTGTCATTCGCTCCGTTATATTTTCAGCATCACATCAGCCCCAATAGAGCCGTGAGCATTGACAAAGCCCGATATCCACTTCAGATACCCGTCATTCCAGATGCGCTTGTGCTCTATGTTCTGATTCTCCTGATTCATATAGCAAAATTAGCAAATTATTCTGTTTGTCAGAAATTAATCGCGGTTAATAAAGATGGGTGGAAGGACAATTCCTGATTAGAGGACGTCAGTTGAAACAGAATAAAATCCGGGTCTAAAACAGCAGTCCCCCGGGAGCGGAAAACCGGCCCGGGGGACTATAAGATAGGAATGTATAGCGTCAGAAATTGTCGGCTGAAATCTCGAAAAAGCTTTGAGCGTGAGCGCAAACGGCGCATGCGGCAGGTGCTTTCTTGCCAATGACAACGTGTCCGCAGTTGCGGCACACCCAAATGGTATCGCCATCGCGGGAGAATACGATGCCCTCCTCAATGTTCTGGAGCAGGCGGCGGTAGCGAGCCTCGTGATGACGCTCAATGGCGCCTACGGCACGGAACTTGGCGGCAATCTGGGTGAAGCCTTCCTCTTCGGCCTCGGCAGCCATGCGGTCGTACATGTCGGTCCACTCGTAGTTCTCGCCTTCGGCAGCATCGCGGAGATTGGTCATGGTGTCGGGTACATCGCCACCATGGAGATACTTGAACCAGAGCTTGGCATGCTCCTTTTCGTTTTGAGCGGTCTCTTCGAAAATGGCAGCTATCTGCTCGTAGCCGTCTTTGCGGGCCTTAGATGCATAGTAGGTATACTTGTTGCGTGCCTGCGACTCGCCGGCAAATGCTTCCATGAGATTTTTTTCGGTCTTTGTTCCTTTAAGATCTTTCATTGTCTTGATAGTTGTTTTTATTTTTTTACTTGTTTTGGTCGGATAGGACAGTACAATCGGGGCATATACCGGCAAAATAGAGGTCGGTGACCTGAACGACAAATCCCGGCTTAACCAGATTTTCAAGACCGTCGGGCAATGACATATCGAAAATCTTGCCGCAACGAGTGCATCGGAAATGACTGTGCGGAAGCTGATGGGCGAGGTCGTAGCGCATTGACGCGCTATCAATCTCGAGCTCGCGTATGACACCAGCCTGAACCAGGGTGTGAAGGGAGTTGTAGACAGTGGTGCGCGATACGGTGGGGAAGTCAACAGAGACGGCGTTGAACACCTCGTCGGCTGTAGGATGGGTGCTGAAGTTGGCAATATAGCCGAGCACAGCGAGCCTATGAACGGACGGCCGCACATTGGAGCAACGTAGAGTGTCGATCAGTTGAACATCTGTCATCATTGTCTGCTGGTTTTTGAATTAACTTAATTGTAATGAGTACAAAATTAGTAATAATTACAATATCTACAAAATCCAGGGGCTTAAAAATTGTTATAATACACAAGAAACGCACTCCCAGGGATAAAATGGGAGCGCGCAGCAGGTGGTAGATAGGGAGGGCGAAGTAAACGCGGAGGAGGGATCACCTGAGGGGGAGGCGGTAGGCTTTGCTCGTGATTGAGCCGTAGGTGTAGTTGTCGAAACAGCGGAATCCGCATTTTTCGGCAACGCGTTGCGACGCGATGTTGCTGCTATCGGTTGTGATGAGCAGTGAGTCGAGCTGGAGATTGCCGCGGCAATAGCCGACAAAGGCGTGAAGGGCTTCGGAGGTGAGTCCACTCCCCCAATAAGGATAGCCGATCCAATAGCCAACCTCGCGCTGGGATGAGTCGAGCAGGTGATGCTCCTGGCCCGTGGGGACAAGGCCTATACAGCCAACAGGCTCGCCGGTGGATTTGAGGACCATGGCAAAAAGGCAATCGGCGGGGATGAAGTATTCATTAAGGACCTGACGGCTCATTTCGACGGACTCATGGGCAGGCCACAGGGCGAGGCGGCTGACACGCCGGTCGGAAGCGTATTTGAAAAGCGCAGGGGCATCGTCGATATGCCATTCGCGCAGAATGAGGCGTTGTGTTTCGATCATAAAGGATGGTGTGGAGTGATTGGATATCTGACTATTGCAGGCTTAAGCAATGTTGTTTAACTTTGTAAAGTTAATAATAAAATATGATTATCAGATGACAAGCGAAAAAGAGAAGATGCTCTCGGGCGAATTGTATGACGCGAACTATGACCCGAATCTGATTGAGGAGCGGAGAAATTGCAAGATGGTGCTACACGAAATCAATACGTTGCCGCCCACATCAGATGAAAAGCGATATGAATTGTTACGCGGGATCTTTGGCAAAGTAAAAGGGCGATTTATCATTGAGTCGCCATTCCACTGTGATTATGGATACAACATAGAGCTGGGTGAGAATTTCTATATGAATGTAAACTGCGTCATACTCGACGAGGCAAAGGTGGTATTCGGGAATAATGTATTCGTAGCACCCAACTGCGCTTTCTATACCGCAGGGCATCCGTTTGATGTGGAGCAGCGCAACAGAGGTCTGGAATATGCAAAGCCAATCACGGTAGGCAATAATGTGTGGATAGGCGGGAACGTGGTTGTAGTTCCGGGAGTGACCATAGGTGACAACAGCGTGATAGGTGCAGGGAGTGTGGTGACAAAAGATATTCCGGCCAACTCACTTGCCGTAGGCAACCCATGCAAAGTGATAAGAAAAATCCAATAAAATCAGATGGGATTAATGACAAGAAACAACATCATGCACTAAACCGATCAAGGCCGTTGGCGGTGTGGCTTATGTTGTTGAGGAAAATATGTTTCGCCATTAATGAGGCCGCATTGCAGATGGCTTAGTAGAAAGGCGGAGGATATAGACCTGTATATTATGATAATGCTACTGATTATCTGCATCACAGGTCCAATTGAAATATAATTGAATCCCGGTCGAGATAATCATACTCAATCGCCAAATCGGACTTAGATATGCGCCGGAATCCGGCACGCTCATAAAATAAGTGAGCTTTTTTTGCTACCGAGGGAGTATCAAGTACCATGTGCTTGAAGCCTTTGGCGTTGGCAAAATCGATTAAGTGCGAATAGAGTGCAAATCCAACTTTTTGCGAACGGTAATCAGCGCGGACAAAAAATTTCTTCATCACACACCAATCAGCATTGATTTTCATCAATGCGATAGTCCCTACAACATGATTATCGTCTAAGGCGATCCAAAAATTTCCGTCCCGCTTGATATAATATGTAGGAATATCAAGCAAATCAGGTTGACCTTCCAAAGGCATATTTACCTTTGACTCATCATTTTGAATATGAAGAATGAGCTGAATCGCCTCATCCTTATATTTGTCCTAGTATTGTACTATTTCCATATTATGCTCTTCTTTTTTTTAACTGAATACATTATGCTTAGATGGTAGATATGGATACAGACAGCTATGGAGCATCCAATTATAAACGGCATGGCTCCGAGCATAACTCCATAGCAGATGTAGATAAAATTAGCCACGATAGATAACCACCTCAACCATAGAATATCTTTCATGGTCATTGACAGCAGATTAATAGTCAGTCCGATATATCCGATTAAATCAACCATCACGTTCTTGAGTGTCAGAAGTTGGAGAACAGACTAACGAACAGATTTCCTCCATGTGTGAAATAAGAGAGGCTATCTGTGATTCTGACAGATGACCGTATATATCGTTGACAGATTGATTGGCAGAGTTGTCAAGTTCGTGATAGATTGCGATTCCTGATTCTGTAAGAGATATTATCCCCTTGCGGGCGTCATTCTTGCAAATGGAACGGCATATATAGTTCTGTCGCTCCAAGTTTTTCAGCAACCGCGACAAATATCCCTTGTCCATATTGAGTTCTTCCGCGATCTCGTTTGCGCTTCTATTCGGATGAAGGTAAATGTCTTGAATTACACGAATTTCAGGAAGCCCGAAAGAGCTCCCCATATATTGTTTATTCAAGATGCCTAATACTTTCGTGTACTTTCGGTTGAAGCATCTTATTCTGTCTATCTGTTTCTGTTTCATGGGTGCAAAGTTATCGCATTTAGTTGACAAAGTCAACCAAATTGAGTGGTATTTTTTCGACTTACGATAGAAGATAAGATATATGTCGTTCATATACAAAGGATTTAATAATCCGAAACCAACATAATGCGGCATCCTTCATGAGGCAAATACGATATCGTCCAGATGCTGCACGTCAGCGGTCACAAGACGCTAAAGACCTTTATGGACTACATCAAACTATCCTCTGACGAAATCGCCGACGAGATCGATACCATTGCCAATCCCAATAAAGGTTCCACAAAGCCTCTGTTGGACTCTACTAATAATTCTTTGTCGGCTTAAATAATATTTGTACTTTTGCATTGGCCAAGTAGCTCAGTTGGATAGAGCGACGCTCCTACTAAGCGTTCGGTCCCGGGTTCGAATCCCGGCTTGGAATATTCATAAACACATCATATTGAAAGAGTCCATTTTGTGGGCTCTTTTTTAATAAGATTCGGCTTAATCGCAAAAAGTTTCTCTTTATCAACTAAAGTAGTATGAGTTAAGAATGTTTGAGACTTCACTCTGGCGATAGCGGATGCTGCGATTTACTTTCACAGGGTTAAGTTTACCACAAGCCGCATTTTTCGGTTTTGAGGTACACCTCGTAGGCGCGGATTACGTTGCCGGTAAAATCCGACAGGGGCAGGTCGGGCACATCGTATTTCTCCTTTATCATT
>CANRVB010000031.1 GCA_947643165.1 uncultured Porphyromonadaceae bacterium | reverse complement strand
GAGAGTTATAAATTGTCGGCGGTCGACTATCTGCTCAAGCCGTATGGTTTCGCTGATTTCCAACGTGCAGCTAACAAGGTGCTGCAGAACTACTTATCGCGTCAAAAAACAGTCTCCGAGCCATCAATATCCACAGCGCCGGCCGACTCGATTTTTGTGAAAATTGACTACCGATATATACGTCTTGAGCTGCATAACATACTGTATATCAAAGGATTCGGCGAGTATTTGCAGATTTTTTTGGAAGGTGATGAGAATCCTGTCGTCACACTTAGCTCGTTTTCGGCTATGCGTCAGCGACTTACACCCGATTTCCTGCAGGTGCACAGATCGTATGTGGTCAACATGAACAGGGTGTCGCGGATAGAGAAGTCGAGGGTGGTTATCGGCGAGGTGTGCATACCGGTCGGCGACAGCTACCGGGGAGGGCTGATGGACTATCTGTCAGGACATTCCGTGGGGAGCAATTCCAAACAGTGAAGGCCCGTTCGTTGGATGATTGGGGCTGTTGATTGAATGGATTGGGGGTTGTTGATGATTTTATATAATATTGCAATGTTTTCATTTCTACAGCACTATCCAAATGATAAGAACATTGCTAATAACAACTGCGCTTGCAGCCGCGACATGTATGCCGGCCTATGCTGAGATATGGAGTTATGAAGATTGTGTGGAGTATGCCCGCGCACACAATATCACTCTCCGTAAATCGCGTCTGTCGGAAGAGACATCGGCCGCAACGCTCGATGAGGCCAAAGGACAGTGGCAACCGTCGCTCGACTTCTCGACGTCGCACAATCTGTCGAATTATCCCTGGGCCGAGGGCAAGAAGAATACCTACAACAGTTCGTACGGGCTGAATGCGGGCTGGACTGTGTGGAACGGTGGTCAGCGCGAAAACAATATAAAGCGCGACAAGCTCCAGCTTGAGATAGACCGCCTGAACACTGACGATGTGATGCGCAGCATAGAGACCGATCTGCTTCAGGTGTATATGAACATACTTTATGCCAAGGAGTCGGTAGGAATATGCCAGGAGGCGGTGAAACTGAGTCATGCCCAGGCCGAACGTGCGCGTCAGCTTATGGAGTCGGGGCGTATATCGCGTGTGGACTATGCACAGCTTCAGTCGCAGTACGAGCAGGACAAGTATGCGCTGGTGAGCGCGGAGGGCACATACGATACCCGGAGGATGGAACTGAAGAAGTTGCTTGAGCTGGGTATTGACGCTGATGTGGAGATAGAGGAACCGAAGTGGACCGACGAGGAGATTCTGGCGGCGCTGCCGTCGATGACCGAGAGCTACAAGCTGGCTCTTCAGACCGATGTGAAGCTTCAGGGTCTTGATCTTGAGAAGGAGGGTACCGCTATCGACATAGCCATCGCCAAGTCGGGCAAGCTGCCTACGATATCGCTGAACGCGGGTGTAGGCACGGGCTATACGTCGAGCAACGGTGGTTTCGGAACGGCGCTCAAGCGGTCGTTCGGTGAGAATATCGGACTGACCTTGTCGGTGCCTATAGCCGACAACCGCAAGACCAAGTCGGCGGTGGCGCGTGCCAAGATCAGGGAGATAGATGCCCAACTCGATATAGAGCAGCGCCACACGGAACTGTCGCAGCTGGTTGAAAACTGGTTTATCGACACACGCTCGGCGCAGTCGCGCTTCAGCGCTGCCCAGACTCAGCTGGAGGCTACGACCCTGAGCTACGATCTGACCGACGAGCGGGCCAAACTGGGCTATCTGAACACTGTGGAGCTCATGACGGCCCACAATGATCTGATCAATGCGCGTCTGTCGCTTCTTCAGTCGAAATACATGGCTATGCTTGGCCAGAAAATGATACAGTTCTACCGAGAGGCTAAAATCACACTTCCCTGATAACCAATAAACAACAATATAAGCAAATGATGCACATATCAAGATTTCTGCTTGGCGCTGCAGTGGTGATGGCCGTCACCGCCTGCGACAAACAGCCCAAAATTGAGTTGCAGACAGTCAAGGCCGAGCGTGGCGACATTTCGGAGACCGTCACTGCCACCGGTACGGTCGAGTCTGTGACACAGGTCGATGTAGGTACACAGGTGACCGGTATAATCGACAAGCTATATGCCGACTACAATTCGATCGTGTCGAAGGGCGAGCTTATCGCCGAGATCGAGAAAACGATGCTCGAGAGCGATCTGCGTAGTGCCGAGGCCAACGTAGAGTCGGCCAGACTCACCTACGAATACAATCTGACCAACTTCAACCGTGACAAGGCGCTTCACGACAAGCAGCTTATAAGCGACTATGAGTTCCAGACCTCGCAAAAGGATCTGGAGGTGTCGAAGACGGCTTACGACAAAGCCCGTGCCGACAAGGTGCGTGCTGCCAAAAACCTTAATTATGCCGAGATCTATTCGCCTATCGACGGTATTGTCATTTCGCGCGAGGTAGAGGTGGGCCAGACTGTGGTGTCGAGCATGAATGTGGCAAATCTGTATACTATCGCCGATCTCGACAACATGCAGGTGATAGGCAATGTCGACGAAGCCGATATAGGCCAGGTGAAGATGGGCCAGGCCGTGACGTTCAGTGTCGATGCCTATCCCGACGACCTTTTCGAGGGCCAGGTGACGCAGGTGCGCCTCAACCCTACTACGGAGAGCAATGTGGTGACCTATGAGGTGGTTGTGGCCGCTGCCAATCCCGACCATAAGCTGATACCGGGTCTGACGGCCAATCTGACCATCTATGTGATGCGTGAGCAGGATGTGCTCACTCTTCCGGTAAATGTGTTCACCTTTGAGCCGCGCGAGCAGGACAAGGATGGCAAACTGCCCGCGGTTGCGGCCGATACCGACCTCAAGTCGCTCGCCAAGGATCAGAAGCGCGTATGGGTACTCGATAACAATACGCTTGTCCCACGGGTGGTCACCGTCGGCCTGAGCAACGGCATGAAGACAGTGATAACCGGCGGTCTGACCGAGGGAACCGAGGTGGCCACGGGCTACAGAGAGTCATCGCAGATGAAACAGGAGGAGGCCGAGCGGAGTCCGTTCGCCCCGCAGCCCCCGGGTCGTAAAAAGTAATACCGGCACAAAATGACAGAGAACAAGGAAATAATCCGGGTGGAGAACCTGCGCAGGGAGTTTATCGTGGGCGGCGAGAAGGTCAAGGCCCTGCGCGGAGTCTCGTTCACCATCTATCAGGGCGAGTTTGTCACGATAATGGGTACATCCGGTTCGGGAAAATCCACACTGCTGAATATACTCGGCTGTCTTGACACTCCAACTTCGGGCGAATACCGTCTTGACGGGGTATCGGTCCAGACCATGAGCAAGAATCAGCGTGCGGTGATAAGAAACCGTAAGATAGGCTTTGTGTTTCAGAACTATAATCTGCTGCCCAAGACCACGGCGATCGAAAACGTGGAGCTTCCGCTGCTCTACAATTCGTCGGTGTCGTCGCATGAGCGCAGGGAGCGGGCTGTGAAGGCGCTCGAGGCTGTCGGACTGCACGAACGGCTCTATCACAAGAGCAACCAGATGTCGGGCGGTCAGCAGCAGCGTGTCGCCATAGCCCGTGCCCTTGTCAACGAGCCGGTGATGATTCTCGCCGACGAGGCTACCGGTAATCTTGACACCCGCACATCGTTCAGCATACTCACACTGTTCCAGGAACTGTATGAGCGCGGACGCACTATAATTTTTGTGACTCACAATCCCGAACTCGCCCTGTATTCATCGAGAAACATAGTGCTCCGCGACGGAAAGATTGTGTCCGACACGCTCAATCTGTCGCCGGCATCGGCGCGTGAGGCTTTTGAGGCTCTTCCTAACGATAATGACTGATTATGAAATTCGCCAATCTACTGAAAATAGCCCTGAAGGCGCTCAACAACAATAAGCTGCGTTGCTTCCTGACTATGCTCGGCATAATCATCGGTGTGGCCTCGGTCATAACGATGCTTGCCATAGGCCAGGGTTCAAAAAACAGCATCAAGGCCCAGATATCGGAGATGGGATCGAACATGATCATGATTCATCCCGGCAACATGCAGCGCGGCGGTGTGCGCCAGAGCGCCGACGACATGCAGACGCTCGAGGTGTCCGACTACGAGGCCATGAAGAGTCTGCCCGGAGTGGCGGCCATATCGCCGTCGGTCAATTCGGGCGGTCAGCTCGTAAACGGCAACAACAACTATCCCTCGACCATCTATGGCATCACACCCGACTATCTTGACATACGCAAGCTCAAGGTGAAGGACGGCACCATGTTCAGCGACCACGACATACAGACGGCCGCCAAGGTGTGTATCCTTGGCAAGACGGTTGTCGACAACCTGTTTCCCGGCGGGGAGGACCCGGTGGGGCGCGTGGTGAGGTTCGGCAAGATACCTCTCACCGTGATAGGTGTGCTCGAATCTAAGGGTACCAATTCCATGGGTCAGGACCAGGATGATGTGGTGCTGGCTCCGTATACCACCGTGATGAAGCGCATACTGGCCATCGACTATATCCAGGGCATATTCGCGAGTGCTGTCGACGAGAGCACGACCGACGAGACCATCGATCAGATGACGGCTCTGCTACGCGACCGTCATAAGCTCAAGGAGAGCGATGAAGATGATTTTCAGATCCGTTCACAGCAGGAGCTTAGCGAGATGATGAACTCGACCAGCGACATGATGACTGTCCTTCTGGCCTGCATAGCAGGCATATCGCTGCTTGTGGGCGGCATAGGAATCATGAACATAATGTATGTGTCGGTGACAGAGCGGACCCGCGAGATAGGTCTGCGCATGTCGATAGGCGCCCGTGGCATAGACATACTGTCGCAGTTTCTCATCGAGGCAGTCATAATCAGCGTCACCGGCGGCGTGATAGGCATACTTATAGGCGTGCTGGCCTCGTGGCTTGTCAACGTCATAGCCAACTGGCCGGTCTACATACAGCTCTATTCAGTAGGACTGTCGTTTGCGGTATGTACCGTTACGGGCGTGTTTTTCGGCTGGTATCCGGCTCAGAAGGCGTCCAATCTCGATCCGATCGAGGCCTTGCGCTACGAATAAGTAAGACTGTATACTAAACACCCCGATCAGCGCGTTTCATAGCTACAGCCCATTGAAACGCGCTGATTCTTATTATTCCTATTATTGTGAACATGAAACGTATTATCTCAGCTATTATAGCAATCCTGGCCATAGGTATGCCTGCATTCAGCCAGTCGTCGCTCGATCTCCGCTCCATTCTGTCGGGCCTTGCATCGTCGGGCGACAGCACATCTTCGTCCACCGGTACCGGCAAACTCGGCAACCTGCTCGGCAACATCTTCGCCAGCTCCGACATAAGTGTGGCACGCATGGCAGGCTCGTGGACCTACTCGGCGCCCGCCGTGTCGTTCAAATCGGACAACCTGCTGCAGCAAGCCGGAGGTATAGCCGCCGCAACAGCTCTCGAGAACAAGCTTGAGCCATACTATAAGCGTGCGGGCCTGACATCGCTCAGCCTTACCGTAGAGGCCGACAGCACATTCACCATGAAGTTTGGCAAAGCCACACTAAAGGGACTCATCGCTCCCGCACCCGACGGTTCGGAGGCCAACTTTGTGTTCAACTTCACCATAGCCGGCAAGATGAACATAGGCCAGATGGATGCCTACGTGACTATGAGCGGCAATAACAGTATGTCGCTGATGTTCGACGTAAGCAAGCTCACCAAGCTTGTAGAGATGTCGGCCACACTGACAGGCAGCTCGACCGCCAAGAGTCTCAGCGCCCTTCTTAAGAGCTACGACGGCATCTGTGCCGGCTTCAAGATGTTAAAAAATAATAATTAATGTGGGGGGGGGAGATAATTATACCTATATTTGGAAACAATATCTTGTTCTCTAAAAGACATATAGTTATCTCCGCCGTACCAATCTCTTATCGGACATTATAGGGACTTTATGCGGTGATGATGCTGTTCTGTCAACGTTAAGACCGCATGAAAAAGACAATTTTCACTCTACTTATCTCCATAGCCTGTACAGGAGGGCTGTATATTGCCGCAGACGACAGTATACCGTCGGTGGATCTTGGTGAAGTGTCGGTAACAGCTCGGCGAGGATGGGTAGAGAATGGAAAAATAAACTTTATTCCTACCAAAAGGGAGAAGCAATTGTCAAACAGTCCGGAGACATTGCTTAAGGAAATGCACCTGCCGGTCATAAGGTATAAAGATGGGGTCATAGTTGGAAGGTCAGGCCAGCCGGTTGTATTCTTTATAAACGGAGTGAGGGCAGACAAGATAGATATCGCCACTTTTTGGCCAAAAAACGCCAAGAGGGTGGAGTATATCGAGCGGCCTGCCGACCCGATGTTTGAGGGAGTGCCGGTTGCTGTCAATTTCATAATGACTGAATATGAGGTGGGAGGAGTGAGCC
The DNA here is from genome assembly GCA_947643165.1 of uncultured Porphyromonadaceae bacterium. Taxonomy (GTDB): domain Bacteria; phylum Bacteroidota; class Bacteroidia; order Bacteroidales; family Muribaculaceae; genus Paramuribaculum. The sequence goes on along the minus strand of CANRVB010000031.1, from coordinate 17,553 downwards.
GTTTTAACGGAACGCAGAAGGTTCCTGACAATGGATATTACTCAACATCGACAAAGGCTGTTTACAAGAAAATGACGTACGGACTGCTGCTTTCAGGATCGTATTATCGTGATCACCGCACTACGGAACAGGGCAGCGAGGTTTATAAAGATCTTAATCATGACGGCAATCATTATGACAGGATCGAGAGGTCTTTCGATGAAAGCAGTTACTCACGGGATGAGTCATTGAATGTGTCGGTCAATGCACGTTATACCGGCGACAGTTTCCGTGCCACGCATACATTGTCGTTTGGTTGGATGAACCGTCCCGGCAGTGGAGGATCCGGTAGCAGTATATGGACCGATAATATGTTTGGTTCGGATACGGGAGCCTATCATTCAGACGGTAGGTCAGTCACTCCTCAGGTCTCCGGTAATTATTACAAGCGGTTTTCTGCAAAATGGTATCTTACGGGAGGTTGGTCGTATGCTTATGGCAGCAACAACAACAATATGTGGAATCAGACGGGAGATGCCGAAAAAATTGTAAATGGGAGCCGGGAGCATGTCAACTCTTGCAAGTTGTGGCTTCAGCCATATTTCAGAAGTTCGGAAAAGCTGATTTTTCAGATGAATGTGAAATCGGATCTTGACTGGTTTTCGACACAATATTCCGGCTCAAATGACAGCCGTTCATCACAATCGAGGCAGGAGCTCTCAGCGGGATTGAATGTTTTCTATGAGTTTTCACCGGATCTGTGGGTTACGGTAGAGCCAGGTCTTTCAGCCTCGATATGGAAAATCGGAAGCAATGGCGATAATACAGTGCGTCCTACAGGCGAATGTTCAGTCAACTGGACTCCGAACAGCAAGCTGTCGTTGGGAGGTTCCCTGAGATTTTATCTTCGGCCGACACCGGCAAGCGAGTCAACACCGGTCATAATAAAATATTCTGAACTGATGTGGCTTACGGGCAACGACCGTCTTAGGAATCTCACATCGTGGGACTCATACCTGTATTCTACGTTTATAGCCACACCATCGCTTAGATTTTCATTGGGTGCCGGTTATGTAAGGACTGTCAACTCAATTATATATGACTATATACCGGCTGCATTTCAGGACGGGGGACTGATAAAGCACACTCTGAATGCAGATCCGGTAGACAATGTACGAGTCAATATGAACGTAAGTTATGATTTGGGCGATGTCACATTTTCCATAACCCCAGAATGGTATTATACGCGCACACGTGGTTTGTATGCGAGTGATTTCAATCATTTCTGTATGTCGGGAGGTGTCGACTACTCGTTTGGCAATTGTCGTGCAGAGCTACGCTATGACGGACCATACAAGGATATGACATCGGCAGGTATGGAGCGGTCGTGGACACAAGACTGCTGGAATTTTATGTTCACGTTCGGAAAAGATAACCTATATATGAATGTAGGATTGGAAAATCTTTTCAACAACAAACGGAAAAGTTGGACAAGCTTTACTTCGCCGCACTACAGTTCATATATGAGCAAGCATGTGACGGGTAGAAAATTTGTATGCACCATGACCTATACTTTCGATTATGGAAAGAAAGTAGACCGGAGAATCGATATATCAGGTCCGGAGAGTATTAAAACGAGTGTACTGGCAAAATGAAATAATAATAATAGACCTTAAACTAATATGCAAAAGACAAATAAGCGTTGTAAATTTGTGTCGATTGTTATCGTACTTCTGTGTGCGATATGCCCTTATGTTTGCCGGGCAAACATAGCGGTTGGCACAGGGCGGATTGAACTTGGGTATACAGGGGCAGAAAATGAAAAAAGTGCGGACAGCACAACTGTCGCGGTATATTATTCTACTTTGTTTGATGATCCGTTGACTACTAACGAACTGTATCTGAAACGTACAGCAGATGGCTGTTTTGTCGGAGATATTCCGATGGATCTGTCCCAATCGGTGGTCGGACTTAGAATTGAAAGGAAAAAACAATGTATCGCGGTTGGGTATGTCGATATTTTTCAGGGCGATACTGTAAGGATCTGTCTGAATGAGGATTCAACGGGAACGCATGCTAAAAGTATAACGCCTCCGACGGAGCTCAATTCATTGTGGTTGACAAGTATGATCGGGACAGAGGACAATATGGCGTCTAAAATTTCACTAGCCGTAGCGGAATGTTTCATGTTTGATCCTTGCACGGCGAGGTCGATCGGAGTAGATATTGATGAGTCGTATTTCGATGACTGGAAAGCGCTTTCGGCCAAGCAGGACAGTATATTCACATATTTGTATTCTCAGGCGGCGCACGCATTGAACGATGTGCCTGACAGTATTATGGATCTTGTCAGAAAGAATCTCTATCTTGGGTTTGTCAGCCGCCACAGCATTGCTTATAGAAGAGATGCCCGGGAGTGGTATGGGAAAACGGTTGACGGTTATCCGGATGATTATTATGCCAAGTTCGGCAGTAGATTGGATCTGTCGGAGAATTCATTTTTTAGAGTTCTGCCTGTAAGTTACACGCCTTATTATTTCACATATCAGTTGATCACAAGGTTTCCGGAATTGGCAATAACCGATGATGAGGGCATACAGCAATGGCGTGATCGTGTGAAACCGCGCCTTGCGGATATAGGCATGGCTGCCGATTCGCTCTTCATTGACTATTTGTTGGCTACGTGCTATATCGTGAAGATAAGAGATAATAATTTGCTTGATGAAAAGCAGATAGCCAAGTTGTCGGGGGATTATAATGACGGATTACGTACAATAATACTGCGTGAGAATGATAATTTACGCAGATCGTTAAGCCGCAGTTATGCTGACTATGATATGACAGAACCCGAAATATTTGATATAGAGAACTATATCAAGACAAATTTCGGCAATAAGCCGGTTGTTGTTGATTTCTGGAACACATGGTGCGGGCCATGTAAGGCTGCTCATAAGACTATTGGCCGGCTTTTGTCGGACAATCCTTCGGCATTCGAGGATGTGGTGTTCCTGTATATAAGCGATGATACGTCAGATATGGACGAATGGAAAAAATTGTCGCGCAGTATCGGTGGGCGGCACATACGTCTTGGTCAATCAGCTATGAAAGGATTGATGGACAAGTATGGCTTCAGCTCCATACCTACCTATCTGTTTTTTGACAGAGAGGGTAGTATGGTCCGTTCTGTGACAGCTTTTCCCGGTGATGAGGCTTTTATGAAGCTGGTGGAAACCATCACTACTGAGTCCCGATAATATTACGGTAAAAATAGAAATCAGCATCATGGCGGCAAGCCGTGATGCTGATTCCTATTTTATAAGGTGTGATATGGGAGCGGATATCAATAGTGGAATGATGATCCGCCCAGAAATTCGCGTAGCAGTGAGGTGCTTGGTATGTATTCCTCGGAGATGGGGAGGAAGTATGATAGGAAGCGCTTGAGGCGGTAGGCCTCGGCGTATTCGGGCACATCGCGGGGCACTCCGCGCAGTATTTCCTCGCCGCGCAGGCGCATCACACCCAGCTCGAAGAGCAGGGATGAATTGAAGGTGGCATCGGCATTCTCCTGATAGGGGAAGATCCATTTTTCCTCGCCACGGCGCACGCTTGGCCAGCGCTTTATGGTGTCGACGGCCGAGGTGCCGCGATATTTGTGGTCGCGGATAATGCGGCGCAGCAGACGGTTGTCGGTTGTGGGGATCCAGTTGTGGTCGTCGATATTGATGGTGGTCAGAGCCGACACATATACCTTATATTTCAGGTCGGCGGCGATCGACGAGGTCAATTCGGGGTTGAGGCCGTGTATGCCCTCTATGAGCAGTATGTTGTCGGGTTCGAGCCTGAGCCGCTCACCGCGGTACTCGCGCATTCCGGAGGCGAAGTTGTAGTAGGGCATCTCCACCTCCTCGCCGGCGATGAGGGCAGCCATGTGCCGGTTGAACAGCTCGAGGTCGAGGGCATAGAGCGATTCGTAGTCCATCTCGCCGTTTTCGTCGATGGGTGTGTGATGACGGTCGACAAAGTAGTTGTCGAGCGATATCATCTTTGGCTTGATGAGGTTGGTGAGCAGCTCTATGGCCAGACGCTTGGTGAAGGTGGTCTTTCCCGACGACGACGGGCCGGCCACAAGCACTATCTTTGCGCCGCCCTGATTGAAGCGGGCGGCAATGTCGTCGGCTATGTTGGCTATGCGCTTGGCATGGAGCGATTCGCTCACATTGATCAGCATGGCCGATTCCTTGTTCTCGACGGCGCGGTTGAGTTCGCCTACGTTTGTCACGCCCACTATCTTGTTAAACCGCAGGTGATCGGTGAAGGCATTGAACATTTTGTGCTGGGCCACCGGGCGGCTTGCCACCGATGGATCGGCCTTGTCGGGACCCAGAAGGAGCATTCCGTCCTCATAGGGTATGAGATCGAACACTCGGAGCATTCCGGTGCGTGGCGCCAGGGCGGCATAATAGTTGTCGGCCAGGCCGTCGAGTGTGTAGTAGGTGGTATAGAGGTCGTGGAGAGTGCTGAGCAGTAGGGCCTTGTCGGCCAGTCCCTGGTCCTGGAAGCGGTTGATCACGTGGGGCGTGAGGCTCTCGTGGCGCACGAACGGTATGTCGCGGACAACGAGTTCGCGCATGGTCTGCCGGATACGGTCGACATAGTCGGCTGCCGACGTGCCTTCGGGCAGGTTGGTGAGGCGGCAGAAGTAGCCGTGCGACAGTGAGTGGTCTATCTTCAGGGTGGCTCCGGGCACTACGTCCGACACCGCCTTGTAGAGCATCATGCAGAGCGAGCGTATGTATACGCGGTTGCCGTCGGGCGTGTTCTGCTGACGGAATTCCACCACCTTGGGCATGAAGAGCCTGAAGTCGAGGCCTTCGGTCTTGTTGTTGACGCGGGCGCATATTGGCTCGAAACCCAATCGGTCGGCTATGCGCAGGTATATGTCGACGAGTGTGTCGCCGCCTGCAAATGGTATGTATTCGTTTATGTTTGTGCAGTATAGGGCAAGTTTTTCGCTCATGATATCATGAAGTAAGTTGAGGTGTTAGCGTAATAGTTTTTTCAGGCGGGCTTTGCGCTCGCGGTATCTGTTGAATCGGTCGACTTGCTTCAGGGCCATGCGGTATGTCTCGTCGAGGTCGAGTCCGAGAGCGATGGCATATCCGTCCGACAGCATGCGCAGGTGCTCGTCGGTGTAGACCATAGCTCCGAACATGCGCATGAGCTTGTCGTTGTCGTGGCAGTCGAATTCGATGCGGTTCAGATCTACGTGGTTGAATATGTATGATCCGGAGCCGGTGCGGGTGAAGAGCACATTGCCGGGCGAGAAGTCTTTCATCCATACTCCGGCACGGTGAAGACGTGCCATTTCGGTGCCGAGCGCGTGGAGCAGGGCCGCGGCGTCGGGGCGTGTCTCCATGTTGCGCATCTCCGCTGCTTCTATCTGTATGGAGAAATAGTAGCTGTGCTTAAGCCGTCCGGGCACTTTCTCTTCGCCGAAACCTATAGGCTCGGGGGTGTGGAAGCCGAGGTCGATGAGTTTCCACGCGTTTAGATAGCTGCGTTCGGCCTTCGACTTGCGGAACATTGAGTATATATACCGGTTGGCCAGATTGGGCAGCTTGAAAGCCTTGATATTTATGTCGAGCCCGTCGTGCAGGGTGCGTACGATCTTGTTGCGCGATTTGTAGACGAGAGTCGCATCGTCGGGCAGGCCGGATGCTGTGATGTCGAATACGAATGGACTGAGCGATTCGTATTTCGGATTGAGCCGTATGTTGATATATGTACTCACCAAGTATATGTTCAGGAATTTAGCGTGAGATAAAGTCGGGTAAGTGAATCGGTATGGCGCGACATGGAGTACTGGGCCTCTGCCTTTGCGCGGGCGTCGCGTCCGAGCTGTGAGCGCAGTGCCGGGTCGCTGAACAGCATGCCGATGATCTCGCACCAGTCGTCAACAGTGTGTCCGGCATGCATACCGTCAACATCGTCCATCACTATCTCGCGGGCGAGCGAGCCGTCGGCCCAGATGACAGGTATGCCGGCCGACATGAATATTGCCGCTGCTGAGAGTGCTTGCGGAGAGTGGGGAGCCGATATCAGGCCGACGTCGGCTTTCGACAGCAGGTTGTGGTCGGGAACAGCATTGCCGAGCCACTCTATCCGGTCGGCTATTCCGAGCGAACGGCTGCGTTTTATTATGGGCATGGCGTAGCGTCCGGGGCCCTGGCCGGCGACAATGAGGCGGATGCGCTTGCGGTGCATGTATCCGAGCGCCTCGACTATAGTGTCCAGGCCGCAGCCCGGCAGTATGGAGTCGGCCCATACCACGGTCATCTCATCGTCGCGCTCCTCATCTTCAGGCTTGTCGTCATCGTTATCGTCGGGAACGATGATTTCGGGCAGCACTACGCCCGGCGCAATGACGTGCACCCTGTCGGAGTTGACCCATGCCCCCGATCCGAGAAGCATGTCGGCGTCGGTCTGCGAGGGGAGTACTACGGCGTCGACCGACGACAGTACATGGCGGTTTACGGCACTGCTTACCGGCGGAACACCCGTACTCAGCTCAAGTATCACCTTTATATTTGCTGCGTTCGATTTCCGCGCCAGCAGCGCCTTGTCGGCCAGCTGTATGTCGGGACAATGTACAACGGTGCGGTTGTCGGAATCGGGACTGTCGAAAAGACGCTGCAGCTTGATAGGCAGCGAAAGGCTGCTCCCGAAGGCAAACCCCGACGTAAGGGTTGTGATCATGTCGGGATGACGCTTGAACAGTTCGGCCAACCGCGAGGACGAGTTGACAAGCGCGCACACATGGTGGCCGTCGCGCGCCATGGCCATGGTGCGCTGTCCTATGAGAAAGGATTGGGCGGTATTTTGTGCGTCGCTGTATGTCTGAATGATTTTCATCGCTGCCTGAAAAAGATAAATAGTTGAAAGAGATGGCAATAGTGACGGATGGTGGTTAGCTTTGTGACGAGTGTCAGGAAGCCGTCATGAGCTTGCGGGCAAGTTTGAATGCGTGTCTGGCCGACCGGAACTGTCTCTTTGATATGGCCCGGCCTGCGGCTCCGTCGAGCATGGCCCGGTTGCCTATATAGCAGTTTACAAACGCCTTTATGCCCTCCCACATCGGAGTAAGCGGGCCCGGCCGGCGACCGGAGGCCACGATAAGCTTTGCATGAAGGTCGGCATGAGCCATCTCGGTCTGCTCGTATTCGTCGGGCGAATCACAACGGTAGTGCAGAATATCGCCATCTACAGGAAATGGACTGACCGAATCGCGGAAAATTACTTTTTCGGCAACATCGTTTAGGTTCCAGTTGGCATACCGCCGGTCGAACAGTCTGACCTGAGTGTCGGGATACCATCCGCTATGCTTAACGGGCTGACCGCAGTAAAAGTTCAGACGCGGGAACGAATAGCCCCTGTGGGAAAGGCCCTCCTGCTTCATGCGTAAGAGCGAATTGCGCAGAGCCGGCGATAATGCCTCGTCGGCATCTATGGCAAGCACATAGTCGTGAAGGGCGAGCGACGTGGCATACTGGCGTTGGGCGCCATATCCGGTCATAGGCCTGGTGACGACCCTGCATCCCGGCCATTGGCGGCAGATCTGCGTGGTGCGGTCGTCTGAACAGGCATCCACGACAATTATCTCGTCGGCAACATCCTTCAGGGAGCGTAGGCATTGCTCAATGCTACGTTCCTCATTATAAGTCAATATGGTTGCGGTAATGCGTGTCATAATTGAAACCCGCACAAATATACATTATTTTTTCGAAACAACCCAACTTTATTGACGCATGACAGGGCCCGGCGGCTCTGGTAGCGAAATTTTTTGTAGCTTTGCACAATAATTTATCATAAGGTTATGAAGCAACGCCTATTGTCGTTTATCAAGAGCCCCTCATGCTGGGGTTCGGTCATCAGTATTGTAGTGATAGCTCTGATAGCTTTCGCATATTTTTATCCCGATGCGGCTGAAGGAGGGGTGCTCCGTCAGCATGACATGCAGCAGGGTGCCGCGATCGGTCATGAGACGCAGCTATACCAGGAGCAGACCGGCGAATCGTCCCGCTGGACCAATTCGATATTCTCCGGAATGCCCACATTCCAGATCTCCCCGAGCTATCCGTCAACCAAGCTTTATGACTGGATCAACACCCTGATGGGACTGGGACTTCCATCACCGGCCAACCTGTTGGTAATGATGATGTTAGGCTTCTTTATACTGGGTTTGTCGATGAAGATGAAATGGTATGTCGCTCTGATCGGCGCCGTATCTTACGGATTATCAAGCTATTTCATCATAATTATTGGCGCCGGACACATCTGGAAGTTCATTACCCTGGCTTATGTGCCTCCGACTATTGCCGGCATAATACTCGCATACAGAGGACGTTACCTCGCCGGTGGATCGATCGCCGCTCTCTTCGCCATGCTTCAGCTTGCCGGAAATCATGTCCAGATGACCTATTACTTTCTGTTTGTGATAGTTGGCATAGTCATAGCCGCGCTCGTGTCTGCCATACGCTCTAAAGCTATCCGGCGTTGGTCTGTGGCTACCGCGACGCTGATTGTAGCCGCAGTGCTGGCCGTATGTGCCAATCTCCCAAGTCTTTACAATACCTATGAATACAGCAAGCAGACCATCCGTGGAGCCCACAGCGAACTTACGAGAGCCAATCAGGATGCAAGCAACGTGACCACCGGCCTCGACCGCGACTACATAACCCAATACAGCTACGGACAGGCAGAAACTTTCTCACTGCTTATCCCGAACGTGAAGGGCGGCGCGAGCGTCAAGCCTGAAAAGGGTGGAAACAAGATGCTTACACTCGCCGATCTGCCTGAGGCTCAGCGCATGATGTCGGATGGACAGCTCGACCGAATGGAGGCCCAGTACCTGCAGTGGATGGGTCAGTATTTCGGCGAGCCGGAAGGTACAAATGGCCCGGTATATGTCGGCGCTCTGATCGTAGCGCTGTTCCTTGTGGGATGTTTTGTAGTGAAAGGTCCGTTCAAATGGGCGTTGGTAGTGCTGACGGTACTGTCAATACTTCTGGCCCTTGGCCGTAACTGCATGTGGCTCACGGATATTATGATCGACTACATGCCTATGTATGCCAAGTTCAGGACAGTTGAGTCGATACTTGTTATAGCTGAGTTCACTATGCCGCTCCTTGCAATGGTCGCTCTGCAGAAGCTGATTGCCGATGATAGCGGAGACCGCTGGAGTCAATACAGGAAGCCCGTGCTGTGGAGCTTTGGTATTGTGCTTGTTGTGTGTCTGTCGGCTATAGTGGCACCGTCGCTTTTCGGCTCGGTCATAACCGACAACGATAGGTCGACCGATGCCTACATTCAGCAGATGCTGATGTCGCAGGGAGCCACAAGCGAGCAGGCTTATTCGCTCAGTCTTTCAAATCCGAAGATATATAGCGCTGTCACTAATCTGCGCTACACTATGATAGAGTCCGACGGTATGCGGTCGTTCCTGGTCGTAGCGGCCGGATTCGGCGTCCTTGTGCTGTATATGCGCCGCAAGCTCAGCGGAGCGGCAGTGGCTGGTATTGTGTGCCTGCTTGTGTTGGGCGATCTGTATATGGTCGATAAACGATATCTTGACACTGATAGCTTTGTTTCGCCTATGCTGAGCGGTGGAGGTGAACCCTTCCCGATGACCGAGACCGACAAGTTGATACTTGCAGATACGACGAGTCACTACAGGGTTATGAATATCCCGCAGTTCTGGCAGGCTGAACCCTCTTACCGTCATAAGACTATCGGTGGATATCATGCGGCCAAGCTGACACGTTATCAGGATCTTATTGACCGTCATATTTCGAATATTCTCGAAGGTGCCGGATCGGAGGCCGATATGCGTGTGCTTGATATGCTGAATGCCAGATATATAATAGATGGTTCCGGCCAACCATATCTTAACGACCGGGCATTGGGAAATGCATGGTTTGTAGACGGAATAGACTACGTGAAGGGGGCTGATGCGGAGATGTCGGCTCTTGACGGGCTTGATCCTGCTGTAACTGCCGTTGCCGATGAGTCGTTCAGATCAGTTCTTGGCGAAGTAAGACCGACGGCAGCCGGCGATACTATCCGTCTCACCAGCTATGCGCCTAACAGGCTGACTTATAGCTCCACATCGGCGGCCGATGCTGTGGCTGTGTTCAGCGAGGTATATTTCCCGTGGGGTTGGCAGGCATATATCGATGGCGAGCCCGTTGAGCTGGGACGTGTTAATTATGTGCTCAGGGCCATGCGTATACCTGCAGGAAAGCATGCCATAGAGATGGTGTTCGATCCACAGTCACTCCATACTACCACAGCATTGGCCGACACATCGATTATTCTGATTTATCTTGGCCTGTTGGGCGCGGCAGGTTGCGCTTTGACCGGCTTCGGAAAAAGACGTGACCGGAAGGAGGCCGGCAAATGCTGAATGCGTCTTCTGGACTGGCTGGCAACAGAGATAAACCGCCGTCGTCATAGGCGCGGGTTCGGTGTGCACTCGCCGTTCGGATTTTATTTCATCACGCAGGTGATCGCCGAAGGCCGGTATGGATATTATTGCTACAGTGAGCTTGACAAGCTTGCCGATAACGGGAACCTCAGTCCGAAGAGGATAAGGCTTCTGATGCGTATCGCCGGTGCTCTGGGTGGACGCGAGGTGGTGGGCTTGGGAACGCTACCTGCTGAGAATGCAGCGTTGCGTGCCTACCACGGTTCTACGGTGTTGGGTGAACTGTCAGGGTATGCCGGACGTTGTGCTGACAGAGGTGAAAAAGGTTTGGTATATCTGGCCCGGCCTGATCTCAATGTCAGCATGGATGAGCTTCAATCCGTTGTAAATTCAGGCGGTACTGTGATAGTAGCCCGTACCGATACCCGGTCGGGACATAAGATCGCTTCACTGATTGAGCCGTTGGGCATGACATTTGCCGGTAAGGATATGAGTATAATTGTAGGAGGACGTGGACTCCCTGCGCAACGTATAGAGACTGTCATAATATGATACGAGAGGTGAATCCTACAGAGCGGTTGTTACGTGGTTTTGACGCATATCTGATGCTTGAGCGTGGATTGAGTGACAATACGCGCATTGCGTATGTGGCAGATGCCTCGAAGATGCTTGCTTTTTTCAACGCCGATGGCCTGAAACTGGAGGAGATAGCTCTGACAGATCTGCATGCGTTTGTCGCCGATCTGTATGATATAGGTGTATCGACAGCCACACGCGGACGTATAGTGTGCGGAATCAAGGCTTTTTTCAGATACCTGCTTGCTGAGGAGATTATAAAGGTCAATCCGGCTGTGTTGCTGGAAGGACCTCAGCCGGCACGCCGGCTCCCCGATGTACTCTCTATAGAGGAGATAGACGCTATGCTCGACACCATAGACCTCTCGACCAATGAGGGGCAGAGAAACCGGGCTATAATAGAGATACTCTACAGTTGCGGGCTGCGGGTGAGCGAGCTGGTAAATCTTGAGATAAACAAAATATCTATGGACGAACAGTATGTGGTGGTCCATGGAAAGGGAAATAAGGAACGTCTGGTGCCTATATCAGATTCTGCCATATCCGAAATCAAGGCCTATCTGCCTCAGCGTGATCAACTGGATGTGAAACCCGGCGAGGAGGGAATACTTTTTCTGAGCCGGCGGGGAAGCAGACTGACACGCGTCATGATATTCTATATCATAAAACGGGCTGCGGAGATGGCCGGGATCAAGAAAGAGATCTCACCACATACTCTGCGCCATTCGTTTGCATCCCACTTGCTGGAAGGGGGAGCAAACCTGAGGGCCATACAGCAGATGCTGGGCCATGAAAGCATTGCTACTACGGAAATATACATACATATAGACAGGACGCGGTTGAGAGCCGAGATACTTGAGCATCATCCGCGCAATCAAAATAAACAAGAAGGTAAAAATGATTAGTCCCGGAAATTTTCTTCATTCCGATAATCCGCGGGTGCCGGTTTCGGAATTCCCATTCCGCCATTCAGTAAGGGTTCAGGTGAGATTTACCGACTGCGATATGCTCGGTCATGTCAACAATACAATGTATCTGTCGTATATGGATCTGGGAAAGGTCGAGTATTTCGCTCAGATACTGCCTGGAGGAGTGGATATGCGGCACATCAACATAGCCATAGTGAATGTGAATGTTGATTTCTATGCCCAGACATTTTTCGGCGAGGAGGTTGAGGTGTGGACTGCCGTAAGCAAGGTAGGGCCCAGAAGTATAACCTTGGAGCAAAGGATTATAAATCCATCAACGGGTCAGACTAAGTGTATAGGGCGTACTGTCATGGCTCCTTTTGATCCGGAAACGGCCACATCGCGCCCGGTGAGGGAGGATTGGGTCAGATCGGCCGAGGCATTCGAATGCCGTCGTCTGCGGAAAGAAGACTGATCAGTCATTTCGGGGAGGCCCATACATTTCTTCGGGTGTAGGGTATATGTCCGGAGGAAGATTTTCTTCGTGGGCTTCCTTGATTCTATAATCTTCGGCTGCACGGAAATACTCGTCGAATGATCCCCCCGATGTGATTAGCAGCTCAAAATTTTTCTTTCCGATGATGATTGGTCTTACCTGAGGCGGCAGATTTATAGCGGTCAGAGAGTGCAGATACATTTGAATGTCGCGTTGCGACTTGAATCCGGATATGGTAAGCAGTCCGAGATTGCCGAAATTCATCTGCTGAAGATCGAAATCACGTATGGTGAAAGAGCTGAAATTATGGCGCGCCACATCATATAGCAACAGATTTGGACTGACGCTGTCTACAGGATATGCCAGAATTACCATTGGGTCTCCCGGATCGGTAAAATCGAATCTGAGAGCATTGTCAGGAACGGTAGCCGAGTCGCCCGGAACGTTCGATGACAGTCGTGTGGTCCATATCATACCTCTGACCGGTCGGTCTGACGGATTGATATCTCTTCCGTTGTTGAGTTCCCGAAGCCAGGAGGACGCGAGAGGAGATACATCGGACTCGGGATACTGTTCGAGAATCTGTCGTAGAGTGTTGCCGAAGTTTTCAGGATCGTTCTGATTCACATAAGCCAGGGCGTCGAGAAACAGGAATTTGGGCATTATCGGTGAGGTGGAGTATATATCTTTTACTGTCCGGACAATTGTGTGTATCGAATCGGGATGAGAGCCATCAAGATAGATACGATAGGTGGTGTTGTAGAGCGAATCCTGAATCACGTTCATCCGGGCCATGTGGTCAAGGAAGTCCGGATCACGCATGGCGTAGCCGAGTTTGCTTTCGGGGAATTCACTCAGCACAAGCTGCCGGTATGTTTCGGCCATATCGCGGTTGCCCATTCTCATGTGCATGAGAAACAGGTTGTTATATGTGTCAAGCCGGTAAATATTATCGGGATAGCGTGACAGCAGGGTGGCAAACTGGTGTTCGGCTGCCGGATAATCCTCAAGCCGGTCTTTCAGAATGACTCCCATGTTGTATAATCCTTGCTGGATCACATTGTTAGCGTTGGTACGCTGGATATCGTCGGAAGGTATCTGTTTGAGATAGTATTCAGGTTTGTGGGGATCCATTGCAGCCGCAAGGCTGTCGAGGTTTGCCATTATATTCTCATCATTCCGGGCGGATGTGTCGGTTGAATCGTTGTAAGTGTCTGTGGATGAGAAAGAAAATGTGGATTTGTTGTGCCGCCTCCAGTCATCTTCAAGTTTTCTATTACCCCATCGTTTCTGGAATTCTGTCCGACCGGCGTTTTTAGCGGCATCGTTGTAGAAATACCATGATTTATCGTTGTTCAGGGTGAATGAAGATACCGCCGCGGCCGATGATTGCAGGGTGGTGACGGCGTTTGCAGCAGTATTTTCGGCAATAAAGTCGTTGCGACGTTGTTCTTCAGCTTCGCTTTTCTCGCGTTTTATCAAGTCGGCGATTATTTTATTGACTATATCAAGCTGACGGTCAGGTGGTAACAACGATAGTTCCAACAATGAATCCTGAAGAACGACATTGCGTGAGTAAACGGCAAGTTCATCAAGGATATCGCTTCGTTCGCTTAGATTTTTGTAGTCGGGAAAATTTTCTGGTAGTAGAGGCAGAGCTTCCGCGTATTCCGGTTGCGCCAGGTCGTACCGGCGGCGGTCAAAGTAAATTTGGCCGAGACGGAGTTGCGCAAGCGCTTTGTTAAGTCCTGATACTGAGGGTTGTGCGATGGCGTTGCGGTAGGCTTCGATCGCGTGTGTGGTGTCGTTGCGCGACAGATAAAGGTTGCCGATGGCATAGAGTATCTGGTCGGCATACTCTTTGTTCCGGCCGTAGCGCAGCATTGAGCGAAGGGATTTTATCTCGTTGTTGACATTTGGTCCGCTGAAGACTTCGCTCTGTTTGATGCGGGCGTTGAATTTTGTGCGGTAGGGAGCGGACTGGGACCGTGAAATATCTCCGAATATGCGGTATGCCTCGGCTTTATTACCTTCAAGTTCAAGCAGTTGGCCGAGTAAAAAGTTGAGGCGTATCTTTTGAGACCCGGAAGCACCCTTGACTGCCTGCGACAATACTGGGATGGCTTCGGCAATTTTTCCGGTGTTGATAAGTAGGTCAGTATCAACGAGATAATAGAGGTGTAGCAGTTGAGGTGAGGAGATCTTTTTTTCGTTGACGAGGGATAAAGTTTTTTCGGCTTCAAAGTAGCGGGCGGAGAGTGTGTATGCCCAGGCCAACCAGATTCTTGATTCGGTGACAGTTTCGGGAAGCCAGGAGAAGTGTCTGATTATCAGTGAGAAAGTGGAGATGGCAGCTGAAAAATTTCCGTCCATGAACTGACTTTTGCCGAGGAGGAGCCAGGCATTGTGGAGAAAGGGGTTGTATTCCTCGCGTTTGAGCCAATTCTGATATTGCATGTCGTCGGCGTGGCCGGTTTTTCGCCTGGGACGTTTTTTGATAGAGCGGAGCTGAATTGCCTTGCGAGCCTTATCGGCTGACCGTGAGAAAGATACACCGGGTTCTTTGGCCCCGTCATAGGCATGGACGGGGTGTACGGACAATAGCCTGGAGTAGTCATCTTCGTAGGAATCTTCCATTGAACGGAGGGTTTCCTTGTAATGTTCGTCGCCGTTATAATAGACGTTATAGCGAGTTATGAAGGCCTGATAATTGCGATTTGCGGCAGTATTTTTTGTGGAAGAACATGACTGACAGATAGTTACGCTCGAGATCGCCGCGACGATCGCGAGCGTCCGGATCAAAGTCTTCAATATTTTGGCATAACGGAGGACGATCATGTAATCCTAACGTGCAAAGTACCAGTATATTGTCAACGCAAGTTTGAACGAAATATAAGAAACGACCATCGAAATGACGATCAGTGCAGATGCCGGAACGTCGATATAGGCTCCGGCGATGAGTCCGGCCATGCTGCTGAGGCATGAAATTATGACTGATCCGGTCATGATTCCTTCGAACCTGCGGCTGAAAAGTTCGGCGGTCATCTGGGGGAGTGTGAACATTGACATGAGCAGCATGATTCCGACGAGGCGAATGGTAAGGACAATGCCGATGGCGATGAATGCTGTCATGATGTAATTGATGGTGCGGACCGGCATTCCTGCCACCTGCGCGAAATCGCGGTCGAACGCGCAGACTATAATAGTCCGGCGCATGAGTGTGAAGAACAGGATGAGCGCGGCGGCGAACAGGGCGAAGACAGAGATGTCGGTGTAGGAAACGGTGAGGATGTTACCGAAAAGGAAAGCGTTGAGTTCGGGCACGTATCCGGGAGTGAGGAAAACGAAGAGGACACCCATCGCCATTCCGAGGGACCATATCACTCCGATAGCGGAGTCTTCGCGGATATGTCCGGATGCGGACATCTTTTCTACGGCGAGGGATGATGCGATAGCAGTCGCACCGGCCATGAGGATCGGGTTTATGCCAAGGAAGTATCCAAGGCCCAATCCGCCGAAGCAGGCATGAGTGATACCGCCTGCAATAGAAACGAGCCTACGGGTGACAATGTAGGTTCCGATTATGGCAGAAGCAATGCTAATGAGGAGCAGTGCGCAGAGCGCGTTTCTGAAAAATGTGAAATCAAGAAGCTGGGTTATCATTTTGAGGTTCGGTTGCCGCGTCAATAATTTCGAATCCGACAGAGCGGAGGTGATCCCAGAATTCAGGGTAGGATTTAGAGACGACTTCGGCGTCGCGAATGACAATGCCCGGTATGTATAGTGCCACGGGGGCGAATGCCATTGCCATGCGGTGGTCGTTGTAGGTGTCGAATTCGGGCAGACTGGTGATGGGGCGCCGCCGTCCGTCCCAACTGATCGTGATTTCACCGTCGATCTGCAGGATCACGCCGAGTTTGAGGAGTTCGACGCGCAGGGCTTCGATCCTGTCGGTTTCCTTGATGCGCAGTGTCGACAGTCCGGATATGGAGAACGGGATTCCGAGCATTGCGCAAGTGACGGCGATAGTCTGAGCCAGGTCGGGGGTGCCGGACATATCGAAAGATATCCGTGGAGCCTGATCGGGGTTTGCCTGCAGTTCGACCAAGTCGGGCTGTTGATCGGAGAATATAGTGCATACGCCGAGGCTGTCGAAGTAGGAAGAGACTTTTGCATCGCCCTGAATGCTGTCGGGATGAAGTCCAGAGAGGCTGATGAATCCGGAAGAGAGAGCTTCGATCTCATACCAATAGGAAGCGGCGCTCCAGTCGGCTTCAATAGACTGGAATGCTCCGGGATTGTAGGAGGTGTGGGGTATGGATATGGTGTTGCCTTCTATGTCGACGTTTACTCCGGCCTGCCGCATCATGGCTGCGGTCATACGTATATATGGAGTAGAGATGATCTCGCCGTCGAGAGTGATGTGCAGACCGTTTGTCATGACGGGTCCTATCATCATCAGGGCGGATATATATTGGGAGCTGATGTCGGCTTTGACGGTCAGTTGGCCTCCGTCGAGGCATGTGCCTTTGATGTGGAGTGGAGGGAAACCTTGCAAGCCGGTGTATTGAATATCGGCGCCAAGGCTCCGGAGCGCATCGACAAGCACAGCGATGGGGCGTCGGCGCATGCGTTCGGATCCGTCGAGGATGACATCCGTGCCGTCGGTTGCGGCATAGAAAGCGGTAAGGAACCGCATGGCAGTACCGGCAGCCCCTATATTTATATTGGGGGCGGAGGTATCGGCGAGGGCCTTGAGCAAGGAATCGGTGTCGTCGCAGGCGGCAACCGTGGGGAGCGGCTGCGGATTTTTTGTTAACGCGTTAAGGATAATAGCGCGGTTGCTTATGCTCTTCGACAGGGGAAGAGAAACGGAGCCTTCGATGAGTTGCTCGGGCGGAAATATTCGGTAGTCCATAGTAATGCAAATATACGGCAAAAAAATCAGCCGCCCAAGAGAAATGTGTCAATTATGTGATAATCAGGAAGAATAACAAAGACGCGGGAGGAATGTTCGGGAATTTTCATGCAAAAAAGTGTTAAAACATTTGGAGGGTACGGGAAAAGGGTGTACCTTTGCACTCGCTTTCGGGAAGCAGCCACCCAGCGGG
>CANRVB010000030.1 GCA_947643165.1 uncultured Porphyromonadaceae bacterium | reverse complement strand
AACTCCTCTTTCAAGAATGAAAATCTTGCGTCCTAGCCGATAGACGAATGGGCCAATGGGGTATTGCTTACAAGAGCCGTCCTTCCCCCTTACAGCTTGCTTCAGCCCAGCTTGTTGATGTGGAGAGCGAGCTTGCTCTTAAGGTTGGCGGCTTTGTTCTTCGATATAGTCTTCTTTGCGGCGAGACGGTCGAGCATTGCCGTTACCTTTACAAGAGCTTCCATTGCAGCAGCCTTGTCGGTGAGCTTACGAAGATTGCGCACAGCGTTGCGTGCAGTCTTTGCGTAGTAGCGGTTGCGGAGGCGGCGTGATTCAATCTGACGAATTCTCTTGATAGAGGATTTATGATTTGCCATTATGAGTTAGTAGTTGAAGTTTTTGTTTTGTTTCTTTCTTGGTAGCCCATAGGAGAATCGAACTCCTCTTTCAAGAATGAAAATCTTGCGTCCTAGCCGATAGACGAATGGGCCAACGAGGTATTGCTCGAAAGCGAGGGCAAAGTTAGGCACTTTTTTCGGATTGTGCAAATCTTTCTGTTAATTTCATTATTTTTATTCAATTATTTTTGATCAACACCACCATTTTCAGCGCTATTACAATAATCAGACTCCACAATACGTTGTTATAACCGGACATGAATATGTATGAACTACGCCGCCGCGGCACAGCTATCCTGATGTTCATCGCTATAATAGTGGTGGGCTTTTTTCTGTATGCAGGCAGCAATCTTGTCAAAGATCTTGCCGCCCAGGAACGATCGCGCATGCAGATATGGGCCGATGCTACACGCGAGATTGTCAGCGGGACAGGAAACGATGTCGATTTTCCACTCTCTATAATAGAATCAAATCAAACCATACCTGTACTACTGACCGATAGTTCCGGCTCAATAATAAGCTATCGCAACTTCGATCTTCCCGAGACAACCGAAACAAGCGATCCGACCGTGTCGGGGACTGCCAACAACGTTTTTCTGCTCGCACGCCAGAAAGAAATGGCCGATGCTGGCAGAATGATCACTATAATGATAAGTCCCGACTACAGTCAATATCTATATTACGATGAATCGAGTCTGCTAAAGCGTCTGAGTTACTATCCATATGTTCAGATTGCCGTGATGGCAATATTTGTTTTCATGGTATATTACGCAGTATCATCGACACGACGTGCCGAACAAAACAAGGTCTGGATAGGATTGTCGAAGGAAACCGCTCATCAGCTTGGCACTCCCCTGTCATCGCTAATGGCATGGATCGAACTGCTCCCGGACTATGGTGTGAACAACGAAATAGTCAACGAAATGTCAAAAGACATAAACCGGTTATCATCCGTAGCCTCCCGATTTGGCAAAATAGGGTCAAGACCGCGACTTGACGTCGACAACATGAATGAAGTGGTAAGTAAGATTGCAGGATATATGTCATCGCGCATATCCGGCAACATAACCATAAACACCGATCTTACTGCTGAACTACCGGAGGTGATGATGTCGGCACCACTTATAGAGTGGGTACTTGAAAATCTCATAAAAAATGCTGCGGATGCCATAGATGGACACGGAACAATAGCACTCCGTACATCGTTGACTGATAATGACGGACATGACAAAGCTATGGCTTGCATTACCGTCACCGACACCGGACGGGGTATGACAAAACGGATTCAGAAAGCGATCTTCGAACCCGGATTTACAACGAAAGAACGAGGCTGGGGTCTGGGCCTGACACTTGCCCGCAGAATTGTCGAGGACTATCATCACGGCCACATATACGTGAGTCATTCGCGTCCGGAACACGGAACAGAATTCACAATACTACTTCCGATCACCTTTGATAATGAATAATCCACATAAAAATCTATATATAAGCGATCTTGACGGTACGCTTCTTAATCACGAGAGCCGCATATCCGACAGATCGAAGGCTATCCTGACCGATATCTGCAACTATGGCGCAATGTTTACGATAGCTACTGCAAGAACTCCAGCCACTGTCGACGTGCTGATGTCAGGTATACCTGCTTCACTTCCGGCAATAGTGATGACCGGAGCTGCGACATGGAATCTCAACCGCAAACGCTACGACTCCTATATACCAATAGATCCCCTGACATGCGATGTGATAGGACGGATATGCATGGAGCATGGCATCACGCCCTTCAGATATACACTGAATAGCACTGGATTTCTTGACGTATACCATCTGTCACCCGACGGAACTGCGACCATGAACCGAGCAGAGCAATCGTTTGTAGACGAACGACGCCATCTGCGCCTCAAACAATTTCACTTCTCACCACCGCAGAGCGGAATATACAACCCCACTCTGCTATTTCTCGGTATAGCCGATATCAACTCCATACATAGCACTGCCGAAGAGTTGCGCAGCCATGACAGCTGCTCGGTATCGGCGTATCCCGACATATTCAACCAATCCATCGGCATACTTGAGATATACGCTCCGGGAGTATCCAAGGCTTCAGCCATAAAACGCCTACGCCGCGATACCGGTGCGTCAAGACTGACAGTTTTCGGTGATAATCTCAACGACATCCCTATGATGGAAATCGCAGATGTGGCCGTTGCCGTTGACAATGCTCTACCACAGGTCAAAGCCGCCGCCGACATCGTGATAGGTCCAAACACCGAGGATTCGGTTGCCCGCTATATTCTTGCCGATGTCATGAATTGAACAGTTCACGAACCACATCTATACTACGCAACCTGTCGACAGGTATATAATGTATGGTAATATATCGTAGCATGGAGTCAAGAATCATGTTACGGTCATTCCGGCAAAGTTTCACTATATGCATATTACGGTAGGTCATGCGCGACAGAGTGGCCACCATGCGGGCATCGTTGCCCATGAGAACATCGCCATGCAGAGGCAGGCTGCGGCAGAAACGCCCCTCACGCATATCAAAACAACATCCGGCGCTATAGGTAGAGTAATCAGGCTCAATACCAACCATACGTCCGATACCATAGATAAATACCAGATGAAAATTGGCAACCCTAGATGAAGGCAAGTCATTGAGCACCCGCATACTGCCGCAAACATAGTCCCACATGGCGCGGTCAGGCTGCCCCTGTCTGAGCGAGGCACACAACAGATCGGCCATCATAAGCGCGATAGCATTTTTGGCAGGATTACCATAAACCCCCTGAAGCATTACAATCGGACGGATCTGGGACAGTCTCGACAGCTCCCGTCCGGCAACCACATCGGCAACCCCTTCCACTATACTCATCGGCATCAGTAATGCCCGGCGTCTTACTGATTCCTTTCCAGCCCCGGCAGGTACAGTAAAACTCATAGGCCCCAGCTCACGCGAATATGCGGACAGAATGTCCGATCGGTCGCTGTGGCGGATAGTCCTCAATGCTATAAGGCTCACACTGGTCTTCATGACTGACTCACACTTGTGGATGTCCGAACCGGTGGGCAAGTTCATCAAAACGCGCCAACGTAGCCTCTCCATGACGAGCCATAGAACGACGGACCCTATCAAAATCCTTCATCTTCATATCGCCGCTCTTGCTGAAAAATTTATCAGCGTAACAAATCAGTTGTTCAAGCTCCGTGTGGGGCAGATAATCGCCTGGGGGCAATGGCAAGCCCTGCGCCTCAATCTCGGCTGCTGTCAGGCCGGCCCCGGTGTGACGTTCGGCAACCCGGCAATATTGTTCATCAACACCGATACTCCTGAGCAGTCGGGCACCGATAAGTCCGTGACGTATATACGGTTCATCACCATCACATAGTATATCAGTTGCCGACGTCTCAAAAATACCGATATCATGGAGCATTGCCGCAGCCTCCACTACTTTCAGATCAATATCCAGATGATTTTTTGCAGCCAGACTCATGGCCAGTCCGGCCACTGATCGGCTATGACGTATCAAAATATCCCGCAGACCTGAACCTGCGGGATAATATTTGTCAATTATCGCGTGCCAGTCGGGCACACTTGTTGATTTACCTGTATTGCTCACTCCACTATGGTGTTCCAACCGTAAACATCTGGCTCTTCACCGAGCTGAATACCACGGAGTTTATTGTAGAGTGCGGTAACAACCGGACCGGGATTGCCATCCTGACTCACAACATACTTCTTACCGGTGTCGATATCATCAATCTCGGCCACAGGCGATGCTACAGCGGCCGTACCACATGCAGCAGCTTCCTGAATGTGTTCGAGTTCGTCAATAGTGATATGGCGACGCTCAACTTTCAAGCCCATATCCTGCGCGAGCTGTATAAGGCTCTTGTTGGTGATCGACGGTAAGATGGACTCACTCTCAGGGGTGATATATACACCGTCTTTAATAGCGAAGAAATTGGCCGGGCCACACTCGTCCAGATATTTCTTCTCACGAGGATCAAGATACAACACAGCCGAATATCCCAGTTCATGGGCCTTTTCGCCGGCTTCGAGGGACGCGGCATAGTTTCCGCCGACTTTCCATCGACCTGTACCCTTGGGAGCTACGCGGTCAAACTCGCGCATTATACAGATGTTTGTAGGCTTGAATCCCTCCTTGAAATAAGGACCTACCGGAGTGACCATCACCATAAACAGATACTCAGTAGAAGGATGCACACCTATCTGGGCGCTCATGCCAAGCTCTAACGGACGTATATACAGGGAGGCACCACTGCCGTAGGGAGGAATGAAACGTTCGTTCAGCTTGACTGCCTTGATAACCATCTCACGGAAGAGTTCCTCGGTTATCGGCTGCATCTTTATGCCACGTGCAGATGATGCTATGCGGCGTGCATTCTCATCCAGACGGAAAATACGGATCTTGCCATCCTTGCCACGGAATGCTTTCAGGCCTTCAAACACCTCCTGTCCATAGTGCAGGCAGGTAGCTGCCATATGCATATTAATATATTCGGAGTCGGAAACTTCGATTTCTCCCCAGTGGCCATCGGTATAACGACAACGCACATTGTAGTCTGTGGGAATATATCCGAACGACAGATTATTCCAATCTAATTCCTTAGTCATTGCAATTGTAAGTTATTTGACCGCAAAGATAGCAAATTTCCTCAATTCGGCCTACGGATCTGATGATTTATTTATTTTGCATACGCACTTACGCGGCAATCGGTATGTTGCCACAAGTGAAAAAGGGTAAAAAAGAGACACACTGTGCTGAAGTATGGAGTAAAGTGAGTATCTTTGCGCCAACTTTTGCACAGTCATTATCGCCCGTGAGGCATCATATCATATATCCGCTATTTGTGCTGGCAATGCTGGCTGTTTCGGTTGCTTGTCCGACCGGAAGCATTGCTCGTGTACCTGCGACAGACGATCCGGCCACATTTCCAATTACCGACGACAGTATATCTGCCGCCGACACATCGTTGCTCATCAATGTGATAGACTCGCTTGACAAAGTAGCCGACATACAGGGGTTGACTGAAACCCAGCGTAAACGCACACGAATCAGTACCGACTCCGTAGCAACACGCGACACCGCAAGTATCAAGCCGTCGAAAGGGCGTATAAACCGCACCAAGGCCGACCTTGACAATCCTGTCATTTTCGAATCGATGGACTCCATCACGCTTGAAGGTTCAAGCAAGGCCAACCTGTTCGGCAGCAGCAAGGTCACATACGGTACAATCAGACTCGAAGCCGCCGACATCAACATGGACATGAATAATTCGACTGTCTATGCTGTGGGACGTCCGGACTCGCTTGGCGAAGTACAGGGAACACCCGTGTTCGATGACAATGGACAGAGCTACGAGTCGAAAACAATGCGCTACAACTTTGAATCGGGCAAAGGATATATCACCGATGTTATAACCCAGCAAGGCGAAGGATATCTTACTGGTGGCCAGACAAAAAAAGTTGGCGACAACACATTTTTCAGCCAGAACGGCCAATACACCACCTGTTCCGACCACGAGCATCCACATTTCTATTTCCAGCTCACAAAAGCCAAGATCCGCACAGGCAAAGACATTGTCACAGGTCCGGCATATATGGTTCTTGCAGGACTGCCACTGCCTTTGGCTGTTCCTTTCGGATACTTCCCCTTCAACGAAGAGTATTCATCAGGTATAATATTCCCGACCTTTGGTGACGACTACAACCGTGGCTTCTATCTGAGCAACGGAGGATACTATTTTGCTATCAACGACAATATCGATCTGGCCCTGACCGGTGAGATATATACAAAAGGATCATGGGGCCTGAATGCCCAGAGCAGCTACTCCAAGCGCTACAAATATTCTGGTAACTTCAACATGAGTTATCTGAAGACGATAATGGGCGACAAAGGATCGGCCGACTACTCGGAGCAGACCAACTTCCAGGTTTTGTGGAGTCACACTCAGGACGCAAAAGCTAACCCCAACCTTACATTCTCGGCTTCGGTCAACTTCATGACCTCAGGCTACAACCGCAACAACCTGAGCAGCTACTACAGCAATTCATTCACCGAAAATACCAAGAGTTCGACCATCAACATGACATATCGGCCACCAGGCACAAAATGGTCACTGTCGGCAACTGCAAACCTGAGTCAACGTACCCAGGACTCAACCCTTACCGTAGGTCTGCCAAGCCTTACGGCAAGCTATTCACAGTTCTACCCATTCAAGCGCAAACGCGCCGTAGGTGCCGAGAAATGGTATGAGAAGATCAAGATGAGCTATAGCGGTCAGTTCAATAACTCGCTCACCGCCAAACAGAACGTTTTCTTCCAGAAAAGCCTGATCAAGGACTGGAACAACGGCATGAAGCATAGTGTGCCTATATCTGCTACATTCAATGCTTTCAGCTACTTCAACATCACGCCATCGATATCGATAAACGACCGCATGTATACCAACAAGGTGAAACGCATGTGGGATCCTAATGCCGCTGCCGAGATAATGGACACGACCTACAGCCTGTACAATGTATTCGACTTCCAGGCATCGGTATCGGTCGACACGAAAATATACGGATTCTACCAGCCGCTCCCCTTCCTGGGCAAGAAAGTCAAGATGATACGCCACGTCATGACACCCTCGATCTCTTTCAGCGCCTCGCCCGACTTCAGCGATCCGATGTGGGGTGTATACGGCTCATATCAGTATCCCGATGCAAACGGTGAGATGCAGACCCGCAAATACTCCCAATTCCCCGGTGCGATGTTCGGTGTCCCGGGAGAGGGAAAGACCGGATCCATCACATATTCTCTGGCCAATAACGTGGAAATGAAAGTACGCAACGACAACGATTCCACCGAGGGCGACAAAAAGATATCGCTCATCGAGAACCTGCAACTGTCGCAAAGCTACAACATGGCCGCCGACTCCCTTAGGTTCAGCAATATTAATTCATCGCTCATGCTGCGTCTGGTCAAGAACTTCAACCTCAACCTGTCAGCCGTATGGGATGTATATACCTATGCACTATCCCCATCGGGCACGCCTGTACGCGTCAACAAGCTACGTATAAGCCAGGGTAAAGGCCTCGGCAAGCTATCATCAACCGGCACATCCTTCAGCTATACATTCAACAATGACACATTCAAAAAGCTAAGGCGTAAAAAGAAGGACGACTCAGCCGATAGCGAAGATGGTGAGGATCAGTCATCACAACAGAAAAACAACCGTAATAACAATAACAGTAGCTCCGGTGGAAGCAATTCAGTCGACAGCGACGGCTACTTATCATGGGCTTGCCCCTGGAACCTGTCGCTGAGCTATTCGGTCAACTACTCATATGGCGATTTCAACTACGAGAAACTCGAATACAATGGCCGCATCACTCAGAATCTAAGCTTATCCGGCAATATACGTCCCACTCCAAACTGGAACTTCTCATTCTCAGCCAGCTACGACTTCGACAATCACAAACTCGCCTACATGAACTGCAACATATCGCGCGATCTGCACTGCTTCACGATGACAGCCAGCTTCGTTCCGGTGGGGCCATACAAAAGCTACAACTTCCATATAGCCGTAAACAGTTCTCTGCTCAGCGACCTGAAATATGACAAACGTTCATCGCTAAGCAATGGCGTGCGCTGGTACTGATTTGCCCGAACAAGCCTAACGTCTTACTCGTTTTAATGGCACAGGCATCAGGAAAGCCTGTCTGAATCTTAACGCTATTATACGAAAGACATGCAACCGCACATCTCAATATCTCCAGATTTCAGCACTCACAGCGATGACATGGCTGTTGCCACTATTGCAGCAGACAGCACCGCAAACCGGTCTCTGCAGTTCAAACGCCTTACCTTGTCCGACGCTCCGGCCATACTCCCTATGCTGGCCATGAGTCCTTCACGCACCTGCGACTACACACTCGGAGGCATGCTTATGTGGGCCGACTATTTCCACTATCAGGCAGATATTATAAACGACACTCTCTTTGTCAAGGGAGTAACCGAAAACGACATAACCCACGCGGCTTTCTCTCTCCCTGTAGGTCGGATGCCGCTTAACGAATCCCTCGATATAGTGCGCAGCTATTGCAATAAAAACAATATCACGCCTATTTTGTCGGCTGTACCGGCCGACCGTCTGGAGGAAGTCATGTCTACCGGACCGACCGAAATCGAAGAACTGACTGATTGGGCCGACTATCTATACGATATCGAGTCGATGGCTACTTTTCGTGGAAAAAAGTTGTCGAAAAAGCGCAATCACGTCAATCGTTTTGTGGCTGACAATCCTGACGCCGTATTCCGCATGGCTACACCTGCCGATATCCCAGGCTTGATAGATTTTGTTGAACGCCAGCATCCGGCTATCAACAAATCGATCACTGCAGAATACGAACGTTTGCAGACCATCGACGTTCTCCGTAATCTGCATTCCTACCCTGGATTTGAGTGTGCGCTTCTGACCATTCCCGACCACGGACCTGTAGCCTTCACTGTCGGCGAGATAATAGGCGACACACTTTATGCCCATATCGAAAAGATTGATCACGACTTCAATGGGGCCGGAGAGACAGTCAGCAGCCGATTCTGTGCCAAGATCCTCGAACTGTATCCCGGACTGCGGTATGTCAACCGCGAAGAAGACACCGGCGATCTCGGCCTACGTAAAGCAAAGATGGAATATCATCCCCTATCGTTGCTCAAAAAGTATAACATCACTTTGCTCTGACATCCCACTTCTCGATATTCATATTGTTATTTTTACAGCAATATTAGCACATTTTTAATGTGTGCGTGTCATGAATTTGCAATAAATCACAAAAATAGCTACCTTTGTAGCATCAATCAAAATTCTTTTAACAGTTCACTATCTTGCAAGGATTTGATTGAATGCTTCCATATCATCATTCTAAGGTAAATATTTCAGGTAAACTAATATATGATACGCGCAGCGCTTGAACAAGTGATCAGCGAAGACATGTCGGAGATATGGTCAGTGCTTACCCCCGAAGAAAAGCGCTGCATCACCGATAATATTGTCATACACCAGTTTAAGAAGAATCAGATTATTTATGCCGAACGCGACGAGCCGGAAAATCTCTGGTGTCTCTTCGAAGGCAAAGCAAAGCTATATAAAGACGGCATTGGCGGTCGTCAGCAGATACTGAGACTCATGCGGCCTGTACAATATTTCGGCTACCGCGCATACTTCGCAAATGAAGCCTATGTTCACACAGCCGCTACAATCGAGCCTTGTACTATAGGATCGCTGCCAATGAATATCGTGTCAGAGATGATCGACCGCAACCGCCAGGTAGCATGGTTCTTCATACACGAGCTGTCGCGAAATCTCGGATCCGCTGATACCAGGACGGTCAATCTGACTCAGAAACACATCCGCGGACGTCTTGCAGAAGCGCTTCTGGTTCTCATGGAGCATTACGGCTTTGAGGACGACGGAACTACCCTGCGTATATACATTGGCCGCGAAGATCTCGCCAACCTCTCCAATATGACTACAAGCAATGCCATCCGCACTCTGACCGCCTTTGTCAACGAGAAGGTCATAATAGTCGATGGCCGCAAGATCAAAATAATTGACGAGCCGACTCTACGTAAAATCAGCAAATTCGGCTGATCGGACAAAAACGATAAAGACAAAAAAAATGGTCATCTGCAGATGACCATTTTTTGTCTTTATATCTTTTATTTGAACTATTGCTGACTACGGGACAATATGTCGAAATTATCAACATGTATCTCCGTTACCGAATGTTTTATAGTATTTCGGTCCTCCCACATGCGCGTACGGAGATGCCCCTCTATATATAGTTTTGTACCCTTGCGTATATATCGCTCTGCCGTATCAGCCATACCGTCTATCATTACTATCCGGTGCCACTCCGTGCGTTCCGGAATCTCTACTCCGCTTGCATTGCGGTAGGCCCGCTCGGTGGTAGCCAGTGGAAACTCGGCTACCGGACGTTGTTGCACGTAGCGGATCTGCGGATCGCGGCCCACATTTCCCACAAGAATAACTCTGTTGACTGACATAGGCTTTATAATTTTTTCGATACAATTTCAATCTTACTGCCATTCGACCGGGCTGTCAGTTCTGGAGCTTGCTGACACTGGATTGTAGCTAATCCCGAAGCAAACTCACCTGCGTTGTTGGCTATGACATCATAAGTAAGCACATAAGTACCCTTTGGCATTGTTGTGACAAACATATTGGTCGCTGTTGTACGAGGCTCCATATAGAACACAACACCTTCACAGAATCGCGTGAACGGAGTTTGATCGACAGGCTCAAGACCTGCGGCGCGGTTGTCGACAACTGTAACATAATTCATGTTGCGGCCTACACGTATTGTCAGTTGGACTGTCAGACGATCGCCTACCGAAATCTCTGTCTTTCCGTCGGGAAGCAGTATCCGCTTCTCTATCTGCAGATCCTCCACACCCGCTGCCGCAACCTCTGTTATTGTTTCAGTTGATCGCCGCATCACTGATCCCCAAGCCGGAGCATCGCCGGTCTTGTCGAACACGAAGTTTACTGGAAGAGTTCCGGTGTCTACATTTGTCCGCACATAGCCCAATCTGCGGTCTACATCCGTCAGATCCATATCGCGTCCATTTACAGTGATATGGAATTTACCGGCATCATCCAAAACGTTACCGGCACCCGACAATATCGTAGCGATGATATCGCTTGCCGGTGCTCCGTTACCCCATTCTGTAGCCTGCTTCTGAAGCACAAGCCACTGGAACAAGCCATCAACTTCCGGAGAGCCGGGAGTTATCAGCTTATATGCCTCAAGAGCATTCGCCGTGAATGAAAGGTATCCGTAGGCTGTATTTTCTACAGATGGGAACCAACAACCTTTTTCCGGACTACGCTCCATGAACTCTGTCATAGAACCAAGTATCTCCTCCGCCACACTACGATAGTTATTGCGGTAAAGCAACAGCGCTACCTGAGGCTTTGAAGCCAATGGCCATTGCTGCCAGTCGGCCACACAATGCTGCACAGCAGCTGATATGATGGATTTTACTGCGGCCGACTGTTTTACACCGGGATACATCGTGCGTAAAATAGCAAAATCAGTCATATCCGACTGAGGTCTGTTGGCAATCTGCTCAACAACCTTGTTGTCTACATACCCGACCGCGCGGCTGACTATAGCCTGAAGCTCGGCATTTTCAGGGAAATAACCAAGCATGTTGAGCCGACCAAGTATCGAGAGTACACGACACGTGATCCACACGCTCGACTCGGTGCACTGTTCTACCCATGCCCAGCCGCCATCTCCACGCATAAGCTTCTGCAGGATCGCTATAGCCTTTGAGTAGGTATCGCGCACAGCCTTACGATCGAACATAATCGCCAGGCGTTCCATACGCTCCGTCTGCGAGCGCGCATCCATCATCCACGGCGTAGCATTAAGCAATACCGTCTTCATATCCTCGTTGCGCTCAAGCATAGATGTGAGAGCGACTTCGCTACGGTCACTTTCGCTCCATTCCTTAAGAGCTGTAGCCACCGATGGATATGTCTTGAGTATCCCCTCGGCCACAGCACAGCTGAATATAGCGTCGGCAGCGGCAATGGCACTGTTGATATCCCCCTGACGCAAGCCGGGAAGTGCGGTTACCACATACCACACGGGATTATCACAGAACTCCACCGTTGTCACAGCATTTTCGGCCGCGGGAAGTGAAATCTCGGTATTACCTGAGCCGGGAGCCATATAGAACGGACGGCTTCCGATCACCGGTGTTGTCGCCGCATATATCGGGATAAAATCACGCTCACCGTCGCAGAAATCATCAGTTTCTGCACGTGCCGTCATGATTATACCGGCGCTTTCCCCAGCCTCAACAGTCAGAGGAACATAGGCTGTGCCTTGGGGAGCCAGAGCCACAGTCTCAGTATTAACGGCTATTTTATCGCCATCTGTCGATGTAGCCTCGATTGTCACATTTATGGTCTGATACTTATCGGAGGCATTCATTACTGCAGTCAGAATTACCGCACTGTCACCCTGACGCAGGAAACGCGGAACATTCGGTTTCACCATTACCGGTTTCTGTGATATCACGGTTGCCTCGGCCGATGTATTACGCATATCGGCGGTGTACGCCAAAGCGCGGAATGCCCAGGTAGCATTGGCCTGAGGCACAGTAAATTCTATTACTGCTGTTCCATCACGTTCTGTACGGATCATCGGACGGAAAAATGCGAGCGTCACATCCGCATCTCTGTAATCGACCTCCGTCCGCTCAGTGCTCCCGGCATCAGTCTCACCTTCATCGGCCGATTCTTCTGTCACAAAATCAGCTTTCGCCGTAGGAATAGGAGCCTGTGCGGCCGACTTCATCATGACCATATCATTGGCCACTGCTCCGGTAGCCATCGACCTCATCATACCGTTATAACGGCGGAAGGTCTGCATGCTGAAACTCAGGCCATAAAGATCGAATGCAGGCTCGGTAATATCCGTACAGCGCAGAGTGCTGATATTCCCCCTCAACCATGAGGACAGCGATATCGACATTGATGTATTGCTCCAGTCTAACGAACGGGAATATGGCTGGACTATATCAAGCTGCCACTGACGTGGTTGCGACAGTGCATCAAGAGCCTTGTTATACATTTCTGCCATCAACGCAGCTTCTACCGGTATATCCAGCGAATTAGTGATCCTGAGAGTCCATCGCTCATCAGTGCCCGGAAGCAGCTTATCGCGCATCGACTCAATCTTCAGCTTCAAATCCCGCGGATTTACCGGACTTTTGAGTTTTACGTCTAAACGCTGATTTGTCATATCACGCGTCACAATAAATGTGGCGGTAAGATCGGTTGCCCCGTGCGGACCCTTTACATGTATAGTGTGTAGTCCGCCATCAAGCTCCAGCCAACGCTGCTCATATAGTCCATCACCGTCCCAAAGTGTGTAGAGTACATAGCTCTTACCTTCAAGTGTACCGATCAATATATCCTGCTCTGTATCTGATCCGAACTTCAGTTCTCTGTCAGGCGTCCACAGAAGTTCACGGCTTGGCGATTTATTTACATCCGGACGGTATATACATATCTCACTCTCAATGGTATCTCCATCGAGCGACAGACGCAGACGATATGTGGCGGGATCAATATCACGCCAGTCAACCACGGTTGAATCCGGAGTCTCAAGTACACCACTGCGGACCACCGATTTAAAATCCTTACCACCAAGCAGATCGTAGCTCACAGAAGCCTCTACAACCGAATCTGCTGTGTTGACTACCTTTATGTCAAGCGCAACACTATCAGTCACATCCAGCGATCCTGATATTTCGGAACGTATCCGTAGCGGCGTTCCCATAGCAAAAGTATAGTCGGCCTGCTGCATTTCGCCAGCCGGCGATGTGACCCTGACTTCTGCATTGAACCATGCATTCTTGCCTGCTTTCTCAAGCTTTTCACTATCTATTACAGCCGACCAGTTGCCATTACTATCCGTAGTGGCGGTCACAGTGACGGGAACAAAGGTCTGACTGTTGTTCCAACGCCACCACATCTGCCGCTTCGATAGGATTATGTTTACTTCAGCACCACTCACAGGCATCCCGGAATATGTCATAGCTGACCCGCTTATCGTAACCGCACCTACAGACGGCACTCCTGTTGCGGCATTCGCGACTTTCACTTCAAATGTGGGCAACTTATAGTCCGACACCATGAATGTTCCGATACCGGTACGCTCATCTACTTCAGCCACTATGCTGAAATATCCGGTAAGACCATTCTCTGGCAACACAAACTTACCCTGGGCACGGCCAAAATCGTCTGTGCCGGCTTCTATAGTGTCTACAGTCTCTCGGTTTGCATTCCTAAGCATCACACGTATCTGCCGCCCGTCACATGGACGATACCTTTTTCCATCTGCACTGTAAGCCATGACCGCCCAGTCTACCGAGTCTCCCAGATGATAGATAGAAAGACCGGTAAATATCTGGATATCCGTAATTTTTTGTTCATTTAAATTTCGGCGGGGATAGTACCACACAACAGGCGAATACTTGTCCAAACCCTTTACAGCCTGAAGTTGAGCCTCAGTTGCGAGATTTATCTCACCAAGACCGGCAGAATCGGTGGTGGCTACCAGACGGGACGCTTTCTGCTCCGGTGTCCACATTATTTCTGCATCACTGATCGGGCAACCGGTCACAGGATCCACAACCAGCGCTGAAGCCTTGTCAAAGCTGATAATGCCAGTCGAAAGCTTGCTGCAATGAATTATACGGTAGCTCTCATTCTGAGGACGTGCCATACCGGCGGATGACGGTATGGCGATGTATAGACCCGGTTCATCCAACGTAACATCAACAGTTGACTCCGCATTGAACGGTACGGTTCCTGCAAAATCAAGACTGACCGAGGCTACCTCACTCAGCAATGATCGGTTTGTAAGCCTATAGTAATTGGATGACGGACTCTTTGAATCAGGTATGCGGTAAAATTTCACAGTCGCTGATGTGAGATTGGTTGAATGCCCTCGTATCGTGAATTTCCGACCGGGAGCCACTGCAACCGGGACCTGCACACTCAGCTCAGGCTGAGAAATGCGTGTCACTTCATTTACCAGACAGTTGAACCGTGGATAGCGGGGATATTTTTTTATCAATCCTGTCAGAATCGGATATACCTCCTTGATCAGTCTGTCATTACCTTGGGCTACAGAGCTCATGGCAAGAGCTACCTCAATGCGATACTGCGATGAAGCAAGGCGATCGTACAGATCGATAAGTTGGCTATATTTCTCATTTTCATCACCATTACCGGCAAGTATATCGCTGATACGGTCAACAGCATAAGGAGCCGCGCTATCCTCCGAATAACCCAGACGCTGCGTCCTGAACTCTTCAGCCAGCTCCGAAGCCTCGGTCGTATCAAGATTCTCAAGCATACTTATCACCGAAGCCGCCACAAAGTCATATAGACGTGGATAAAAGGTATACGTCAGAGTATTGGCTGTTATTATAGTCTTGTAGTCAGCAAGTGGCTTGCGCAGTAGCGACCGTTCATCGGCCATCGCGGCATTGCAAAGTTCTATGATACACTGTCCGAACTGCCTGGCACTCCACACCTTATAGTCGCTTGGACGGTCTCCTGGAGGTGTGGGACGCTCGCTTATACTGTAGCGCTCCGAATTGTAAATATCGGAATATATCCTGGCTTGAAGTAGATACAGCAGGGATTGGATATCTGGACTTGATGCCGCCTGAGTCAGACTGTCTATCCGTTCAAGCAACTCCGGCATTCTGTCGCTTGATATGGCGTTTTGCGCCAACGTCAGATTCATCAGCGATCTGAGCATAGCGATATCGTCACCCGATGCAAGCGCCGCCTCGAGCGATCGCTGTGCATTGGCCGACACCTTTTCAGGATATGCAAAATCCGGAGTCGATACTGACGGGCTTTTCACCGCGCCCGATGCTGAAAACGCGGTAGTCATAAATATTGCGATTGAAAGGAGAAATAGTCTGAATACCTGCTTGTTCATTGCCATGGTATAGTGGAAACGTGCGTGTTAATAAAAAATATAGCGGTGTGCTACCAACCTTACGGTTGTCGGCACGCCGCTATATCCTGTATTTTGTTAATCTTTAATTCTTCCGGAAGTGGTATGTGGCGTGCTACTTTTTTGATGTCGTACGTGCTGGACGTTTACGATGTTGGTCCATTACCTTACGCATGAAATCTCTCTCGGCACCTTTGAGCAGAAACAATTGGCGCTTTGTCAATATTTTAGCAAATTTCTGGTAATACAATGTCTCTATCTTGCTCTCCTGAGCTTTGAGTTGAAACATTGCCTCAGCACCCTTCTGATACTCAGCATCGGTTGCAGCTGTCCCCTTCTTACGGACCTTGCGTTCAACCTCGCGTACCGAACGGCTCGCCTCGGCCAACTTATCATCCATTTCCTTGTAGAGCGGGAGGAATGATTCGCGTTGCTTGTCGGTCAGATCAAGTTCATGCGCTATGCTCTCAGCTTTATGATTCTGCATCTGCTTGAACCAGTTCTGACGGTCAGTAGAACCGTCGCCTTGCGCAACAGCCGACATCATGCCGCCGATCACCAGCATTAATATTACAAAATACTTTTTCATATATACTTATGCACTTCGGTTTATTGAATTATATCACTCGCCGCATTCAGTTGATCGAAGCCGGGTCGAATCCCGAAGCATACAGATCATCGAAAATATCGGCGTCATCAAAATTATTCAAGGCATAGTCGGCCACATAGCTGTCAGTCTTGTCGGTTAGCAGAGAGGCCAGCGGAGCAAGCTTGGATGACGGACTTACATTGTTTCCAACTCCGGGGGCAAAGAAGCTCGACATATTCATCATCAACCATATGCCGGCAAACATAGCGGCCATATATACGTAGGGGCGCACACGTTGCCACATATTGCGCTTTAGCACATGGGGTTCCGACTTTTCAGCCTCTGCCTCCCACGGCTGCTCCGGCAGCATCGCCACCATGCGCTCGTTGAATTGCTCGAAGAAACCGTCGGGGACGGTCATGCCCGTCCGGCGGTCGGCTTCAGAGAGTATGTTGCGGTCGGTCATATATTTGTTAGTTAAAGGTAGTTAATCATTGATGCGGTGTTGTCCGCTATTCATTTTAAATATTTGACACTAAGAATGCCCGAAAGTTTAACTCAGGTCTGAAAAATATTGTTCAATTTTTTTCACAGCCAGATGATATGATGATTTCAAGGCTCCGACACTGGTTCCGAGTATCTCCGACATCTGCTCATATTTCATATCGTCGTAGTAACGCATATTGAACACAAGCCGCTGTTTTTCAGGGAGTGACGCTATAGCTTTTCGAAGTTCAAGCCTAAGTTCATCACCATCGATATTAGTATCTGCCTCAATGGCATGTATCAGGTGTGCTTCCTCATCATCAAGCGATATATTCAGACGCTTACGTTCTTTATCAAGAAAAGTAAGCGATTCATTGACTGCGATTTTATATAGCCATGTGGACAGTTTTGCATCGCCTCTGAATGCGTCGATCGATGTCCAGGCTTTCAGAAACACATTCTGGAGAATATCATTGGCATCATCATGATTCTGCACCATTCGTCTTATCTGCCAATACAGCGGCTCGCTGTATTGGCGTATGACATCGCCATAGGCTGCTCTTGCTGTAGATGGATCGCGCAGACGAGCCACCAGATCTGCATTTTCTACCGGTGGTGCCGTCGCATTTATCTTCATATTGTCGTTAGCCATTGTATTATTCGTTACTTCTGATGGGCCGTTGATCCCGTGAACAAGAGGATACTGTCATTACGGGCCGCTGTGCCGGCGATATCCTCTGGCACAAAACGCCAATTATCACCTGCCCGCGGGGTTATTTGTCCCTTTTGTTCGATTGCTTTCAATAAATAGAATCTGAGATCCTTGTCTGTCGAACCTACTATCCGCTCCTTCAGTCTGTCGGTAGAGATACCGGCTCCTTTCGACAACAGATCACCGCCACCATTGCCACGGTAGCTGTTGACAGCGACCTTATAGCGCTTTGCCGGATCAAAAGGAGTTCCATCGGCCATTGATAGAATGTTGATCTTGCTACCTTTAGGTTTGGTGACATCGACTGTATAATTGATACCGGCGGCTGAATCAAAATTATAGCTCGGATATTTCAGACGGTTATCTCCGGGCTTGGGATTGTCCGAAGCAAACCGTATGAGATGTTTTGGATCCGCCGGATCTACCGGTATGGTCCACAAATTGTATGCCATTTCAAGATAATTCTTTATCTCCTCTCCGGTCAGCTCCATAGTATATAGCAGATTCTCATACTTATACAGGCTGAACATATCGCTCACACGGATATCGCCACTGCCTATGCGCGCATCAAACGACAGAGGTGCAGCAAACGACACATCGGCACCCGATATCTCAAGCTGCAGATCGTGTAGCAGAGTCATAAATGCCGAGGGTCCGAAATAAGCGTCGCGCGAGGTAAACTCGCCTGTCGCCGTACCGATCTTACGGTCAACAAAATCGCCGACAGTCTTAGCCTGAGCTGCAAAATGATCCATATATTTCTTGTCAGGATGCATATGAGCCACAGGTACGACATCGCCGGTTATCTTCTTATCGATCACATTGCCATTCGAATCCTTTGTGACGGTTATTACTACATCGCTGATATTCATGGCATTATTGGCGGGATTGATCACAAGTACTTTCTTACCGTCTATGTTTTCCACCGTCTTGTTATATTTCTGATGGTCATGGCCTATCATCACTATATCAAATCCTGGAACACGTATAGCCAACTCCTCCGAAGCATTTTCCATAATTCCGGCTGTACGTGTGTTGGCATCATGACCGGAATGGAACAGGCCCACCATCACATCAGGCTTCTCGCGCTCTATTATTTCAGGCACCCACTTCTGCGCGGTCTCGATCATATCATCAAACCGGAGTCCAGACCACAAATTTTCAGGAAGCCAGGCCGGAATAGCCGGTGTCAGCAATCCGAGGATGGCTATTCTCAGACCTCCGCGCTCTATCACGGTATAGGGCTTGAGGTACGGCTGGCCGGTAGCCACATCTATGATGTTGGCACCCAGCATATCGCATGGCGACTGCGATATGAACCGGTCGTACACCTTATGGCCTGTCTCTATGTCATGATTGCCAACAGTAGCGGCATCATAGTCGAGAAAGCGGTATATCTCGGCTGCTATATGCGGCGAGACGGTGTCGATATAGTCAAAATAATAGGCTGTGGGTTGTCCCTGGAGTATATCTCCGTTATCAACCAGAACTACATTGTCGCGGCCGGCACTACGCCTCAGCGAATCGACATAGGTAGCTACCCTCGCCATGCTTCCTTCCCATGGCTGACGGGTTATGTAGTTGTAAGGAAAGAAGTTACCATGCACATCGGTAGTATGCAACAGCCTGACTGTGCGGGTGATATTTTCGGAAGATGCAGTCATCAGGGATACAAAAATCAGTATGAATGGCAGAAATCGTCTCATATACATATATGACTGGGAACTTGCCTGTTAGTTTAATTCAATTTATTATGAAATTATGGTTCGAGAAGGCATAATATGCTGCCTATCTTAAGTTTACCTCGGAGTTTGACAGGGGCATGATGACCTGTGGTGTCTATCCAGGTGTCAATATCGTCACTGCTCTTCTTTGCGCCATCGGTTGTAAATCTGAAACTTACGTGCCATGTGGAGTATGATTTTTTGCCTATTTTGAGGGTCTCCTCACCATGGTAGACGATACGCAGCTGTTCCTTACGTTTGGCCGAAAAGATATTGACTGTTTTAGACTGTCCGGGAGTCATTCCGGCAAAGTCAAGAGTACGCAGATAGTAGAACGCACTGAGCATATCGACAGTCACCCCCGATGCGGTCAGACGGTCGAACACAGAACTCGTCTCTGCGTTATCACCCTTCCGGCGGTAGCGCTCGGTATTCGCAGTGACGTTGTTGCCGCTACGATGAAAATGAATTACATCGCGTGCATATTTTCCATCTTCATAGGCTATCCGCTCATAGTATTTCGGAACCATTGTCGTGGGTTCCATGTAGCTGTAAAGAGTATCGCGGAGCTTATAGAAACTGTCGGCCCAAGGCTCGCTGCGGGCATATAACGCAGCTTTGAGATGGCTTGAATGAGGCGTCAGCGTCAATGTTGCCGTTCCTGCCTTCTTGTTGATCAGCCCCCACTTGAAGAGGACTTTATAGTTGAGTGTCTCGGTAGGCGAAGCAGCCGACATCAGCACACCAGCCGACATCAGCAACGCTATCACAAATGTTATGATTCTCCTCATGGTTCAACGATGGAATGATAATGGGAGCGACTGACGCGCGGCCTGCTCTATGCGTTTGTTGCGCCAGCATTTCCTGCACACGGCTATGTAGCGTTCATTGCCTCCGATCTCAACCTGGGCACCTTCCTCCACAAAGTCGCCGTTCTGATCGATACGGGCATTGATGATGGTCTTGCGGCCACACGTACATGTAGACTTTATCTCATCTATCGTATCGGCTATCTCAAACAACCGCCGGGATCCTTCGAAAAGACAGCTGCGGAAATCCGTACGCAATCCAAAACAGATCACGTTGCTACCGAAATCGTCGACTATACGTGACAGCTGGTCCACCTGGCGCTCGGTAAGGAACTGCGCCTCATCGATCAAGAACCATTCTATCACACTCATATTCTCTTCGAACAGCGTCTGTGCTGTCTGATACAGATCTGTATCAGGATCTATCCACTTACATTCGCGTTCAATTCCGATACGTGAACGTATGACGCTGCGCGATCCTTCGCGAGTATCAAGGCGTGGCTTCATACACACATAGCGCATACCACGCTCCTCAAAGTTGTAGGCTGTGGTAAGAAGCAGGGCCGTCTTTGCCGACCCCATGGTCCCATATCTGAAGTATAATTTACCTTTTCTATTCATTATGGTGCAAATGTACACAATTTTAATTACAAACGGCCAACCTTAGAGCATTAAACTATGCACTGATCAGAGTTGACCGTATGATGACTTCAACGCTCCAGGCGCAGACTTATCCTTACGATTACCTGCGAATCACCGGATACAGGATACAATCCGGATGCTCTCACGCCAGGCACAAACAGGATCTCACCAGCTCCGGATACAAGCAACGGTATATTCTTCTTACGGTCGACCGGCACATGGGCGTCCCTGAACAGATCGCTTAACTTCTTGCTGCCCTTCATGCCGTAAGGCTTCATCCGGTCGCCCTCGGTCCAGTATCTCCAATCCAATCCTTTATCAAGCACACTACCGTCGAAATATGCCGTATCATTGCTGTTTCGGTCGACCACAAAATCAGCTCTGCCGATCCGCTCCACAACAAACGGAAAATCAATTCCCCGATCAGTATCATCACTGCTCTCGCGCAATATGCCGTGATCATTGAGCCATCTATAGCCGGAAGACTCAAAAAAGCGTCCAGAGCATCCACATCCGGCGATCATATCATCAGCCATACGTCGGGACACGCCTTTGTCGCGCAGATACTCGTATAAAGCCAATGCGCCATCGTAGGCGGCTGCAAGAATCCGCAGGTCTATGCCTCCATCCCTGATGCTGCGCTCTACCGTCTGCCTCATCACACGCCGGTAAACGCGTTCCGTCTCCCGCATCCGCATTATGGTCTGCTCAATGCCGCGTACAGCCGATGAATTGGCCTGAACCATGGCCGGCACCACAATATTGCGTATGCGGTTGCGTGCGTAATCATTCTGAAGATTTGTCGAGTCGGTGACAAAACTGAATCCACGCGCGCTGAGATAATCTTCGATATCACGGCGCGACACACACAACATAGGTCTTACGATATGATCACGTTCGGGATCCATTCCCGACAGCCCGGCTATACCAGTCCCCCGCATCATATTGTGCAGTACAGTCTCGATATTGTCCTCACGATGGTGGGCCACAGCTATAGCCTGCGCACCTCTCTGCTGACGCAAACGCCCGAAGGCCTCATACCGCGAATCGCGACAAGCCATCTCGACACTACCGCCATACCTGCTCCTCCATCCAGCTATATCGAAATGCTCCTCGTGCCATTCAGCACCAAGCTGTCGGGCGACACGGCGCGCATGCTCCATGTCGCGATCGCTCTCAGCTCCACGAAGATGAAAATTGCAGTGAAAGGCAATGCAGTCATACTTCAAAGCTGTGAGTATGGCCAAGAGCGCCACTGAATCAGCACCACCACTCAGTCCTACGACAACCGGACCGGCGGAAGCCTGCAACAGGCTATGACGCAGAATGAACGATTCTACCGTTCTCTCAAGGTTAATAACACAGTCACCCATGCCGCAAAGTTACAAAAAAATACGTACCTTTGCATTTAAAATATATCAATCCAGCCAACAATGCTAGACAAGATTCATAACCTCCGTGAAGAGATAGCCTCACTCAGCGCAACCGATGCAGCAGAAGCAGAAGCTTTGCGCATCAAATATTTAGGTAAAAAAGGTGCGGTAACCGCACTTGTGGCCGACTTCCGTTCGGTTCCGGCCGAGAGCAAACGCGAGATAGGACAAGCCCTAAACGAGCTAAAGACGTATGCCACGCAGCATATTGCCGAACTGCGCGAAGCTGCTGAACAGGCATCGCTCACCTCAAACAATATCGACATATTCCGTTCGGCAGCCCCCGTTCCCCTGGGATCACGTCATCCGCTGTCGATAGTATCGGAGGAGATCATATCGATCTTCACGCGTCTCGGCTTCACTGTAGCAGAAGGGCCGGAAATAGAAGATGACTGGCACGTATTCTCGTCGCTCAATTTTGCCGCAGATCATCCGGCACGCGACATGCAGGACACATTCTTCATAAACCGTGAGCCTGACGTCCTGCTCCGCACCCACACCTCTTCTGTGCAGACACGCGTAATGGAGCACACACAGCCCCCTATCCGCATAATATGCCCGGGACGTGTATACCGCAACGAAGCCATATCGGCACGCGCCCACTGCTTCTTCCATCAGGTGGAGGCCCTGTATGTTGACAAGAATGTGTCGTTTGCCGATCTTCGCCAGACACTGCTCTACTTCGCCCGCGAGATGTTCGGACCCGACACCGAGATCAGGCTCCGTCCGAGCTATTTCCCATTTACCGAACCATCAGCGGAAATGGATATATCCTGCAACCTGTGCGGCGGCAAAGGATGTTCTTTCTGCAAACACACCGGATGGGTCGAAATACTTGGTTGCGGTATGGTTGATCCCAACGTGCTCCGCTCATGCGGCAT
Source organism: uncultured Porphyromonadaceae bacterium (assembly GCA_947643165.1). Taxonomy (GTDB): domain Bacteria; phylum Bacteroidota; class Bacteroidia; order Bacteroidales; family Muribaculaceae; genus Paramuribaculum. The sequence continues at coordinate 1,588 of CANRVB010000030.1, read as the reverse complement.
AGATCCTGAAGTATACAGCGGTTTCGCTCTCGGCATGGGCATAGAGCGTATCACCAATCTGAAATATCAGGTGAAAGACCTACGTATGTTCAGCGAGAACGACCGTCGCTTCCTCAACGAATTTCAGGCTGCCCATTAAAGCCATCACCTTCTTTCCTCTCGAGAAGCCGTGACCACCAAACAACGCTACGCTGCTGTGATAGACTGGTTCGAGCACAATATGCCCGATCCACACACTGAGCTGCACTATGACAATCCCTATCAGCTTCTGGTAGCAGTCATTCTGTCGGCTCAGTGCACAGACAAGCGCATCAATATGGTCACTCCGGCCATATTCGCCGACTTTCCCACACCGGCCGATATGGCCCGGGCCACATTCGATCAGCTGCAGCCATATATCGCTACAGTTTCCTACCCAAACAACAAAACCCGCAACCTACTCGGAATGGCCAATACGCTCGTTGAAAAATTCGGCGGGCAAGTGCCCGATGATATCGACTCACTGCTGTCGATACCCGGAGTAGGCCGAAAGACAGCAAACGTAATACTATCGGTGGTATTCGGGAAGGCTGCAATGGCGGTAGACACCCATGTATTCCGCGTCAGCGAAAGGATCGGGCTTACCGTCGGATCCAAATCGCCAAAACAGACCGAACTTACCCTCACGGCAAATATCCCTGAAGACAGGATAGCACGGGCCCATCACTGGCTAATATTGCACGGCCGATATGTATGCAAGGCCAGAAAACCGGACTGTCTGAACTGTGGATTGACATCCGTGTGCCGCTTTTATAATAAGCAGAAAAGCCAATCATAGCCAAAAACACATATATGGACCAGCGAAAAACAGAGTTGCTGCAATTCATACGATATATTGCAGTAGGAGGACTCAACACCCTGCTGACACTTGCAGTAATATATATATGTAAGGATTTTTTGTCGATAAATATATGGATCTCGAACGCCATAGGCTACGTTGCGGGATTCATAAACTCATTTTTCTGGAACAAGCTATGGGTATTCAAATCGAACGGCGAATATCTGCGTGAGGCTGTCAAGTTCATAGCGGGATTTCTTTTGTGCTACGGACTGCAGCTTCTGGCTACATGGCTGCTCACCGTACACTCGGCCCTTGGCAATATGGAGTGGTCATTCTTCGGATTTATACTGTCGGGCTACGGACTCTCCACATTGTTCGGAATGGTGGTTTATACGATGGCCAACTTTTTCTACAACCGCGTGGTCACTTTTTCGCAAAAATAATCATTATCATATTCCCCTGATTATAAAGCGAAAACAAAATCGAGGTGAAAAAATTTCAAAAAAAGTTGCTCTAAAATTTGGTCAGTATCCAAAAAGTCCTTACCTTTGCAACGCAATCGGGAAAAACACCGATCACCAACGCGAAAATAGCTCAGTTGGTAGAGCACGACCTTGCCAAGGTCGGGGTCGCGGGTTCGAGTCCCGTTTTTCGCTCCAAGAGAACCTTAACTTACTTAGATTCGGCGTAAGTGCTTGAAACTAACTATTTTACAAATGCGAAAATAGCTCAGTTGGTAGAGCACGACCTTGCCAAGGTCGGGGTCGC
>CANRVB010000029.1 GCA_947643165.1 uncultured Porphyromonadaceae bacterium | reverse complement strand
GTTTAAAGGGTTGATAAAATGTCCGTATCTCCTATGAGAAGATACGGACATAGGTATATCTTACAGTTATTCAGCAGATTCTGCCTCTGTTTCAGCTGTGGGTTCTTTGGGGCCTGGTACGACTTCGTCCTTAAAATCGGTAATACCGGCCTCAAGGAGAATGTTATACCATGTCAGCAGTTTCTTGATATCATTGGTGTAGACTCTGTCGCGGTCAAAGTTGGGGAGGATTTCGCCGAAGTATGCACGGAGATCTGCATCACTACCGATAGCTTTGATATCTACAACCTGACCGTTGGCTTTGTTCTTGACCGATTCGAGAACTTCGGTTAATGCAACGTCGCCATCTTCTGTATACATCGATATGTCGCCAAGAGAGATCACCTTATCATGTGAGTATGCAGGTATGCGGCGGCGGTCCTTGAGCGATTCAACTATAAGCATGTTCTTGCCGCTGCTTATCAGACGATAAAGACCTTGGCGGCCGGCGATAGCCAATATTGGTTTTAGCATTTATCTACGAAATTTAGATGTTAAATAATAGAGGCAAAAGCTTGGTGATATTATCCATATAGCCAATTGCGCTACAAAAATAATAAAATTCGGCGTAAATCGGACGTTTTTTACTAACTTTGTGACTTCAACAAGCTACAGACATGCGTTCTTATCTAAAAGCTCTACTTCAGCTGATGCTCGCCCCTCGCTATGGATGGGAAGATTTAGAGGCCGATGAACAACCGGTCCAGACCGTGTTTGCCCGCGGATTTGTACCATTGGCAGCATTTGCGGGAGTTTCATCGTTTCTCCAGATGGCTTATCATTCCGGATATTCCTTTGTCTCGACTTTGGTTGCCGGCCTGATAGAGTTTATGAGCTATTTTATGGGGTACTATATAGCCATCCTTGTGCTGGGTAGCACGTTGCCATCTATCAGCTATGGTGAGTGTGATCGGTATAGGCTTAGGATGTTTGTCATGCATTCACTTGGACTATTGTGTATGTTAGGTGCTCTGCGCAATTGCCTGCCAAGTGATTTTTCAATAGTATATTTTCTTCTTATATATATTGCCATCATAATGTGGCGGGGAATGAGCTATATGGAGATTCGATCGGGAAATGCCGTGAAGTTTACGGTTGAGTGTATTATAGCCATAATTATTCCTGCGCTTATGATTCAGTTGGCTCTTGGAGCTGTGGCGATCTAAATTATACAGACATGAAACAATCGGATGTCAATATTAAGAACAGACGCGCAAATTTTGATTACGCTATATCAGACACTTTTACGGCCGGTATGGTCCTGACTGGTACTGAGATCAAATCCATACGTCAGGGTAAGGCAAGCCTCGTTGATACATTCTGCTATGTTGAGAATGGTGAGGTTTGGATAAAGAATATGTATATAGCCGAATATTTCTATGGTACGTATAATAACCATTCAACTCGTCGTGACCGTAAGTTGCTGTTGAATAGAAAAGAGATACGTACTCTTGAGAAAGCCGGCCGTGAGACAGGATTTACCATAGTCCCTCTTCGTGTGTTTATCAATGGAAAGGGATATGCGAAGATTGTGATAGGAATTGGCCGCGGTAAAAAAGAGTATGATAAGCGTCAGAGTATCAAAGAGCGCGAGGATAAAAGGACAATGGCCCGTATGTTTGAGAAATGATGTCATTTCTGCATTTCTTGTGCCGCTATAAGCATATTACGGCCGAGAGCCTTGACACCGAATATTTTCACGGTTCCCCCATCCTTTACCTTTAGACGTTTTGAGAGTTCGGGTGCCGATAGTGTGAAATTTCTGGCCGCGACATTGGCTATCGGGAATTCCCTTCCCATTGCTTTTGTATTCTTGTCATTGAAGGGGAGTACGCGAAGTATTTTCATTGCTTTGCATGGATAGCCATCTTCGTAATTTTCTGAAATATAGAGATGTGTATCTTTGTCGAGGCGAGATAGCGTCGGGCCAAACGATAGGGTGTTAGCTATCTTCATAGCAGCAGGATACGGCTCATATAGCCACATATCTTCATTTATAGTGGAGGCCAATGATGGAGAAGTCGTATCTTCAGCAGTATACGTAAGCCGTCTGTCGTTGAATAATGTGACTGCTGTAATCTGAGGTTTGGCGTGCATATCCCGATCTACAACCGCAAGTATCTCCTTGCATTCAGTAGATGTGCCTACCGAATATATCTGGTTGACTGATCCGAAGGGTTTCGTTGCGGTATTTATGTCCCTTATGGTCTGGTCCACATCGAGCATAGGAGAGGCTTTTATAAAGATCTTTCTGCCGATCCGGAGCATATCAGGTAGGATGTCTGTCACATCAGGTTCACAATCTTTCAATGCTTTCAGTCTGCCGCCCGATGAATCTCGCCTGGCGGGATCGATGAATACTAAGTCAAACTCTCTATGCGAATTATTCCTGATCCACTCCACGGAATTGCAGCAAAGCACATCTATACTATCATTAAGTCCTAATATCGCGGCATTGTGGATGAGCGAATGCGCTGCATTATGATTGATATCAATCGCTGTGACTTTCCGGTGGCGTGCTTGTGTCAGCGCGTCCACACCAAGTCCGGCGGTCATATCGAGTACTGTATCTGCAAAAGTGGCGAGATCAGAATGAAAATCTGCTACGATCTGCGCTGTGCACTGTTCGGCAGAAAGTCTGTGAGGAAACATGAACGCCTCATTGCTTAACAGATTCTTGATTTTTGAAGCGGCTTTCTGCCGGCACTCTATCTGAGTTATAGCTTGCTCTGCCCACGGTTGGTTATGATATTTAAATAGCAACTTAGCCACATTGTCCTTGAGATGGGACATGACCCATTGTTGCATTTCAAGATCCATATCTATCATGATCGCACGGATATAAAAGCGGCCGGAGTATATCTGTATATTCCGGCCGCTTGTGAAAATTATCGTTGTGAAAAGTCTATACCTACATTATTCAATGATACCATACTTGCGGAATACCTTTCCTATTTTTTCAATAGCGGTAGTTACCTGATCGCGTGTATGTGTGGCCATGAGGCTGAATCTGATCAAAGTGTCGGTAGGAGCTACAGCCGGAGAAACAACAGGGTTGACGAATATTCCCTCCTCAAGTAGATCGCGTGTTATCGCAAAGGTCTTGAAATCATCGCGTATAAACAGTGGGATGATAGGAGTGGATGTATTGCCTATCTCAAGTCCAAGTGTCCTGAAACCATCCAGAGCATAATTTGTAAGATCCCATAGATTTTTCTGGCGATCTGGTTCCGACTCCATGATGTCGATGGCTTTGAGAGCCGCAGCGGTTGATGCCGGTGTGATAGATGCGGTGAAGATGTATGAGCGTGAGTGGTGGCGAAGGAAGTTGGTTATTTCCTTGTCTGTGGCAATGAAACCACCGAGCGATGCGAACGACTTTGAGAATGTTCCCATGATCAAATCCACATCGTTGGCAACACCATAGTGATGACATACACCACGACCACCTTCACCGAACACTCCTATGCCGTGGGCCTCGTCAATCATTACGCTGGCGTCATATTTCTTGGCCAACTTAACAATTTCAGGAACGTTGGCAACATCGCCTTCCATTGAGAATACGCTGTCGCTGACTATAAGTTTCACCTTGTCTGGATCGCAGCGTTGCAGTTGCTTTTCAAGCGATGCCATGTCGTTATGCTTGTACTTGAACTGCTGGCTGAACGATAGGCGTCGGCCTTCGATAATTGAAGCATGATCCTGTTCGTCCCAAAGGATATAGTCCTCACGTCCGGTGAGGCATGATACTACTCCCAAATTTACCTCGAATCCGGTAGAATAGATCATTACATCTTCCTTGCCGATATACTGGGCGATACGGGCTTCAAGTTGCTTGTGCAGATCAAGTGTTCCATTCAGGAACGGCGATCCGGCACAACCGGTACCATACTTCTTAGTCGCTTCGATAGCGGCTTCTTTAATACGTGGATCGTTTACGAGGCCGGTATAACAGTTGGAACCGAACATCATGACCTTACGTCCGTTTATGATGACTTCAGGATCTTGTTCCGAAGAAATAGCGCGGAAATAAGGATATACTCCGGCAGCCTTGGCCTCTTGCGGAGCTGTGTAACGTGCGAGTTTAGCTTGTAGTAGCTTCATAATCTATTTAATTGATGCGTTTTCGTCAATAAAACGCCTCACTTGATTTACTCTTTGGTGACCATGATTTGGATAAGGCTACAAAGTTAAGCAAAAAATTGCTTTATTGTGTAAAAAATGTGCTTTTTTTGCTTGGCGTGGCATTCTTTTGTCCCTTATTCAAAGAAATAGAGACCTTTTAGATGAGTAATGTAATAAACAAGCCATGTGCGGAATTTCGTTATGCACATGGCTTGTTTATTAGGATATATGTCGAAAATCAATGATTATTCTTCCTCGCGGTCGTTGAGGAGTTCGAGCATCTTGATTGCCGATACGGGGATTCTGGTTCCGGGGCCGAAGATTGCGGCAACGCCTGCGCGATACAGGAAGTCGTAATCCTGAGCCGGAATAACGCCACCTGCGGTTACCATTATATCATCTCGGCCAAGTTTCTTGAGCTCTTCAATCACCTGAGGAACAAGAGTCTTATGTCCGGCAGCAAGTGAGCTTACGCCAAGAATGTGCACATCATTTTCTACAGCCTGACGTGCGGCCTCAGCCGGAGTTTGGAATAGCGGTCCCATGTCTACGTCAAATCCACAGTCGGCATAGCCGGTTGCCACCACTTTGGCACCACGGTCGTGGCCATCCTGGCCCATCTTGGCGATCATGATACGGGGCTGACGGCCTTCACGTTTCGCAAACTCCTCGCACATTTCGCGTGCGCGTTGGAAATCTGGATCTTGTTTTGTTTCGCTTGAATACACTCCTGAAATGGTTCTTATAACTGCTTTATAACGGCCTACAACGTCTTCGCAGGCATCAGATATCTCTCCAAGGGTAGCGCGCAGACCTGCAGCCTTTACTGCGAGATCCAGCAGGTTGCCCTCTTTTGTGCGTACGCACTCTGTGATAGCTGCCAGAGCTTCCTTTACCTTAGCTTCGTCACGGTGAGCCTTGAGATCGTCGAGGCGCTCAATCTGCTCTTTGCGCACTTCGGTATTGTCGATTTCCAGAATGTCGATCGGATCCTCATGCTCGAGTCGATACTTGTTGATACCGACGATAGTCTGACGGCCAGAGTCGATACGAGCTTGCGTACGGGCCGAGGCTTCCTCGATGCGAAGTTTAGGAAGACCGGTTTCGATTGCCTTGGCCATACCTCCAAGCTTTTCTATCTCCTGGATATGCTCCCAAGCGCGATGTGCTATTTCATTGGTTAGCGACTCCACGTAGTAGCTGCCGGCCCATGGATCAACTTGCTTAGTGATCATGGTCTCTTCCTGGATATAGATCTGAGTGTTTCGTGCTATACGTGCGCTGAAATCGGTAGGAAGTGCTATTGCTTCATCAAGGGCATTGGTGTGGAGCGACTGGGTGTGACCCAAAGCTGCGCCCATTGCTTCAATACATGTGCGTCCAACGTTGTTGAACGGGTCTTGCTCTGTGAGCGACCATCCAGATGTCTGAGAGTGCGTACGCAGTGCAAGCGATTTGGGATTCTTCGGATTGAACTGCTTTACGATCTTTGCCCAAAGCATACGTGCTGCACGCATCTTGGCGATCTCCATGAAGAAGTTCATGCCGATAGCCCAGAAGAATGACAGACGGGGAGCGAATGCATCGATGTCCATGCCTGCGTTTACACCTGCACGGAGATACTCAAGACCGTCAGCAAGAGTGTATGCCAGCTCAATGTCGCATGTTGCGCCAGCCTCCTGCATGTGGTAGCCGGAGATTGAGATTGAGTTGAACTTAGGCATATTTTGAGATGTATACTCAAAAATGTCGGCTATGATTCGCATCGAGAATTCGGGCGGATATATATATGTGTTTCGCACCATGAATTCTTTCAGAATGTCGTTCTGGATTGTACCGGCCATTTCATCAAGTTTAGCACCCTGCTCAAGACCGGCATTGATATAGAAAGCCAGTACGGGCAGAACGGCGCCGTTCATGGTCATTGAAACTGACATTTTGTTCAAGGGTATACCATCGAACAGAACCTTCATGTCTTCTATTGAGCAGATAGACACGCCTGCTTTGCCTACATCGCCTACAACACGCTCATGGTCGGCATCATATCCGCGGTGAGTGGCAAGGTCGAACGCTACCGACAGACCTTTCTGGCCGGAAGCCAGGTTGCGACGGTAGAAAGCATTCGATTCGGCGGCTGTTGAGAATCCTGCATATTGGCGGATAGTCCAGGGGCGCAGAGGATACATGGCGCTGTACGGGCCACGCAGGAATGGGGGGAGACCTGATACATAGTTCAGATGCTCCATGCCTTCAAGATCTTCCTTTGTATAGATTGGTTTAACTGGGATAAGTTCAGGGGTGAGCCATTCCTCACCAGCGGGAGCAACAGTAGCTGTCGGTGCAGCAAAGGCGTCGCTTGTTATATCGATGGTTTTAAAATCGGGTCGCATATTAATTTATTAAGGTGGGAATGATTTATTTCAGTAAGCGCTCGTTAAAAGCTTTCAATGTATCGAGTACATTGCTCTTTACGTTGACAAACTCTGTTATGCCGATCTGGCGCAGGTCATCAGAGCAAGCCGGAGCTCCAGCTACAACAAATTCGGCACGTCCGTCAAGATATTTGAATGCTTCCGGAGCGAGAGTTGCGTATTCATCATCGCTTGAGCATAGAACTATGATGTCCGCACCCTTCTCGAGAGCAGCGTCAATGCCTTGTTGTACTGTGTCAAAGCCAAGGTTGTCAATGATCTCATAACCCGCACAACCAAAGAAGTTGGTGGAGAACTGAGCACGAGCCAGGCGCATAGCCAGATTGCCTATAGTAAGCATGAATACCTTCGGGCGGTTGAAAGCAGCTTCGGTCGCCAGACGCAGTGCCTCAAATTGGCTTGCGGCACGAGTTGTAGGCAGACCACCTGTTGTATCCTCATGATTGTGAGAGCAACCGCAGGTACATCCATCGGTAGTCTCTATCTTGTCGGCAGCCATCTCATTGATGTTGGGATACTGATTTGTGCCGAGAAGTATCTCTTTGCGTCGTGCGACATCGTTGTGACGCTTGTTTGAGCTTTCGGTTATGGCGGCCTGTATGGAACCGTTGTCTACGCATGCCTTGAAGCCACCCTTATCCTCAACTTCGAGGAATAGCTTCCATGCTTCTTTGGCTATTGCCACTGTGAGCGTCTCGACATAATAACTGCCACCGGCGGGGTCAACCACCTTGTCAAGATGACTTTCTTCCTTGAGAAGGAACTGCTGGTTGCGGGCTATACGCTCGCTAAAGTCATCAGGACGCTTGTATGGGGCGTCGAACGGAGTTACTGTAATGGAATCAACACCAGCAAGTGCGGCTGACATACATTCGGTCTGGCTACGGAGCAGGTTGACGTGAGCATCGTATATTGTCTGGTTAAAGCGTGATGTCACGGCGTGTACATGCATCTTGCAAGCGTCATCTGAAGATGGATTATATTGCTTCACGATCTGGGCCCACAGCATACGGGCTGCACGGAATTTTGCAAGTTCCATGAAGTAGTTTGATGAAACGCCCATGTTGAACTTGATACGGTCGGCTACTGTGTCAACATCCATACCGGCTTCGGTCATCATGGTGAGCCATTCTGCACCCCATGTGAGCGCATATCCAAGTTCCTGATATATGTATGCTCCTGCATTGCACAACATATCTGAATCTACAGCCAGGACTCTGAGACCAGGAACGCAGGCTGCGGTTTCAATCATATCTTTGGCCATTGAGGCGATATCACCTTGAAATGGCTGTCCATGTTTCAGTGGGCGACGGAATGGGTTAAAGTCTACAGAGCCCTTAAATTGAGAGGCAGTACCGTTGGCAACAAGATAGTCAACGAGTGCCTTGACCAATTGAGGAGCACGTTTGGGGCAGCTCTTGAAGTTTATCTCAATCTTAGCGGTGTCGATACCATCAAGAAGGGTAGCCACTGTAGCATTGTCTGCATCATATGCGCTGAAACCCAGCGAAGTGATGCCTTTTGTGAGTACATCACGTGCCTTTTCGTTTGCCTCTGCAGGGGTGTCGGCTATTATTTCTTGGCGTGCATACCAGTCATTGTCGGTGCGTGTGCCTCTCACATAGGGATACTCACCGGGTTTGGAGTCTGTCGTTTTGAACTCGGCTATATCTTCTGCTCTATACATGGGCTGGAGATTGAAGCCCTCGTTGGTGCGCCATACCAATTTTTTGTCGAAAGGTACGCCTTTGAGATCGGCTTCTACCTTTGCCTTCCACTCTGCTGTCGAGATAGGAGGAAATTGGTCAAACAATCGTTCTTTTTTTTCTGCCATGATATTATGATGGGTATTTGTAAGGTTCTTATTCAAGTCATACGTAAATATGACCCGTGCAAATTTAGACAAAAACCTCGAATAAAACACTTAAATTAATAAAAACATTGACCAAAAGCTACATTTACAGATATAGGTTGTATAGTTTGCGAGGTTTTCGTATATTTGCCTTATGGAAATAACCAACTCATTGCGGCGTACTGTCATGGATCTTGATGACAGGCGTTGTCGTAAATCGGAGCAGGCATGGAAGGCCGAGGGTACGAAGTGTGTCCTTGATCTATTGGGTCACTTTCCTCTGCGGTTACTGGTTGCAACCTCTGAGTGGCTTGACAATCATCCTGTATCGCAGACTATTAGCGACAGGATCGCTGTTGTGGCTCCGCGCCATATGGAACGCTTCACCAGGATGGGCTCCGCACCTCCGGTTATAGCTGTTTTTGATATGCCCAAATACGAGTTGCCTATCGTTGATGCAAGCAAACTGGTCTTGGCTCTTGACACAGTTCAGGATCCCGGTAATTTAGGAACTATCATACGCACAGCCGATTGGTTCGGTATTCATGATATCCTTTGCTCCCACGGCACGGCAGATGCCTTTGCGCCTAAAGTAGTGATGGCCACAATGGGCGCTTTGGCTCGGGTGAGGGTCCATTATTGCGATCTTGTCGAAACGTTGGGTCAAATGGGGGAGTGCCCTATCTATGGCACTTTCCTTGATGGACAGGATATTTATACCTCGCCTCTTAAGTCCGGCGGTGTCATTGTGATGGGAAATGAAGGGCGTGGTATTACTGAAAATGTAGCAGATCTGGTTAATTGTCGGATCAAGATACCATCCTATCCGGCGAATGCTCTGACTTCCGAATCGCTTAATGTGGCTACTGCCACTGCTATTACAATTGCTGAATTCCGTCGTCGATCTGTATATGGCAAATAAGGTAAAGACCCGTTGGTTTTGCACGGAGTGCGGAGCTGACGCTCCAAAGTGGCAGGGCAGATGTCCGGCATGTGGCGCATGGAATACTATGGTAGAAGAATCCATATCTCCATCCAAGACGCGTAATTATGGTGCAAATGGTCTCATAGCACCCAGTAAACCTGTGGCTGTGTGTGACATCAGGTCTACTGAAGAGCAACGTATATCTATGCCCTCGGCTGAACTAAATAGAGTTTTGGGTGGTGGGCTTGTCCCCGGATCTCTCGTCCTTGTCGGCGGAGAACCTGGCATAGGCAAATCGACACTTGTCTTGCAGAACATGCTCTCGGTGAGAAGCCGCCGGATTCTCTATGTATCGGGCGAGGAGAGTGCCGCGCAGCTGAAAATGCGGGCAGATAGAATAGGCCGGGCCTCCGATAATTTGTTTATTGTCTGCGATACATCTCTTGAGAATATATTGAGCCATATCGCTTCGGTCGAGCCCGAGCTTGTTGTTATCGATTCAATTCAGACAATAGCAAGCGATGCAGTAGAGTCGTCTGCAGGATCGGTTAGCCAGGTGCGCGAATGTTCTGCTAGGCTATTACGCTATGCTAAGGAGAGCGATGTGCCGGTAATTCTTATTGGCCATATCACAAAAGAGGGTAATATTGCCGGGCCTAAGGTGCTGGAACATATAGTAGATGTCGTACTTCAGTTTGAGGGGGACAATCACTATCTATACCGCTTGTTGCGTTCTATCAAAAATAGATTTGGATCTACCAGCGAGCTTGGTATATATGAGATGTGTCGTAAAGGTTTGCGCGAAGTTACCAATCCGTCAGAGATGATGATGTCGTTGGCCAAGGATAGTGAGGAGTTGAGTGGAATCTCTGTAGGAGTGACTGTCGAGGGTATCCGTCCATTGCTCATCGAGGTTCAGGCACTTGTCAGCTCTGCCGCCTATGGTACACCGCAACGCTCTGTCACAGGATTTGATGCCCGTAGACTTAATATGCTTCTTGCCGTTCTTGAGAAAAGAGTCGGATTCAAGCTCGGTCAAAAAGACGTATTCCTAAACATCGCAGGCGGCATCAAGGTAAACGATCCGGCGCTTGATCTGGCTGTGGCTTGTGCTATCATGTCATCAAATGTCGATATGTCAGTTCCGCGTGCGGTGTGTATGGCCGGAGAGGTCGGCTTATCGGGTGAGATACGTCCGGTAGTGCGGATAGAGCAGCGCATAGCTGAGGCTGAGAAACTTGGAATGGAAATGATTATAGTGCCGCGTCACAATCTTAAGGGCCTTGACCTATCGGCAAAGAATCTAAAAATCATAGAAGCTGGTAAGGTGGAAGAGGCATTCAAGGCGATATTCACTTGATTAACGCTTATATATGAACTGTCAGAAACAGAATCGACATGACATGAAAACCGGTAAAGTCTTCATGCCATGTCGTTTAATGCTGGTTATTTGACCTATTCTGATTACTTCAGCTTTGGGCCATCAGTATTGCGTGGATTGTTGTTAAGCTCCTTGGTGCTTTGTTTTACCATTTCGGGTGTCGTGACATCACCATCGGCAATGTCGGTTGCTACACCGGGATAATCAAGAGCATTTTTGGTTTCCTGCGACATTTCCTCGCTGTGGCGATGTGTAGGAGCATCCTTATCATAATGTTTACCGCTCATAGTTGTAATATTATAATTGTTAATTGAAAAGTTCGTTTTATAATATAACTTGCCAGAGGGTATAAATGTTTTGTAATGGAGCTAAACGAAGTGTCGTGATTAGAACTGGATCATTGTTCGCTGCATTCGAGAGGAAGCTTGTTGAGTTCCTCGATGTAGTCGAGCAATTGCTCACGGCCACGTTTGTCGGCGCTTGAGGTCATGAATACCGGAGGGAGTTCTTCCCAAGTCTCAAGTAGTTGCTCGCAATAGGCTGCCACATTGCGTTTTCCTGCTTCGGGCCCAAGTTTGTCCATCTTTGTGAACACAATGCTAAAGGGGACACCGTTCTCGCCAAGCCAGTTCATAAATTCCATATCAATTTTCTGTGGTGCATGGCGCGAGTCGATTAGCAAAAAGAGGTTGGTCATCTGCGGTCTATGGAGTATATAGCCATCAATCATTCTGCGGAGCTCTTCCCGGCTTTCTTTTCCGCGCCGCGCATATCCATATCCTGGTAAATCAACTATATACCAACTATCGTTGACAAGAAAGTGGTTTATCAACATAGTCTTTCCCGGCATTGCGGATGTTTTGGCCAGAGATGAGTTATTGGTTAGCATGTTTATGAGCGATGACTTTCCTACGTTCGACCGACCTATGAATGCATATTCATGGCGGACATCGGAGGGACACCGCTCAACATTGGTGTTTGACACGACGAAGCGTGCACTGTTGATTATCATATTACTTGAATTTAGTTCTATTATTATAACAATATCCGCGCCAAAGAGTCAGACCGTATATCTATCATGTCCTCAAATCCTGATATATAAGAGTCGGCCACATCATTGCCAAATTTCTGGCGGAAACTCGTCTCACGCGACCTGATATCGAGCAACATTGAGCGCACAGCAGTGCTGTCGGATGATATAATGATCAGATCAATGGCGTGCTCCTGACCGAGATGATAAGCTACCGTATCATTGATGACAGTATTACTTACTGTTGAAACTGATGGTGATGTGGCGAACTTGGTTGCCATGCTATAGCATAAAGCGATGGCAAATGTAACGATCATATATCTCGTCAGTTTGAATAAAGAGTCAGGTTTGGCAACCGGTGCATTCGTATTATTCATAAGATTACCATTGCTATCTTGGCTGCAGCCTCTGCATCTGAGAGGGCATTGTGGTGATGAGAAAACGGTATGCCGAGGAAATTGCACAATATTGGTAGGCTATACCCTCCGCATAGTTGTCGCGGTATGAGTTTACGTGCGGCTTGGAGAGTACAGAAAAATTTGTAATCCGGATAATCCATACGGTATGTGCGGAAAGCCGATCGTAGACATCGTTCATCAAAAGATTTGTTGTGGGCAACAAGAGGGAGGTTGTCTATTAGATTGGAAAATACTTTCCATGCTTTGTCGAATGTAGGCGCATATTCTGTGTCTTCGTGTCTGATTCCATGGATATTCTCACTGAAATTACGTAGGTAGTAGTTTGGCTCAGGTTTTACAAGTTCATATGCTTTTTCGACAATTGAACCGTCAATCACCTTAACGGCACCGATAGCACATATACTTGTCGGCTCCATATTGGCTGTTTCCACATCTATGGCAACAAAGTTATCCATAACTATCAGTCGCCAATTAATTTTATTACACAGTCTCTTACGTCCTCCATAAGCCAGCGTGGAGTTGATGTGGCTCCGCATACACCGATGCTTCCGGCATCGCAGAACCATTGAGAATCTATCATCAATGAGTTGGATATTAAGTGCGTGGCTGGATTAACGGCTTTGCATTCGGCATAGAGAACCTTCCCGTTGCTGCTTTTGGCTCCGCTCACGAACAATATAACATCGTGCGCGGCAGCAAAACGGCGTAGATTGTCGGCACGGTTGGCTACTTGGCGGCATATTGTGTCATACCATACAAAATCAGCGTCATCCGACATCATTGTCTGCAACCTGTCTACTATTTGCCGCATTCCTTTGAGTGGTTTTGTGGTCTGGGAGAATAGCTTGATATTGCGGGTGGTATCGACTTTGCTGAGTTCTTCGGGTGTTTCTACGACTATAGCTTCACCGTTAGTCTGCCCTACGAGTCCATTTACTTCTGCGTGACCATGTTTGCCGTATATGACAAGCTGATCTCCTGAAACTGCATTCTGCCAGGTATGCTTGATGCGTTTCTGCAGTTGTAATACAACAGGACACGTGGCGTCTATTATAGTTATATTATTCTTTCTAGCAAGCTCGTATGTTGACGGTGGCTCGCCATGGGCTCTGAGGAGTACGGTCACATCATGGAGATGTGCTAATTCTTCATGTGTGATCGTTATGAGGCCTCGACGACGAAGACGCTCTACTTCATCACTGTTGTGAACTATATCGCCAAGACAATATAGCGGATGGTGTTGGTCGAGTTCTTCTTCGGCCTTGCGTATAGCGGTGACAACTCCGAAGCAGAAGCCTGATCCATCGTCAATTTCAACGGTAACTGGCTTCATCAGTTGTTGCAGGACGATATTTTGTTGAACAATTTTAAGAGCCAATCGCTTTGCTCTTCGATGCTCATATTGGAATTGTCGAGTTCTATGGCATCCTCTGCACGTCGTAATGGACTCTCAGCTCTGGTAGTGTCTATATGATCGCGATGAACCACATTGGCAAGTACTTCTTCAAAGGTAGTTGCAACGCCCTTGGCGCTAAGTTCAAGAAGCCGGCGCTGGGCTCTTGTCTGCGGGGAAGCATTGACAAACACTTTCATTTCCGCATTAGGGAATACGGTGGTGCCTATATCGCGTCCGTCCATCACGATCCCTTTCTCGTTGCCGAATGCTTGCTGCATATCAACAAGCGCATGGCGCACAGCAGGAATTGCGGCGACGGCCGATACATTGTTGCTCACAGGCATATCTCGTATTTCAGATTCTACAATTTCACCATTGAGCATCGTAGCCTGAGAATCCGATTGTCTATCAACCTTGAAATCAATCTTGATAAGTGGCAACGATTTTACAATAGCCTGGTCATCGACCGAACCATCTGGATGAATCATACCGTTGCGCATGGCATACAACGTGACTGCACGGTACATGGCACCTGAGTCAATATAACGGTATCCTATACGCGCGGCGAGCCATTTTGCCATGCTGCTTTTACCTGATGATGAGTAACCGTCGATTGCTATGATGATATTCTTCATAAAGTCGGTTTAATGAGTAAGATCGTATATGTTTGTTATGAAATTTACCATTAGGGTGGTAGCACCGGTATGTGGTTGAGCCATCGCAATCCCGATTCCGAATGCATTCATTTTGATGCCTGCCGCACAAGAAAAGCCCGACAGAAAATTGCGTGAGAATGTTGCCATATCTGATCGCGATTTGTAATTATAGCCCAATGACAGATTGAACTTATCGGAAGAAATGAGATCTGCCCCAAATACAAGATGACGCATCAGGTTACTACCGAATGAGTCTTTAAGCCTGGGTGATGATGTATAGCTGCCGTCGCCATTGTCATAATATGGAAGATGCCATTTGGTCAGATTCCATGCAGTGATGCTGAATCTAACCGGAAAATCTCCGAAACTCTTTGAAATACCAATCCTTACGTCAGATGGTAGACGATCATGCTGGTCGGCAAAACGCTTTATTTGTCCACCAAGATTAGCCGCAACTATTGATAACGACAGGTCGCTTTCAACATTATAGTAATTTAGACCGATGTCAGTAGCCAATGCAAGCGCTGTATAATCAGAGTAATTGCTGTAGGCCATTTTGAGTGTGGCGCCGATACGGAGCTGATTGGTGAGATCATGGCTGTAGGATGCTCCGAATGTCAGATCGGCAGGGGAATAGTCGCCAACAATAGTACCATCAGATTCGGTCTGACGTATGGAGCCGTATCCGAAATATTGTATAGATGCCAGCCATGCGCCATGATCACTTGCTCCTCCACCAAATTTCAAACCGGCGAAGTTGCTTGATCCAAGCCAATGCATGTAGTTGAAGCTCAACTGAGTCCCATATTCCGGTCCAAGGAGGGCTGGATTTTGGTCAACGGTATTGATATCGTCAGGGTCGACTATGGTGATGTTTATTCCCCCAAGACCATATATACGTGTTGACGAGGTCGTTTCGAGGAATGAATATGCATTCGGACTCCCGTCATCAAGATCGGTGGCAAGAGCCACTGGTCCGGATACTAAGGCAGCCAGAAGACATATATATTTCTGAAACTCAGGCCATGAGATCAAGGTCAACATCGGAAAGTTGTGGTTGTTGAACGGCTTTTTATAAAAAACGGAATAAAATTAGTGATTATTGCTGACGGTACAAAATTGTAGCATAGCATAAAACGCAAATAATCGTAAAACTATAATAATCATTATGAAATACTTTTGCAGGTTGATGCGTCATTGCTATATTTGCAGGTAAGGAGCGGAAACGCTTCAGGTTAAACAATTTTGCACACATTATGTTACAAGTCTGCTCACGAGCATTCATCATACTCCTCTCTCTTTTTGCTGCTCTGACTGCGGTGTCTCAAAAACGCCTTGTGTCATGCCGGGTTACTGCGTCAAATGGTCAGGAGTTATCCATGTCAGCCTATTTGGCGGAAGAAGTGGATGAACCACCTCAATATCCGGGAGGCGAAAGAGAGATGATAAAATTCATCAATAATGAACGGCAGTATCCATCACAAGCTTATGAGGATGGAATTCAGGGGCGTGTGTTGTGCAGTTTCATTATACTTGAAGATGGCAGTCTTTCGTTTGTGGATGTAATACGTGGGGTTGAGAAATCGCTTAACGATGAAGCTATCCGGGTGATCGAGAAGATGCCCCGTTGGAGCCCAGGCAAGATTGACGGAACCCCTGTCGCGACATATTGTATCTTACCGATAGCATTCAGAAAGTAAGATATGCGGAAAAATGCTTACATTTGCAATGTATTTGAATAAATAGCTTATGCGGACATATGATGATTATCTCTCTGAGATTGAAACCTATCTGAAAAAGGTTGTTGAGCCTCATCACCCTGACAATCTTTATATACCAATGCAGTATACCATTGAAGGTGGCGGCAAGCGGCTACGTCCCGTACTTACTCTTGCTGCATGCGAGGCATTGGGCGGGTCTATGCTTGAGGCTTTAAATCAGTCTGCAGGCATAGAATTGTTCCATAATTTCACATTGCTTCATGATGATGTTATGGATCGGGCAGATATGCGTCGTGGACGTGCTACTGTTCATCGTCGTTTTGGTGAATCCACAGCCATCCTGTCAGGAGATGCCATGCTCACAATGGCTACGCAACTCATTGTAAAAGGTGGCACTGACAGCCCCACATTGCTCCCTCAGATCAGGTTGTTCAACCGTACAGCTATGGAGATCTATGAGGGACAGCAACTTGATCTTGACTTTGAGCAGCGCGATGACGTTACTGTCGAAGAATATATGGAGATGATCAGGCTTAAAACTTCCGTATTGCTTGGATGTGCGTGCGCTATGGGTGCGTTAATAGCCAACGCCGATCATAAGACAGTAAATGCATTTTACCGATATGGTGAAAAGCTTGGGCTTGCATTCCAGTTGCAGGATGATCTGCTTGATTCATTTGGCGATCCGATAGTATTCGGTAAAGAAATTGGAGGTGATATTGCATGTGACAAGAAGACATGGTTGCTGATAACGGCATTGGCCGAGGATGAGACTGGCGAACTCCGTAACGAGTTGCAGAATCCGTCGCCAAAAGATGAAAAAATCCGGAATGTCACCCGCATATATGAGCGGCTTGATCTTCCGGAGCGTTGTCGTGCTCTTGTCGACAATTATGTTGAACAGGCTATCAATGAATTGAATTCAATTGCTATGTCTCATCCGGCCCGTGATTTCTTTTCAGTCCTTGCAGAGAATACCCGTCGACGTACGTATTGATAATTAATTGATACGAAATATGTTTTTTGCAGTAGCGGAAGTGATTTCCGCTACTTTTTGTATGTCTATGTCAAGCGAATCGGCTATGGTTCGGGCGATATATGTGAGATAACATGATTCATTACGCTTTCCTCTGTATGGAACAGGTGTGAGATACGGGGAATCGGTCTCAAGCAATATTCGGTCAATGCCTATTGTAGGCAATACGTCACGCAGCCCGCTGTTTTTGAATGTCACGACTCCATTTATTCCGAATACGCAGTCAGGCACAGTTCGCTCGATCTGCCTTACATCATTTGCATTGCCTCCGAAACTGTGAAATATGCATTTGGGAATAGATGGAAGACTTCTGAGCACTTCAAGGGTTTGAGGAAGAGCGTTGCGCGAATGTATAATGATGGGTAGCGATGAATCGGATGCCATGCGTGCCTGACGTTCGAATGCCATCATTTGCTCTTGTTCGCGGATTTGCTCCCAATAAAGGTCAACGCCTATTTCGCCTACAGCAACGTATTCGGCATTGTTGGCAGAGAGTTCGTTGGCTATGACATCGATGGCATCCTCCCAATCGTCACCTACTTCAGTGGGATGCAGACCGATAGCCATGCGCGTATTCTCAGGGAATTCGTTGTGTAAAGCTTTCATCTTTTCTATGCTCGGAATATCGATATTGGGGAGAATCATCATGTCGACACCCGAATTTATTGCTCTACACACAGTTTCGTGTCTGTCATTATCGAAAGCATCATCGTATAGATGCGTATGTGTATCAATCAGCATGATTTATAACTATTAGGAATAAAATAACAGCGGTGTCAGATCCGGATGGATTGACACCGCTGCAGATATTACTTACCACCTTTCTGGTGAAGATTCTTGTCGTCATTTGGTGCCAGTCCGCGATTTCTCAGCAGAGCGTCGACGCTTGGCCGTTTGCCACGGAACTTGACATACTGTTCCATAGGATCAGCCGAGCCACCGGCCTCAAGTACATTCTCACGGAATGCTTTTGCTGTTTCTGGATCGAAGATGCCTTTTTCAGCAAAGAGCTCAAAGCCATCTGTATCGAGTACCTCGGCCCATAGATATGTATAATATCCTGACGCATAGCTGTCACTGCCAAATATGTGGCGGAAGTATGGGCTGCGATATCTGAACTGAACCTGTTTTGGCATACCAAGTTCTGCGACTACGCTTTTCTCAAAAGCGGCAACGTCGATATCATTGTCTCCGGGGTTTATGTGTCCCCATTTTAGATCCAGCAGGGCGGCACCCACAAGTTCTGTTGTTGTGAATCCCATGTTGTGTGTAGATGCCTTCTGTAGTTTGGTTATAAGTGAGTCAGGTATCACCTCTCCGGTTTTGTAATTGAAGGCATATTGCCGCAGCATCTCAGGTTCCAGGGCCCAGTGTTCGTGAATCTGACTGGGGAGTTCTACGAAGTCGCGGTCAACGTTTGTGCCAGCCTGACTTCTGAGTGCGGCACGGCTCAACATGCCGTGAAGACCATGGCCAAACTCATGAAACATTGTCTCTACCTCATCAAGAGTCAGAAGTGCGGGAGTGTCTGCTGTAGGACGGGTAAAGTTGCCAACGTTGAATACAATAGGACGCTGAACGGTTCCATCGGGATCGACAAACGAGCCCTGCATCTCATCCATCCAGGCTCCCTGTCGCTTTGATGCACGTGGGAAATAGTCAGTCATGAACACCGCTACATGTTCGCCTTTGTCGTCGGTGACATTGTAGACTGTGACCTCAGGATTGTATTTTGGGGCATCAGGCATCTCTGTGAACGTAACCCCATAAAGACGGTTGGCCATATAGAAGATGCCCTTACGTACGTTGTCGATTGCAAAATATTGGCGTACTTCATCTTCGTCCAGATTGTATTTTGCGCGACGTACTTTCTCGGCATAGTAATAATAGTCCCAAGGCTCGATAGTGATGCCTTTGTTTTCGCTGTCGGCAATAGCCTGCATTTCTGCCACCTCTTCGTCGACACGCTTTGTGGCAGGTTCCCAAATTTTCATCAGGAGCTCCTCTGCAGCCTCAGGTGTCTTTGCCATGACATTCGCTGTCATGTATGATGCGAAGTCGGGATAGCCGAGCAGGTGAGCCTTCTCCGAGCGTAGTTTCAGCAACTTGCCTATTACAGGCTTGTTGTCGTATTGTCCGGACGATGCCAGATTGATGTATGCGAGATACATATCTTTGCGTAGATCCCTATCATCAGCATATTGCAACAATGGCAGTCTGCTTGGAGCATGGAGTGTAAACATCCATTTACCGGCCATTCCTGCTTCTGCTGCAGCATCGGCAGCCTGAGCGACCGCATTGGCTGGAAGACCGCCAAGACGTGATTTGTCATCTACAACGAGCTTATATTCGTTGGTTGCGCTCAGCAGATTCTTGTTGAACTGCAGATAGAGTTCTGTGAGTTGCGAGTTTATATCCTTGAGTCGCTGTTTGTCATTATCGCTCAGCAATGCTCCACTTCTGGTAAACTCAAGATAAGTATCTTCAACGGCCTTACGTTGCGAAGCCGTCAGTCCAAGCTGATCACGACGGTCATAGATGCTTTTTATTCGTGCGAACAGGCCCGGATTCATCATTATGTCATCCGATGCTTTGGAATAGAGGGGGCTGACTTCCGCATCGATAGCATCCATTTCGGGCGAAGCATCGGTTTCGTTCAGAGCATTGAAAACTCTCATAACCCTTGATAATGTCTTACCGGATTTCTCGTAAGCCAGGATTGTATTGTTGAAGTCGGGAGCCGCCGGATTGTTTACTATTGCGTTTATCTCAGCCTCCTGCTGTCGGATACCCTCCTTTATAGCGGGTAAATAATCCCCATAAACTATCTTGTCGAATGGAGGTATTTCATACGGAGTGCCGTAGGTGGGCTGTAGAAACGGGTTGACCCGCTCTTCTGCACTTGAACCTCCGGCAGCGGCCGCTGCAAGAAATGCAGCCATGGCCAAATGTTTCATGTTCATGCTATATATTATTGGTTAATGATTAGTTTAGATATCACGGGGTAATGATCACTTGACGGTATGTGGTCGCAATAGGTGATGATCGGGGTGAAGCAGTGGTTGTAAAGGATATGGTCTATTCTAAAATACATACGGCTTACATGGAATGTGATCGAAGGTACCTTCGCGGATTGACGGTAAGCATCCTTGAATTCATCACCCATGATTGTGCGTTGTGCGTAGCTTAGGGGAACATCATTGAAATCTCCACATATCAGGACGGGCCCTTTTACAGTGTTGAGGTAGTTTCGAATGCTGGTTGCCTGCTCCATACGACCGATAAACGCATTGCGGAGCTTTGATAGTAGAGTATGTTTTATATTGCTCAGTTCCTGGCTGCGGCCACTTGTCAGTTCTCTATAGATTTCTCTATCTTTATCGGTGAGTCCTATTGACTGAAGGTGTAGATTGAGTAACGTTATATCACCCTTGCCTGTACGTATATTATATGCCCGGGCAATCATCGAGCCATCTTTAGATGATGGCTTGCTAAGTTCAGTCAGAGGATATTTTGAGAATACGGCCTGTCTGTCGGGTGATATTACAGCATACGGGTATTTTATAAACAGGCTGTCGTATGGCTGAGGGTTGCGTATATTGCGTTTCAAAGGAAGAAACTCCTGAAGTGCTACTACGTCAGCTTCGCTATTCAGTATGTATCTTATTGTTTCTGAAGGATCGTTCTCTTGACCGCGTTTATCAAAGTTCCTGAAATTGGCGACATTATATGTAAGCAGTTTTATATCGGCTGATTTTTCCGACAGATTTATGTGAAATGGGAAATTGGCAACAAGCGGATTACGGCAGATGACTAATGTCATTAAGACTATCCATGCACTGACAGGAGATACAAAGATATCAATTAGGCCGACTATACAAAGCAGGATTACACAATAAGGAAATGCAAGAGCCCAGATTGCAGGTATCGAATGGAACCTCATCGGACTTATCGTTCCACCGAAAGCTGATGCCACGGTAGCCACAGCTAAGATAAGAGTCGCGATGAGAAATATCCGTTTGGTGAGTTTGCCTTTTAGTAACATAGTCAATGGTTGTGATATGACTTTGATGATTCTGACTCGTCAAGCAGATAGTTTCGTTCTGCTGACGAAAGGGATTCGAACCCGGAGGTAATGATTTTTGCGTTGATATCTCCTTTGTCGGTGTTTTGACTGTTAAGGTTGACGAGACTTTTTTTCTTCTGCCATATGATTCCTGCACATATCCCAGTTAATATGCCTGCTATGTGGGCTATATGTCCACCTTGATTGTCAGATGTGAACAGTGCGATATCGGCAAGAATAATTACTGTCACTGGTATGAAGACAGGTATGGATGGTAGATATGGTATGCAAACCTGACTACGAGGTCGCATGACTGCTACAGCACATCCTATGGATAGGACCGAAGCTGATGATCCGATCATGAACGATCCATCGGTATCGTTCATCTCAAACCAGACCGGATATGTCAGAGCCGCGCATATGGCGGAAATGACATATAATGACAGTATCCGTCGATCGGAGATGCCGTCCGCTTCGGCCAGGTTCCCAAACCATATGAGCCACAGCATATTTAGCAACAGATGGAGCAGAGAATAATGGGTGAAAGAATATGTGATCAGCGTCCATGGCCTACACGCGATTTCATGAAATGATGATGGGCATCCGAGTGATGCAGGACGCGAAAATATGACAGGATCGGCTCCAACACAATTGCAGATCACGACCCCGATATGTAGTATCAGGAACACTACAATACTGACGGCCGCTAATTTCTGAACAATTGATGCGTTAGTCCACCTATCAATAGAAATCACCATGAACGATACCTTTCTTTTTCCAGATATATATCATTATGAAGCCGAATATCATTCCACCAAGGTGGGCAAAGTGTGCAACTCCATCATTGGCACTGCTGAGACCTATCAGAAGCTCAATCACTCCATATCCTATTACCATCCATTTGGCTTTGATGGGTACAGGAATGAACATCATATAGAGTGGACGGTTGGGAAACAGCATTCCGAAGGCCAGCAATATACCATATATAGCTCCGGATGCTCCTATTGTAACGAATGAGTTTAGTATCGGAATCTGGTAGCCTGTTGCTAAAGCCTGGTCAATGGCAAGGCGTGCGGTTTCAAAATCCACATTGTTTCCGTTTGCAACCCATTTCACTACTATATCTTCCCATGAGAACTGCCATACAATCTCCTGGACAAGAGCGGCACCTATGCCGCAAGAAATGTAATAGAACAGGTAACGGGCGCTTCCAAGCACGCGCTCAAGCGTGATGCCAAACATGAACAGGGTGAACATGTTGAACAATATATGTGCAAAACTGCGCGTGTCATGCATAAACATATATGTAAAGAGCTGGACAGGATTGAAATCGGACGCTTTCCAAAAGTGTAAAGCTCCGAATCCTATGACACTGTCTCCAATACGCGATGGGATCACCATCATTATCAGCCAAACTATAAAGTTGATGATAATGAGGTTTTTGGTTACTGATGGAATGTTACTAAGTATACTGTTTCGCATAATTATCTATATTTCGCAAAGGTACATAAATCCGGGCACTTCTACAATAACAATCATATACGGCGATATGGGAGCTGAAAGCTCATCCACATCGCCGAACAATGTTTAATGTCGTTGCTGGTCAATCATCAAGAGTGAGGGTAGTGCGTTTTAGCTTTACCACAGTATTTCCCGCAGTGTCAAGCAGAAGCAGTGTGTCAGCCTTACGTCCTTGTTCCACTCTGACAACTCTTGACAATGCAGCGGTGAGCTGCTGCTCAAGGCCGGCGTTTGGACATCCCATGCGAGTCGTGATCATATCGGTGAATCCAATTGAGTTCTGGATATCCGGATTTTCCGTTATATTGCCGTTGAGCACATTGCATCCCGTAGAACCGTGAAGCTTATGCTCCGGAAGGTCGATCACGAGCATCATGGGCGAAGGCATATCGGATTCTTTTACCTCGATCTGGCCAATGTTGGTTACAAGCCATGCGCCGTCTACAAAAGCCATGTCGTTCTTGGAGAGTATCATTGTATTATCGCCAGTTGCATTATAAATATAAAAGCGGTAATCGCCCTTGCCATTGCTGTCAATCTTATACTTTTTGGCAGAGTCGATAGCTGTGGATATTCCAGCTTCATAACGCGCATCGGGACATAGACGCAAGGTTGATGCGAAATCGCCTACTTTGGATATCTCATTACCTTGTGTCAGAGCCATCATGCCATTTATCGTGTTACATCCGTCGTAAGCATAAATCTTGAGCATGAAAGGGTTCACAGCAGTCGAGTCAAACACTATGTAGGGACGGTCATCGCCTGTTACTGCCTCTTTTCCTACTTTTATTATGTTCCATTTCCCAAACATGATTTTGTTGATCATGGTCTCGGTCTGCAGAGCTGTGAGATCGGCAGTCGGCAGTTCTCCTTCTCCTACTTTAGCGTCGGCTGCCCGAGCCTCTTGGCTTTTGTCGGAACCGGAAATTGTATTCCAGGTATCCTGTACGCGGGATTTGGCTGAACGCATTGACGAACAGCCGGCAGTTGATGCTAATAACGCGAGGGACAGTGCCCCCAGATATAATTTGTATTTCATATCGATTTCAAATTCAGCCGGAAATGACCGGCGTCGTTTATATAACTAACCAAACATATTGTATGTTCGTACTCGTAATATAGAGATGGTGCACAAAATTAGCTATTTTTGAAAATCTTTTCGTAATTTTGTTGCATTAAATAAATCAAAAGTATGCCAACTCCGATTTTTACTATCATAACAGTGACATTCAATGCTGCTGCCGAGTTGCCTGTGACACTGAAGAGTGTCGCTGAGCAGACCTATGGCGGCGGATTTGAATACATCATTATGGACGGAGCTTCGAGCGATGATACTGTTAGGCTTGCTAAGGAATCCGATATTCCGGGTATGGTTATAGTGTCGGAACCGGACAAGGGTATCTATGATGCCATGAACAAGGCACAGGACATGGCAAAAGGGGAGTATCTGATATTCCTGAATGCCGGAGATCGTTTCCACGAATCGTCTACGTTGCAAAAGGTGGCGGATATCATAGAGTCGAACAACAGGCCTGGAATAGTTTATGGGCAGACCGACATTGTATCGCGCGATGGCACGAGAATCGGGTCGAGACATCTGACAGCTCCGGCAAATCTGACATACAAAAGCTTTGCTGACGGAATGCTTGTATGTCATCAGGCAATGGCCGTTTTAAAGCGTATAACCGCGCCTTATGATATGAAATATAAATTGTCGGCCGACTACGACTGGGTGATCAGGTGTCTGCAGCATTCACGCCGGAACATATTGATGGATGGCGTTATGATAGATTATCTGTCGGAAGGCATGACAACAAGAAATCATCGTAAATCATTAACCGAACGTTTTTGCATCATGAGTCATTATTATGGTATAATGCCTACGATAGCACGACACTTCAAGTTTGCTATACGGGGTTTACGCCATAAATATAGACTATGATGGGAAACTACACACAACAGAACTTTTTAAATTCCGGAGGTCCGGGAACAGCAAGAGCCGGATTAATACCTGTCACGTCCTGCCCGCGCACTTGGTTTGTAGAATCATTGCTCGTATCACTGTTTTGCTTCTTTCCTTTCGGTTTGCCGGCAATGTGGTACGCATCGAAAGTCGAACGAGCGCATGCGCTCGGCAACTATGAGGCTGCAGAGGCAAATTCGCAGAAGGCTAAAAAGCTTGTTAAGCTATCAGCTTATATTGGCTTGGCTATATGGATAATAGGACTTGTGTTATATCTATCTGGCACTGTGGACTCGGGTCCTTTGTTGACTTATTCAGTATGACATTTTTATTCAATACTTCTTTTCACATACATGACAGTGCGGTAGCCGAATTTAAGCGATGGGCTTCCGACGAGTATATTATTGCGGTCAAGGCATCAGATGTTTTCCGCTCGCCTGTTATGCTTGAAGTCCTGACTACGGCCGAAGCTGGAGAGGGGATGACCTATTGCATACAGATGTTCAGCGATAAGCCTGAACAAGCGATGTCATGGCTTGAAGATAAACTGCCTGAACTTATATCTCCATTAATGCGCAGGTATGGGCAGGAGAAAATCTTGCATTTTACATCTGCAATGCGTGTTGTGGAAAAATGACAGAATTTATGACTGCCGGAAACGCCATCGACAAGATCATAATCGGAATCGATCCCGGAACAAGACTCATGGGGTATGGAATAATAAGGATCGCGCATGGTGTGAAATCGCCTGAGCTTATTGCAATGGGGGTGATCGAATTACAGAAGTTTGATGACCACTATTTGCGGCTAAGGCGCATTTTCGACCGTGTGACTATGCTGATTGACCAGTATAAACCTGATGAGATGGCTCTTGAAGCTCCATTCTTCGGCAAGAATGTACAATCGATGTTGAAGCTTGGGCGAGCGCAAGGGGTGGCTATGGCTGCCGCTCTCGAGAGGGATATACCTATAAGTGAATATGAGCCACGACGCGTAAAGCAATCGGTCACTGGCTCGGGATCGGCATCCAAGGAGCAGGTCAGAGCAATGCTTACCCAATTGCGCGGCGTGACTGAAAAGACCTTCGATGGCATACCTCTCGATGCAACTGACGCGCTTGCTGTAGCTCTATGTCATTATTATACTACTTCAGGACCGCTCGGAGCCACTCGGGTGTCGACCGGTGCGCCTCACAAACGGGGACGATCTTCGAGCTGGTCATCTTTTGTTGCAAATAATCCAGATAGAATAAACCAACTCAATCACTCGGATAAATGAAAATACTGTTTTTTGGTACTCCTGAATTTGCAGTTGCCACCCTCGATCGCATTATGAGCGATGGACTCCATGAGGTTGTCGGTGTTGTTACAGCTCCAGATAAGCCTGCCGGGCGCGGACATTCGTTCAAGATGAGTGAAGTCAAGGAATATGCATTGAAGCATAATCTGCGTCTTTTTCAGCCGGTAAAATTGAAAGACGAGAACTTCCTGCAGGAAATACGGGAACTCAATGCCGATGTTTTTGTTGTTGTGGCTTTCAGAATGCTACCCGAATCGGTTTGGGCTATGCCCCCGATGGGCACCTTTAATGTACATGCTTCATTGCTGCCGAAGTTCAGAGGTGCGGCCCCGATCAACTGGGCCATTATAAAGGGTGAGACTCGTACAGGCGTCACTACGTTCATGCTTCGCCACGATATAGATACGGGCCCGATACTGTCGCAGACAGTTGTAGATATACTCCCTGAAGACAACATAGGCTCATTGTATGATAGGATGATGGTGATTGGCGCTGATCTGGCGGCTGACACACTTGATAAAATCGCGGCCGGTACGATCACGGGAATTGATCAGTCGCAGCTGTCTGAGGCTCCATGTCCTGCGCCAAAATTGAATCCTGAAAATTGTACGATCGATTGGAACGAGAGTGCCACCAACATTCATAATCTGATAAGAGGCCTGTCACCATATCCAGGGGCAAGAAGTACAATTGTATTGGCCGATGGTGAACGAATCCCTGTCAAGATATTCAAGACTGCTATTCCTCCATCTGGGGAATCAGGAGATTGGACGGTTGATCTTAAGGATGGCTCTCGGATTGAAATACTGGAACTGCAGCCGGCCGGCAAAAAGCGCATGAAGGCTGCCGACTACCTTCGCGGTCTTCACTGCGATAGGCTGCCTGTGTTTGAATGATATATATTTTATCGTTTGATAAAAGTCGGGAGGCAAGTATCTGTTATGTATGCTTGCCTCCCGACTTTTTGTTGTGGCTGAATGCGCTGGCTTAGCGTATGGCTATCCTGCGTGCGTGACCCTTGGAGTTGACTTTGATATATATGCCGGGAGCGAGCTTGCCATCAAGTGGAACCTGTCGCCCTGAAATGTCGAATATCGCTACTGTTTCGGCATCACTGTCATCATCAATATTATCAACCGATAGT
This sequence comes from uncultured Porphyromonadaceae bacterium, assembly GCA_947643165.1. Taxonomy (GTDB): domain Bacteria; phylum Bacteroidota; class Bacteroidia; order Bacteroidales; family Muribaculaceae; genus Paramuribaculum. The sequence continues at coordinate 356 of CANRVB010000029.1, read as the reverse complement.
GTGGAATCGTTGGTCATGACAACAAATGCCCCTGCGGCAAGTTTTATCGTGCGGCCGGCACTTATGTCAGTACCCGGACTGCTTATCATGGGGATCATGTTGTCGGGTATGTCAACTGTTATGTCGGTATCGGTGTTTGGATTGACGCATAGCCGTATCGCGCGCGATGATGATGTGCTGGTCAGTTGTATGGAGCGCCCGGCCGTCCAATTATTCTGCGAACAGTTCATTGCTACTTGGACTTCGCTGCCGAACATTTCCGGGGCCTTGTTGCGTAGTGCGAGTAGTTCGGCATAAGTTTCCATTCTGAGTTTTTCTATAAAAAGTACCTAAAAGTTGCTTAAAGCCTAAAAATA
>CANRVB010000028.1 GCA_947643165.1 uncultured Porphyromonadaceae bacterium | reverse complement strand
TTGCTAGCTAATTATGTGATTTTCAAGTGTTTATCTATTTTCCGATGCAGAAGCGTTCGAAAATAGCTGAGAGAAGATCCGGTGAAGATATGGCGCCGGTTACGATGCCAAGGTGAGTAAGAGCCTCCCTTAAGTCTTGTGCCAGAAAATCCCCCGGTATTCCATCCGATAGACCAGTGTGGAATCGTGTGAGCGACGTCAGCGCATCCGATATAGCCGCATAGTGGCGTGCGTCGGTCAGCATCACCTCGCCTTGAGCGGGAGCCATCTGCTTAGCTATATCCCCAAGTTGATCTGTCAGAGCCGTCATGCCCGAGTTGGTCAATGCCGATATTTCTATTGGGCGTGATTTTAGGCAGGGGAGTTCCTTGGCCAGGAGTTGAGCAGCGGTTTTGGCGTCCGAATCCCCATGGTCGGTCTTGGTAATCACCGCTATTACGTGCGGTATCTGAGTCAGGTCAGGCAATTCCGGTATTACCGGATCCGTCGAGTCAATCAGAAGAATCAGAATTGCTGCCGTCGATGCTTTCCCCATAGCGCGGTCTATACCTATGGCCTCGATCTTGTCATCCGTCTCACGTAGGCCTGCCGTATCTATCAGTCTGAACGTCGTACCGGCTATATTGAGTGTGTCTTCCACCGTGTCGCGTGTTGTACCGGGAATATCGCTCACTATAGCGCGTTCATCGCCAAGTAGAGTGTTCAGCAGTGTTGATTTACCCGCGTTCGGAGCTCCGACAATCACTGTTGCCAGACCCCTCTTCAGTGCCGACCCATTTGCATAGCTGTCTTTCAGCCGGCTGAGTATTTCTATCGTGTCAGTTGTTTTAGCCGCGAGTGTCTGACGCGATGCAAATTCCACATCCTCCTCACTGAAATCGAGCTCAAGTTCGAGCAGAGCTCCCAGATCAATCAGCGAGCTCCTCAGGTTTTCAAGACAGCGCGATAAGTCACCGCGCAACTGGCTTATTGCCAATCGGTGAGCCGTTGCCGACGTCGATGCTATCAGGTCCGCAACGGCCTCCGCCTCAGCCAGATCGAGCTGACCCGCAGCAAAGGCTCTGCGCGTGAATTCGCCCGGTTGGGCGATGCGGCAACCATTGGCCGTAAGGATGCGCAGCAATTCCTGCTGCACGTATACCGACCCATGCACAGACAGTTCCACTACATTCTCGCCCGTGAACGAGTGGGGAGCCTTGAATATTGTGGCTAATGCCTGATCAAGCGGCGATCCGTCCGATGGATTCACTATCGTCCCGAGATGAGCTGTATGCGATTCTGCGAGGCCCAGTTTTCTGCCTTGCCATATTTTGTCGGCTATGTCTATAGCCTCCGGCCCGCTTATGCGTATCACCGCTATTCCACCTGTTCCCTGAGGGGTGGATATGGCGCATATGGTATCATTTGTCAGAGCCACACTCATTTCTTTCTGTCTGTTATGTTCGACCATAGATTGAAGTCACATTTGCCTTCTATGAGATTTTCAATCGAGTCCGGCAATTCGGCGAAAAAGTCGAATCCCGTTATTCTCTCTACCTCATCTACGCTTACCGCTGCCTGCTGCATACCGCCTTTCACAGTGCCGTTGTTCATCACAAAACCTATGGCGCGTGGAGGATTGGCATGTGGCGATAATATTACTTTGAAAAAGCGTTTCGGCACAGCCACACGGTTATCGCCTATATAGTCGCGCAATGTATCCGTCAGGACCGGCCCGCACACTATTATGATTGCGCTGTCGGCGCGTGCCCACGTCCGGCATTTCTCCTCCAGCCTGCCCCACGCTCCCGAGTTGAGTGAATGGGCTTGCGGGCATATATTGGTCAGATAGAAAGTCTGGTCCATCGCTGTGCGGCTCCATTTCATGTCGCCGGCGGGAGCCATGTGGCCTCTGTCGTAGCCTGAATACAGATAGTCGTAGTCCTCGGGGCAGCCCTCTACATTCGGATCCGGTTCAAACCGGTTCTTTCTACCTACCGTGCCCGTGGTCTCATCAGCTGTCAGCTCCCAGGCCACCCAGTTTGGAATATGCTTGTTCGGGTTGAACGATACTGTCATACCCTCATATTCCACCATTCTGCTCGGTACATCTTCGGGCATCGCTACCTCCATAAGTCTTGCAGTGGAGGGCAGTGCCATCGTGCTTGTATTTTCCGCCTGCGATGTGACATGGGTGTAGATATTGAATGCTATCACACCCAATATTGTTATCAATCCGGCTGGCAGCCAGCCTGTTTTTTTCTTGCGTGAGCGCCTTTTGTTTTGTTTCTTTCTGGTTTTTGTCATTCTTTTGTCGTGATATATCACATTTCGAAACTCACGATGCCGCAATTCATGTTGTCACTGTCCTGATTGCCCATAGCTTCCATACTCTCCTCGTTCACTATTCCATACCATTTCCCATCTTTGGCAAACAGCGACTCCACATTGATTGTCTTGCCGTCCGCACCTTCTATGGTGATGCTGCTTGGCATTGAAATGCGGTCATATATCGACCGGTATATCAACGATCCGTCGGTCATATCATATATGTCTGAATACTTACGTCCATCATACATCGTGGTAAGTAGCATCTTGCCATCGGTATACTCCACGTCGCGCACGAGTATATACGGTTTCAGCAGTTCCAGCTCATCGGCCCCCGACATCGCTTTCATCGTCAGCTCCTCATCCTGTTCAGGCGTCAGGGCATATTCGCCTCTGGTCAGGATTGCTGTTGGCTTCATCTCACCCCGGGTGAGCGTATACAGCGTGTCTGCCATCATGAATACCCCGTTCGCTCCCGCATTGGCCCACAGCATGTTGAAGTTGCCGCCGCGAAATCCTTCTACCCCGATTGAGTCCATCAGCTGATAGTTGCCGTCATATTGAAGTATTTTTAGCCCTTCCGCCGATGGCACGGCAACGTTGATTGCCGACTTCACACCGCCTGTCGGCTCTATCATCGTCATTACCATCTCGCGTTCTATAGTGGCTACCAGTGTATCCGCTGACAATGAATACTTGTACACTGAAGGTGTGTCAAAGTTCGGCAGAAGCACAGTCCCGTCATTATCATTGACAAACGCGCCGAGTATCACGCGATATTCATCCGGACCCTGGCCTCTGTGGTTTATCTCGCCCAGATATCTGCCATCCTTTATGCTGTATATTATCAGGCGCGACATCTCCGGATCATTTTCAAGAAGTATCACGCTGTCTCCCGTTACTCCGGTTATTGTCGCTTTCTTGAAATACATCGCTGCCGAATCTCCGCTCAGCTGTGCGAATGTCAGATTCTTCACCTTGAGTGGTGCCGACGCCTCGGCCGATCTGTTCGAGTCCAGGCCAAAATATGGTGTTTTGTTTGCCGCCTCCTTGTCGTGTCCGCAGGATGCAGCCAGAAGCGCTAATGTTGCTAATATAGGTGCTGAATGTCTCATTATTGGATATTTGTTGGTATATTGTGAGGTTATGATTGATAACCGTAATGCAAATTTACACAAAAACGTCCAATCCTCCACCCCATGTCAGTCCATCTTTTTTCCTTGTATAGGTCCCTCCGGAGCTTACATCATGAATCCATTTGCTATTTCCGCAATTTCAGCCGCGTCATCGGCCGATGTCGCCTGACTTATAGGAAGGCTCACTATGCTGTTCGCCATGATTTCCACATCATCAAGTGCCACTGCGGCATATCTTCTCATGCAAGGTTGTCTGTCTATCGGTACGGGATAGTGCACGGCTGTCTCCACACCATTCTCGGCCATGTAGGCTCTGAATTTATCGCGGTCACCATCTATCGTCACTACATATTGATGATATATCATGCCAGGCTCATCTGGTGGAAGAATGATTGCTGGGTTCGATATGCGCGACGCATACACGGCCGCATTGCGCCTTCGGGCATTGTTTTCCTCCTCAAGCCGGTCCAGTTTCACACACAGCATGGCTGCCTGTATAGGGTCCATGCGGCAGTTGTAGCCCGCCAGCCGGTTCTTATACTGTTCCGTCTGTCCGTAATTGCTCAGTGCCCTCACTGTGGCCGCTATCTTGGCATCGTCAGTCACTACCGCTCCTGCGTCACCCAGCGCACCGATGTTTTTGGTCGGATAGAAACTGAAGGCTGCCGCATTGCCTGTCCCTCCGGCATTGTGCCCTTTTGCCGATCTTGCCCCTATAGCCTGGGCCGCATCCTCTACCGTTATGATCCCTTCATCCTTCAGCTCGCCAAGCAATACCTCATCATCCCATACCCTCCCGTATAGGTCCACCGGCATCACGGCCGCTGTCTTAGGTCCTATGGCATTCCTTATGCATGCACTGTCGGCAAGCATTGTGCGGCTGTCCGGCGATACGAATACTGGCCGTAGCCCTGCGTCTGCTATAGCCAGAGCCGAGGCTATATAGCTGTTGGCCGGTACTATTACCTCCTTGCCCGGTTCTATTTGGCCAGTCTCGACGTATGCCCTCAGTGTCAGCCTCAGGGCGTCAAGACCGTTGCTCACGGCCACACAATGCTTCCTTCCGGTCAGCGAGCTCAATCTTTCCGTCAATCTCTCTACCTCATCTCCGCCTATATAGCGCCCGCTCTCTATTACACGCCATGCGGCATCCTTAAGCTCTGCCATTATCGGCGAGTTTACCTTCCGCAGATCAAGAAATGGATATCTGTACTTCTTCATGTCAAACCATTACTGACAAGTTTCTTGAATTCATCGTACTCCCTCACATAGTCATCGGCCGAATACTTGTTCGAACATAGTGCCAGGGCTACCGATCCGGCCGAAAATCCATAGAGCGTCCGCCATATACCCGGTGGAATATAAAGCGCGTCATACGGGGTTCGCAGAGTGAATACCTTTCTTCTGCGTCCATCATCTACCATCACATCGAAGCATCCTGTCACGGCGGCTACTATCCGGTGTTCGCGGTAATGCGAATGCCCCCCTCGCTCACTGTCAGTGGGTATGTCATATATGTAGTATACCCGCTCTATTCCAAACGGTATAAGTCCCTCTTCCGCCACGGTCAGCACTCCATAGTCACCCTGAGTGTATGGCAGCCGCACTATCCGGCAGTTGTCAACGGTATATTTTCCGTGGGCGTCATTCATTTCCGGTCATTTTTTCGAAGTCTGGGAATTCTCTTATGTACTCGCTCTCGCTGAACGGTCCTGACGCTATCACCAGTGCGGCTGCATTTGTTGTGAAATCTGTCATCTCCCGCCACGTCATGGGCGGAAGCAGCAGGGCTTCGTCCGGATTTGTCAGTCTGAAACTTCTCATCCCGTCATTATGCGACACTGTCCTTACTGTCAGCGATCCCGTTAGTGCTATTACAGCCTCCCATTGTGTGCGCAGTGCTCTTCCGTAGCGGCATGCGCCACCCGGCACATCGTTTATCCAATACACTCGCTCCATGGCGAAGGGCAGTGGATTGTCATTTTCTATAAATGATAGATTACCGCGTCGGTCGGCGATACGGGCTATGGTCTTTATTTCCGGGGCTACGGGTTTCATATGCTTCTTTATCTCCGCAAATATACTCATAAGTTCACACCATAGCTAATTTTTTTTGCAAATAACGCGGGATAATAAAAAAACAAAAGGGAGGTCTCACGACAGCCCTTTTGCAGCAAAAATACACAATTATCTATTTTACAACTTAACTCTTATCTTAAGAGCGGACCCTCGATAACGAGGTCCGCTGCAAAGGTAAGTATTTTTATTGCTAAAACCACAATATTTATGAAAGAAAATGCTTCTGAGTTGAAAAATGATATTTTATAACATATTCTATAATTTGGAATGAAGCCCTTAGAGTCACTACATTTGCAGTGTAAACCCTGTTACAATCTTTTTTACCTTAGAATTCATACCTATTGGAAACTTTAAAAGGAAGACTCCGTGAGGATGCCTTCCTTTATTTTTTCTATTGTGTTGCCTGCCGGTCAGCTCCGGTAGTCTGCAAATTGCGACTGAAGTTTCTGGCGCGCCGTGAATATCCGGCTCTTTATTGTTCCGACAGGCAGATTCATTATTTCAGCTATCTCGGTATACTTGTATCCTGCCACATGCATCTCGAATGGACGGCTGTATTTGTCGTCGAAACTCTTTATCGCATCGTTTATCTCCCTTGCGTTATACGACCCTTCTGGCGATACAAACGATTCGCTTTCAGGTATATTGAGTTTGTAGCAGTCTTCCGATGTATCGATTATGGTGGCTGTGCGGGTGGCGCGGCGGTAGTTGTTTATGAATATATTGCGCATTATCGTGAACAGCCAACCCTTGAAATTGGTATCATCCGTATACTTGTCATAATTTGTGAGCGCTTTCATCGTTGTGTCTTGAAGCAGATCGTATGCATCATCTCTGTTGTTGGTCAGAGTATATGCGAAATTCAGGAGATTGTTCTGAATCTCTATGAGCTGATGTTGGAATAGTGCGGTTGTCATAGTTGAAGTGTGTGTGAAAGTAGTGAAAGATTAACGTCTGTGCAAAGTTACTCGCTATTTGTCCCCTGTCTAAACTATGAGTCGTAAAATAAGTTAAACGTGTTACAAATGTGTTACGGTTAGTGCTCCCTCTTCCTCACTCTCTCACGCTTCACGCAATATTTCTGCCCGCCGCGCGTTTCCAATATTGATGAGACAGACCGACCCTGTAAATCATATCTTCTGTATTGCCGCAACCTTGCTGATGTCAGTTATTGTCGCGGCGATGACCTCGTGTGGCTCTTCCATGCTGTCTGTCGCCGACGCCCAAATGGCACGCGGAGAGTTCTTTGAGGCTGCAAAATCCTATCGTAAGATCTACAACAAGCTCAATAAGCCCTCTGAGCGTCCTCTCAGAGGGGAGGTCGCCTTCAAGTTGGGCGAATGTCATCGTAAGCTTAATCAGCCGGCACGTGCGGCTGTTTCCTATCAGAATGCCCTGAGATACGGATATCCTGACGATCTGTCTGCATTCTATCTCGGACGTATGCTACAGCAGCAGGGAAAATACGCCGAAGCGTCCAAGGCATATCTCGATTATCTGGCTTTGCATCCCGACGATGTCAGTGCCGCCGAGAGTCTGCGGGGTTGTCGTCTGCAGCTTCAACGTTCCGATGTCGCCTCGCGTGTCATAGTTAAAAATGCAAAGCTGTTCAATTCGCGCCGCTCTGACTATGCGCCTGTATTCCATAATAGCGGAGCTTTATATTTCACCTCTACGAACGAAAAATCCACCGGTACACAGCGTAGCGGCGTTACCGGCACTAAGCGTGGCGATATCTGGGTAGTCAGAAAGGACGAGACAGGGCAGTGGCAGCGCCCCAGGCCCGTCGAAGGTGAACTCAACACAGCCCACGATGAAGGCATCATATCGTTCAGCCCCGATGGGCAGACTATGTATCTTACCAGGAGTGAGCACAACGAAGGCCGCGACGAGCGGGTCGAGATTTTCACAAGCCGGCGGCAGGATGCACAGTGGAGCGAGGCCGTGCGCCTTGATATGGATCGTGACAGTCTGAGCAATTACGGACACCCCTCTGTATCCCCATCCGGACAATGGCTCTACTTCACCAGCGACCGGCCCGGTTACGGAGCTTACGATATCTGTAGGATGAATCTGATGGCCAAGGGTAGTGCGATCGAAAATTTAGGCCCGTGGATCAATACCCCTGGCAACGAATTGTTCCCCTATGCCTTGACCGACAGCATTCTCTACTTTGCCAGCGACGGTCATGCCGGTCTTGGCGGTCTTGACCTGTTTCGTGCTGAACTGACCCCATCGGGTGGATGGAAAGTGGAAAACCTTGGCGCTCCTGTCAACTCTTCCTACGATGATTTCGGCATCGCTTTCGAGTCTGCCGGACGGATGAAAGGCTATTTCAGCTCAAACCGCGGAGACGCCCGTGGATACGATCATCTCTATTCTTTCGAGTTGCCCGATCTCAGCATAACTATTTCAGGCCATGTGCTCGATATGGACGAAGAACCGGTTGCCGATGCCGTCATAAGGATCGTGGGCAACGACGGCACCAACCGTAAGGCTGTCGCTCGCAACGATGGCTCTTTCAGCTTTCCGCTTGAGCGCGGTGTCAGCTATGTCATGCTTGCCGGTGCGCCCGGCTATCTCAATGCAAAGCAGGAGTTCACAAGCGATACCGCTGAGGAAGATGCCGAATATAGCGTTGATTTCTCGCTCGCATCCCTTACTAAGCCGAATATAGTTGAGAATATATTCTACGACTTCGACAAGGCCACCTTGCGTCCCGAATCGAAAAGTGCGCTCGATGGACTGGCCGATATGTTGCGCGACAATCCCAATATTACCATCGAGATGGCGGCGCATACCGACCGCGTCGGATCCGATAGCTATAACGAGCGTCTCTCTGCGCGTCGTGCTCAGGCTGTCGTCGACTATCTGGTTGACGCTGGCATATCCCCCGACAGGCTGCAGGCTCGCGGATACGGAAAGTCACGTCCCAAAACGGTCACCAAGCGTATCGCTCGCGAATACCCGCAGTTTCAGGAAGGAACGATACTCGACGAGCAATTCGTCGCCACACTTACCGACGACGATCGCCAGGCGGCCGATCAGATAAACAGACGCACCGAATTCGACATCCTCTCGCTCGATTACGGATTATATTGAATCACTGTCGGTTTGTCCTGTACATCTACTGTTCGTAGTTACTTATTCAAAAAATATTCCTATTTTTGTACAGCAATAAACCAATATCAGTATAATTGTTATGAGAAAGCTTGTTTCTGTATTCCTCTCCATTATCGTTGGCATGATGGTCGCGCATGCTCAGAATCTTAAGTTCAACGATAACGGAACTTTTAAGATTGTCCAGTTTACCGATGTCCACTTCATTGCCGATGATCCCAGATCCGATGCCGCCCTCCAGGTCATTGACGAAGTGATCGATGCCGAGCATCCCGACTTTGTGATTCTTACCGGCGATGTCATATACGGTAAGCCGGCTGAAAAGAGCATGCGCACAGTGCTCGATCAGGTCTCTAAGCACAACGTACCCTTTGCCGTGACATTTGGCAACCATGACGATGAGCAGGGACTTACGCGCAGCCAGCTCTATGATATCATCAAAACTTATCCCGCCGATCTTACCGGGACAGTCGAAGGCCTTTCCGGCGTGACCAATTTTGTGCTGCCCGTACGTTCATCCGATGGCACACATGATGCACGGATCATATATGTGCTCGACTCCCATTCATATTCCGGTATCAAAGGAATCGGCGGATACGACTACATCAAGTTCGATCAGATTCAGTGGTATCGTCAGTTGAGCCGCCAATTTACCGACAGCAACGATGGCAAGCCCATACCGTCCATCGCCTTTTTCCATATAGCGCTTCCCGAATATCATCAGGCAGTGGAGAGTGAGTCCGCACCCATGTTCGGCATTCGCAAGGAGCGCGCCTGCTCACCCAATCTTAACTCCGGTCTGTTTGCTTCCATGAAAGAGATGGGCGACGTGCAGGGCATCTTTGTCGGTCATGATCACGATAATGATTATTCCGTCATGTGGCAGGACGTACTGTTGGCCTATGGCCGGTATACAGGTGGCAATACCGTCTACAACAATCTCCCCAATGGCGCCCGCGTCATAGAGTTTACCGAAGGCGAAGATGGATTCCGCACATGGATACGCACCAAAGGCGGACATACGGAGCAGAACGTCAAATTCCCCGAAAGCTACCTGCGTCCGCGCAAGTGACCCCCCTGTGATCTTCCCCATATTAGTGATAGCGGGCCTCCGACCTTCGGTGGCCCGCTACTTTTAAAATATACCATCCACCGATCTTTTATTATCGCATCGGTGTTATAAATCGAATTTTATATCTAAATTTGTGATACTCGAAGCAAACCATTGCTCCTTGTTAAGCTAAATTCTTCTATTGACCCAATTTTGTATGGATTTTCGCACCGAACTACAGCCCGTTCGCACAGATCTGAGGATTGACTACGATACTCGGATCCTTATGTTGGGTTCTTGTTTCAGTGACAATATCGGTAGAAAGTTGCGCGACAGGATGTTCAACGTCGTTGTCAATCCGCTTGGCACAGTCTACAATCCTGCCTCTATTGCTGCTACCGCGTCGCTCATCAGCTCCGGGCGTACCATAGATAGCGGCGAACTCTTTTGTCACGAAGGACTGTGGCGTCATTTCATGTGCCATTCTTCGCTTGCCATGCCCGGGCTCGATGCTTCGTGCAGGGCGATCAACAATAGCTTGTCACATGTCCGCGACACCATTTCCCGCCATAAGACAGTCGCCATACTCACTATGGGTACAGCCCGTGTGTTTGAACACGACGGCAAGATTGTGTCTAATTGCCATAAACTTCCAGCTCGTGAATTTGAGAGGCGGCTGATGAGCGTGGATGAGTGTGCCGCTCATATACGGTCGGCCATTGATTCGCTGAGATCATTGTCCGGTGATATGCGGACAATTCTTACGGTCAGTCCCATACGCCACATGGAAGCCGGGCTTGATGGCAATTCCCTTAGCAAGGCAACACTCAGGTTGGCCTGTCAGGCCATTGTCGATGAGGATCCTGTCAACACAGTGTATTTTCCCGCCTTCGAAGCCGTTGTCGATGATCTGCGCGACTATCGGTTCTACGAAGCCGATATGCGCCATCCATCACCCGTAGCCGTTGACTACATATACGACCTCTTTGAGCGGAGTGTCATGGACCGTCCGGTAAAGGAATTGGCGCGTGAGGCGCTTTCGCTCTCACGCCGACTTAGTCATCGCCCCATGTCCGGATGTAGCGGGACAGTGGAGCGCTTCGAATCTGAAACCCGAAAATTATTGGATGACTTTCTTCTCCGTCATCCTGAAATAAATATTCCTGTCATGGAAAAATGAATCACGTTTATACAATATCCGAAATAGCCGGAATGGTGGAATGCAATGCCACTCTTCCCGAGCCCGGTAGAAAGGTTGAACACCTGCTCACGGACAGCCGTTCGTTGCTTTATCCGGACACCACATTGTTTTTTGCATTGACAACATCCGGTGGCGACGGTCACCGCTTCATCCCCGATCTGTACGACCGCGGAGTGAGGTCGTTTGTTGTCTCCCGCATCCCTGCGCAACTTGACGGCAAGGACGACGTCAACCTGATTGTGGTCCACGATGTCCTTGAGGCGCTTCAGTCAGTTGCCGGTTGCCACCGCTCATCGTGTAGCCGCGTCCCTGTGGTTGCCATCACAGGCTCATGCGGAAAGACCACGGTCAAAGAGTGGCTCTATCGCATTCTCGCGCCCGACTACCGTATTGCCCGTTCCCCCCGCAGCTATAATTCGAAGATAGGAGTGCCTCTCTCGCTTTGGGAGATCCAGCCTGATACCGACCTGGCCATAGTTGAGGCCGGCATAAGTCAGGCCGGCGAGATGAGAGCATTGGCCGAGATGATACGTCCCGAGATTGGAATACTGACCAACATCGGAAACGAGCACTCCGATGGCTTTGAATCGAAGATGGCGAAGTGTGCCGAAAAGCTCACGCTTTTCAAGGATTGCGACTGCATCATTTACTGTGCTGACGACCCTTTGATCGCGAACGTCGTTTCTGACAGTTGCCTGTCAGCCAAGGAGATAGCTTGGTCGCGTAAAGATTCCGATTCTCCGCTCTTCATATCTCGGACGTTAAGCCTTAATAATGAGGCTACTACGATCTATTATAGCTGGTTGCGCACCGATGGTGAGGTGACTATACCGTTTAGCCAAGAGCCTGATATTGAGAATGCTATACATTGTCTGGCATTGGCGCTATACCTCAACAGGCCCCCTCGGGATGTCGTAAGTGCCAGAATGTCAGAGCTTTCCGCTGTCGGCACACGTCTCGATGTGCTGGAAGGTGTCAACGATTGCCTCCTCGTATACGATAGCTATACGTCTGATTTCCAGTCGCTTATTCCGGCACTCGATTTCATGAACCGACGTCACACCGCCTCCCGCCGTTCTACCGTCATCCTCTCCGATCTCATGCACGAATCGTCCGACGACCTGTATCCGCACGTGGCTAACCTGCTGAAAATTAGAGGTGTAGAGCGCATTATCGGCATCGGCAATGAGATCTCGGCGCATGCTGCCGACTTCGGCCCCGACGCTAAATTTTATACCACCACCACCGATTTTCTTAATGATGTCGGCCCCGATGACTTCCGGAATGAACTCATTTTGATCAAAGGTGCGCCGGGCTATCACTTTGAGGCAGTGTGTGATATGCTTGAAGCTCGTCAGCACGAAACGGTACTTGAGGTAAATCTGGACGCTGTTGTGCATAACTACAATTGGTTCCGCTCCCTGCTCAAGCCTGATACCGGAATTATCTGCATGGTCAAAGCTTCCGGCTATGGTGCTGGTTCTTACGAGATTGCAAAAACTTTGCAGACGCATGGCGCGGCGTATGTGGCTGTGGCTGTGAGCGATGAGGGTGTGGCACTGCGCAAGGCCGGAATCACAATGCCGGTCATGGTGATGAATCCGAAGGTGGCCAATTACCGGACTATGTTCGCCTATCGTCTTGAGCCTGAGGTGTATAGCTTTGAGTTGCTCAATGATATCATACAGGCTGCCAGACGTTGCGGACAAAAGGATTTTCCTGTCCATATCAAGATAGACAGTGGCATGCACAGGCTCGGTTTCAGACTGGAGGAGATTCCGCGGCTCATAGAAATGTTGAGACGCGAGACATGTATTTCGGTCAAGTCGATGTTCAGCCACTTAGCTGTGGCCGATGAGCCTGCCGAGGATGATTATACCCGTATGCAGTTTGACTATTTCAATCAGTGCTACGAGGTTATGCAGGCCGGATTCCCGGATCACAAGATCATGCGCCATATACTCAATTCCACAGGTATAGTGCGATTCCCTGAGCATCAGTATGATATGGTGCGCCTTGGCATAGGTCTGTACGGCATACCGACTCTTTACGATGGTTCGGAGAAGGAGCTGCGACCCATATCAGCACTTTATACGTCGATCATTTCGGTGCGCGAATGGCCTGAGGGAACGACAGTTGGATATGGCCGCCGAGGTTTGCTCAAGCGATCGTCAAAGATAGCGACGATCCCTGTAGGATATGCTGACGGAATAGACAGGCATCTCGGCAATGGTGCGATGTCTGTTTGGATCCATGGGCACAGATGTCCCATTGTAGGGACCGTATGCATGGATGCATGTATGATAGATGTTACAGGAATAGATTGCCATCCTGGAGATCGTGTCGAGATCTTCGGGCCTCATGTCACAGCCGAGGAACTTGCCGGTATTCTGGGCACCATACCCTATGAGATCCTCACGTCTGTGAGTGAGCGCGTTAAGCGGGTGTATTATCGCGAATGATATATTGTCGAATAAAAAAGCGATTGCGACACCGGAGTGTCGCAATCGCTTTTTTATAATCTTGTCGGGGCGTTTCAGCGTAGACGATTGTAGCTGTTGAGCAGCTTGCGGTCGTGATTGATGCCGCGTACGGCCATGATCTCGACTATCAGTGCGCCTATGAGCAGAAGGCCTCCGCCACCCCAGACTGTAGTTGACTTGACTACAGGATCGGTGTCGGTACTTCCGGAGACAAGAAGATATACCACCATTACAGCTTCGGCTACAGCTATGATAGCTGCCAGTATGACAAATAGGCGCTGTGTGGGCATAGCCTTATACATGAAAATGGCGAGAAACAGCAGAAGGATTGATACTGCGGTGGGAATGATAAAGCCAAGCATATCGATGGCTTTGAGGGGCGTCAGTGACAATGCTGCTGTAGATTCATCGACAAGTTTTTCATAGCCGAACGGCACGAAGAAGAAGGCAATCATGAGGATTATGCCCAGGATGATGTAGAGGGTCTGGATTCGTTGGATAACCATTTTGTTAGATATGAATTTTGGTGAATATAAATTATCGATGTTCTTGTAGTAGTAACATCGGACGTGCATTATAGGTTTCGTGATATGCAGTGTATGCAGACAGGAGAGTGGATGATGAGGTCCGGACTGTACTACTTCACAAAGATACGAATAAGTGGGCGGCAAAAACAAATTTGAATGGTCCCGGATAATAATTGTTAACGAACGACGTCAAGCCGACTCATTCAATTATTGGGGAATGTCGTATCAAATAACTAAATTTGCATATCAAAAAAAATGATAGAATATGTCCAAACCTCTAATACTTGTCAGCAATGATGATGGCATAAATGCCAATGGTGTGCATGCACTTGTAGATTTCATATCGGACCGCTATGACGCGGAGATTGTTGTTGTATGCCCGGATTCGCCGCGTAGCGGACATTCGGCTGCTATCACTTGTGACTCTCCGCTTAAGGTGACAGATTGTGGCAATTACCGCGGTGCACGCATGTGGAGTGTCAGCGGCACTCCAGTCGATTGTGTGAAGTTAGCCATACATGAGCTGCTTAACGGCCGTCGCCCGGATCTGCTTCTGTCGGGTATAAATCATGGTAGTAATTCAGCTACGTCTGTTACATATTCCGGCACAATGGGATGTGCGATAGAGGGATGTGTACGTGGCATTCCGTCGGTCGGATTCTCGCTTCTCGATCATTCGGCTGATGCTGATTTCGCGCATAGCCGCGAAACGATAGCAAGAGTGGTAGACGCTGTCATTGCTTCCGGGTTGCCGGAAAGGGTATGCCTGAATGTGAATATTCCGGCCCAGTGTACGCCTGCCGGTATCAAGATAGTACGTGGCGCACGTGGATACTGGTCGGAAGAATATAAAAAGTATACTGATCCTCATGGCCGTCCGTTCTATTGGCTGACCGGGGCTTTCCATAACATAGAGCCTGACAGCGTGGATACGGATGAATATTGGCTGTCGCGCGGATGGTCGACGGTTGTACCTGTGAGTGTTGATATGACTGCGTGCGATGCCATAGCCGGCGTTTCGGCTATGTTCGCCTAATAGTTGCGGCAGTCGCGTCGTCCGGCGTCAAGACGCAGCAGTATGAACAGCAAAATTGTGAAGCCCCATAGTGATGATCCTCCATAGCTGAAAAATGGCAAGGGTATGCCTATGACAGGGCATAGCCCTATCACCATGCCGACGTTGATGGCCAGGTGGAATATGAGGAATGAGGCGACGCAGTAGCCGTATACACGTCCGAATGTACGAGGTTGACGCTCGGCTATGCTGATCACTCTCAGGATAAGTCCGAGAAACAGGAGCAGTGTCAAGGCTGAGCCTATGAATCCTTCCTCTTCGCCGATGGTGCAGAATATGAAATCGGTATGTTGTTCGGGTACATATTTGAGCTTTGTCTGTGTACCGTTAAGAAATCCTTTGCCCCATATTCCACCAGATCCTATGGCAATTTTTGACTGGTTGACATTGTAGCCTGCTCCACGCAGATCTTCCTCCATGCCAAGTGTGACCTTGATGCGTTGTTGCTGGTGGGGTTGCAGTACATTTGTGAAGGCATAGTTTACGGAGAACAGGAATGCGACCGATACTATGGCTACAAGTGCAGTGTGGAGCATGCGTCGGGTTTTTTCATGCAGTTGTAGTATGAGGAGGTATATTACCGCCGCGATGATTATGCCCATACATACATACGTACCCGGTACCGCGACTCCGATTTTCTCTATGACCCACGCTGTAAGCATGCTTCCTGAGAACCAGAGCAGCAAGTTGCGTGCGGCCTGGGGATATCGGCAATAAATGGCTGTCATGCCTACCATGATTAACATAATCATGATAAACACAGTCAGCTCGCCCGCCGATATGCCTAAGAATGCGAGTTCGGTGTATTTGATGGCAACTACAAAGAATACTACAGCCGAGAGTGCTGACAGAAGCACAATACCGCTCATGCCTTCACGATAGAGTACGAAAAACAGTGCGGTATAGGCTAATGCCGAACCTGTTTCCCTTTGTGCCAGAATCAGTATGATCGGCAGTACTATTATGGCTATAGCGCGTATGTAGCTGTTTTTAGTGGTTCCGAGTTTGAAGCCGTAGCCGGAGAATAGTTTGGCAAGAGCCAGCGATGTGGCGAATTTAGCAAACTCGGCGGGCTGGAGGCTCATAGGTCCGAGGACGAGCCATGAGCGGGATCCTTTGATATCGGGGGCAATAAAAACTGTCAGGAGGAGGAGGCATAGCATAGCTATGTAGATGGGGTATGCGTAAGTCTCGTAAAACCGGGAGTCAACCAGAAGTATTACCAGTCCGAGTATGAGCGAGAGACCGATCCATCTGATCTGTTTGCCAGAGAACTCGGCGAACGAGAATATGGATGCATTGTCGTAGTCGTAGCTGGCAGCATAGATGCATACCGCACCGGCTATGACAAGCAGCAGATAAAGTATGATGGTGGGCCAGTCGATGTATCGGAACAGCGAAGTGCTGCCGTTATCGTTGCCCGATGAGAGGATACGGTTATTTAGCATATTCACTCAGTTGTACGGTTGAAGCATTCAGCATAGCTGTTTCAATGGGCTTACGCGATTCGGAGATATATCCGCGCAGATAGCGTTCAATGATCAATGATCCGATAGGCACACCGTAGGTAGCACCCCAGCCACCGTTCTCAACATATACGGCTACGGCGATTTTAGGATCATCGTATGGTGCGAAGCCCATGAACGCCGAGTGGTCTTTGCCGTGAGGGTTTTGAGCTGTACCTGTTTTGCCGGCCACCGGTATGTCGGGTATGTTGGCCCGTGTGCAAGTTCCTCCGAGAACAGCCATTCTCATGCCCTCGGCTACTGGAGGATAATATTTGGCATCGATGGTGGGATAGCGTTTCTCAAAATACTGTGGAGCTATCACAGTGTCCTCAATCTCTTTCACGACATGAGGTGTTATGAACCAACCACGGTTAGCAATGGTGGCGCAGAGATTAGCTATCTGGAGAGGGGTGGCTGTGACTTCTCCTTGTCCGATGCTGACAGATATGACGGTGTTGGCGCTCCAATGACCTTCACCGTATGCCTTGGAGTAGTATTTCGCATTCGGAAGGAAGCCTCGCTTCTCGCCCGGGAGGTCTATGCCGAGTTTGTAGCCGTAGCCCATCGACACCACATGGTTTTTCCAAACCTCAAAAGCCTCGGCTGATGATCCGTATTTGCTCCGACGGTCAATCATGTTCTTGAAACCCCAACAGAAGTATCCGTTGCAGGATGTCTGTAGAGCCGGGAGCAGCGGGAGCGGAGATGCGTGGCCATGACAACCAACGCGCAGGCCGCCGTTTATGTATCCGTGCGAGCAGGGATAGCGTGTGTCGAGGGTGATGATACCTTCTTGAAGGAACGTTAAGGCCTGTGTGGGCTTGAATGTAGAGCCTGGGGGATAGTAACCGGTGATAGAGCGGTCGTACAGAGGCTTGTGTGGCGTTTTCATCAGGAGGTTGTAGTTTTTGCCTCGATCACGTCCTACAAGCATGGAGGGGTCGTAGTTGGGCGAAGTCACGAGGGCGAGCACTTCGCCTGTGTGTGGCTCGATGGCGACTATGGCTCCGAGTTTATTGACCATCAGGCTCTCGGCATATTGCTGGAGTTCGATATCGATGGCCAGTTTCAGATTCCGGCCCGAAACGGCAGCTTTATCAAACTTACCGTCTTCATATCGTCCTTGTATCTGTCCACGTGCGTCGCGGATAAGTATTTCCACACCCTTGACGCCCCGGAGGTGCTCCTCATAACTTTTTTCCACACCGGTATCTCCGGTATAGTCACCAGCGGCATAATAATCGTCGGCTTCAAGATCGGATTTGGATACTTCGCGTATATTGCCAAGGACATTAGCCGCGCAATGGTAGTAGTAGTCGCGCAGAATGCGTTTCTGGATGTAGAATCCAGGGAACCGGTACATCTTTTCCTGAAGCTTGCCGTAGTCCTCGGTTGTGAGGTTGGTAAGGAATGTCTGAGGTGAGTAATTGGAGTAACCGGGGTTTATGGACCGGTCGCGCATATTGGTCCACCGGCGCATGAATTCCTCATGAGTGATACCGAGAGTGGTGCAGAGGTCAAGAGTGTCAAACGGCTCCACATCGCGCGGTATTATCATCATGTCGTAGGCCGGTTGGTTGAACACAACGACTTTTCCGGTACGGTCGTATATAGTTCCACGCGACGGATATATTGTCTTTTTGAAAAATGCGTTGCTGTCGGCATAGGCTTTGTACTTGTCGTCGGCCACCTGCAGGTTGAAAAGCCGGCAGATGTATATCAGACAGATTATAATTATAAAGCCTCCTATTACGTACTTACGCTTTTCGAGTTTATAATCTTTTCTCACTTTTTGTTATCAGGTAATCGAGAGCTATGAGTAGAGCAGTGGTGAGCAGTGTGCTCGAAACGATTCCGAGCAGAAGTCTTAATGGGTCGAAAAAGGTGAAGCTGTCAGCTATGAATACGACAGCCGAGTAAACCAGAGAGAGTGTGAACTCATATCGGATATACACACCAAGTCCGAGTACGCGGATCGAAGGACGTGGATTAGTCATGTCTTCCTCGCGTGGGAAATATAGCCTGAGCACATTATGGCGTATGCCTGAAATAACGGTGCATCCCAGTGAATTAAGTCCCTGTGTATCGGAGAAAATATCGATAGTCAGTCCCAAGAGAAAACCTATGGTCAGAACCCAGTTCTGATTGAGGGTCATCGGCAGGGAACAGATCATGTATATGAATATGAACGGTACGGCCACTCCGAACAGGCTGACGTGGTTGAACACAGTGACCTGAGCAAGTATTAGCGCGATGCTAAGAAAAATGAAGCTGAGTGCCGTTCGTGTCATTGGTTGGGCATATTGTTTTTGGGAGTTGTCTTGGAGTCGTCTTCCACTGTTTCCAGTTCCTTGCGCATGTCATCAATCACGACTCTTACTGTCGACAGTGTAGAGAAGTCGGTATTCAGCCTTACCCGCAGAGTCCTGAAGTTTTCCTCATGCTCGGCAATATGCTCCACTACAATACCAACAGGGACACCTTCGGGAAATACGGTTGAATAGCCCGATGTTATGACTGTGTCGCCGAGGTTGAACTCAGCATGTCGGGGTAATTCCTCAAGAACGGCTTCGGATGGATTTTTGCCATCCCAGACAAGGGATCCAACCACATCCTGTCCCTTGATCTTGCATGAAATCCGGAGGTAGGGATTGAGGAGCGATATGATGCGGGCACTGTGGCTTCCGACAACATTGACTATGCCAACTACTCCGTTCTGGTCGACTACGCCCATTTCCGGTTCAATACCGTCAAGGCTACCTTTGTCGATAGTGATATAGTTGTTAGGGCGGTTGATGGAATTGTTTATCACATGGGCAAGCGCGAAGCTATAGCGAGACAATGCGGTGTCGATCCGCATTGTGTCGCTATACTCCTGTAGCTTGTATTGTGCTATCTGATCTTTAAGTTTTAATATTTCCACCTCGAGTGTGGCGTTTCTCAACTGAAGGTCTTCGTTGATCTCGCGCAGGTAGAAATAAGATGTCACAGTGTTGGCTGCTCCATATACGGCTTTTCCAAGCGTTCCCGCAGAAGTGAGATACACATGGTGCTGATATGGATTTTTAGTAAACAGAAGCCAGCACGATGCAACTACGTAGATCAGAAACAATATCCACGAGCTGAAGCGTACAAAAAATCTGAGTAGATTCCGCACAGGTCTTCGTTGGCTGCTTTTGGGTGCTTAACGGATCAGGAAGTTGAAGCGGTCAATGTTGCGCAAGGCAACGCCTGTACCTTTAGCCACAGCCAAGAGGGGATCCTCGGCAACGTGGAACTGTATGCCGATCTTGTTGGTCAGTCGCTTGTCGAGACCGCGCAACATAGCACCGCCGCCGGCAAGATATATGCCGTTTTTCACGATATCGGCATACAGCTCGGGAGGGGTCTGCTCAAGGGCATTGAGGACAGCGGCTTCGATCTTGCTGATAGACTTCTCGATACTGTGGCTTATTTCCTGATAGCTGACGGGCACTTCCATAGGGAGGGCTGTCATCTGGTTGGGGCCATGCACGATATAGTCTTCCGGTGGCTCATCAAGTTCGGTCAGGGCAGATCCGACATTGATTTTTATGAGTTCGGCAGTGCGCTCTCCTACTTTTACGTTGTGAACGCGACGCATGTGCTCGCGGATGTCGTCGGTAAGGTCATCGCCGGCTATCTGTATGCTCTTGTTGCTGACGATACCGCCAAGTGAAATTACGGCAATTTCCGTGGTGCCGCCGCCTATGTCGACAATCATGTTGCCTTCGGGCGCCACTACATCCAGACCTATGCCGAGAGCAGCAGCCATAGGCTCATAGATCATGTAAGTGTCACGTCCACCGGCATGCTCGGAGGAGTCGCGGACGGCACGGATCTCGACTTCGGTCGATCCAGAAGGAATACCGACTACCATACGCATAGACGGGCTGAACCAGCGGCTTTTGGTCGAGGCTTTCTCGACGAGTCCGCGTATCATCATCTCGGCTGCATTGAAGTCGGCTATCACACCTTTGCGCAGTGGGCGAATGGTGAGAATGCCTGCCGGTTCTTTGCCTTGCATCTGCTGTGCTTCCTTGCCGACGGCAATCAACTTGCCGGTACGGACCTCGATCGCAACGATCGAGGGCTCATCTATCACAATCTTGTCGTTGTGTATGATGATAGTGTTGGCTGTACCAAGGTCAACAGCTATTTCTTTAGTGAGTGAGAATAGTCCCATTTCGGTTTTAGGGATAAGAGGGGGTGTCTGTTAATGAAGAGAGAGGGCAATAAAGCTTAGTGTTTGAAGTGGCGGATGCCGGTCATTACCATGGCAATGTTGTTGGCATTGCAATAATCGATGGTTTCCTGATCGCGAACTGATCCTCCGGGCTGTATCACAGCGTCGATACCTGCTTCATGAGCAATTTCCACGCAGTCGGCGAAAGGAAAGAATGCATCGCTTGCCATAACTGCTCCGTTGAGGTCGAATCCGAATGATTTGGCCTTGGCGATAGCCTGCTTGAGGGAATCGACACGCGAGGTCTGTCCTACGCCGCTTGCCAACAACTGTTGTCCCTTTGCAAGCACGATAGCGTTGCTCTTTGAGTGCTTTACAATTTTGTTGGCGAAAAGCAGATCGGCTATCTGTCCGGGAGTGACGGCCTTGTCGGTAGCCTGACGCAGGTCTTCGGCAGTCTCGATGCGGAGGTCGCGATCCTGTACGAGAGCGCCGTTGAGTACAGTGCGTACCTGACGCTTGGTGTCAAGTTGTTTGCGCTGTATCAATATGATCCGGTTCTTTTTCTGGCGAAGGATCTCAAGGGCCTCATCGCTGTAGCCCGGAGCTATGATGACTTCAAAGAAGAGCTTGTTGATTTCTGCGGCAGTGGCGGCATCGATATCACGATTAGCAGCCAAGACGCCACCGAATGCGCTTACAGGGTCGCCGGCAAGCGCATCTGTCCACGCTTCGAGCATAGTGGGACGGGTAGCGAGTCCGCAAGCGTTGTTGTGCTTGAGGATGGCGAATGTGGGTTCGGCAAATTCGGTGATAAGGCTTACAGCAGCGTCGATGTCGAGCAAGTTGTTGTAGCTTATCTCTTTGCCATGTATCTGCGAGAAGAGGGCATCGAAATCGCCGAAGAATGTGCCCTGCTGGTGAGGATTCTCGCCATAGCGCAGGTGTTTAGCTCCATCGAGGGCGACTCTCAGTGCATCGGGCTTGACGTCGGTAGTATTGTCGAAGTAGTTGAAAATAGCTGTGTCATAACCCGATGATACTTCGAATGCCCAGCGTGCAAAAGCACGACGCTCGGCCAGGGTGGTGACAGGGCCATTTTCTTTCAGGATGTCGCGGAGAGGTGCGTATTGAGCCTTCGATGCAACGATGACTACATCGTTGAAGTTTTTGGCAGCGGCACGTATCAGGGAGATGCCGCCTATATCGATTTTTTCGATTATATCAGCTTCGGATGCCCCAGATGCAACTGTGTATTCGAACGGATAGAGGTCAACGATCACAAGATCGATTTCGGGAATCTCATACTGGCTCATCTGGCTGCGGTCGCCTTCGTTATCGCGACGGCCGAGTATGCCGCCGAATACTTTGGGATGAAGTGTCTTGACGCGACCTCCAAGTATTGATGGGTAGCCGGTGAGATCTTCCACAGCATCGCAGGGAATGCCGAAGCTCTCAATAAATGTTTTGGTTCCGCCTGTCGACAGGAGTCTTACTCCTCCGTTGTGGAGCATGCGGATTATTTCGTCGAGTCCGTCCTTATGGAAAACGGAAATGAGTGCGGTCTTGATACTTTTGCTATCTGACATGGGGTAATCAATAGTTGTTGGCTTGTGTAGCTGTTGAAATGATTTGCAAATTTACAAATTATTTTTGAATAACGCTAAATTAAAGAGGTCTCCGTTTGTCGAAATAACCAACACATTTGTTTGGCTCATTGTTCGCTCGGGAGATGCAGGTCATTCACGGGTCATAAGGATTGTAGCGGATCCGGCTACAGGGAGGGCTGATATGGCCTTACAGTAATTTCCCCACGCTATCTCCGGATAGTCCCAAGTGTTGTCGATGAAGAGCTTGTCGCCGTCGGCAGTGCGGGATATGCGGCATGCGGTAGCGGCGCCTTTGTCGATAACCGAGAGCTGGTTGCCTTGTTTGTGAAGGGTATAGTGGTATATGTTCTCCTTCAGGGATTTGGCTGACATGCGGAGCGGGTCCTTGACGTCGGATCCGTTGTCGGACCAGTAGTAATAATCGCGGGTGTCGTCGGCCCATGGCTGAAGCGGGCGTTCACCGTATGCGGGGTTGTAGCCGTTGGTGAGCGCAACGTGTCCGATGTTGCCTGACATTGAGTACTCGGGGTAAATGTCGAGGATACCTTCTCTTTCCCACGATAATGAGTCGTAGCCGTCGGCAAGATCGAATTTCAGTCCGGTTGCGCGTGCATATCCTTCGGGTAATCCAGTCGCAGCATAGTCAATGTGCATCTCTCCGGCCGGTGTCACGGTGATGTTGAACTCAGCTTCGATGCCATTGCCGTAGCTTCCGAGTATGGTTATGCTGACATTGCCGTTGCTGTCGGGCTGGCTTACGGTGGTTCGTTTTAAGTTCCAGGCGGAGGAATCAAGGTTGAGGTGATCGGAGATTTCGCGTACCTCGGCTCCAGTGAGGTGGTTGTAGTTGATGTAGGCATGGAGATATGGTCCTTTTCCTATCATATTCTTGCCATTGAACGTAGCGTTTGTTATAAGGCCGGTGTGTGAATCGACCGGTATGGTGAATCCATCGCCAGTGATTGTGGTCATGTTGTCGTTGCGTTCTACCGTCAGGCCTCGGCTGTGTGGACGGCTTGCCGGGATGTCATGGTGGCTGGATCCTATGGAGAGAAGGTAGCTGTCTATGGTATCTCCGTTATTGTCGGTGAATGTTATGGTAAGGTTTTCGCCATCTTTCCAGTCGAGAGGAGGAATTGTCAGAAGTCCGTTCTGTCCGGGTTTTGCATCTCCGAGAGTGGCTGATCCCTGTTTGTCCATGTAGCTGTAGGTGCATTTGATCTCGTTGAGGTCGGTGTGGTCGAAGCGATTGGACACGGTGAGGCGTATGTTGGAGCCTGGAATAGGGTTGATTATGCGTCCGGACTGGAGCCTGACAGGGGAGTATCCGCGTTTGGTGGCTGCAAATTCCGGCTTTTTACGGCGCCAGATGTCGACGATTCCCCAGTCGCCGTAACCTACGCATTTTCCTCGGAATCCTTCGGGTTTGGCTGTGTGGGCGAACTCGCGCCAGTAGTCGGAGCCAATTTTGGGTTCGGGCAGCATGAACCGTTCGTCAATATATCCCCATATGGCACCTCCGAGGGCTCCGGTATGTGTGTAAACGCCATCCCAGAGTTTTTCTATGGAATGTCCCCAGAATTCCCGTATGCCCGGATCTTCCTGCAAAGTAGCGTAAGTATAGCATGCCGGATGTGCCCATTCGTCATATAATGCCGGTTTGCCCTCGTCGGCATTGAATGCAGTGGTGCGCTTGCCCCACTGGTTCATGTTTCCGCTGACGCCAGGGTAGTGGAAGCTCAGGAGGTCGTATACAGAGGTTGAGTCGGCAGGTACAGTGCCCGGATAGCTGAATATGATAGGACGTGTGGGATCTGCTTTGCGCAGGGCTTTCATGCTCAGATCGAAGTTTGTGCCATATACGCTTTCATTACCTATGCTCCAAAATATTACTGACGGGTGGCTGACAAATGTCGAGGCCATCTCTTCTACTTGCGAGAGGTATTGGCCTGTGTGTGCCTGGTCGTTCTGTGATGCTCCGGGTGCATAGTTGCGTTGACGGTAGGTGTCGACAAAGCATACTGCGGTTTCGCATTCGATGTATATGCCGTATTTGTCGCACATTTCTGCGAATTTCTCGCTTGGCGGATAGTGGCTTGTTCTTACGAAGTTCATGTTGGCTTCTTTGAAGAGCCGTGCGTCCAAGCTGTCGAGCTCGGCGTTTGTCGATCGTCCAAGGGTGGGATGCATGTCATGACGGCATGCGCCACGGAGTTTTACGGGTTTGCCGTTGACAAGAAGTCGATTGCCGGCGGTTTTGACATCCCGTACTCCGAATTTTCTGCCGAATGTTTCTGCAAGATCAAGATTCTCATCGAAGATGTCGAATGCTACGTGGTAAAGGTTAGGGTGTTCAGCATCCCACAATTGAGCATTGCCGAGTGGTATTTCTATGTTGTTGAGTCCCGGTTGGATTGGTGTTTTGACTGTAGGTAATGGGTTGCCCGAAGGTGTTGTCAGGCGTATGTCCATACGTTTGCCAGCCAGATTGCCGGTGGCATTGAAGCTGATCTTTGCTGTGGCTGTGGTGTATGATGAGTCGGGAGTGCCTTGGATGTTCAGTTCGGAGATATGTCCATTTGGTATGGCGAACAGGGTGACGTCTCTTAGTATTCCGCCTACTGGATGATGGGCGTAACCGGATGCGTAGGAAATCTCTTCTACCGGGTCAACAAGTGTGAGTTCGACGGTGTTGTTCTTGCCTGGTTTTATCCATTTTGTCACATCGGTTTCCCATCGTGTGAATCCACCTCGATGATCCCTTACCTTGTGGCCGTTTATAGTAAGGGTTGCATAGCTGTAGGTGCCATCAAAGCGTAGAATCATAGTCTTACCTTTAAAATCTGCCGGTACTTTGAAGGTGTGTCTGTAGGTGAATGGCTCGTCGTGGGCAATTGCAAAGCCTTGCATTGCGACTTCTCCGGGAACTTCAACCGGACGCCACTTTTTGTCGGCTGAAGTCTGGAGCTCCCATTTGCCGTTAAGGTTTATGACATGGTTCTTAACTCCGGCGACAGATGATGGCAGTACGTATGAGGTGTGATCTGCAGATATATAGCATGGAGATACTATCGCTAACCCGAAGCCTAATATCGCAGCTCTGAGGGTATTGCTAAAAAATGGATATGACATAATGTTTTTTATAGATAGATGATTGTGTATCGCAAAATTAATCAATTTATGCGATATATTTTAGATTTGGCATCAAAACTTATCAGTTGCAACATCTGTTTTATCATATAGATTAAAATATTTACTTATGGATAAAAAAGTTGGTATATTTTATGGCTCAGCAACCGGCACAACGGCTGCGGTAGCCCGCAAAATAGCAGAAAGTCTCGGAGTGGCAAATACCGATATACACGATGTGGCCAAATCTCAGCCAAGCGATGTGGCTCCTTACGATCTGTTGGTGCTTGGATCATCAACCTGGGGGTCGGGCGATCTTGAAGATGATTGGTATGATTTTGTGGACGGACTTGAGTCTGTCTCGCTCAAGGGTAAGAAAATTGCTCTGTTCGGTTGCGGCGATGAGACAATGACCGATACGTTCTGCAATGCTGTTGGCACTCTTTATAGCAGGTTGCTGCCTACAGGGGCTGAGTTTGTAGGTTTTTTCAATACTGATGGTTACGACTATGATTCAACATCGGCAATGGTCGATGGAAATATCGTGGGTCTGCTAATTGATGATGTAAATCATTCCGATCTGACAGACAGGCGTATAAAGCAGTGGGTGGAAAAGCTTGAGAAAGAAATTTGAAAAATAATTGCTCAAAAATTTGCACAGTTCAACAAAACGCACTACCTTTGCACTCGCAATCCGGAAGCGGAATGGCGGGATAGCTCAGTTGGTTAGAGCGTCGGATTCATAACCCGGAGGTCCCGAGTTCAATTCTCGGTCCCGCTACCACACAAAAAGAGTCGCAACCAATAGTTGCGACTCTTTTTGTGTGGAGCTCGATTTTATAGTTAAGTGAGTTCTGGTGTGTTGCATCAATATTTGGTAAAATGAGAAAAGCAGTTCTGTTTATAGGTATTTTTGTATCTGTGTTGGCGTTAGCTCAAATACCTCATAAGTACTATGTGGGTGATATAGAGGTGAGTGAAGTGGTGTGGAGCTCAATACCCGATAGTATTAGGGCGCAATCAGCTTGTGAAAAATGGGACTATGATACGATTATAATAGAGCGCATATTTATCCCCCTTAGATATAAGCTTGATACAACCGATGTGTCTTACTCCATAAAAATGAGAAGCGATAGTGAAATGGCGGAGATCAGGCGGAATTTGCCTGAAGTCAGATCGCAGTCAACTTCTGAGGTTTTTAAACTTAAAGTCGGTGATATATCTCCTAACTTTAGTGTGGTGAACAACTTAGATGGGTCTTTGACTGCTGATGTACTGCGTCATGGCAAATGCTACCTCATCAATTTTTGGGCTACTTGGTGTGGAAACTGTTTGTTGGAGTTGCGGCCATCAGAAATACCCCTGATGGCGGATAAGTTTAAGGATGATGAGAATTTTGTATTTCTGCCGGTTTGTATAGATGCGTCATTAAGTGATTTGGAGACGTTCTTCAATTCTGAGCGAGGTGCGCAGTGGATTCATTTGAAAGATTTGACATTTCTTGATATCGATAGGGCGGCAAATGGTGTCTTTGCCGAATCGGGTAATATGCCACTTACTGTTGTTGTCGGCAGGAGCGGTAGAATTGAGTACTTGCGTGTCGGCAGGCTCTCGACAGCTGAGCATTTTAAAGAGTTGGAGAAAGCTATTATGTCAGGTCTTGAAAATGCTGAATGAACTTGTTGTGCGGACCCAATACACATAAGAAGCCGGAAGGATTCCCTTCCGGCTTCTTATGTGTATTGGGGGTTTATGTGATGGCGCTTATGCTTTGCCTTTGATGTAGGGTGCTACAGCTCTCCATGCTACAACTGCGATAGCTGCTCCTACCAGAGGGCCTACTACCATTATCCAGAAGTCGCCGAAGGCACCGGGTGAGAACACGGCCGGACCAAAGCTACGGGCTGGATTGACGGAGCAGTTGTCGACTGGTATGCCGACTATGTTCACCAGACCAAGAGCGATACCTATTGCAAGACCGGCAAATTTG
>CANRVB010000027.1 GCA_947643165.1 uncultured Porphyromonadaceae bacterium | reverse complement strand
AGCGCGCCACGTTCGGGACGTGGAGGTCGGAAGTTCGAGTCTTCTCACCCCGACAGAATTAAAAGTCACGGTTTACATAGCCGTGACTTTTGATTTTTATACCATCCCTGCAACCCACCCCGGAGCGCAGATACGATTTTTTAGACAGTGATAGGGATTTTTTCGGTCGAATACATTAATTTTGCAATAATAACCTCAAAACATCATATCATCGTGCGCCCAGCTGTAAAACCAAAGAAAGCTCTCGGTCAACATTTCCTTACCGATCTGAGCATAGCTCAACGCATAGCCGACACGCTGTCCGACTATGTAGGAGTACCAGTTGTAGAGGTAGGTCCCGGAATGGGAGTACTCACCCGCCCTCTGCTTGAATCCGGCCACGATGTGACAGTAGCCGAGATCGACAGCGAGAGCGTGGACTATCTTACCAGAAATTTCCCGGAACTTGCCGGAAAAGATCGCATAATGCATGCCGATTTTCTGAAAATGGATCTCGACAAACTGTTTCCCGATTCCGACCGTATATGCGTGATAGGCAATTATCCTTACAACATATCGTCGCAGATATTCTTTCATGTGCTCGACTATCGCGACAAAGTGATCTGTTGTTCCGGAATGCTTCAACGCGAAGTGGCCGAACGCCTTGCCGCGAAGCCCGGAAGCAAGGCCCGTGGAATATTGAGCGTTCTGCTCCAGGTATGGTATGATGTTGAGTATCTTTTCACTGTCGATGAAAATGTATTTTGTCCACCGCCAAAAGTGAAAAGCGGAGTCATCAAGATGACACGCAACAGCGTGACAGATCCCGGCTGCGACTGGAACACCCTTCGCACAGTAGTGAAAACAGCGTTCGGACAGCGCCGCAAGATGATGCGCAGCTCTCTTAAGCCGCTTGTCGGCCCTTCGGGCCTGCCGCCTGAAGCCGAAAGCCTGCTTGTCATGCGTCCGGAACAGCTCACAGTCACACAGTTTATAGAATTGACCAACATGATCACCGCATCGCGTTCGGCCACAGCGAACAAAGAACAATGAAAGAATTCTCTGAAGAAGACATAGAGCTGATACGCGACATAGCGAAATCGCACGATGACGAAAGAGCCCGCGCCGCTCTCGCCGATCTGCATCCCGCCGATATAGCGGAACTATATCAGGCACTCGATCTTGATGAGGCTGAATATCTGTATAGCCTTCTGGACGATGAGACAGCCGCCGATGTGCTTATGGAGCTGGACGAGGAGGAGCGCCGCAAACTTCTCCACAATATGCCGGCGGAAGATATAGCGCGTCAGGTGCTCGAGCACCTTGATACCGATGATGCCGTGGATATCATCCAGGAACTCGATGAGGAGGAGCGCGAGGAAATCCTGTCGCACATCGACGATGTGGAACAGGCCGGTGATATCGTGGACCTGCTCCAATATGATGATGACACAGCCGGTGGTCTGATGGGCACCGAAATGATCGTCGTCAACGAGAACTGGAGTATGCCGGAGTGTATCAAGCAGATGAGGATGCAGGCAGAGGACATGGACGAGATCTATTACGTCTATGTGGTGGATAACGACAACAAGCTGAGAGGCGTGCTGCCGCTGAAGAAACTCATCACACACCCGAGCGTATCGAAGATAAAACATGCCATGGAGGAAGCTCCGGTAGCGGTAAAAGCCGATACGCCGATAGATGAGGTTGCCCTTGATTTCGAAAAATATGACCTTGTAGCCATGCCTGTCGTCGACTCGATAGGGCGACTACTCGGCAGAATCACGGTAGACGACGTCATGGACCGCGTGCGTGAGGCAACCGAGCGCGACTATCAGTTGGCCAGCGGTCTGTCGAGTGATGTGGAGAGCGATGACACCCTGTTCACCCAGACCAAGGCGCGACTGCCATGGTTGCTCATAGGAATGGCCGGCGGTCTTTGCAACTCAATCATACTCGGCAACTTCGAAGCGGGATTCACGGTAGATCCCACACTCGCGATATTCATACCTCTGATAGGTGGAACGGGTGGAAATGTGGGGACACAGTCATCGGCCATTGTTGTACAAGGCCTGGCCAACGGATCGATGGATCTGCGCAATTCGGCGCGTCAACTGTTCAAGGAACTCGGTGTCGGCCTGATAAACGGTTGCATCATATCGCTGCTGGTGTTTGTCTACAATCTGATAAGGCTCGGCAGCGCCCATCAGGTTACCACCATAGCCGTGAGCCTGTCGCTGATGGCTGTGGTACTGTTTGCCAGCGTTTTCGGCACATTTGTACCATTGACGCTTGAACGGTTCAAAATAGATCCGGCACTGGCCACAGGCCCGTTCATTTCTATCACCAACGACATCATCGGCATGGTGATATACATGTCGATATCCAATTCGCTGCTTGCCACTTTAGGCTAAGCGGGACGATAGACAAGAGTGCACGATTTTGACGGGTCAAGTATGCGCCCGGCAACTTCGCGCAGGCTTTCAGCTGTCACAGACATATACCTATCTACCTTAGTATTAATGTCTTCGCCACGCATGGCATGAAGCGCAAGTTCGGTAGCCGACTCGCTGTAGCTCATGCTGCCAAAAGTGAAGAGACTTGCGAAACGCGCCTGACAGCGTTTCATTTCGGAGGGGGTGACTTCGGTATCGATAAGACGGTCAAGTTGCTCACGTATGAGGCGCTCCGCGCGGCTTATGGCCGCATCGGAATTTTCGCGCAAACGGGCGTTCACCATCAGGAAACCGGGCTCTTCACTACCGGTAATAGAGGCGTCGGCCTCGGTGATAACATCCCCAGCCATAACGACTTGGCGTGTGAGACGGGCCGACTTCCCGCTAGCAAGGACATCGGTGATGATATCGCATTCGGTGTAGCCGGGAGCGAGGGCGGCGGGCATGGGGAAGGCGATTGTGAGAGATGTGCAAGGCACTGATCCTGAGACCTCTTTGCGCCGCGGGGCGAGCACGGGAGGTTCGGGATTATAGGTCCTGGGGGATATTTCGCGGGCAGGAATGTCACGGAAGTACTTGTCAACCAGGTCGTAAGCTTCAGGTTCGCCGATGTTGCCAGAGATGACAAGCACGGCATTGTTGGGCGCATAGTGTGTTTCAAAGAAATTCCGGACCTCGTCAACTGACACAGCCTCAATGTGTTCGGGGGTCAAACCGATGGTGGGATACCGGTATGGATGGGAGGTATAAATGAGTGATCGGAGATGGTGAGCCATATCTCCGTACGGACGGTTGAGACATGTCTGCTTGAATTCTTCGATCACGACGTCGCGCTGAGTGTTGATAGCTTTGTCGCCCAAAGCGGGCCGGAGCATGCGGTCGCTCTCGGCCCAGAGGGCAGTCTCAATATTTACGGCGGGGACGATATCGTAGAAATTGGTGAAATCGTTGCTTGTCCAGGCGTTGTTGACACCGCCTGCATTCTCGATGGCCGCATCGTAGTCGGGCACATTCTCCGATCCACCAAACATGATGTGCTCGAACAGGTGTGCCATACCTGTTCGGTCGGGATGCTCGTCACGTGCTCCGACATTATAGAGTATGTTGACGGCGACCATCTGGGTGTTCGGCTCAGGGTGCCATATTACCCTGAGACCATTCGGCAGGGTACGTTCGGAAAACCGGATCATTTATCGACCACCTTCATTGAGATGATGCGAACATCGCTGAGAGGACGGTCGTTCCGATCGGTCTCGACTTTCTGTATCTTGTCGACCACGTCCATGCCTTCGAGCACTTCACCAAAGACGGTGTAGGCGCCATCGAGGTGCGGGGTTCCGCCGACGGTCGAATAGGCCGAGCGCTGCTCGTCGGTGAGCTTGACGGGGTTACGGCTCACGATAGAGTCGCTCTCCTTGATGAGCTGTTCCTGAAGCGCGGCAAGACCAGCCTGGTCGCGGTTGCGGCGCATAGACATGATGGAGTCGCGGTGCTGAGAGGCGAGTGTGGAGAAAACGGATTTCTGCTGTTCGAGTCTCATACGCTGCTCCATCTGATCGAGCTGGGCCGGTGTATAAGTCTTGCCGGTCACGATATAGAACTGGGATCCGGAAGAAGCCTTTGCGGGATTGGTCGAGTCACCTTCGCGAGCGGCAGCAAGGGCACCTCTTTTATGGAAATGGCGTGGATAAACAAATTCGGCCTCGATAGTGTAGCCGGGATCACCTGATCCGAGCATCTTTCCGGCCGGTGCGTTCTTTGAGTCGGGATCGCCACCCTGTATCATGAAATCGTTTATGACACGATGGAACAGGAGTCCGTCATAGAAGCCTTGGTTGACAAGCTTGACAAAGTTTTCGAGATGGCGGGGGGTATCTCCGTAGAGGAGGATTTTCACGGGACCTTCGGTCGTGTTCATCTCAACGATGACATCTTTGGCGGGAATTCCCACTGTCTGATCGTCGTTCATAGTCTGAATATCTGATTTGGAGGCGAATGCAGCAGCCACACCGATAAAAAGCGCGGCGGCGCAGGCCATTATTAATTTAAAATGATTCATACAGAGGATATAACAGGCGAGAGGTGAAAAAAGTCAGATGCCGGGCTTTACAAAGACGCGCTTGTAGATGCGACGGAAGTTGTCGTCGGTTTCGGAAAGCTGCTCCGCGCGAGTTTCGTAATCAGGGCCCCACAAGGAAGGGAGCAGATCGGGGATGTACTTACGGTCGCGGTCGCGGCTGATAGCGGCAGCCACGAGCTTGCTGATCTGATCGGCATAGGTGTGGCGGTCGATTGCGCTGAGATAGCGGGCGGCGCTGACGATAAATTGACCGGATTTGTCCACATCTATCATATTTTGAACGAGTTCGGGCATAAAGGGGCCACATTCGTCGATATGGTTTGCAATGTACTCGTAGGTCAGGAGACCATCGGCATCATTTCTGAGCTGTTTCAATACTTCGTCCATAATTGCATTTTGGATATCTATGTTTCTGCAAAATTAATTTTATTTTCGCATTTCGCCCAAAGGAGAGTCCAAAAATGTTAAAATAATTTCGTGAAGCACAAAACTTAATATAACTTTGCCGCATTATAGAGAAAAACGGCAATAAGCCAAAAGCAAAATCATATCCATCATTTATGATAGAAAGAATAGTCATCATAGACCGGGCTGATCCGGTCAGCTTCTACGGAGTAAACAACAGCAACATGCAGCTGATACGCAATCTGTATCCGAAACTGCGGATGGCAGCACGCGGTCAGGTAATAAAAGTGATCGGCGAGGATGCTGAGACTGCTGACTTCGAGAAGAAGATGCATCAGCTTGAGGATTACTGCATAAAGCATAACAAGTTGACCGAGGATGTGATACTTGACATAGTCCGCGGCGAGGAACCACGTTCGGCGAAGAGTGACGGTGTGATAATATTCGGCATAAACGGCAAGCCGATATCGCCGCGCAACGCCAACCAGCAGAGAATGGTGGATTCGTTTGCAAAGAACGATCTGACGTTCGCACTGGGCCCGGCGGGTACCGGCAAAACGTATATAGCGATAGCGCTGGCCGTGAGGGCGTTGAAGAACAAGGAGATACGACGGATCATACTGTCGCGTCCGGCTGTGGAGGCGGGTGAGAAGCTCGGATTTCTGCCAGGCGACATGAAGGACAAGATAGATCCGTATCTGCAGCCGCTGTATGACGCTCTGGAGGATATGATACCGGCGGTGAAGCTGAAGGAGTATATGGAGACGGATGTGATACAGATAGCCCCCCTGGCATTTATGCGCGGCCGAACGCTAAACGATGCGATAATAGTGCTGGACGAGGCACAGAACACGACGACCCACCAGATCAAGATGTTTCTGACGCGTCTGGGCATGAACGGCAAGATGATAGTGACGGGTGACGTGACCCAGATAGACTTGCCGAGGTCGACGCAGAGCGGTCTGGTACACGTTTTGCGAGTGCTCCGCGATGTGAAGGGCATAGGCCGTGTGGAGTTTGACAAGAAGGACATAGTGCGTCATCCGCTTGTGCAGCGCATAGTCGAGGCATACGACCGGTATGACCGTGCGGAGGGTGCCATTCCGTCGGCAACGGCAGATGATGCCGAGAGTGAATAAGAAGGTGTCTACGAACAGCTAAAGTAGAAATGGCCACAGGCACTTAGCAGAAATATATCCGGGACCTAAGCCGAGGGTGGAGGTCCCGGATTTTTTCATAAAAAAAACGCGGAGGAGTGTAACGCCGGGCTGTGTATGTCCGTAATAATAGTAAGAGGGTGTTTAATAAGAACACTTAAAATGAATCGTTCGCAAAATCAGCAAAGTGGTTGACACCAACCATTTGCTAATTTCACTCACTCAACATATTTTAATTGTCAATGTCTTTGGCTGTCTTTTTGGTAAATTTCCGCAAACTCGTCAGTCGCGTAGCTCGCTACGCTTCTTCCTCATTTACAAAAATTTCCTCAAAAATACAGCTCAAATCCATTAACATTTCTTATTAAACATCCTCTAAACAGCCATCGAAACCGATCATGAATCCGGAACAGTTCACAGCGGCGGTCGAACGCCTCATACCGAAACTTGCGGCCCTGACGGGCCGTATGCTTGGGTCAAGCCGGTCGACAGAGGCTGAGGATGTCGTTCAGGAAACCATGATGAAGCTATGGATGATGCGAGACTCGCTGGATGAATCGAAGCATCCGGAGCGTCTGGCGATAACGATAGCACGCAGAATAGCCATAGACCATGCCAGGCACGGGGCATTCACGTGTGAGATAGAGATTCCGGCGATGGACACCCCTCTCGAGCCGGAGGCGGAGGCACTGCTCAAACAGGCAGACATGGAGATAGCGGCATCGGAGGTATTAGCGTCGCTACCACAGCGTCAGGCCATGGTGATGCGTATGCGCCACATAGACGGGCTTGAAAACAGTGAGATAGCCCAAATAACCGGTCTGAGCGAACAGAACGTGAGGGTACTTCTATGCAGGGCCCGCACCACGGCGAGAGATTACATAATGAAGAACAAAAACAGAATACAATATTAACAACAGGCATCAATGAAATTTCTACGCAACATAACGGGCCGCAAGCATGTGGTGGATGACGCCCGAGCCAGAGAGCTGATGGACAAGCTGATGGAAGGCCGGTCGACCATTGATGAGGAGCGGCAATTGTATGCCTACTACCGGCGACGCAACCTGCCGAGCGATATGGAGGCGCAGAGAGAGTTTGTGGAATGGCTGTCGTGCGGCCTTGATGACAACGCTGCTAAAAACAACCACACAGCAAGCCACGGGAAGATGTGGCTGAGGGTAGCTGCGGTATTTATTCCGACAGCGATAGCGGTGGTCGGTACGATGTCGATATATAATGGCAACAATCCTGACTACAGTCTGTATGCGGGAAGCTATGTGATAGAGAACGGCAAGCGAATCAGCAACATAAAGGATATCTATCCACAGCTTATCGAAACAGAGCGTAAGATAGCCCGAGTGCAGGAGATGATGGAACGACGCCTTGAGGAGATGGAGCGGCTCGAGGAGATGATACCGGAGCCGGAAATCTCGCCGGAGGACAGTATCATAAAAGTGATAGCCGAGAATACGACAGACCCGAATCTGCGCCGTCAGATAATAGAGTCGATAAAAAGTAATGATTGATAACTCAACATATAACAATTATAACAACTACCAGATATGAGAACCAGAGTATTAGCAGCGGCGGCAATCATTGCGGCATCGATACCAGCAATGGCCAACGATAATCTTGACCGTGTGTTCGAGAGTATGGAGAATGAACCAGGGGCAAAGGTGACCGTCAACGAGCAGCGTGATCCTGACACGGGAAAAAAGACTCGACATTCATGGTATATAGAGTGCCCGTCGGTAAGTGAGCAGAAGGCACAGCAGTGTATCAACGCTTTCAAGAAGGAGCGCGAGAAGGCTATCAAGTATACCCAATATAACAGCGACACATTTATGGTTCAATTCAAAGAGGGTGATATGCTGTATATGTACTCGCTGACATATACGCCGAAGAAGACGCACCTGATGCTGATGCTGTCGACAAAGCCATACGTGGATAAGTAAATATACTTAACTCCGCGATATACACAGGAAATATGTAGCAACAGCAGGCCGTAAGGATAACGGCCTAATAAGAAAAATGCAAATCAGTGTATGACCGACCGTGAGGCCGGTCATGCTTTTTTTTGCAAGAAAAGGGATATTTCGCAAAAACGGAATGTGAAGATATTGTAACTTTGCAGCGAAAACAAAACAAGTAGGTAGAGAATTATATAATAGTTTCCAACAAGAGTTTCAACTTTATCAAGAAAAAAAAGATGCAAAAGAGTCTGATAGCACTTGCTTTGTGCACATTCGCACTGGGCATAGCCGAATTCGGGATGATGGGAATACTCACCCAGGTATCGGAGGGGGTAGGAGTAAGCATAGTGAAGGGCGGTCATCTGATATCGGCCTATTCGTTAGGTGTAGCTGTAGGCGCTCCCCTGCTGATAATATTCAGAAAAATGCCGTTAAAGAGTCTGCTACTGCTACTTGCGGGGACTGTTGTGGCGGGCAATATATTCACGGCATTATCGCCAAACTTCGTGACGCTACTGTGCGCACGTTTCATATCGGGCCTGCCTCACGGAGCATTTTTCGGGGCGGGAGCGATAGTATGTACTGAGCTTTCGGCTAAAGGCAAGGGTGCGACAGCTGTAGCGACAATGGTAGGGGGCATGACTGTAGCCAATGTGATAGGCGTACCGGCCGCTACATTCGTGAGCAATGTGCTGTCGTGGCGCATGGCATTCGGGATAGTGGCACTTTTCGGAGCGGGAGCGTTCACGTGCATCAAGCTGTGGGTGCCGCGTCTGGATCCGCTACCAGACACCGGCATGAAGGGTCAGTTCCAGTTTCTGAAGAAAGCGGCTCCGTGGCTTATATATGGCGGAGTGTTTTTCGGTCAGATGAGTGTGTACTGCTGGCTGAGTTATGTAGATCCGATAATGACACAGGAGGGAGGTTTCAGCACCAGCGACATGACCTGGATCATGATGCTTGTAGGAGCAGGCATGGTGTTTGGCAATGCGATAGCGGGAAAGTTGGCAGACAAGTACAGTGTGTCGACCGTATGCGGCAGCCTGGCCCTGTGTATGGTGATAGTGATGCCGGCCATATACTTCACGGCACAGGTGAAATGGCTTTCGCTTCCGTTGGCGTTCATAGCAACCGCCGGACTGTTCGGCATAGGAGGTCCGTTGCAGTATCTGATAGTTAAGTTTGCGAAGGGGGGCGAGATGCTCGGTGGCGCAGGGATACAGATAGCGTTCAATGTGTCGAATTCGGTCGCGGCGGTTCTCGGCGGCACGGTAATCAACATGGGACTTGGAATAGCTTCGCCGGCGCTGGCGGGGGCACCATTGGCCGCAATAGGCGCGGTATCGCTGTTTGTGCTTCACAGGAAGTATCACAGCCAGGGGGCCTAATGAAGGAGCTTACACTCCGGAAAGAGGACGGAGAGGACACACAAATGACAAAGTGACAAAAAAAAGAAAAAAAACGCGCAGAAGAAGCGTGATAGCTATCACATTGAGAATGTGACGGCAGGAAACTGGATGATGCGGGATTTATGATAATCAGAACAGTAGGGAATGAAACTTTTGCAATGATACACGTGTTGGTATTTTAAAAGGAACGAAAAAACGTAGCGACAACAGAGATCGATACGGCAGACTGCTCCGACAAACAGAATATATTAATCATACTTACATTAGAATATTATGAACACAGCTCCTCTTCAGGGAATCAAGGTCGTTGACTTTACAAGCGTACAGTCGGGCCCATCATGTACACAGCTGCTGGCATGGCTTGGCGCTGAAGTAATCAAAATTGAACGTCCGGGCACCGGTGATGCAACCCGCGATGAACTTCAGTTTGACCCTGACTGTCCGAGCTACTACTTCCTGCAGCTTAACTCAGACAAGAAATCGCTCACCCTTGACGCAGCCACACCTGACGGCAAGGAGATATTGACAAAACTTATAAAAGGATGTGATATCTTCATCGAGAACCTGCATCCGGGCGCCATGGATAAGCTCGGATTCAGCTGGGATGTGGTACACAAACTTAACCCGAGGTGTATCTACGGTACGATCAAGGGTTTCCCTGTAGCATCGAAGTACAAGGATCTGAAGGCATACGAGCCTATAGCACAGGTGACAGCCGCCGCAGCCACAACAACAGGCTGGTATGAAGGCGAATACAATATACCGACACAGAGCGGCGCGGCCTTAGGTGACTCGAACACCGGCATGCACATGACAATAGGCCTATTAGCAGCGCTGTGCCAGCGAGAGAAGACCGGCGAGGGCACATACGTATATCAGTCGATGCACAACGCATGTCTGAATCTATGCCGTATCAAGACCCGTGACCAGCTGACACTTGACAAGATCGGATATCTGACGCAGTATATGCAGTATCCTAACCAGAAGTTCCCTGACTATGTTCCGCGTTCGGGCAATACAGAGGGTTCGGGCGTTCTGGGCTGGACCTACAAGTGCAAGAACTGGGCAACAGATCCAAACGACTATGTATACGTAATATTCCAGCGTGGCGCGAAGGACTTCGAGAAGGCATGTCAGGCTTTCGGCTTCGAGGACTGGCTGACCAATCCGGACTTCAACACAGCGGACGCACGTGACCGCCACAAACAGGAA
The DNA here is from genome assembly GCA_947643165.1 of uncultured Porphyromonadaceae bacterium. Classification (GTDB taxonomy): domain Bacteria; phylum Bacteroidota; class Bacteroidia; order Bacteroidales; family Muribaculaceae; genus Paramuribaculum. The sequence goes on along the minus strand of CANRVB010000027.1, from coordinate 17,355 downwards.
CTGATAGACCGTGTGCAGAAGTGGTGTATAACAAAAGACAAATATGAGGTGACAGCCGAGCTTGCCAAGTTCGGAGTACCAGTAGGCCCTGTGATCAACACGAAGGAGCTGATGGAGGACGAGAGCCTTTATGACGGCAACACTCTTGTAAAGATCAACCAGGGAGGCAAGGTAGGCGAATTTGTAACTGTAGGTGTACCTTTCACCATGAGCAACTACCAGCCGACCTACGGACCGTGCCCGACCCTGGGCGGCAACACCGACGAGGTGCTGAGCAGCCTGGGATATACTGCTGAAGAGATAGCAAGCTTCGCAAAGAACGGTACTACCGCACCACTGCCTAACGGCCAGATGTAAGGCCATCAGGGGAAACTGTGAAGACAGAATCGTCAGTTTCCGCCAGGTGCATAAAAAGACAATAGCCGGAGAGCCGATGGCCGGGTAATCTCTGCCGTCAGTTCTCCGACTTTTTTCAAATAACCAAAATCAAGTAAGCATAATATATGGACAGCACAAACAATACACCGCAGGCGCCGAAATTTCCGGAACAGGTGACGGGTATGTATATACTTGCCGAGTCGCTGAAACGTCTGGGACTGACGGATGTGTACGGACTTGTAGGCATACCGGTGACCGAGGCCGCGTATGCGATGCAAAAGATAGGTATAAACTACTACGGATTCAGATTTGAACAGCAGGCAGGCATGGCCGCCGCGACACACGGCTATCTGACAAAGAAGCCGGGAGTGCTGCTGACAGTATCGTCGCTCGGTATGATGAACGGACTGACGGCAACGGCCAACGCAACAGTGAACTGCTATCCTATGATCCAGATATCGGGAGCGTCGGATCCGACAATGGTAGACATGAATGTAGGAACATACGAGCAGCTTGACCAGCTGAACACCGCGCGTCCGCTGGTAAAGGCGGCTTTCCGTTGTTCGTATGCCAAGGATATACCGTCGGCCGTAGCCCGCGCCTACAGAGCGGCCGTGAGCGGCCGACCCGGCGGTGTGTATATAGATATGTCGACCCCGGCGTTAGGAGAGGTGATGAATGCCGCCGACGCGGAGAAACTGTTCTACACACCCGTAGACATAGACGCTCCTGTAGCACCGACCCAGACAGCCGTTGACCGTGCAGTAGAGATACTGACGAGCGCCAAGCGTCCGGCCATACTTCTTGGCAAAGGCGCGGCCTACGCCCGGGTAGATGACAAGATAAAGACCCTGATAGAGACCTACAAGATACCGTATCTGGCAATGTCGATGGCGAAGGGTCTGATGCCGGATGCCGGAGAATACAGCGCACTGAGCTGCCGTTCGACGATAATGGAGAAGGCAGACGCAGTGATGGTGATAGGCGCCAGAATAAACTGGATGCTGTCGTTCGGCAAGGGCAAGTGGAATCCGGACATGAAGTTCATACAGCTCGACATAGAGCCGACCGAGATAGACCGCAATGTACCCATAGCAGCACCAGTAGTAGGCGATATGGGTGAATCGCTGGATATGATACTGGAGGCCATGAAGGGCAAAGAGATGTCGACAGACCCGACGTGGCTGAGCGATCTGCAGGCTGAGAGCAAGGTGAAGAACGCCAAGTTTGCGGAGCGTCTGGCCACAGCGTCGAAGGCAATGCCGCTGAACCACTGGAGCGCGTTGTCGGCAATCAAACCTATACTTGAGAGCAATCCGGACGTGATACTGGTGAACGAGGGCGCCAACACACTTGACGACACACGAGACTCAGTAGACATGTCGCTTCCGCGCCACAGGATAGACTGCGCATCGTGGTCGATCATGGGTATGGGCATGGGCTCGTGCATAGGCGCAGCCGTAGCAACAGGCAAGAGCGTCGTGGCCATAGAGGGCGACTCGGCATTCGGGTTCTCGGGCATGGACTTCGCCACAATATGCAGATATAAGCTGCCAGTGACGGTTGTGATATTCAACAACGGCGGCATATATAACGGAGTAGGCGTGAATCCGTCGGGCGGAGAAGCCCCGGCACCAACCACGCTCGATATAAACGCCCAGTATAATCTGATAGGCAAGGCATTTGGCGCAGACAACTACAGAGTAGACAATCTGGCAGATCTGTCGGCAGCGCTGAAGGCAGGCATAGCCTCGAAGAAGCCGTGTCTGATAGATGTGCAGCTTGCGGCCAATTCGGGCAAGGAGAGCGGCCATATAGGCTATCTGAATCCTGCACCGCTGATAGACTATACGGTCTGAACGGGAGATATCAGCGAAACAAGAAAAAAGTAAATATAATCACATAATTTTCAACTATGCTCCACATAATCCTTTATGCCATAGTCCCAATATTTGTGGTCATGGCGCTGGGCTACTTCTCGGGAAAATCCGGGGCCTTCACAGGTGACAATGCCCGAACATTAAACAAAGTGGTGCTGAACTACGCCTTGCCAGCAGCGCTGTTTGTGTCGATCATCAAATCGAGCAGAGAGATGCTTGCTGTTGACGTGAAACTGACAATAGTATCGTTTGTGGTTCTGATTGCCTGTTTCTTTCTGGTCTACTTTGTATTCAAATATCTATACAAAGACTCGACAGCCGAGTCGGCGATATCGGCCTTGATAAGCGGCTCACCGACGATCGGATTTCTGGGATTTGCGGTTCTTGAGCCAATCTTCGGCACATCGGCCAGCGTAGCACTGGTGATAGCGATAGTGGCCATAGAGGTCAACGCCATAGGCATACCTATCGGACTGTCGCTTCTGAACGCGGGCAACGCGGCGGCCGCAGCAGCCAACGGCGGCAAAAAGAGCAATCCGTGGAAGCCTGTGATACAGGCTCTTGAGCAACCGGTGGCCTGGGCCCCGATCCTGGCGGTGATACTGGTGCTCTGCGGAGTGAAATGGCCGGCCTATCTTGACCCGTCGTTCACGCTTATAGCCGGAGCCAACGCGTCGATAGCAGTATTTGCAGCAGGTATCACCCTGTCGTCGGTGAAGATCACCATGAACGGCCAGGTGTGGATGGGAACTTTCCTGAAGCTGATCATCATGCCTCTGGCACTACTGGTAGTAGGTATGCTGTGTCATATGCAGCCGGAGAATCTGAAGATGCTCGTAGTCTGCGGCGCACTGCCACCAGCCTTCTCAGGCATCATCATAGCCAGCCGTTACAACTGCTATGTAGCCACGGGAACCTCGTCGCTCGCAATAAGTACGTTCCTGTTCATGGGCGCATGTCCGCTATGGATATGGCTAACAGACTGGGCGCTTAAGGCATTTCCATACGCAAGCTAAATAGTTGCATACCGTCCGGAGCCATCGCCCGCGCCAAGATGACCGGATAGACTGCGGGAAGCAGACGGGGAACCGTCGGCTCCACCACAGGGCTATCCGCGAGTCCCCGGCAGAGGAGATGACAATGGACACCCCAAGAGAGAGCCAAAGGCCGATGAACAACATCGGCTGAGGTTCTCTCTTCGTTTTTTTATGTGGGAAATGTGAGAAAAAAGCGAAAGGCGGGATCAATAGGCGGGTGGAAAGCGTTGATAAATAAACAGACACCGATGTGACCACACACCAAAAACCAAATCAACAGCAGATATGAAACAAATAATGGACGGCTGCACGGCCGCAAGCCACATAGCCTACGCACTGAGCGATATAGCCACCATATATCCGATCACACCTGTAGCCTCGATGGGTGAGACTGCCGACAAATGGGCGATGAGCGGGCGCAAGAATGTGTTTGGGTCGGCCATGCAGGTAAAGGAGATGGAGAGCGAACTTGGCGCAGCGGGGGCTACACACGGTGCCTTGGCCGGGGGCGCGCTGGCCACAACCTTCACGGCATCGCAGGGTCTGCTGCTGATGATACCGAATATGTATAAGATAGCGGGCGAACTGCTGCCGGGGGTATTTCATGTAGGCAGCCGCTCGATAGCCACGCATGCGCTGAGCATATTCGGGGACCACCAAGACGTGATGGCCTGCCGTGGGACAGGCTTCGCCATGCTGGCATCGGCGTCGGTGCAGGAGACGATGGATCTGGCGCTTGTGGCACATCTGGCGGCGATAGAGGGCAGAGTGCCGGTGCTGCACTTTTTTGACGGGTGGCGGACAAGCAATGAGATGTCGACAATCGACGTGATCGACTACAAGACCATAGCGAGACTTGTGGACTATGAGGCAGTGAGGTCTTTCAGGGAGCGTGGAATGAATCCGCTTCATCCGGATCTGAGAGGCTCGGCCCAGAACCCTGATGTTTATTTCCAGAACCGTGAGGCACAAAACCGCTACTATGACGCGTTTGGCGATATAGTGGAGCGGGCGATGGCCAAGGTTGGAGACGCGACCGGGAGACGGTACAAGCTGTTTGACTACTATGGGGCCGAGGACGCCGAGGAGGTAGCGGTGGCCATAGGATCGTCGACGGAGGTACTGAAGTCAGCCGTGGACTATCTGAACAGCCAAGGCCGGAAAACGGGAGTGGTAAGCGTGAGACTGTACAGGCCTTTCAGAGCTGACAGGTTCATAGAGGCAATACCGACTACGGCACGCTCCATAATAGCCCTGGACAGGACAAAGGAGCCGGGATCGCAGGGCGAACCGCTGATGCTCGACGTTGCAACCGCGATACAAGAGTCGGGACGCAGTGCAAAAGTATCGGGCGGCAGATATGGTCTGTCGAGCAAGGATTTTGATCCGACCATGGCGGTGGCGGTGTTTGATGAAGCTGCCAAAGCTGACGGCAAGCGCAGATTCACGGTTGGCATAGATGATGATGTGACGCATCTGTCGCTGAGTGTCGGGTCGGAGCGGGTAGATACGACGGAGAGCGATGTGAAGCAGTGCGTGTTCTATGGCATAGGATCGGACGGCACTGTGGGGGCGACACGTCAGGCGGCACAAATAATAACAGCCGATGATGGAATGTATGCCCAGGCATACTTCAGCTACTCGGCCAAGAAGTCGGGCGGATATACCGTGAGCGAGCTGCGTTATGCGAAACATCCTATAAGAGCCGCATACAGGATAGAGTCGGCGGACTATGTGTGCTGTAACAAGGACACGTATGTAAACCGGTTTGATATGCTGAGCGGAATAAAGGAGGGAGGTATATTCGTGCTCAATTCGCACTGGACGGCAGCTGAACTCGATACTAAACTTCCGGCGAAGATGCGCAGACAGATAGCGCGTAAAAGGTTGAGGCTGTACAATATCGACGCTATAAAACTGGCCGCGCAGGTAGGCCTGGGCGTGAGGATAAACGTGATAATGGAGACTGTGTTCTTCAAGCTGACCGGCGCGGTAGAGTATGACAAGGCCGTAGACTCGCTGAAACAACTGGTGACAAGCACCTATATGCACGAAGGAGGAGATGTTGTTGCAAAAAACATCAAGGCGATTGACGGAGCCGTCAGTTTCCTTCAGGAGATAAGCTATCCTGCCTCCTGGTCGGAAGCCAAGGAAGAGGTACAGACAGCGACAGATGATTCTGTTCCGGCATTTGTAAGACAAATAGCCCGGGTATGCGACGCCCGCAAGGGGAATGAGCTACCGGTGTCGGTGTTCAGCCCTGACGGGACGATGCCGATGGGCACAACGGCCTACGAGAAGCGGTGTATAGCCGTGAACGTTCCCGAATGGGATGCCGGCAAGTGTGTGGAGTGTACGGAGTGCTCTCTGGTATGCTCGCACGCGGCCATACGTCCGGTGGTCATGACAGCGGCAGAGATGGCAAATGCACCGGCCGATCTGACTGTGAAGGAGTGTCATTATGGCCAAACGGCAAAAGGAGCGCTGAAATTCAGGATCCAGGTGTATGCCGCCGACTGCACAGGGTGTGGATCATGCGCCACCATATGTCCGGGGCATGCTCTGAGCATGAAACCACTGCAGACACAGCTACCGACACAGTCCCGTATGCTGAAGTTTACACAGACCATACCTGAAAAGACGGATCTTATGCCCCGCACCAGCATTCCAGGCACTCAACTAAGGCGTCCGTTGCTTGAATTCTCGGGAGCATGCGGAGGATGTGGGGAAACGCCATACGTGAAACTGCTGACCCAATTGTTCGGGAGCCGTATGGTGATAGCCAATGCAACAGGATGCAGCTCGATATGGGGTGCAAACTATCCGAGCAACGCGTATTGCACGGACAGGAACGGACATGGGCCGGCATGGGGTAATTCGCTGTTTGAGGACAATGCCGAGTATGGGTTCGGCATAGCTTCGGCATTTGCACACCGTCGCGAGGCACTGCTCTCCACCGCTTTAAACGCAATGGCTTCGCAGTCGGTGGACGATGAGACCAAAGCGGCCATAAAGAGTTGGACAGATGCATTTGACAATGGCGAACAGTCGCAGACCGCGGCCGATGCACTCGTGGCGCTACTGAAGAGCAAGGGGCAGAACACAGTTACAGACAAACTGCTCGAGAACAGCGATATGCTCGGCAAAAAGAGTGTGTGGGCCATAGGTGGCGATGGCTGGGCTTATGATATAGGTTTCGCGGGCCTTGACCATGTCCTGGCACAGAATATCGATATCAATATTCTGGTGATGGACACGGAATGCTACTCGAATACTGGCGGCCAGACATCGAAGGCCACTCCACTGGGCGCTGTGATGAAGTATGCCGCAAACGGCAAACGCACATACAAAAAGAATCTGGATCAGATGATGATGACCTATGGGAATGTGTATGTTGGCCAGATATCGCTCGGCGCCAATTACAAGCAGGCGATAGAGACATTGATAGAGGCAGAGGCATATGCAGGGCCGTCGATCGTGATAGCCTACTGTCCGTGTATAAACCATGGCATACGCGCAGGCATGAGCCACGCCATAGTTGAAGAGCGCGAAGCCGTCGAGACAGGTTACTGGCAGTTGTTCAGGTATAATCCGGCAGCAATTGCCGAAGGGAAAGAGCCCCTGACAGTGGACATGGCCGCGCCAAACGGCAATCTGATAGCGTTCATAAACGGCGAGGACCGCTATGCTGATCTGAAAATGGTGGATCCGAAAGCGGCTTCGATATTGCAACCAGAGCTGTCAAGACACACAGGCTGGATATACTCAGATCTGATGAGGAAATCGAAAGAATAGAATGGCCAAGAATATGACAACACAAAGCGCTGCGGAAGTTACGCAGCGCTTTGTGTTGGTTTGTGGCAGCAAATGTAGCCGATTTACGATAAAAAATTCGTATCTTTGGGGCGATTAACCATCACGAAAGACATAATTCAAAGAAAAAGATGAAACGAATTTTATCGATGGCGTTAGCCGCCCTGATACTGATATGCTGCACAACCACGGCCAAAGCCGAGTTCAGATACGGACCGACAGCAGGGCTAATGATTTGCCACCCACGCTTCAAGCAGGTTCTGTTTCCAACACAGGACAAGGTTGGCGGCAATATAGGCATAATGGGCGAAAATATATTCCCCGGTATCGGATTAGGCATCACGGCTGGCATAGAATATCAATACCATGGAGCCGGCCTGAGTCTGGGTGACAGGGAAATGTGGGGTTCGCAGGGTTATGGCGATGAGAATGTATCGCTCCACTATATAGCCATACCCATACACCTGAGATGGAAATGGACACGCCTCAACGGCCTTGAGGAAAAGATAGCTCCATTCATATACGGTGGCCCGACATTTGGCATCATAGCCGGCCACTCGAAGCTTGAGGCATTCGACTTCTCGCACGGAGATCTGTCGATAGACTGCGGCTTAGGATTTGAGTTGTTCCGTCATTTCCAGATATCCGGAGGCTACTCGTTCGGCATGACATACGCCTACAAGGCAAAGATACTCAACAACTTCAGCGCACGCACCAACGCGTGGACAATAAGACTCGCATATCTATTCTGAAAAAAACGAACATGGAACCTAACGTGCTTGCCTTCATAGCTCTATGCAATGAGTTCTGCTCACGTCTCGAATCGGTATGTTCCGGCGAGCCGACCGAGCGCGGCGAATTTGTGGCATCGATGCTCAACTACATACCCCGTCTATACATATCGGCCACCGACCTGCGTACACTACCTTCGATAGATGCCGAAGATGAGTATATGACCGACTCATGGGCCATTGAGAGTGTACTCGACGAAGACTACTATGAGGCTATACGCCGCGGAGTAGAGAGCGTCATGGGAGAGGATGATGTGTATCTGGAGGTATTCGAGGAGGATATGAAGTATTCCGATACTCCTATATCGGCAAGCATATCGGAAGGACTTGCCGATATGTTCCAGGTGCTCTATAATTTCATAGAGACGGTAAGAGACGCTCCTACCGAGCGTCTGCAGCCAGCACTAACTACAATAAAAGAAGATTTCGGACACTATTGGAGCCGGATAGCCTGCAATCTGCTACGTGCTCTAAACCATATACGCTATAACGACAGCGATAATTAAATCAAGTAATATACTCCTGACAACTTTACCATGGCCGACTATATCAACAGCCTGATGCAATTTCTCGATGCATCGCCAGTGAACTTTCTTGCTGTCGATACCCTTCGCAGCACCCTGGAGGAAGCGGGATTCACCCAACTCAATCCGTCATCGCACTGGAACCTTAATCCCGGTGACAAACACTATATAGTAAAAAACGGATCGGCGATATTCGCCTTCATAGTCGGTGACGGCGCACCATACAACGGGTTCAAGATAATCAGCGCCCACAGTGACTCACCGGGATTCCGCATCAAGCCGAACGCAGAAATGAAGTGTGAAGGCGGCTTCGTGAAGCTTAACACGGAAGTCTATGGAGGCCCGATACTCTATACTTGGTTTGACAGGCCCCTGTCGATAGCCGGACGCGTGATACTGCGCTCCAACAATACTCTCAGACCTGAAGCCCGTACCATACGCATAGACCGGCCTCTGCTCACAATACCTCATCTTGCCATACACTTCAACCGTGCCGTAAACGAGGGCAATCCGCTGTCGAAGCAGAAGGATATGCTGCCGGTGATCGGTATAATAAACGAGCATCTGTCGGCCAACGATCTGCTTCTCAATCTGGTTGCCGATGAACTTGGTGTAGACACCTATGATATACTTGACTTTGATCTGTCGCTATACGACACCACGAAGGCTTGTCTGATAGGGCTGAACAATGAATTCATATCTTCGGGCAGACTTGATGACCTGTCGATGGCTCATGCAGCCACAATGGCATTGCTCGACAGCGATGATATGAGCTCAACCCGGGTTGTGGCGATATTTGATAATGAGGAGACCGGCAGTGGTACCAAACAGGGTGCGGCATCGCCTGTACTCGAGCATCTGCTGCGGCGCATAACAACGGCCCGCGGCGGTAACGAGGAAGATTATTTCCGCGCCATAGACCGTTCGTTCATGGTGTCGGCCGACAATGCCCACGGTCTGCATCCCAACTACCCCGAAAAGCATGACCCGACAAACCATCCCGTTCTTGGAGGTGGTCCGGTGATCAAGATCAACGCAAACTGCAAGTATATGACCGATGCTGATTCGGCTGCGGTGTTCAGCACAATATGCGAACAGGCTGATGTGCCTTATCAATATTTTGTGAACCGTAGCGATATGGCCGGCGGCTCAACTCTCGGCAATATACTTACGTCGCAGATAGATCTTCGCGGTGTAGATATGGGTGCCGCCATCTGGGGCATGCATTCGGTAAGGGAGACAGCTTCGGTAGCCGACCATGATTATATAGTACGTGCATTCACACAATTCTTTAATACCTGAATCTGTGAACCGGTCACGACGAGTATGCATAGTCACTTCGACCCGTGCTGACTGGGGGCTTCTCAGCCCCATAGCCCGGAAACTTGCCGACCGAAACGACATAGATCTGTCGGTAGTGGCCACGAATATGCATCTTGATCCCCGCTACGGACATACCGTAGACGAGATAAGAGCAGATGGCATAGAGGTGACGGCGGAGGTCGCCGTGCACGCTATAAGCGATGATGACTCGCCGGCATCGCGTGCGGTGATGATGGGGCGTACAATGACCGGCATGGCTGAGGCCTTCCTGAATATCGGACCGGATATGGTTGTGGTCCTCGGAGACAGATATGAGATGCTTGCAGTGGCCTCGACAGCCGCTGTGATGCGTATACCCATAGTCCATATAGCCGGGGGCGAAATAACCGAAGGCGCCGTTGACGACAGCATACGTCATGCCATAACCAAGCTAAGCTCTCTGCACCTCACAGCAACCGAAGATTACCGCCAACGTGTGATATCGATGGGCGAGGATCCTGACTATGTGATTAACACAGGAGCAATCGGCGTATATAACATAATGAGCCTGCTGCCGATGTCGCGTAGCGAGCTGGAACAGTCAATAGATTTCAGTCTGGGTGACAATGCTCTGCTGGTGACATATCATCCCGTCACAATGGATACTCCGGAAAGCGTAGCCACAGGTTGCAGCGAATTGCTGAAAGCACTCGACCGGTTTGAAAACTGCCATATCCTGATCACATATCCAAATAACGATGCGTGTGGACAGGTGATAATCGGTATGATAGAGCAATATGCATCTGACCACCCTGACAGAGTGAAAGTAGTTCCAAGTCTGGGGCGCATACGTTATATATCGGCTCTAAAATGTGTAAAGGCGGTGATAGGCAACAGTTCGAGCGGAATAGTAGAGGTGCCGTCGGCCGGAATACCAACCGTAGACATAGGTGACCGGCAGAAAGGCAGGCTTGCGGGCGAATCGGTGATACATTGCGGCAGTCCGGCTAACGAGATAGCTGAGGCTATTTCGTATGCACTCAGTACTGACGGGCAGCAAAAAGCTGCGGCTGCCACCAATCCCTACCACAAGCACGATACTCTGCAAGCTATAGTCGAAGCCATAGCCGGCACTCCTATAGAACCGTTGCGTCACAAACGCTTTGTAGATCATCACAAACCAATCTGATCTGAGATGGACCGTCATATCATAAATTCATCAGACACTGTGCTTGACGCACTTGGCAAACTCAACTGTCTGTCGGGACAGGTGATGACGCTATTTGTAGTGGAACCGGATGGCAGGATGTCCGGAACATTGACCGATGGCGACATAAGACGCGGTCTGCTCGCCGGAGCCACCCCCAAATCGGAGGTGAGCACAGTGATGCACCGCTCATTTAAATCGCTCGGTCCTGAGACAATTGATCTCGCACTACTGAGAGAGTTCCGCGAGAAAGGTGTCAGGCTCATACCACGTCTTGATGCTGACGGCCGCATAATTGAAATAATAGATACAACCATCACCCCGACACGTCTGCCAATATCGGCCATCCTGATGGCCGGCGGCAAAGGTGAACGCCTGCGGCCACTTACTCTCGAAACCCCCAAACCACTACTCAAAATAGGCGGTAAAGCGATAATCGACTATAATGTGGACATGATGGAGAGGTCGGGTATAAGAAATATACGCGTGGCCGTAAACTATATGGCCGATAAGATCGAAGCGCACTTCTCAGAACGGCACAACGGGTCGGAAATAGAATGCGTGCATGAGGATTCGCCTCTCGGCACCATCGGTGCAGCATCGCTGATGGATCACACTCCGGGGGGCGACACGCTGGTAATGAATGCCGACCTGCTGACATCGCTATCGCTCGAAGAGATGTATCTGCATCACCTTGACAACAAAGCCGATATAACAATTGCCGCGATACCATATAATGTGGCTGTTCCATATGCCATACTTTCTACCGAAGGGGGATTGGTCAACGCCATAGAGGAGAAACCATCCTATTCGTATTATGCCAATGCCGGTATTTACATTATTTCGAACGAACTGCTCAATTCTCTTCCAAAAGGCAAACGCACCGATGCCACAGACCTTATAGAACAGGCTATCGCGGCGGGACGCAATGTCGGATATTACCCGATATCAGGAATATGGATAGATATAGGTTCGCCTACCGATTTCGCTCACGCGCAGGAGCTGATGAGACAACATAGACTGCTTGCTGACACCTGATTCAGGCATTTTTAGCGACAATAGGCTGTTTTTCACCTAAGTGAGTCGCAACCAGACATACAACAACCTAAATCAATTGGCCATTTGCCGATGCCGATTGTTTACACTATGCAACCATTCTTACAAGATTCAAGATTATTATGGCCGATTCAAATTTCATAGATTACGTAAAGATATTGTGCCGCTCAGGAAAGGGAGGCGCCGGATCACGACATTTCTACAGAGCTAAGTATGTGCCTAAGGGAGGACCTGACGGCGGTGACGGAGGTCGCGGAGGCCACATCATACTCAGGGGAAATCCAAATATGTGGACATTGCTCCCTCTAAAGTACCGTCGACACATATTTGCCGGCAATGGCGGAAGCGGAACAGGCGGACGTTCATTCGGCAAAGACGGCAACGATGTTATAGTCGATGTTCCATGCGGAACGGTGGTGTTTGACGCAGAGAGTGGCGAATTTCTATGCGAGGTTACATACGCCGGCGAGGAGATAAAACTGTTGCGTGGTGGACGCGGAGGTCTTGGCAACTGGCATTTCAAAAGTCCTACCAACCGCACTCCCCGCTATGCTCAGCCTGGTGAACCAGCAATAGAGCGATCAGTCATACTTGAGCTGAAACTGCTTGCCGATGTAGGACTCGTGGGTCTTCCCAACGCCGGAAAGTCCACACTGCTGTCGAGCATCTCGGCCGCCCGTCCCAAGATAGCTGACTACCCGTTCACGACAATGGAACCGCAATTGGGCATAGTGCCTTATCGCGACAACCGGTCGTTTGTCATGGCCGATATTCCGGGCATAATAGAAGGAGCGAGCGAGGGCCGCGGACTTGGCCTGCGTTTTCTGCGCCATATCGAGCGCAACGCAGTGCTACTGTTTATGGTTCCTGCCGATGCTGATGATATCCGCACCCAATATGAGATACTGCTCCACGAGCTTGAGCAGTTCAATCCTCAGCTCATGGACAAACAGCGCATTCTCGCCATAAGCAAATCGGATATGCTCGATGATGAACTTATAGCAGAGATCGAGCCAACCCTACCCGACGACATACCGCACGTATTCATATCGGCCGTCACAGGTCAGGGACTTACAGAACTGAAAGATATACTCTGGGGCGCTGTGACCGATGAGTCGAACCGCATAGCCACACCAGCTATAACCCACCGCCCGCTTGACGGCCACCACCGGGTACGTGAGGAAGATGAATTTATATTTGATGCTCCGGATGCACCTGTCGATGACGATGATGTTGACTATGATGAGGATGGAGAACCATGGGATGACAGCTACCTCGAGGCGCTGAATAACAATCCCGATGAGACAGATGATGACGCTGCCGGCGACTATGATGATGACGACGAACCGGCTCCGCGCACTGATGCCGACTGGGAACGCAGGAATTTTGAATATGGAGCGGATGAAATCGACATTGACAAACTTCCTGACAATTGAATATGAGCTGCCTGGCACACGGGCATTCTCCACACAACGTGGCTGTGCTGACGCCAGCGACGCCTACGATGGTCTGTCGGTGTGTCACTATGTTGATGCACCCGACCATATCGTAGAAGAGTCGCGCAGAATTGTGGCCAATGAGTTTGGCGTGACACCAGAAAGGCTTGTCATCCCGCGCCAGACTCATTCATCGGCTGTTGCTGTGATCGATGATACATATCCTGACATAAACCTTGACGGGGTAGACGCGATGGTAACACAGCGCAACGACATTGTGCTGTGTATCAATACAGCCGATTGTGTCCCGGTAGTATTATGTGACCCTATAGCCGGTGTGCTTGGAATAGCGCACTCCGGCTGGCGGGGTACGGTGTCGCGCATATCGGCATTGACAATAGATGAGATGTGCCGTCAGGGAGCGCTCCCTCAGCATATACATGCAGTCATGGGGCCTTGCATCTGCCCGGATTGTTTTGAAGTAGGGGAAGAGGTCGCCTCTATATTCAAGAAGGAATTTCCGTTTGTATCGGGAATCGTAATGTCCGGTCCCGTGAAACCACACGTCGACTTGCCGGAGGCTATAAGAGTGACCCTGATAGAAGCAGGACTGCCAACCGGATATATAACCATGCCGCCGGCATGTTCCCACTGTAATCCAGCGCTGTACTTTTCGGCGCGGCGACTCGGAATCAAATCAGGCAGGACTCTGACTGCTGCGAAACTGCTCTGACCGGATGATCAGTCCATAGCCGACAGTGGCCTCCGCTCAAATGCGTCGATAAAGCTGCCGGGGGTGGAATTGTATATTCTCACGCCTATTGACCGTGCATAACGCTCTATGGCAAAATAGCTGTTGAAAGCGATATAGAAACTCATGATGACCTGGTGAAGCCGTACATCACGATAAACGGATGCCACCCGTTCGTGTTCTGACTTATCATCTTCATAGAAGTGGGGCTGAACAGAAATAACTTCGTTATTATCGCTTACACGCAGAGTCTTCATCCATGAATGATCAGCACCGGTGATATAGATCTCCTTAAACCCTGACATCAAACCTATCATTATAGATGGGATAAGTACATTGCGCGGTCTCGGCATAGCCAGACGCATACCGAACACTATACGTTCAAACCACTCAGGGCCATCAACCCCGACAGGGTTGAAAGTAGCAACCGTGAGATTAGATTGCTGATCAACAGGTAATTTCGATCTCATTGACACAGGTACAAAGAGTGTCATAGGCCAATCTACGGCATTTATATTGTGCCACAGCTTACGTATGTTGTCACTGCCATCGCTGTCGAAGAAGGCTGGATCGCATAGCACGTAATAGGAGGGCTTGAGTTGCTTAAATTCAGGGGTATTGGCTGCAAAGTTGACAGCAAGCAGAGAATGAGTCGACAATACGCTTCCGTACTCATCGATTGTCGTTCGCAGCGAGGGACCGTTGCCCATTATGATGAGCGGTTTGCGTCCGTCTACGACAGCCGACTGTGGCATCGTTACCGGACGCGACTGCAACAGGATCTTGACGCAGCCCTTGAGCATAGCGCCAAAACTGGCTAATGAATCGGATATATTGTCTGTCACTTTCATTCGACAAAGTTAATGATAAGTTAAGATCAAAGCCAAATTATTTGCCATTTAGTTACTCAATGGGATGTCAATGCAAATTGGTTTGGCCGTATAACATCAATTAGCTACCTTTGCAACCGACAACTGAAAATTGTGCGATCAGATATCAGACAAATGACAGAAAAAACATCACTGCGCATTGATCTTGATAAGGTTCTACGCGAGAGGATACCGTCTTACTACAGATGGCTTCCATCTCCGCTCATAGGCGCCTTGACACGGTTTATCCGGCAAGATGAGCTTAACGCGCTGATGGAGAGCAATGACGGCCGCTATGACGCTGATTTCTGTCGTGGTGTACTGTCGGATCTTAATACTACCTACCGGATAAAATATCCGGAACGCTTGCCAAAGCCATCGGATAGACGTGCCATATACGTGTGCAATCATCCTCTTGGAGCCCTCGACGGGATCATCATCATTGATCTTCTATCGCAGAAGTACGGACCGGGCATAAAGTTTGTAGTGAACGATTTGCTTAACGTGCTTACACCACTCAAAAACACATTTCTGCCCGTCAACAAGCATGGACGTCAGAGCCGTGGCTCCTCTGAAGCAATAGAACAGGCCTTTGAGAGCGATGATCCGGTTATAATGTTCCCCGCCGGACTTGTATCACGCAGATCGAACGACGGAAGCATCTCAGATCTGACCTGGAACAAAATGTTCATAACTCGAGCTATACGCCACAAACGTGACATCATACCGATGCATTTCAATGGCACTAATTCAAACTTTTTTTATAAATTTGCACAATGGAGACAGCGGCTCGGTATTAAATTCAATATCGAAATGATCTGTCTTCCTCGCGAAGTATTCGGTTGCCGTGACAAGCAATTCGAAATTACCATAGGCAAGCGTATAGCCTACGAAAGCCTGACAGCAGGATCTGGCAATGACGCCTTGGCTGAAGCTCAGAAAATCAAACAAATCGTATACTCTCTCGGCTAATCGACATCATCATCCATCGAAAGGTAATGAAAAACAAGCCAATTATTTCTCCAGTCGATCTGGAACTAATCGAGTCGGAACTCACCCCAGACAGAATCCTACGTCATACCAACAAAGGAGGAAATCTGATATATGTGACAGATGCTCATTCATGTCCCAATGTAATGCGGGAGATTGGACGTCTGCGCGAGATTGCTTTCAGGTGTGCAGGTGGTGGCACGGGCAAAGAATGCGACATCGATGAGTATGACACTATGCAACCGGCTTGCCGACAGCTGATAGTTGTTGACCCTGAATCAAAGCTCATACTCGGCGGCTACCGCTATATCACAGGCAACGACATACGCTTTAACCCCGATGGATCACCAAGAATAGCCACAAGCCACATGTTCAGCTTCAGCGACAGGTTTATCAACGACTACCTTCCCCGTACTATCGAGTTAGGACGCTCATTCGTGCGGCTGGAGTATCAGTCATCAAAAGCAGGAGCCAAAGCTCTATATGTACTTGACAACCTATGGGATGGACTTGGAGCTCTGACTGTCATACACCCTGAAATAGAGTACCTGTTTGGGAAAGTGACCATGTATCCCAATTACTCCCATGAGGCAAGAAACATGATCCTGTACTTCCTGCACAAACATTTTCCGGACCCCGATCACCTGGTATGGCCTAACAATCCTCTTGATACCGGAATCGATGAGAACCTTATGGCTAAAACATTCACGGGCTGCAATTTCAAGGAGGATTACAAGATACTCAACACGGCAATACGCTCCATGGGGCATAATATACCTCCGCTGGTTAATGCCTACATGAGTCTGTCGCCGACCATGCGTATGTTTGGAACAGCTATAAACGATGAGTTTGGCGATGTAGAGGAATCGGGTATTTTCTTTGCAATATCCGAGATATTCGAAGAGAAGAAGAGACGACATATCGGGACATACCATTCCGAAGCATAGACTGCGATAGAGAAGCATACCTATATATACAAAAAGACAACTGACCCGCTTGGTATCAGTTGTCTTTTTGTTTTGGACAGCATGGTGCTTAGTCTCATTAAGTCTGTCCAAATCATTCGGGGCCATCTTACCTTGGCTCCCGGTGAACCAAATCTTTTTACCTCTGATGAAACTTACCTAATCCTAAAATACTGCATATATAATAAACATCTACTGGAAACAAATCTTTGTAATTATCTCACCGTCTTACCGAAGTCACATCGGTAATCATCAGAGGCGGGAGTACCAATCTACCTCCCTATTTAAATCAGTCGTGTCCAAATCTGAGTTTTTCTATAAAAAGTACCTAAAAGTTGCTTAAAGCCTAAAAATAA
>CANRVB010000026.1 GCA_947643165.1 uncultured Porphyromonadaceae bacterium | reverse complement strand
AGCCCAAAACCGAGATTCAGGAAATTTAGGTACAAATTCTAGGAAAACTCAGAGTCCAAAGTGCGACTGCGTTTATTGTTTACGCATTGCAAAGATAGCCCTCATGCAATTCTCATACACTATGATATAAACGCGACATATAAAATATAGGCATCTGCCACAATAATAAGCACTGATATACAAATACTTATCGCTAATTTTTGCGCAATGGATTATAAACTAAAATTGAACAATAAAATTATATCCGTTAGATCAGCTTATCATTACGGAGCATACATTTCTCGAGGGGAAAGAGTCATATTTTAACATATTTATACAATCACGAGCAATACCTATATGCTTGATCCCCAATATGTTTATATCTATATTATTGTTATAACTATCTATATTTTATGCGATCTGACCTATTTCCATCACCATAGACTCGAAACTCGACCGATCTATAGCCTTGCTACGCATTTTATTGCGGTAAGTATAGATAGTATTGAGTGACAGTCCGAGAAATCTTGCTATCTGACTCGCATCATCTATACCAAGACGCGCGAAAGCAAGAATGCGCAACTCTGTTGTAAGGCGCCCGTTCTCAGGCAATACAATCTGCTTGTCAGGCTGAAGCAGCGCATTGACCCCATCTACGAAGCCCGGAAATATATGAGTAAATGCGTCATCAAACTTCTCGTAAAATATCCGGCTCTGTTCATCCATCATTTTGCCGGACCTGATAAGTTCATAAAGGTCATCTACCTGGCCTGCAGTTATCTTTCTACGGGCCATTTTGCTGAATTCATCGAGCTTTTCAAGGTAAATAGAGCACAAGTTAAGGAAATGGCTTATATATGTCTCCTTCATCCTGTTCGACTCAATCACATTTTGCCTCATAGCGGACATTGAACGCATCTCTCGGCGCAGATAAATCAGAATCACTACTATGACCGCCAATAGAATAAACAGCACTACTGCCAGCGTAATAAGCATGGTAACCTTACGCTTGTCCTGCTCGCGGAAGGCACCTATAACCATTGGCACCTGGCGGGCAGCCTCAAGACTGTGGATAGTGGCTCCTGAAGCGACAGAGTTATCAAGAGAATATCGCAGACATGCATAAGCCCTCGACACATCTCCAAGCTCGTATAGGACTTCGCCCAACGCCATCAATGACCGGCTATTGCGCAACCCGTTCTTCAAATTATATATAGACGCGAGGGCCAGATAGTACGCAGCTTCATTGTTCTTGTGCTGACGCTGATAGAAGACTCCGAGACCAAGAGCAGCATCACCATACAGTGGATTGGACAGAGCCACATCGTCGAGCACAGAACTCAGACAACCGACGACAAGCGCAGTCTTACCTTGCGTGAAGTATCTGTAAGACAGCATAAACTGATATAACGGGCTGGCCGCCGGCGCGATATCAAGAACGGAGTCTACTTGAGCCATCGCATGCTCCTTGAATGTATTTCTTACTGTATCGACAGGCGAATAATATGTGAAATTACAATACAGTCGTGCGCCGGCATCATGATACTGCAGCTTTTCGTCGGGTGCGATCAGATCGGGATTTATGGATTCGAACGTGGTAATAGCCTTGGCAGACTGACCTATCTCACTCATCACAACACACTTGAGAGCTTCCTGCAGAGAAGATTCCGACATATTGCCAACCGAGGCTGCATAACGTGACGCAAGATTACGGTAGTTGATTGCCGAATCAAGTTGGAAATTCTCATAAAGTACAGCTATGGTATCCATCAGCTGCAATCTTCGCGAGGGCGATTCCGAGTTCTTCAATACAGATTTAAGAGAATCAATAGAAGCCTGGCGACGAGACTGATATACCGATCCATCAGCCAAAAGATCGTCCAAAACAGCCAAAGCCTGCTCAACAGAGGTAGGTCTACCGGAATTATCAGCTGAGATTCCCGGCAGCCAAATTAACAAGAGAATGATCAATGATAGTAGTCTTCTGTAGTCCATCACCGTTTAAAGTGGTATTATACTCAGCTAATATCAAAAAAAGCCTGCAATTAACATGTTATTTTTTCAAGAACCGGACACATATGATGACCGATTTCACCTGTGCTGCAAATTTACAAAATAAACGGCGATTCACCAAGCGAGCCCATGTAAAAAGAGCGGAATTCATGTAATTTCACCTAAAATATGTCTATATCACCATCTATATATATTTATATTCTCACGATTGAACACTTTAAATTACAATCATGTAACACGCTGTATATACAGATATTATATAAACAAGACCTCTAAACTGATCAATATCTACAGTTATATTTTATTGTATATCATCTGATCAATTACTAATTTTACAGTCGAATTAATATTTGCGCCGGTCGGCCGTCGATAGACTCCCAATCCGGCAATTAGCAAATAAGTCGGATCAGACAGAACGCTTAATGTGTTTTATGTTAGGTTGATTTCTGTCAGCAAGAGACAGAAATCAAAGATAAGCCGCTTCGTGAGAAGCGGCTTATTGATTTCTATAGATAAATCGTTTTATTGGAATTCAATCATCATCGTCATTTGCAAGAATTGACGCAAGCTCATGCCTCGACAATACCTTTATTTCATTAGGAGTATATTCAATAAGTCCACGATCGCGCAATGAATCGAGAGTCGCGAAAAATGATGATCTCGGCACGCTGAACAGCGAATACAAATCCCGTTGGCGGCATGAAAGCACAATATCCTTTCCCGACTGGCTGCTCAGCGTAAGAATCCAATAGGCTATACGTTCCTCAAGCGATCCGGTAGAAAGAGCCAGAATGCCCTCCACTCCCCTTTGCGCATTAGAGGCAACAATATTGACATAATTGAAAAGAATGATCGGATCGCATGTGAGCAACTTCACATACTCGCTTTTCTCAATCTGCATTATAGCAGCCTCCGAAAGAGCCACAACATTTGCAGGATAGCTTGTGTGCCGGCCAAACAGATTGTCGGGCGCTATGACATCGGGAGCCTCAATAGTTTGCGAGACTCTGAAACGACCGTTTGAATTGGCAAGTGTCGACCTGACCGAACCTCTTATTATGAATTTGATATGAGTGCATTGATCGCCTTCAGCGACAACTGTCTCACCTGGCAAATATTTAAGAAAATGAAACTTTGTGGAAGCCACTACATTATGAAGGCACTCGGAATTGACACCTCTTAATAGCGGCAACCGCATCAATATATCGTACATACTGTCCATAATCCTAAATTAATCGATTATCACATCATGACAGCTGTCACGATTGTGTTTGTTATTTTTTAACATAATAACCTCCCTTTTTGTTCTATTTGCGTGATTTATAATACAACTGCAATGAGTTGACAGTGTTTTGCCAGGCTATATATGCAGCAGGAGCTATTGAAGCAAGTGGATTGAGATAAGTGAGTGCCATCCATATTGCAAGCACAGTATTCTTTTGACCAAGACCCTGAGCCCCAGCGATCTTGTCGCCAAGACGCGCACCTATACGACGTCCGATATAGAATTGTATGCCGCATGCCACTCCGGCGAGCAATGCCAGCGCTATCATCTGCGGTATGACGGTAGGAGGCTCCTGCATAACGAAACTTACAGCATTACCCACCACTATAATCAGCGACAACGCCCAGAGATAGAACGAGATACCCTGATGTTGGGCAACAGCCGTACATGCCTTGGGTACAAACTTACGAAACAATACCGCACATATCAGCGGAACCACAATAAGAGGTACCACACTACCCGCTATATGAAATGCAGCCGCTATAATATCGACACCGTCAGTTCCAACAAGCGAGAATACGGGCGGGGCAAGGATGGCTATGACAAGATTACTCACAAGAGAATATGTAGCCACTCTGGCTACACTTCCTCCAAGCATTCCTGTAATTACCGGTGCCGCTGTAGCGGTCGGGCAGAAGAAACATATCATGACGCCCTGGGCAATAGCATCTCCGGCAGGAAGAAGCAGACAATAGCACGCAGCCGCGCCGATAAGTTGAACAGCCATACAGTATAGCGAGAGACGCGTCACATGTATATGCCTCGGATCTATACGGCAGAATGTGATGAACAGCATCACGAAAATCAGATATGGGGCCATGAACGACACATATCCTATATACTGATTGAATAAAATGCCGATCAGCATAGCGAACGGCAACATGAATGGTTTGATCCTCGACAGGATCTGTGAATACTTCATGATATAATTCGGTTATCTTTTCTGAATTGAGCTTGCAAAATTACTTAAAAATAGCTTATCCCCGGATCCATGACCGCTAATAAAACATACATAAAAACATAAAGTCAGCACAAAGTAATGACTAAAGAAACCACACTGATACCAATAACGATAATTATAATTAATTTTGCACCAGTTTCTCAAAGGTATTATCATGAATTCTAATTTAGCAAAGGGGCACCTGTCAATGCTCGGTGCCAACTTTTTATGGGGCCTTATGTCTCCCACAGCTAAAATGGTAATGGCATCGGGAGTAGTCGCACCGCTGCTGCTCACCGACTTCCGTATATTTGGTGCTGCCTTTTTGTTCTGGACAGCATCACTATTCACGAAGCGCGAACACGTACCTATCGCCGACCTGATCAGGCTTGCCATAGCCGGAATGCTCGGCATAGTATTCAATCAAGGCTGTTTCATATTTGGTGTCGGCTACACATCGCCAGGCGAGGCAAGTATAATAACCACCACGATGCCCATGTGGGTCATGATGCTTGCCGCCATTTTTCTTGGAGAGCCGATCACGCTCAAGAAAGCCGGAGGAATAGCCATAGGCGCTACCGGCGCTCTTATGCTTGTAGCCGGCAATCTGGGGACAACATCGCGTGGATCTTCGCCTATTCTCGGTGATACGCTCGTACTGACGGCGCAACTCAGCTACGCGCTGTATCTAACGTTATTCCGCAATTTCATAAAGCGTTATTCCCTGGTGACACTAATGAAATGGATGTTCACATTTGCAGCGATAGCAATACTGCCAGTATCGTTGCATACAATATGTACTACCGATTGGCAGGCGTTCGGCAGCATACACATATTCGGCTCACTATATATTGTGGTAGGAGCCACATTCGGCTCCTACATATTGGTGATGATCGGCCAAAAGATTCTGCGCCCTACACTCGTAGGCATGTACAACTACGTACAGCCTATAGTTGCATCTTGCGTAGGCATTTATCTTGGCCTTGACAGCTTCACTCCAATCAAGATACTGGCTGTCGCACTGGTATTCGGAGGTGTATGGCTTGTAAACATCAGCAAGGCTGCTCCGCTTGACAAACACACATCGCCAAAATCCGGCCAATAGTGATAAAAATATAGAGGGGTCTTAAAAAAAATGCCCGACGCCCTCTTCAAGCAGAGAACGCCCGGACTAAAGCCAAAAGGCACGGTCTAATGATTCAACTTTTGTAGTCTTACATTGTAGAGATTATATCATACTTACATTTTTCACACCACGTCATGCCATGGGTGTCTCACGACAATCATACCTATGATGTTGCCTTTAGCCTTAGCCAATTGTTTGAATAACAAGCATAAACAACAAACTTATCAGTGCAGCTTAGGACAACGGTGTCTCTTTCATCTGCAAAGTTAATGGTTTTATTTGGATAACGTCAAATTTTTCGGTCAAAATATATCATATTTCATCTCCACAAACATTATTTCTAACATTTGTGGAGTAAAAATCTTAACAATTGTCGTCAAATATCAATTTTGGCCATCGGAATGGATGCGCCTGCGCCTGACAAGATACAACAGCCACAATACTATTCCGCTTACGGCCGCACTGACCAACAAAGACACATATATATCTGTATCATCACTGCCAGCTACCCTGGTGTATGCCCATCCGGACGCAAGAGCCGACACGATGCCAACCGGCATATCTACCAGCATAGTAGTCACCGGTTCCAGCAAACGCCAGCTCATATATCCGGCGATTATGCCTATCACGCTCCAGACTATCCAAACAGAGGGTGTCAATATCAGCAACATAAGCGGTATGTTTGCATTTAATTCACGATCAGGCGGCCACGTAATATCGCCCGAATGTATTGATAAGCGACTCGGCCTGTGCTGCGACATCCGTATCTCCAAAAAGATCGGCTACAGTAAGCCATATAAGCAACAAGGCGATCAGCACGAGCACACCTATTATAAGCCACCCTCCTACACCGCGCTTCTTCGGCGCCTTGATATCTTCGCGCTCATCCATACGGCGCTCATTACGGTATTCTGACATATACTTATGTTTTATAAATGTTATTGTATTATTTTGCTTTGGGCAAGCGGAACTTGCCGCCGCTCACTTATAAAACATTCCATCGATGATTATAGTTCCTGACAAATTGATAAACATTTTTTTTGCATCGGCTGCGACACATACGGTAACAATTGATTATTTTTGCAGTTGAATAGGGACAGAGGCCCCTTGCTCACTCGTCAAAATCACAAATTCAACTATACCATATCCAATGCAATTATTTGAAAAGCTTACCTTAAAGGCTAAGAAACATCCGAAGCGCATCGTGCTTCCCGAAGGCACTGAGCCCCGTACACTCAAAGCAGCCGACCGCATCATAGCAGAAGGCCTCGCCCACATCATCCTGATAGGTAACCCGACCGAAATTCTTGCCAAAGCCGATGAATTAGGTCTGACCAACATCGCCCAGGCAAAAATTGTCGATCCTGCCGATCAGGCTGTTATCGACAAGTACGCACCGATATTCTTCGAGCTACGCAAGAGCAAAGGCATCTCTATGGAAGATGCCCGCAAAACCACTGCCAACCCTCTGTATCTCGGATGCCTGATCGTGAAGGCCGGCGAGGCTGATGGACAGGTGGCAGGTGCCATCAACACAACAGGCAATGTGCTCCGCGCAGCTTTTCAAGTAATCAAGACCGCCCCCGGCATCACTACTGTTTCAGGAGCTTTCCTGATGCTTTTGCCCGAAGGTTGCCCCTTTGGCGACAATGGCATCCTGATTTTTGCTGACTGTGCAGTTGTGCCCGATCCTACAGCTGAAGAACTTGCCCAGATTGCAGTTTGCGCAGGTAAGACCGCCCGCGACATCGCCTGCATCGATCCTCGCGTAGCAATCCTTTCGTTCTCAACCAAGGGTAGCGCTAAGCATGAACGTGTCGATAAAGTGATTCAAGCTACCGAGATAGCTCACCGCATGGATCCGGAGCTTAAGCTTGACGGTGAACTTCAGGCCGACGCAGCCCTCGTACCTTCGGTTGGCGAGCTCAAAGCTCCTCAGAGCGGCATAGCCGGTAAAGCAAATGTTTTGGTCTTCCCCTCGCTCGAGGTAGGAAACATAGTCTACAAGTTGGTTCAGCGCCTTGGCGGTGTAGAGGCTGTAGGCCCCGTTATCCAAGGCCTTGCAGCTCCTTGCAACGACCTGTCGCGCGGCGCATCACCCGAAGATATCTACAAAACCATCATAATGACAGCCAATCAGGCCATAGGTGATCTCTGCGACTAATCAACAATAAAATCACGACAAAGAATACTATTATCCAAATGAAAATATTGGTTCTAAACTGCGGCAGCAGTTCTGTAAAATACAAACTCATCGACACCACCGCCGAGAAAGTAATGGCTGAAGGTGGCGTAGAGAAAATCGGCCTTTCTGACGGATTTCTCAAATTCAAACGTAACGATGGCTCCAAGCAGATCGTAGAGCTGGGCCTTACCGACCATCAGGGGGCGGTTAAAGCTATTCTCAACAATCTGACAGATCCCACCGAAGGTTGCATCAAGAGCTTTGACGAGATCGATGCTGTAGGTCACCGCGTAGTGCATGGTGCCGAGAAGTTCAACTCAAGCATGCTCATCACCGACGAAGTGATCCAACAGGTGAAAGACTGCTACGATCTGGCACCCCTCCACAACCCGGCAAACATCACCGGTATCGAGGCTATCTCCGCACTTATGCCCAATGTTCCGCAAGTAGGCGTATTTGATACCGCTTTCCACCAGACCATGCCGGCTAAATCATTCATGTACGCACTCCCCTACAAGTTCTACAAAGAGGACGGAGTTCGCCGCTACGGCTTCCACGGCACCAGCCACCGCTATGTGTCGATGCGCGCCATTGATATGCTCGGACTTGACAAAGACAATTCAAAGATAATAACCTGCCATATTGGCAACGGCGGATCGATCACAGCCGTGCTCAACGGTAAGAGCGTAGACACCTCCATGGGTCTTACCCCGACAGAGGGTCTCATGATGGGCACACGTGTCGGCGATGTTGATCCTGGCGTACTGACATATCTCATGATACGTCACAACTACACCGTAGACGATATCCAGCGCATCATAAACAAAGAGAGCGGCGTAATGGGCGTGACAGAACTTTCGAATGACATGCGTGAGATCGAAGCGGCCGACAATGCCGGCAACGAGCGTGCTCACCTTGCTCTTGACATGTATGAGCAGCGCATAATAAAATACATAGGTGGTTATGCCGCAGAAATGGGTGGTGTAGACGCTATTGTATTCACCGGCGGCGTAGGCGAGAATCAAACCGGTCTCCGCTCTAACGTCTGCAAACCTTTGGCATTCATGGGCGTTGAGCTCGATGAAGAGCTGAACAGCCGCACACGTGGCACCGAAACCGTGATATCCACACCGGCATCACGCGTCAAGGTTGCCGTGATCCCCACAGATGAGGAGCTCATGATTGCCCGCGACACTGAGGAGATAGTAAGTGACAAGTGACCGCATACATACAGATCCGCGCTCTCTGAGTATCGATCAATTTGACTATCCGCTCGAGGAGAGCCGCATTGCGGCTCATCCTCTTGCTGAGCGCGATATGTGCAAATTGCTCATGCGCGATAAGGAAGGCAACCTATCGGAACATAGGTTTGTAGATCTTCCGTCGCTGCTACCGACCGGCTCAATGCTCGTGTACAACGATACACGGGTCATCAATGCAAGGCTGAGATTCCACAAACCGACAGGTGCGTCGATCGAAATATTCTGTCTGGAGCCCGAGTCTCCTTCCGACTATGCCATGTCGTTTGCCGCTACCGACTGCTGCGAATGGACCTGCTTTGTGGGCAACAGCAAACGATGGCGCGACGGCTCGGTAAGCCTGACAGTGATGATCGACAACAATCCGCTTGTTCTGACAGCCGAACGTACAGGTCGGTCAGGCAACGCCTCGACTATCATGTTCAGGTGGGATAAGACATTGGGTGTATCGTTCTCGCAAATCATAGAGGCGGCGGGGGAAATACCCATACCGCCCTATCTTAACCGCGACACGGAGGACTCTGACACATCGGACTACCAGACTATATTTTCGACTGTAGAAGGCTCTGTAGCCGCTCCTACGGCCGGATTACATTTTACCGACAGAGTACTTGCCGACATTGATAGCCGAGGGATAGAAAGACGTTCTCTCACGCTACACGTTGGAGCAGGCACATTTCAACCCGTCAAGGCTGATACCATCGCAGAGCATGCAATGCACCGCGAGTTTATATCTGTGAGCCGCCAACTCATAGAAGAACTGGCCGAATCAAGCCGCAAAGTCATAGCCGTAGGCACGACCTCGGTCCGGACGCTCGAAAGCCTGTATCATCTTGGCTGTATGGTATCGGAAGGTCTTGAACCAACATGTGTCGCCCAATGGTATCCATACGAACCGGAACACCCTGACTTCAGTGTGGAGGACGCACTGAAAGCTTTAGGTGATTATCTTGAACAGCATGGACTGAAGAAGCTTGTAGCCTCAACCCGCATCATCATAGCCCCCGGCTACCGCTACCGTGTGGTCAAGGGTATGATTACCAATTTCCACCAACCTAAGTCGACGCTACTGCTGCTCGTATCGGCGTTTGTCGACGGCAATTGGCGGGAGATCTACGACTATGCTATCGCCAACAATTTCAGGTTTCTGAGCTACGGCGATGCCTGCCTTTTCATCTGAGAACACCCAATCATCACGATAATAGCCCGGTAGTTATTAACATACCGGGCTATTTATCTACATTTTCAGATGGTTTAACGCTCGCACCAACACAGAGGTGCATTATTATAATTATTTTTGCATCGCAAACAACTACATGCTTATGGGTAAAATAATTGCGATAGCAAATCAGAAAGGCGGTGTAGGCAAAACCACCACCACAATCAATCTGGCTGCATCGCTTGCCACCGAAGGCAAAAAGGTGCTCATTGTCGATGCCGATCCTCAGGCCAACGCCACATCAGGCTACGGCATAAAACCGTCGGAAATGACCTCGTCGATCTATGAGTGTATGGTTGACGACTATCCTCTGCTCGGCTCCCAAGTGCCGACATGCGTGGAAGGTCTGGACCTCATAGGATCGCGCATTGATCTTGCCGGAGCCGAAATAGAGCTTATAGGCCGTTCCGACCGTGAGAAGATCATGGCCCGCATGCTCGCACCTGCAACCGAGGTCTACGACTATATCCTGATCGACTGCTCGCCATCGCTAGGACTTATCACCGTAAACGCACTGACCGCAGCCAATTCGGTAATAATTCCTGTCCAGGCCGAGTATTTTGCTCTCGAAGGCATAACCAAGCTTATAAACACTATCCGTATCATAAAACCAAGACTAAACCCGGCTCTCGAGATAGAAGGATTTCTGCTCACAATGTATGACGCCCGTCTGCGCCTTGCCAATCAGATATATGAAGAGCTGAAAGGACATTTCGGAGATATGGTGTTTGACACGGTTATTCCCCGCAACATACGTCTTAGCGAGGCACCTTCGCACGGATTGCCCGCACTGCTCTACGATCCAGAAAGCCGAGGCGCGACAAGCCACATCGCTCTGGCAAGGGAGATAATTTCTAAAAATTCAAATTTCTGATCTTTCCGATCTCTCTCATCTATCATAAATCATGACTCCAAAACGTTCGGTTCTTGGCCGTGGTCTCGACTCACTCATATCGATGGACGATATGCCTGCCCGCGGTTCATCTGCCATAAGCGACATCCCATTGTCGCAGATAACCCCCAATCCCAACCAACCACGCACTGATTTCGATCAGGAGGCGCTACAGGAACTGGCAGGCTCCATTCGTGAGCTCGGCATAATACAGCCTCTATCGCTTCGCAAGACCGGAACAGACTCATATCAGATAATAGCCGGCGAACGGCGTTTCAGAGCAGCATCGCTGGCCGGACTGGCTTCGGTGCCGGCTTACATACGTACAGCCACCGACACTGAGCTTACCGAAATGGCGCTCATAGAGAATATACAGCGCGAAGATCTCAACGCGATTGAGATTGCCCTGACATTCCGCAAACTCATAGATCAGTACAACCTGACACAGGAACGGCTGAGCGAACGGATAGGCAAGAAACGTGCTACTGTGGCCAACTTCCTTAGATTGCTCAGGCTTCCGGCTGAAGTACAGCTCGGTCTGCGCGACAAGCGGCTTGATATGGGACATGCACGCGCACTCCTGACAATAGATGATCCACAGATACAGCTGAAACTGTTCAAGAAGATAGTAAAGGAAGGACTATCTGTGAGAAAAGTAGAGGAATTGGCAAAAAGCCTACGCAACGGCGAGGTTGCCGACGAGGCCAAGGATAAGTCGGGGAGCTCATTCTCGCCACGCGATTTCGATCTGCTGCGCGATCACCTGTCACAACGGTTCAGTGCCCCGGTAAAATTCTCATGCGACCGTTCAGGAAAGGGTAAAATCACGTTTGCCTTTGGTTCGGAGGCCGAACTTGAGAGATTAATTACTATCTTTGACGGGATTAATCCGCAAGGGTAGTCTCCCAATCACTGACGCGACTATCATGTCCGCAGCTAACCGATTGAACATTACACATATAGCAATGAGCCAAGAGATAGGTCAATTTTTCAGTGACAGATGGCATGCACAGCTTGTGCGGGTCATCGGCATATTGCTTTTAGTTCTGTTAGGGCCTTTTAACTTTTTTTCAGCACACGGTGCCAATACCGTAATTCCACTTCCTCCGGATCCGGTAGAATTGCCCGACAGCATTCCTCTCACAGACCCGGCACCCGACAATTCGTTTGTCGTAGAAGACAGTCTGTCGGTAACAAAAAATGGCATATCGCTAACACCGGTAGATACGGTGGCTATTGTAAATTCGCCATCAATGTCGCAGTTTACCGACTCTCTTTTATCGTCGGCTGCGACAGAGGCCAATGCCCGCACATTCACGCCCGACCCGACACGCGCCATCTGGCTGTCGGCTCTGTGTCCAGGCCTCGGACAAATATACAACCGCCGCTACTGGAAGCTGCCTATTGTAGTGGGCGCATTCATGGGTCTGGCCTACGGAACATCGTGGAACAACATGATGCTTCAGGACTATACCCGTGCATATAATGATATCACTGACTCCGATCCTTCGACAAACAGCTATATGGATTTCTTTCCTCCTACCATAAGCGAATCGGATCTTGACAAGGAATGGCTGACAAGTTCATTCAAAGCCCGAAAAGACTATTGCCGACGCAACCGCGACTTATGTATAATAGCCATGGTTGGCGTCTATCTCATAGCTATGGTCGACGCTTATGTCGACGCTTCGCTCTCGCAGTTTGACATAACACCCGATCTGAGCCTGCGCTGGGCTCCGGCCGTGATTCCCGACACGCGCAACAGTCTGCCGGGGGTGGGGCTGCATTGGGCGTTATGCTTCTGACAACCCTACAACTCCTTACCAATCATTCTCCCACATCATGAAACGATTATTAAATATCATAATGAGCGGTTGCATAGCCCTGTCGGCATCGGCGGCTATGTCGATCCTCGATATCAAGTATTCGATCACCGACGACAATGTGATTCCTCCGGAAAGCTTCGAGACGCTTACCCGCGAGCTTGAAGAGAATTTCTATATACAGAATTACACTGACCGTTCGGCCACTCTGCCCGACACGGCCTTTTCAACCGTTGGCACGGCTGAGGAGTATGCCGATCTGCTAAGCCGCCTTCCGGCCGAAATGGAGCTGCCATATAACGCTATCGTTGGGCGCTTCATAGATATGTATCTGACCAAGCGGCGCTCTCTTGTATCGGACATGGTCGCGCTTCACAATTACTACGGGAACATATTCATAGAGGAGCTGATTAAGGAACACATGCCCCTTGAGCTACAGTATCTGCCTGTGATCGAGTCGGCGCTAAATCCAAATGCTGTATCCAAGGCCGGGGCCACGGGCCTGTGGCAATTCATGCCTGCCACGGCAAAGGGACTCGGAATGGAGGTAAACTCGCTTGTTGACCAGCGGCGTGATCCGCGCAAATCGAGTGCGGCTGCCGCTAAATATCTCAAACAGCTTTACGAGGCCTATGGCGACTGGTCGCTGGCCATCGCGGCATACAACTGTGGTCCGGGCAATGTGAACAAGGCTCTCCGCCATGCCGGAGGTGGCAAAAAGGACTTCTGGGAGATCTACAATTTCCTGCCTTCTGAAACGCGAGGCTATCTGCCGGCTTTCATTGCCGCCAATTTCGTGATGAGCTACTACGACCGCTACGGTGTACGTCCTACCATAGTAAAGAAGCAGCTTGTGACTGATACTGTCCAGGTGAGCCAGCGTGTCCACTTCAATCAGATAGCCGAGGTGCTCAACATTCCGATCGAGGAGATCCGTATGCTCAACCCGCAGTTCAGAAAGGACATCATCCCGGGCAACAATCACCCGTATGCGCTTGTGCTCCCTTCGCAACAGTGTCTCAGCTACATAATGAGTCAGGACGCCATATTGGCTCTCGACGCCGACCTGTATTCGCGCCGCACCTACGCCGAGCCCGGCCAGCGTCGCACGGTCGCTGCCGACTCGACATTGCTGGTCGACCATATCGTGAAGGTGACCCACACGGTGAAGCGCGGAGAAAACATACGCGACATTGCCAAGAAATATGGTGTGAGCGCCACCGACATAAAGCGCTGGAACAATCTGAAGCGTGGCAAGGTGAAGTCGGGCGATGTGCTGACCATCGAGACTATGGAGCCCGGCATACGTCCGGAGGCTCTCGCGGCGCTCAACGCCGGGCAGAAATCGGCTACCGACACATCGTCGACCGCCGCAAGCAAGCAGCCTGCGGCGACGGCTGCGACGGCTGCGGTGGCTCAGGCGGCCACTCAGCGCAAGGCGGCTGAGCCGGCTGCTCCTGCTGCCCAGAAGACTGCCGCCAAAAAGGCCGAGCCCAAGCGGCCGACCACCTACCGGGTGGTGTCGGGCGACAATCTGAGCCGCATTGCCCGCAAAACCGGCGTAAGCGTAGCCGAGCTGCAGAAGGCCAACAATCTTACGGCCACATCGATCATCCGACCGGGGCAAACGCTGAAACTTCCGGCAAAAAAAGCGTCAACCGCTAAAAAAACGACTACGAAGAAACGGAAATCGCGCAAATAAAAGCATTTTGCATTTTCGAAATTTACAGTTTGCTATCGGGCATCTAAGAATTAACATATTTTTAGAAGCCCGATAGCTTCGCTTTATCAAATATAGTTGCTATATTTGTCGTGCGGGAACAAACAATCATCCCCGCTTCCACCTTTCTCCCCCAGCTACTGGTCACCGCTCCGGCGGAACATAGCCGAAATCTAATAACCATTCTTTTAAGTTAAGTCCAATCATGGATATCAACAAAGTGATGAGCTCGCTCGAGCTCAAACATCCCGGCGAAAAGGAATATCTCCAGGCCGTACGCGAGGTGCTTCTCTGCGTTTCTGACGTTTACAACCAGCATCCCGAATTTGAGAAGGCACGTATCATCGAACGTCTCGTCGAACCCGACCGTATCTTCACATTCCGTGTGACATGGACCGACGACCGCGGCGATGTGCAGACCAACCTCGGCTACCGCGTTCAGTTCAACAATGCCATTGGCCCATACAAAGGCGGTATACGCTTCCATGCCTCTGTCAACCTCTCTATACTTAAGTTCCTCGGCTTCGAGCAGACATTCAAGAACGCTCTGACCACCCTCCCCATGGGCGGTGCCAAAGGCGGCAGCGACTTCTCGCCACGCGGCAAGAGCGACGCCGAGATCATGCGCTTCTGCCAGGCCTTCATGCTTGAGCTCTGGAAGAACATCGGCCCCGACCGCGACGTGCCCGCAGGCGACATAGGCGTCGGCGGACGCGAAGTAGGCTACATGTACGGCATGTACAAGAAGCTCTGCAACGAGTGCGACGGCTCGATGACCGGCAAGGCCCTCGAGTTCGGCGGCTCGCGCATACGTCCCGAGGCCACAGGCTTCGGAGCCCTCTACTTCGTACAGAGCATGCTCGCCGAAAAGGGCACCGACATCAAGGGCAAGACCGTTGCCGTCAGCGGCTTCGGCAATGTGGCATGGGGAGCCACCCTCAAGGCCAACGAGCTCGGCGCGAAGGTTGTGACCATCTCAGGCCCCGACGGCTACATCTACGATCCCGATGGCGTGTCGGGCGAAAAGATCGACTACATGCTTGAGCTTCGCGCCTCGGGCAACGACATTGTGGCTCCTTACGCCGAAAAGTATCCCAACGCCACCTTCTATCCCGGACGCCGTCCCTGGGAGCAGAAAGTCGACATCGCCCTGCCATGCGCAACCCAGAACGAGGTCAGCGGCGAAGACGCACAGATGCTTGTCGACAACGGTGTCCTCATGGTTGCCGAAGTCAGCAACATGGGCTGCACACCCGAAGCCATCGACACGTTCATCAACAACCGCATCACCTATGCCCCGGGCAAGGCTGTCAACGCCGGCGGCGTGGCTACATCCGGTCTTGAGATGACTCAAAACGCCATGCACCTGCAGTGGAGCGCCGAAGAAGTCGACGCAAAGCTCCACACTATCATGCGCGACATCCACACCCAGTGCGTGAAATATGGCACTGAGGACGAAGGCTACATCAACTACATGAAGGGCGCCAACATCGCCGGATTCATGAAGGTGGCCAACGCCATGATGGGTCAGGGTGTCATCTGACCTGCCTTCACCACACATCGCGCCACATCGAACCTTACCGTTCGGTGTGGCGTTTATTTAACTGACCTACCACATTTCGGGCCCTCTCCCGCCCTCTCTCCTCCTCTCCTCCTCCCCTCCTCTCCCGCCAACAAAAAACACCCCTTCATCCACCCATTCATCCCACTATCGCCGTGCATCAAAGCCTAACCCACATCGCAGTCAGCCTCCTCACCGCCGCAGCAGCATGCCTCCCCGCCGCCGCAGCCGACCAGCCGCGCGGACAGAAAACCTTCGGCGTCTATGGCGGCTACTCCTCGCGCAACGAATCGGCCATTGCTGGCATCAACTTCACCTACCGCTTCACCAGCCACTTCCGCCTGGCCCCCTCGGCCGACTACACCTTCCGCCATCACGGCGAAGACGCCTTCGACCTGAGCCTCAACGCCCACATCCCCTTTGCCATTGCTCCCGCCTGCCGCCTGGCCATCTACCCCATCGCCGGCATCGGCTACTCCGAATGCAAGTGGAACACCTCGGCCACCCTCCAGGCCTATGCCGCCGACTCCAAGCACCGCCTCGACCGGTTCGGCATCAACGCCGGCGCCGGCATCGAGCTCATGGCCACACCCACCATGCGCCTGGCCGCCGAAGCCACCTGGCGCGGACGCAAAGACTTTTCATCGGCCATCGTCAGCCTGTCCATAGGCTATGTGTTCTGACCGCCACCGCCTCCACACACCCCACACCCCACCGCCCGACATATCGGTCATCCTCCCCGTCCACAACGGCGGAGACACCCTGATGCGCGCCATCACCTCCGTCGCCTCACAGCAGCTCCCCCCCACGGTCACCGCCGAGCTCATAATAGTCGACGACGCATCCACCGACCTCACCCCCGCCATCATAGCCCGCGCCTCACGGCTCTTCGCCCACACCTCCTGCTCCCTGCGCACCATCACCCACCCCACACGCCTGGGCAGCTCCGCCGCTCAGCGCACCGGCATGCACGCCGCCCGCGGCCACTGGCTCGCACGCATCGACAGCGACGACGCCTATCCCCCCCGCTTCCTGGCCGCACTCCACAGCGCCGCCACCCGCCACGCCGCCCACATAGCCTGCGCCCCCGTCGACTATCTCGACCACCGCGGCCACACCCTGCGCACCATCCCCGTGCCCCGCGCCCTGCGCCGCGCCGCCACCTCCGGCCACCACCTCCTCGACCGCCTGCCCGTCGACACCGTCACCTTCGCCCTCTGGAACAAGCTCATCAGCCGCCCCTGGCTCATGGCCCACCACATCCACGGCCCCCTCCCCGGCATAGACTGCTGGGACGACCTCTCGCTCATGGCACGCGCCTACGCCCTGGCCCCCCGCATAGCCACCCATCCATCCATCCCCCCCTCCCGCTACACCTCCACCCCCTCGCTCCGCTCCCTGAGCCGCCACACCGCCCACAGCCCCCACAGCCGCCGCATTCTCCACGACCGCCTGCGCTGCGCCGCCACGCTCACCCGCCTGCTCGCCCCCGGCCACCGGCGCTTCACCCGCCGCCTGCGGCTCATAGCCAAGTCGCGCTACCTGCGCGGACCACGCAAGGACATAGCCGCCTGGCGGGCCACCTTTGCCGAGGTCAACTCCCCCCTAGCCATACTCGCCACCCGCCACATCCACCCCCTGGCCCGGCTCGCCATGGCCGCCGCCGCCATCCTGCCCCCCGCCCTCACCCAGGCCGTAGCCGACACCATCGACCGCCTGACGCCCCGCCGCCCGTAGCCCCCCGCTCACGCACACCCGCCACATCGCACACACACCCCTCGACTGCCTGCGCCGCCCGTAGCCCCCTCCACTTATGGCTTACGTACACTATAGCACTCTGAATAGCAGTCAGTTAATCCATACACCCGCCCGACAGGCGCCGCCAACACAGTAAGATAGTCCATCTTTTTTTCAAAAAAATCCATTTTTTTTGCCATCCGCATGCATTACCTTTGCAGCAGAACAACAATCACGTTGCTCTGCTGCACTAAAAATACACAATTATCTATTTTCAATTCCAATCCTCTAGCTGCCCAGATCACCACCAACGACGATGATCCAAACGACAGCGGTGGCCCGGCGGCTCTCATCGACGACAATCCATCAACCTTTATCCACTCGCGCTGGGGCACCGATGAGTATCATGATCCGGTGTATGGCTGCTATCTTGATATCGACATGAAGGAGGAGGTGTCGACTATAGCGTTCGACTTTATCGCCCGCGACCATCCCAACACCGCTGGCGCACCCGACATAGTCGATCTCTACTACTACGATGACAACGACCAACTCGTAAAGTTTGCCACAATCACCGACATGGGTAGCCAATTCCCCACGCGCCTGTCGAAAGGAAGCTTCGGGCCAGTCAGCGCCCCAGTAGCATTCAGCAAGCTGCGTCTTGCCATCACCCACTCCAAGGGTGGATCGCTGCTTGAGCGCAACGGCACCAACCGTTATTGGAATGCCTCGGCATTCACCCTTTACGGATGGTGAAGCCGGGCGGCAGAAACAGTTGAAATAAAACGGGCATGATCCGCGCATAGGCCGGGAGCATGCCCGTTTGTTTTGTTCGTATGCTTCACACACGCACACACACACGCACCTTACGGCTGCTGCGTGCGGGGGTATCGCCTGGAGTGGCGGCGGCAGGGGCGGATGTGGCGGCGGCAGGAGGCAGGGGGACTATCCTATGAGGTAGCGGCTGCGGGGCAGCCACGACAGCAGCCGGGCCAGGAGGAAGCAGAGCGCAAAGGTGAGGATGGCCAGGGTGAGGATGGTGAGGGGCGTGGACAGCCGTCCGCCCAGCAGGGCGTAGACGCCGCCCAGCACGAATATGTGCATCAGATAGACGCCATAGCTCAGCCGCGACATGCAGGTTATGACGGGCCGCGGGCGGCAGCCGCCGGCAAGGGCCTGGATGAGGATGAAGGCCCCGAAGCTCTCGAGGACGACGTTGGGGGTGCAGAAGCGCCAGCTCAGCTCGAGCTCCTGGAGGGTGGTGGCGGTGGGGATGCGGCCATACCATATGGTGGCGGTGATGGCATAGCCGATGAGGTAGCACACTGTGCCGGTGGCTATCATGCGGCGGCGCGTCCAGCGCAGGTGGTGGCGCAGGTAGTGGGCAAGGACAAGGTAGCCCAGGAAGCCGGAGAAGTAGAAGAGGGTGTTGAACTCGTTCCAGTAGCACTCGCCGTATATGTCGCCGCAGGCGGCGCGCAGGTAGGGGAAGAATGTCGACAGGACCCACAGCAGCAGGAAGGCGGCCTGGCCGCGGCGCCCTGTGCGCGACAGCCAGGGCGAGATGACGGGCATGAACAGGTAGAGCCCCACGAGCATGTAGACAAACCACATGTGGCCGCTGGAGTCGTTGAAGTTGGTGGCCAGGCGGACTATGGAGCGGAGGACCCCATGGCCGTCGTCGGCGCCCCAGGCACAGGGGAGCACGGCATAGAGCACCGACCAGATGGCAAAGGGGATCACTACCCTGACGAGCCGCTTCTGCAGGAAGAGGGACGTGCTGCCCCGCAGGGGCACAAGCAGGTAGGAGGAGATCATGACAAACAGGGGCACGGAGCAGCGCAGGGCGCTGTCGACAACGCTGACCCACCAGCCGTCGGCCATCGACCGGATGCCGATTTCGGAGCCGTCGATAAAGAAAAACTCGCACGAATGGACCATGATCACCATGAAGCAGGCTATCACGCGCATGTAGTCGAGAAACACGATTCGATCTTTCATCGCAAATGAGATAATTGGGTTTTTGGGTATTTGATGATAATGCGGGGCAAATTTACCAAAGACCTCACATTTGCGAAATACTGAAAAATAACCAGGCGCGCCCGCTGGCCGGGGTGGCCATAATTGCGTATATTTGCAGCACGGATGCACGGATGCGCGGCCAGGGCAGAGAGAAGAGAGAGAAGAGAGAGAAAATGTGTGGCCGCGCTGCCGCAGAAACGGATATCCGGATAGATTATGGACGTATTGCGCAGAGAACTCAACAGTATTTACGACGCCCAGGATCTCGGGCGCCAGCGGCTCGACGGACACATACTTGACCAGTGCCGGGCCAAGGTGAAGGCATGTGTCGACATTTCGGGCGACTGCCGGGTCATCACCGACGCCTCGGCCGACACAAGCTGGATATATGGCGGGGCTTTCGCCCGGCTCATAGGGATATGCGGCGGCGGGGCGGAGCGGCTGGAGTGCCGGGTGGACTCGAGCGACGAGGACATCATATACAACCGCATACACCCGGAGGACCTTGTCGACAAGCGGATGCTCGAATATGAGCTGCTGAGACTTGTCGACCGGCTGCCTGCCGCCGAGAAGCTCGACTACAAGGCCACGTGCCGGTTTCGCATCCTCAACCGCCGGGGGGAATACATATATGTGGAAAACTCCACCCGCATACTCCACCTGTCGCCCGGCGGCAAAATATGGCTCATACTTTGCTGCTACGACCTGTCGCCCGACACGCAGGACACCTCGCCCGGCATATCGCCGCGCATAGTCAACGTCGCTACGGGCAGCATAACCGGCCTGCAGTTTGCCGAAAGACGCGGCCATATCCTCACCCCACGCCAGAAGGAGATACTTCGCATGATACAGGCGGGCTACCCGAGCAAACAGATAGCCGGGCTGCTCGGCATAAGCATAAACACCGTCAACCGTCACCGTCAGGACATACTGCAGAAGCTCAGCGTGGGCAACTCGGTAGAGGCCGTCATGGCCGCCACAAGCATGAGGCTGATATGACGGGGCACGGTGCTGTCATGGCACGGTAGCCGCAACGGCTGCGCGGGGAGACGGATCACTTGGCAGCGTCGGCGGCCGTATAGAGGTAGCGCTTGATGGAGCGCTTGGGGGTTTTCTCAAACTCGTGGTCCATCAGGCGGTAGGTGCGTATCTGCGAGTAGGCTGGCAGGGTGGCGTTGACAGCCTTGACGGCGTCGGCCACCATGGCCTCGACACGGTCGGCCGGGAGATGGGCCACGGCGTCCTGGTCGGGGTAGACAAGGGCGCATATCCTGCCCTGTCCGGCGTCGATCACCACCGATTCGGCCACGGGGGCCACATTGTTGAGCTTCTGCTCTATCTCTTCGGGATAGATGTTCTGGCCGGAGGGACCGAGTATCATGTTTTTGTCGCGCCCGCGCAGGCTGATCAGGCCGTCGGAGCCTACAGTGCCTATGTCGCCGGTGTTCATCCACCCGTCGGGGCCCATCACGGCCTCAGTGGCCTGAGGATTGTGGTAGTAGCCTGCCATGACGTTGTCGCCCCTTACCCACATCACACCGGGCACCCGGGCGGGGTCGGGCGAGTCGACGCGCAGCTGCATGCGGTCGACAATGTGGCCGCACGTGCCGGGACGCTGCTCATCCCACGCGGCATAGCCCACCAGAGGGCCGCACTCGGTCATGCCGTAGCCCACGGTGAACGGAAACCTGATGAGCCGCAGGAAGGCCTCGACGTCGGCGCTCACCCCCGCACCGCCCAGTATGAGCTGCTGCAGACGGCCGCCAAAGGCGTCGATGAGCCGCTGGCGCAGCTTGCGGTGGAGGATGCCGCTCACCACGGGAACGTGAAGCAACGTCTTCATGGGGTTTTTCTGTATGACCGGGAACACCTTCTTGCGGATGATCTTCTCGATGACCAGCGGAACCGACACCACCAGCTTGGGCCGCACCTGCTGGAAGGCCGTCATGAGCACAGCCGGCGAGGGAGTGTGCATCAGGAAGTAGATGTGACACCCCTTCACGAAGGGATGGAGCAGGTCGACCGTCAGGCCGAACATATGGGCCAGCGGAAGCATGCTGAGCATATTGTCGCCGGGCATCAGAAACTGCAGGCCGTCGATGCTGTACTGCACGTTGCTCCACATGTTGCGCTCCGTCAGCATCACCCCCTTGGGCGAGCCGGTCGAGCCGGAGGTATAGTTGATCACTACCACATCGTCGGCAGCCACCTCGGCCAGCCGCAGCCCCCGGGGGTCGAAGCCGCCCTTGTGCAGTTCCCTGAACCGCGCTGACGTCCGGGCAAGCACCGCGGCCGGATCGCCGCTCTCATCGGCCTGCCACACCACCACCGGACGGGCATCATCGCCAAGCTCAAGCACACACTCGGTCTTGCCCAGCGCGTCGGCATGGACCGACAGACCGCGCCACACCTTGCCGTCGACAACCAGCAGCCGCGACTCGCTGTGGCGCACAAGCGCCGCCACATCCTCGGCCCTGAAATCGGCCAGTATCGACACCGCCACAGCGCCATAGGTCACCGTGGCCAGAAACATGAGCGACCACTCCGCCGAATTCGACGCGCAAATGGCCACATGGTCACCCTTGCGCAGACCAATCGCCTCGAAAAACATATGGGTCTCGGCTATGAACTCGCCCGTGCGGCCATACGTGTAGCTGTTGCCATGAAGATCGGTCAGAGCCTCACGGCTGCTGTTGTTCACGATCGCCTGATATATATATCCGTTCAGAGTAGACTGCGGATTGACTTGCTGTTGCATGATTCATTCGTTATTTATAAACGGGGAAACTGTCGGCAGGCAGCAGCCGCGTCGGACGCCGCCCCATTACACTAACACGCACGCCCCGATTACTGTTTGCCGTGCAAAATTAATAATTATCTCCAAGCCACCCCTGCCCACCACCCCAAATATCGACACCACCCACCGCTTTTCTTGCCATTTCAACAGCTAATTGCTAATTTCGCACACACATCCATCAACCCCCATCACCAACATCGCCCATGCTCAGACTCACCTTATGCGTATTCATCGGCAGCGGCATCGGCGGCATCTGCCGCTTCCTGCTGTCGCGCGCCGTCGGCACCCTCACGGCCCAAAGCCTCTTCCCTTGGCCGACACTACTGGTCAACATAGCCGGCTGCTTCCTGATCGGCCTGATATACGGCTATATCGCCGCCGGCCACAGCATCCCACCACATATCCAGACACTCCTCACCGCCGGATTTTGCGGAGGCCTGACCACATTCTCCACCTTCTCCCACGAAAACCTCCTCCTCTTCAGCCAAGGCAACCTCCCCACACTCCTCCTCTACGCCGCCCTGAGCCTCATTTTAGGCCTCACAGCAGCCGCAGCCGGACACGCCATATTCAGATAAGAGACCAATCACTGTCGTGCGTCCCACTTTTTTTGTAAATTTGCAACCTCAACACAACAAGTCGCTTAATGATAACCCCTCCCCCTTCGCCATACAAACGCGGCGCCGACAACGGACTCCCCTTCGCCATCTACCTGACGGCACTCTTCTTTGCAGCCGTATACTCCGTAAGCATACCCCTGCTCTCGCTCGTCACAACCCTCCTCATCCTCGGCGTGCCCCCGCTCATCTACTACTACCTCAGGCGCGCCTACGTAGCCGACAACGGCACATCCCTCCTCTCGGCCCTCTGGATGCACGGCATCATGATATTCGTCTGCGGATCAATGCTCTCGGCAGTAGTCCAGGTCATCTACCTCAAATGGATCAACCCCACCTACATCCCCGACATGCTCCACATGGCCATCGACTTCTACTCACAGATGCCAGGCGAAAACCCCGCACGAATGGCCGACATACTCACCCAGCTCATCGACAGCCAGATGGTCCCCTCGGCCATCTCCATCGTCATGGAGATGATATGGCTCTCCATATTCTCCGGCTCGATACTCTCCCTGCTCATGGCCCTGCTCGCAAAAGCAAGACCCGTCAAACCTCATCATTCCTGACTTTTCACCACTTTTCTGATAATGGATATATCTGTTGTCGTCCCACTCTTCAACGAAGCCGAGTCGCTCCCCGAACTCGAAAGCTGGATCGACCGCGTCATGAAAGCCAACGGCTTCTCCTACGAAATCATATTCGTCAACGACGGATCAACCGACTCATCATGGGAGGTCATCAAAAACCTCGCCCATAAGAACCCCGCAGTCTCAGGCATCTGCTTCCGGCGCAACTACGGCAAATCACCGGCCCTCAACACCGGATTCGCACGTGCAAAAGGCGACGTCGTCATAACCATGGACGCCGACCTGCAGGATAGCCCCGACGAAATACCCGAACTCTACCGCATGATAGCCCACGAAGGCTACGACCTCGTCAGCGGCTGGAAACAGAAACGCTACGACCCCCTCTCCAAAACAATACCCACCAAACTCTTCAACGCCACCGCCCGAAAAGTAAGCGGCATACACAACCTCCACGACTTCAACTGCGGACTCAAAGCTTACCGCCTCAAAGTAGTCAAGCACATCGAAGTCTACGGCGACATGCACCGCTACATACCCTATCTGGCCAAAAACGCCGGATTCAAACGCATCGGCGAGAAGATCGTTCACCATCAGGCACGCAAATACGGCAAGACCAAATTTGGCCTCGACCGATTCGTCAACGGCTACCTCGACCTCGCCACACTCTGGTTCACCAACAAGTTCGGAGTCAAGCCAATGCACCTGTTCGGCCTGCTCGGATCGCTGATGTTCATACTCGGATTCATAGCAACCGCAATCGTTGGCATCCTCAAGCTTTACCAGATGCACCACGGACTCCCATACACACTTGTCACCGACAACCCATACTTCTACCTCGCGCTCGTGACAATGATCCTCGGCACACAGCTATTCCTATGCGGATTCATAGGCGAACTGGTAGTGCGCAACTCCCCACGGCGCAACGACTACGAGATCGAAGAAGAATTCAACACCTCCAACTCCACCAACACCCCACAATGAGCACAACACCATCCAACCATACACCCTACGACGCCTTTCTCGACCTCGCCGCACAGCGACGCTCATGCCGCCGCTTCACATCCCGGCCCGTCACACGCGACACCATCACACGCATCATCGAGACAGCCCGTATAGCCCCGTCAGCAGTCAACCGGCAGCCCTGGACATTTGTCGTAGCCGACAACTCCGACGAATGCGCCCCACTCCGTAGCGCCATCCTCCAGGCATACCCGCGACCCTGGATCCAGTCAGCCACAGCATTCATCGTCTGCTGCGTCGACCACCACCAGGCATGGCACCGCAACGACGGCAAAGACCACGCATCCATCGACATAGCCATCGCCACCGAACACATCTGCCTCGCAGCCACAGCCCTCGGAATCGGATCTTGCTGGGTATGCAACTTCGACGCCGCCATCATAGCTACAGCTCTCAACCTGCCCGAAGGCATCGAACCCGCCGTCATCATACCCATCGGCTACCCCGACACAAACGCCGAAGCCATCTACCGACCTTTTGCACGAAAGCCTCTTAACGAAATCCTGAAATGGGGAAAATTCTGATAGCAGCAACATTAGCCACTGCGACAACAGCCCTCTGCGCATGCAGCTCCGACGGCTGCTCCGAAAACCAGACTTGCGTACCTCGTGCCGGCTTCTACAGCTACAACGACGGCAAGCAGATCGTCGTCGACTCAATCGAAGTCGGAGGAGTCGGTGCCCCAAACGACTCCCTCCTCATCAAAGGCTCCTCACGACAGACCACCCTCCCCCTCCGAGCCAACATACCGTCTACCTCATTCTTCTTCCGCTACACCCAGAAATCCCTCGCCGACTACGCAATCACCGACACCCTCACCATCGACTACTCCACCATACCATACTTCGCCAGCGAAGACTGCGGAGCGATGTTCCGCTACAGCATCAGCCGCATCTCCCACACCCACAACCTCATCGACTCTGTCGCCCTCCTCGACTCCACAGTCACCAACCTCGACCTCGAGCTCATACGCATATACTTCCGGACCCAAACAAACACCGACAATCAATGACACGCATAATCCATCTGATCATCACACTCTTCATGATTGCCGGATGCGCACTGTCGGCCTACCCGCAGCGACGTGTCACCCCCGTCGACCCAACCGTCAAAAAAAACATCATCCGGCAGCAACCCGGTAAGCCAAAACCCCTCGACAGAACGCACATCGTCGAACAACTCGACGCCAACGGCAACACAATCCTCGTCGACACACTCACCGGCCTCGAAGTCATCGACTCACTCGCCATCGCCGACAAACCACGCAACCTCTACCCCAAATACACATCTGTCTCCATCGGCCTCAACGTCTGGGACCCAATCATGCGTTGTCTCGGCCAGAAATACGGAATAGGCGACGTCTGGGCGCGCTTCAGCTTCTACAACCGCTTCATGCCCTTCGCCGCACTCGGCCTCGGAAACGCAAACATCACACCCGACGGCCTCAACTACACCTGGAAATCCAAAATCGCACCATACCTCAAACTCGGATTCGACTACAACGTCTTCTACAACAACTCCCCCGACTACCAGCTCCTCGTTGGCCTCCGGTACGGCATCACACGATTCAGCTTCCAGGTAGTCGACGTCACCGTTCCCGGCGGTTACTGGAAGGATCCCGCTACAATGAACATCCCCTCCCAGACATCTACCATCGGATACCTTGAAATCTCACTCGGCCTCCGCGTCAAACTCATCGGCAACCTCGCCGCCGGATGGGCCGTGACATTCCGCTCCCTCCTCAACCAATCCAAATGCCCGTACGGCGAACCCATGTACATCCCCGGATTCGGAAAACGCGGACAACCCCTCGGCGCTTCAATATCATTTATTTACACCATCCCCCTGAACTACTCCCCATCATCAAAGGTTCATAAGTCAGAACAAACCTCCCGACAACCCTCGGAAGAAAATCTCTAACCCCACCTGTTCAACTATGAAAAAAATCATCATCATCGGAGCAAGCTCAGGCATCGGATTCCAGGTAGCCGCCGATTTCGCAGCAATGGGATGGCGCGTAGGCATGGCCGCACGTAGCCTCCAGAGCATGGACACACTCAAACAGCAATATCCCGGAAACATCCAGACAGCCTACCTCGACGTAACCGCCGAAGACGCCCTCCGACGCTTCGGCGACCTCATCGAAGATATCGACGGAATGGACATACTCCTCTTCGCCTCCGGAGTCGGTTTCGCCGACCCCGAACTCGACGACGCCAAGACCACAAACACCCTCAACGTCAACGTCGTCGGATTCGCTCGCATCCTCGCATACGCCTACAAATACTTCCGCGACACAGCCAACGTCCACCCCGGACAGATAGCCGCCATCACATCCGTCGCCGGAACAAAAGCCATAGGAATAGCAGCCGCCTACAGCGCATCCAAAAAATTCCAGCAGCGATACATCGACGCCCTCGACCACCTCGCTCACATCCAGCACGTCAACATACGCTTCACCGACATCAGGCCCGGATTCGTCCGCACCCCTCTCCTGCGCGACGACTGCGACTACCCTATGATCATGACCGTCGCCGAAGCCGCCCTTTGCGTCGAGCACGCCATCCTCAAGCAACGCCGGATCGCCACCGTCGACTCACGCTGGCGAATCGTCAACGCCCTCTGGCGACTCATACCGCGACC
Organism: uncultured Porphyromonadaceae bacterium; assembly: GCA_947643165.1. GTDB lineage: Bacteria > Bacteroidota > Bacteroidia > Bacteroidales > Muribaculaceae > Paramuribaculum. The sequence continues at coordinate 671 of CANRVB010000026.1, read as the reverse complement.
CGTCTGGAACCACATCAACATCAACCTCCACTCCAAGCACGATTCCTAAACTTTTCCATTCATTATACACATGTCTACTGATAAAAAGATTGCAATCTGCAGCGACCACGCCGGCTACGAACTCAAGTGCATCATCGAGAACCACCTCACAATCCGTGGCCTCTCCTACACCGACTTCGGAACCGACTCCGAGCAAAGCTGCGACTACCCCGACTTCGCCCACCCCTGCGCATCTGCCGTCGAGTCCGGCCAGTGCTACCCGGGCATCGCAATGTGCGGCAGCGGAAACGGCATCGCAATGACCCTCAACAAGCACCAGGGCATACGCGCAGCCATCTGCTGGACAGTCGAGCTCGCCCGACTCGCCCGACAGCACAACGATGCCAACATCCTCGTCCTCCCCGCACGCTTCATCGACTCCGACCTCGCCCTGCAGATCGTCGATGCATTCCTCACCACACCCTTCGACGGAGGACGCCACGAACGCCGCATCGCCAAAATCCCCGTCAACAGCTGATCCCTCCCCACTGTTCCCCCTCTTCTCCCCCACACCCCGCATCGACCCCACCGGTCCATGCGGGGTTCCCTTTTCCCCTCCTCCACTCTCCACTCTCCGCTCTCCACTCTCCACTCTCCACTAATAAACCAAACCCAATATGAGACGCCCCGCA
>CANRVB010000025.1 GCA_947643165.1 uncultured Porphyromonadaceae bacterium | reverse complement strand
ACCTGTAACCTTCTGATCCGTAGTCAGATGCTCTATTCAGTTGAGCTAATGAGCCAGGTGAAAACGTTGCATCTCCAACGTTTTCGACTGCAAAGGTATGACTATTTTTCGTACCAAACAAACTTTTTCACGAAAATTTTTGTTTACTCCCCCGTTTTTTTCTCCATTTTCTCCCGAATATCGTTTTTTCGCTCTATTTGCCCCGAATTTTATACTATCTTTGCATTGCCGACTCAAAATTCGGTATATGTTATATTGTATAATTTGCCCCATGATCACTCATAAAAATATATTTATGGCTTTGGCCGGACTGTGTGTTTGCATCAGTTCAGTGGCCGCCGACAAAGAACGTTTTGTTATTCTGCATACAAACGACACTCACAGTCAGATAGATCCTACCGACAATGGTGAGGGAGGAATATTGCGCCGTAAAGTGCTGGTTGACAGCGTGCGGGCTGCGGAGAAAAATGTCCTGCTTATAGATGCCGGAGATGCATTGCAAGGTTCCGCCTACTACACTCTTTTCGGAGGTGAGGTCGAACGTAAGATGATGAACGTGCTCGGCTATGATTATCAGATCATGGGCAACCATGAGTTTGACAATGGGCTTCAGCCTCTTGCGCGTGAATGGGGTCAGGCCGAGGCTACGATGCTTTCCACAAATTATGACCTGACAGCCACTCCGTTAGCCGATATTGTAAAGCCCTATGCCATTCGCGAGATCGGTGGAAACCGTGTCGGTATAATCGCCATCAACATTGATCCTGAAGGTCTTGTAGCCCGTCATAATTATGATGGTGTGAAGTATCTTGATGGTATAAAGGCCGCAAATTCAACGGCCTGGCACCTTAAGCATAACGAAAAGTGCGATCTGGTGGTCGCTATCACGCATATAGGTTATAATTCACGTCCGGGATACAATGATTGCGATCTTGCGGCCCAGAGCGAGGATATTGACATTATAATCGGCGGTCATTCGCATACACGTATAGATCCCGCTTCGCCCCAGGCACATGCCGTGAATAGTGCCGGCGATACCATTTTGGTGGCTCAGACAGGTAAATGGGGCCGGGAGCTTGGCGAGATAATTGTCGATCCGGATGCCGCTCGCCCTGTATCACAGCTTATTAAGGTGGATTCGCGTCTCGACAAGGTTATCGATGAGGATGCGGAGGCGGTGCTCCGTCCTTACCGCAACAGTGTCGACTCTATTCTTTCGATCAAGGTGAGCAAGTCGTCGGCGCGCATGGAGCAGAATACCCCCGAACTTGTCAATCTCATAAGTGATCTGGTGGCCGAAATCGGCAGCGCACGTCTGGGTCGCAAGGTTGATCTGGCTCTAATGAATCGTGGCGGTATCCGTTGTGCTCTTCCTGCAGGAACTGTCACCAAGGGCCTTTTGATGCAGATGATGCCCTTCGACAACCGCATTGTGCTTATGGAGATAAAGGGCAGTGATCTGCTTGATGCTTTCGATGTGATGGCTTCGCGACGTGGCGATGGTATCAGCAGCGAGGCTCGGGCGAAGTATGATGAAAATACAGGTAAGGCTTCCGACGTGACTGTAAATGGTGAACCAATTCAGCCCGACCGCATTTATACTTTAGCGACAATCGATTATCTTGCCGAAGGTGGCGACTACATGACCCCGCTGATTAACGGGCGTGTGATCGATCGGAGCAAACGGGTGGTATATGATGATGTGATTGATCATCTCATGACATATCCGCGACGCAAAGGCAAGACCCTTAAACCCGATACGACAGTTCGTTTTGAACGCCGGTAACAGCCGCTTTATATAATGACACGCACATAAGTTTGAACTATTATGATTCAGATTGTTAAGTTGCTTTCGGCATTGATGCTGATGCTCGTGAGCGGTCCGCAGGCCGAACTCCCGGATGAGGGTACACTCCTTATCGACAACAATATGTCACCCCGGGCTCAACAGTGGGTTGACTCAGTTTACAACAGTCTCTCCGATGAGCAGCGTGTGGCTCAGCTCTTTATACCGCATCTTGTTATAGGCGACAATGAAGCGGGCCGCGCCACAATGCGTAAAATGGCCGGAGAACTTGGCGTAGGCGGTATACTGCTTGGCAAGGGTACAGTCGACAGCTATGCTTCACTCATCAACCTTGGCCAAAGTCAGGCAAAGGTGCCGTTGCTTGTCACGCTCGACGGTGAGTGGGGACTTGCCATGCGTGTCACCGGAACTCCACGTTATCCCTATAATATGGCTCTCGGAGCTATCACCGACACACGTCTGCTATATGACTATGGCCGTGAGCTTGCCCGCGAGTGCCGCGAGCTTGGCATTCAAGTTGACTATGCGCCGGTGCTCGATGTCAACAGCAATCCCGACAACCCGGTAATAGGCTACCGCAGCTATGGTGAGGATCCTCGCCGTGTGGCTAAAGCCGGAGTGGCTTTCTCGCGTGGCATGGAAGCCGGAGGAGTGATGTCTGTAGCCAAACATTTTCCTGGTCATGGTGATACCGATGCCGATTCCCATAAGGCTCTGCCGGTCATAAATCATTCAGCCTCAACACTCGAGCAGGTTGATCTTTTGCCATTCCGCGAATATGTCGGAGCAGGTCTTACAGGTGTGATGGTTGGTCATCTTAATATCCCGGCCCTCGATGCCTCCGGCACGCCGTCGTCCTTATCGTCAAAGGTAGTCACCGGATTGCTCAAGGAAAAGATGGGTTTTCGTGGTATGGTCTTCACCGATGCGCTTGAGATGAAGGGTGCTGTTGCTGCAGGCGGTGGTAATAATTGTGTGGCGGCCATCAAGGCCGGTGTCGATGTGCTGCTTGGATCCGCCAGTCCTGCCAAAGACATAGCGGCCGTGCTCGCGGCTGTGAAAAGCGGTGATATACCTATGTCGGTCATCGAAGAGAGATGTCGCAAAATGCTGGCCTATAAGTATGAACTTGGATTATCGTCACGGCCTGAGAAGATCAACCTTGCCGGCCTTTCCGAACGTATCAATTCGCAGCAGTCGCGAGATATCGACCAGAGTCTTGCCAATGCCACCATTACTGTGACGGCCAATGCCGACAGTCTCATCCCTATCCCGGGACTTGAGCGCAACAGCATTGCCATTGTCAGCATTGGTGCGTCCGCCGACAACGATTTCAGTTCAATGTGCCGTCGCTATATAGATTGTCCGGCGTATGCTGTCGACAAGTCTGGGCTGCAACCGTCTGTACTGTCGCGCATCAAGGAGGCCGATATTGTGATTGTCGGAGTGTTCAGCGATCAGGCTTTCGCGCGTACGGCATTCTCGCAGATACGTCAGGCCAAGCCAGATGGGGTTGTGCCCGCCTTCTTCATCAATCCATATAAGATGTCGGCCTTTGGCAATCTGAGTGACTGCCCGGAGATGATGCTTGCCTACGATAATACCCCTGCTTTGCGCCGGGCTGCGGCTATGGGTCTGTTTGGTGGTATCGAGATAAGCGGACGTATGCCAGTCGATGTCAGAAATGTTGCTGCGCTCGGAACTGGAGCCGTCATACCTCAGACACGTCTTGGCTATTCATCGCCGCTCGCTATGGGTTTCCGGTCCGGTCTGGCACAGACCATCGACTCGATAGTAGCCGTCAACCTTAAGGCCGGATCATTTCCCGGTTGTCAGATTCTCGTTGCCCGCGAGGGGGAGATTGTCTTCGACAAAGCTTACGGCAAGCAGAGCCGCGAAGGTTCGGTGGCCGTGACCGATGAGACTATCTACGACATCGCCTCCATGTCGAAGGCTACCGCTACGTTGGCAGGGCTGATGAAGGCTTACGATGAGGGGCTGTTTAAGTTCGATGATAAGGTATCTTCCATAATACCCGGACTACGTGGTACCGATAAGGACAAGATATCTGTAGCCGAGTTGCTTTATCATGAGTCCGGTCTCCCTGGTTCGCTCAACATGTACAAAGTGATGTTTGACACGGCCAGTTTCTCCGGCCCGATTACCAAGGCTGCATATTCCGCCCAATATCCGTATAAGCTGGCTGCAAGGCTCTATGGAAATAAAGACGCATCTCTGCGACGCGACATTACATCGCCTGCTCCTACCGATGAGGCGGATATTGAGGTTGCCAAAGGAATATATGTAGGCGATGCCGCATTCGATACAATCATGCAGCGGATATACAACGTCCCTTTGCGCCGGAATCGTAATTATACCTACAGTTGTCTGAACTTTGCGCTCCTGATGGATATGGAGCAGCGTCTCACCGGCGTTTCACATGATCAGTGGGTCGACACGGAGATCTTCGGCCCTTTGGGAGCAAACCGTACAGGGTACCGGCCCACCGAATTCTATCCGGTAGAAAAGATTGCCTCGACCGAAAAAGACAACTTTCTCCGGAAGCAGACTCTTCAAGGATTTGTCCACGATGAGATGGCTGCCTTCAGCGGTGGAGTGCAGGGCAATGCCGGGCTATTCAGCAATGCTGACGACATAGCCAAACTTTGCCAGATGTGGCTGAATGGAGGAAAGTATGGCGACCGTCAGATTCTCTCACCCGAGACCGTCGATCTGTTTCTCAGTTCCCGCAGTCCCTCCGGCCGTCGTGGTGCCGGCTTCGATCTTGCGGCAGCGACCAAGTCGATGGCCGATATCGGTGTCTCCAAGTCGGTGTTCGGTCATACAGGTTTCACAGGCACGTGCTTCTGGATAGATCCGGATCATGAGCTCATATACATATTCCTGAGCAACCGCGTGAATCCCACACGCGACAACACAGCATTCTCCAAACTCAAGCCGAGGGTAGAAGTCATGAAGGCTATCTACGACCACCTTATGTAGCCCGGGTTTAGCGTTCGGCCAGATAGACTCCGCCGAGTATCAGCACGCAGCCCGACACTACGTATACGGTCACCGGTTCATCAAGCAGTAGCACCGAGGCTACGACAGTTACCAGAGGTTGAAGATATATGTAAGTGGAGGTTTTTGCCGGCCCGAGCACCCGTACGGCTGCACTCCACATTGAGTAGCAAGCCATTGAGGCTAGCAGCCCGAGAAACAGTATATTCCACGCAACCACAGGCTCCTTCAACAGTTCCGGATGAAACGGGGTGTTCATGGCCGCCGCTATAATGATGGCTGACACCAGTCCGTAGAAAAACACTTTTCTGGTGACATACATAGTAGGATATCGCGACCCTATGCGCTCAAGCACCATGCAATATACCGCCCATAGAATCGCCGATACAAGGGTCAGCAGATCGCCAAGCGGATTGGCCCCGAGGGTCATCGTTCCGTTCATCACCACAAGTCCTACGCCTCCGAGTCCTATCAGCGCTCCTGTTATCATCTTGCGGTTGAGCGGGGTACCGAAGGTCATGCGTTGCAGTATCATGGTAAACAGCGGGGCGGTACATATAAGCAGCGACACATCGGAGGCATAAGTCAGCTCGAGAGCGGTGTTCTGAGCTATGAAAAATACCGAACCACCGGTCAGGCCTGCCAGCGCCATCAGCCCTTCGTCCTTCCACGATCCCGACAACAGCCGGTCATGACATATCGCGACTATTGCAGCATAGGCTATGACAAAGCGCATTATGAATATCTCCGTCGGATTGAGTCCGGCGTTTATAAGTGTCTTTGTCGATATGAATGTCATGGCCCATACGAAGCATGTGGCCAGAGCCATCAGATGGTATAGCAATGTTGTCGGTCTTGTGCCCGATCTGAGTGCGTCAAGTTGCATGGATTGGTCTTGTTATTGTCGGGTTACGGGGATTATAAGTACGGGCGACTTAGTGTCGCAGCTTTTGCGTGTGGAGCGCCACAGAGGCTTGCTGTCGGCAAACCTGTCGCCATAAAGTTCGCGCCAGCGTGGAAGGTCTTTCTCACTGACTATCATCACTCCTTGGGCAGGCATGGTCTCCGGATCAAATAGCCTTATCCGGTCTTCCAGGTAGAAGTTGGCCGTGTAATATCTCAGCATCGGGTCATCCACAAACTGATATATGGTCTCTTCAGGCAAGGTTACAGCCTCCACTGCCTCAGCCACCGGTTTGTCGCTTTTGCCGTTGAGTATGCCCGGAAGTATTCCTGAACTGAGCGTCCAGTAACTTATCGTTACAGCTGCTATCGACGATAGTGTCAGATTGGTGGCGGCTGTCTTTCCGGCAGCTCTTATCACAGATATACCTGTGCCTATGGCTACGAGCGACAGTATCACCGATGCCGGTCTGCATAGCCACTCATGTAGCAACGGCAGTTTGGCTAACCATTGCTCGGGTAGCAGAGGTCCGGCAGCGCCTGCTGCTCCTGTTATTATCGCCACTGCTCCCATGGATATGGCAAAACCTCTTGACAGCGCGGGCTTGACACGTGACATGTGTTGCAATGCTATTGTCACCATATAGGCCATCATCGGATACATTGGCAATATGTAGACACTCCGCTTGCTCTTGGGTATGGTGTAGAACAGGATGATAGCTAACGCACACACTGCACAATAAACCAGTATCCGTTGTCTGCCATCGGCCGGTTGGTTGCGCTCTTTCCACCATTGTCTGATGCTTTTACCGGCCCCCGACCATCTTACGGTAATTGCTGCCAGCAGCAGTCCGATAGTATAGGGCAGCAGTCCGCTGGCGAGTGTCGCGAAGTTATACCAAGGACCGTTCTCATGCGATGCATAGCTCATGGTTCCCGTGGCACGTCCTATGTTCTCCTCATATATCAGGTCAAGAAACTCCTGGCCACCCTGTTGCGCAGCCATGATGTACCACGCGGCCGGTATGACGCACGACATCAGTCCTGCTGCAGCGAGCTTCCACGTCATCCGCCATACTTTGCGCTCATCGCGCCGTCTGGTCAGATTGAACAGCCACACGCACATTACCGGTATTATGAATCCCACCGGACCTTTGGTCAACACGGCTATTGTCATCAGTCCTGTGGCCGTCACCGGCATCAGTTTCATTCCGTCGCGGGTCCAGTTATAGAGCGAGTAGATGGCACCGACCGTGGCGGCTGTGAGCACCATGTCGACCCTGCAGGCCGATGCGCTGCGCCATACTTCTATAGATGTCATCAGAATAAGTGCCGTGATGGCCGACTCTTTCCGGCCGCAACCGTTCCGGCTGAAAAAACGCCACGTTCCCCACACCATCAGTATCGCGGCCAGAGCCGATGGCAGCCGTGAACTGTATTCGGTCACGTGCCCCGCCGGAAGCGATACCAGAGCTATAAGCCACGCAAGCATAGGTGGCTTGTATGGAATATCGGCTCCCATCGACAGGGGCAGTATCCAGTTGCCGCTTTGAAGCATCGAAACAGCCACTATTGCCTCACGCGGTTCTCCCTTGGTATTGAATAATGGCAGCGATAGCCATGGCAACCATGTCATAGCGGCCACAAGTATGATCAGCAGACCTATTCTCCGTCCGGTTGTATCTAATCTGTCTCTTTCCATAATTTCGCGCCAAAGATACTACATTTTCAACCATTATGTAGTAACTTTGCACAAAATATGGATCATAAGCGCGCACTTCTAATTATCAATCCCATATCGGGTACCGACGACAAGCATGGTCTCGATCAAGTCGTGGCCGATGCTCTCGACGTAGATCTTGAGGTTGCTTGGACAAAAGGCCGGGGCGATGCCACACGCTTGGCCGGTGAGGCCGTAAGGCGTGGTTTTCACTCTGTCTTTGCCGCCGGTGGCGACGGTACGGTCAACGAGACCGCGCGTGCGCTGTGCGGTTCGCCGGTCGCGCTCGGTATCCTGCCATGCGGTTCTGGCAACGGACTCGCACGCCATCTGGGCATTCCCATCGACATAGCCGATGCGCTCCGCATCATTGCCCGCGACCACATTGAGCGGTGCGACTACGGAATGGCCAACGGAAAGCCTTTTTTCTGCACCTTCGGTGTCGGGTTTGATGCCGCCGTAAGTAGCAAGTTCGCCATGGCCGGCCGCCGTGGACGCCTGTCCTACATACGTGAGACATTCCTCGAATACCTCAGCTATTCCCCCGAGATCTATTCGATCTCCGCTCCCGAGGTCGGACCGATCACCGAGCGTGCCTTTCTGGTGGCCGTCTGCAATGCCTCGCAGTATGGCAACAATGCATATATCGCCCCGAATGCTTCGATGACCGACGGACTGCTCGACGTGACGATTGTACACAGCGGAAATCCGCTTACCACCGCTATTGTCGGACTTGATCTCCTGACCGGTTTCATCGGCCGCAACACTCAGATACACTCTTTCCGCACTCCGGCACTCACCATCACCCGCCACGGAGATGGTCCCGTCCATCTCGACGGAGAGCCGATGAGCATGGACCGAAGCATCAGCCTCGAGTGCCGTCCGTCATCGCTCAGTATCTACACCCCAGGTATCAACGAGACATTCAAACCGATCATTACCCCGATGAGGGCGTTCATGCGCGACATACACTACGCCATTCGCCACATCTTCAGATAGTATTTTCTTATAAAACCGTAATATACTGCTATGTCACTTCAATGCGGAATAGTTGGTCTGCCTAATGTCGGCAAGTCCACTCTGTTCAATTGTCTTTCAAGCGCAAAGGCCCAGTCGGCCAACTTCCCTTTCTGCACCATCGAGCCAAATGTAGGTGTTATCACCGTACCCGACGACAGGCTCACCAAGCTCGTTGAGATGTGTCAGCCCAAGAGCGTCGTTCCGGCGACTGTCGAGATTGTCGACATTGCCGGTCTCGTAAAGGGCGCCAGCAAGGGCGAGGGTCTCGGAAACAAGTTCCTTGCCAATATACGTGAGACCGATGCCATAATACACGTGCTCCGTTGTTTCGACGACGACAACATAACCCACGTCGATGGTTCTGTCGATCCCGTCCGCGACAAGGAGATCATCGATGCTGAGCTCCAGATAAAGGATCTTGAGACCGTCGACAGCCGCATCGCCCGCACTCAGAAGCAGGCTCAGACCGGCGGCGACAAGGTGGCTAAGATGCAGTATGAAGTCCTGCGTCAGATCAAGGAGGCGCTCGAACAGGGTAAGCCCGCCCGTACCGTTCAGCCCGAGACGCCCGACGAGCAGAAATTTCTCAAGGAGCTCATGCTTCTCACCAGCAAGCCCGTCCTTTATGTCTGCAATGTCGATGAGGCGAGCGCTGCTACCGGCAATCATTATGTAGAGGCCGTACGCGACGCTATCCAGGGCGAAGGTGCGCAACTGCTCGTTGTCGCTGCCGCTACCGAGGCCGATATTGCCGAGCTCGATACATTCGAGGAGCGTCAGGAATTTCTTGAGGCTGCCGGACTTACCGAGTCTGGTGTGAGCCGTCTCATCCGCTCCGCCTATGCGCTGCTCGACCTCCAGACATTCTTCACCGCCGGTGCGGATGAGGTACGCGCATGGACATTCATCCGTGGAAGCAAGGCTCCGAAGTGCGCCGGTATAATCCACACCGACTTCGAGAAAGGATTCATCCGTGCCGAAGTCATCAAATATGACGACTACGTCACTCTCGGCAGCGAGTCGGCCGTACGTCAGGCCGGAAAGCTCAGCATCGAAGGCAAGGAATATGTCGCTCAGGACGGCGACATCATGCACTTCCTCTTCAATGTCTGATTAAGGTATATCTCAAACCTTGTCTTCCCGTCCTCCGGATCCGTTTTCAGCGTAAATCCGAATCCGTGGGCCCTCAGTATATCTGCCACAAGCGTCAGGCCCGTTCCGCCCGACGAGTCATGCCGCTTGGTGGTGAAAAACGGAGTAAATAGTTTTTTGGCCGTATCGGCGCTTATTCCCGCGCCGGTATCGGCCACTGTTATTTTCTTCAGGTCCGTGTCTATTGTCAGTTCTATCTGGCCGGTGCCGTTCACGGTCCGGTCTATGCTTTCCGACGCGTTCTTCACTATGTTCACAAGCACCTGCTCAAGCTGAGGCATATCAGCCGCCACCATCAGTGCCCTTTTGTCGGGAGTGTAGGTTATTATGAACTCACACCCTCGGCAGTTTGCCGTTGCCGTCGACGTAAGTACCGGCTTGAGGCGTTCGGCCAGTTCCGTGATGTCTGTCTCCGAAAGCTGAGGTTTGGGTAGACGCGCCACCGCCGCATAACGTTCTATGAACCGGCAGAGCGACTGACATCTGTGGTTGCAGCTCCTCACAAGTTCCACCAGATCCCTGTCATCGGCTATCTCCGGAGTGTCGGCCAGAAGGTCGAATGTCGACGTCACAGCCCCCATGGCATTGTTTATCTCGTGCGCCATCACCCTTATCAGCTTATCATAGGCCGCGCGTTCCGTTTGCCTTATCACCTCCGTCAGCTGCTCTATCAGTATCGATGTCCGCCTGAATCCGCGGTCCATATATATCACCCTCGACAGCCTGTATATATTGTCATCGCCCATATCCGGCCGGGCGTTGAGCGTCATTTCCTCATCCGGCTGCAGCTTCCCTATAGCCTGCCCTATATATCCCGGCAGCTTGTCTATATCCAGCCCCTTCAGCTCATCAAGATCATTCACACCGAGCATCCTGAGGCCCGACGGGTTGGCATCCGTCAGCCTGTCGTCAAGATCAAAATTCAGCACACCCATTGGCGATGAGTCCACCAGCAGATCCAGATACTGGTTGGTCTCTCTCACCGTCATCCGCTCCCTGTACAGGCGGTCCATCATCTCATTGAACATCCGGGCGAGCTTGTCCACCTCCCCGTAGCCCGTATGCCTCAGACGGCTCCCGAAATCCTGCGCCAGCAGCAGATCCGCGCCCTTTGTCAGCGTTCTTATCGGCCTTATCGCCAGAATATACTGTACCAGCGCCGTCGCTACGCCGGCCGCGGCTATGCCGGCCACCCATAGCATCTCGTGCGCGGGCCTCACATACATTACCACTACTATACCGGTCAGCTCCGCTATCAGCAGTATGGTTGTCAGCAGTGCAGTCATCGTCTACTTCCCTATTCCGAGTTTGTTCAACCTTCTGTAAAGAGCCTGACGTGTCAGGCCCAGCCGATCTGCGGCCCGGCTTATGTTACCTTCGGTTTCCTCCATCACCTTCATTATCCTTTGCCGCTCCATATCCTCCAGAGTTGATGGTTGCGATGCCGCGGCGCCCATGCTCTCCGGCCCGTCCTGTTTGAAATGCTCTGCGTGCAGTGTCCGGTTATCCTGACCGTATATCACCATCGCACGCTCCACTCTGTTCCTGAGCTCCCTTATATTGCCCGGAAAGCTCATGCCATACAGCAGCTCCGCCGCGTCGCGTCCGAGCTCCGGTTCGCGCAGACCGCGTTCCTCGGCTATCCTGTTCAGAAAGTAGCGCGTCAGAGGCTCTATATCCTCGCGACGTTCCCTCAGGGCCGGCAGTCTCAGCGTTATCAGGTTGATCCTGTAATACAGATCCTCTCTGAATCGGTGGTCTGCGACCATCGCCGACAGATCTGCGTTTGTCGCCGACACCAGCCTGAAGTCTACACGCCTCGGCATACTGTCGCCCAGCGGCTCGAACGTATGCTCCTGAAGCACACGCAGCATCTTCACCTGGCTCATCTGATCAAGCTCGCCTATCTCATCCAGAAATATTGTACCCTTGTCTGCCAGTTCAAACCTGCCCTTGCGCGAGTCGCGTGCATCGGTGAACGCGCCCTTCACATAACCGAACATTTCGCTCTCAAACAGGCTCTGCGGCACGCCTCCTAAGTTCACGCTCACCATCGGGCCCTCACGCCTCTGCGAATTTTTGTGTATGGCACGCGCTATCATCTCTTTGCCCGTACCGTTCTCTCCGAGTATCAGAACCGACGCGTCTGTCGGCGCTACTCGTCTCACTGTTTCGAGCACATCCTTCAGCGCAGCGCTCTCGCCTACTATCCCGCAACCGTCGAAATCATTATCCGCTTCCCGCTCACTGTCAGAGCCTTTCAGATCTATTGCCGTTGTGATCCTGCGCAGCATATCGTCATTTCTCCACGGCTTGGTCACAAAGTCTGCCGCTCCCAGTTTCATGCCTTCCACCGCAAGGTCTATCGAGCCCCACGCCGTTATCAGTATCACCGGCACCTCCGGGGCCAGCACCTTCACCTTCCGCAGTAGCTCCAGTCCGTCGCGTCCGGTCGTGCTGCTTCCGTAGTTCATGTCCATCACGATCACCTCCGGCTTCGATTCCCTCACCATTGCTATCGCCTCCTCCGGATTGGTCGCCGTCTTGCCAGTCATGCCCGCGCGTCTCACCAGAAGCGACAGTGCGCTCCCTACCGCGCGGTCATCATCCGCTACGAGTACATATCTCTTCTCCATCATTATCTGTCTCTTCTATACCGTCTCACTGCTTCTTCTTGTAGAAGCGCACGTAATCCACATAATAATTCATCGGCAGACACGATTCATCCAGCCCGTCCGTAGGCCGTAACGCCAGGTTCAGCAGCAGGAACATCGGATTTTTGAACGGCTCTGCCACCTTGCAGAAATCACCTGTCGGCTGCACCGTTTCCGACAACGCCGTCTCGTTCAGCAGCTCATCGTCAAGATACAGCCTGATGTACTCGTCATCCCAGTCCATTCGCCACACGTGATATTTGCTGGCCCACTCCTTGTCCTTGTCCGTGAAGTGGGTGAATGGGGTCTGTTCCGTGTGCCATTTGCTTCCGCCCGTTGCATTCGACCACGCGACGTTCGCAAAAATGCTCTTTGAGTAAAACTCCAGTATGTCTACCTCTCCGCAGGCAGGCCATTGTCCGCATATCTCCTTATACCCCTTGGCCCAGATAGCCGGCCATGCGCCGCTGCACACCGGTATCTTGGCCCTTATCTCCATACGTCCGTACTTCATGTCCTGTTTGCTCTTGGTTATGATCGAGCTCGACGTATATTCGGCATACTCACGGTTACGCGTCCAGTCCTTTGCCCCGGCCTCATAGTTGTCATTCTTCACGCGCTCCTTCCGTGCCGTTATTATCAGGTTGCCGTCTTTACACACGGCGTTATCCTCCTGATACCATTGAGGTTCCCCGTTGCGCACAAATCCCTTTTCAAATGTCCAGTATTCCTGGCTCACCGGTCCGTCCGTGTTGAATTCATCAGCCCATACCAGCTCCCATCCGTCCTGATTGCTCTGTGCCGGCGGCTGTTGGGTGGTTGCTGTGGCCCACATATATTGGCATCCTATTGCCATTGAGAGTATAAGTCCTATACTGCGTGGTTTCATTATTGGTTACTTTTTAAGTTGTCAATGTTATCCTCAAATTTACAATATATTCCACACAATACGAAAGAAAGCGAAAGAAAAGCAAAAATCTTTCGCTTTTCTTTTCGCTATTCCGTGATTATCACCGTTTAAAGTTTTTTCTCACGGTTCCTTCCAATTACCGGTTTCTCTATGGGTACTTGACGCTCTAACGTCGGTTGCACTCTACCGTATATTGCTTGCCGTCTATGGTCACGCTCACCTTTGTATCCATGAACTCGGTCAGGTGTTTGAACTTTAGCTCATATACCCGTTCACCGTCCTTTGTGCTCTGCTTCACGCTTTTCGCCTTATAGCTCTTGCCGGCGGTGTGAAGCGTAGCATTGCTTATCTCGCTCTTGGTCCCGTTGTCCTTGGCCGTCAGTACGATTGTGGTCGCGTTGTTGTAATTGTTTATCGAACTATACCTCGGTGCCACGCTGTTTTCATTCTTCATCGGTCTTACCTTCGGCGTACTGTTTTTCAGTATTGCCTTGGCCGTCTCCATGGCGTTGTCGGCACTCACCTCTATGTCCGGCAGTGTGCCGTGTATATTCTTCTCATCGCCGCCGGCATGCCAGAACCGCTTCCACGATATTGAGCACATTATTCCCGATACTGGCATGCTCCAGTACACTATATCGCCGAATGTCACTGTCATGCCGCCTGTCTCTTCGCCTACTGTCTTGCCCATCTGGTAGTGCTTGAACGCCTGCGCAAACGACGATGCTGCCGAAAATGTCTTGTTGCTCGTCAGCACTATCACCTCTCCGTCAAAGTGCCCCTCCTCTTCTGTCAGTGGTGTTATATCCTGCTTATCCGTCATTTTGTAGTATGTGTAGCTCGGATAATTCGCCTGTTGCCCCGTTAGCTTCATTGCCAGTGGCGAACGTTTCACCACCGTCTTGTCCATCTGTCTGAACGGTCTCGGCGATATGTAGCGCAACAGCACGTCACCCACCTGCGAGTTGCCGCCACCGTTCTCTCTTATGTCTATTATCAGCTTCCTTATGCCGTGGCTCTTCATATCGTTCATCATTAAGTCACACATCAGCTTCATGCTGGCCGGATCATTAAATCTGCGGAAATCCATCACCGCTATGCCGTTTTCCTCATCTATGCTGTAGCTGTAGTCGGCCTGAGGCTTGTCTTCTGCCGTTGCTGACATGCGGCCCCTCATGTCTTCTATCTTTGTGGCCGGAAGCATAGCGTGTTCTGTAGTTGTCGATCCGGGTCTTGTGAACTCCACGTCATACGCCTCCTTGCCTCCGTACACTGTCTCGAACACCGCTATGAACGGATCATCCATCCTCCTCAGTTTGAAGTGCTCCCGCTCGCCGCTCACCATCGTCAGCAGTCTCTCTATCATGTCGGCTGTGGTGGTCCCGTTTATTGACAATATCTTCGCCCCGTTCGGTATCAGCGAGTCTATGCACGATGTGCATTCCACGCTTCTGTCACTGTTCACTTTCACAAACATCGGAAGTCTTTTCAACTCCCTCGTAAACAGATCGTTCATCGGAAACCGCAGCATCGTGTGACCGTCACCTATCATGCTCACCAATGGGGCGGCAAGCATATACAGCTCCTTTGTGTCTATCGAATCCGGTATCGCTTCCAGTATCTCGTTATATTTATCGAGTATCTCCGTTTGGCTGGTCTGGAAGTATAGGTCAGGGTGTATCTCGTTGAGAGCCGACAGCAGCGCGTTCACATCAAACTGTGCCTGCTCCTTGCTCAGCATACATCCATTTCCTCTCTTCAATATCGTTTCTGGAGGATTGTTGTATATGTTTTCAGGCATTCTCAACACCCGCGTCACAGCCGTATCACCCTTTTCGGTCACTACTGCTATGTCGGTCGGTTGCCATTCCGCCCCCGTGCTCACTGTCACAGTATCCACTGGTGTGATCAGCGTCACTCTCCTTGCGGTCGACAACAACGTGTCTACGGCTGCATTCGTGTTGATCACCCAAGGATAGGGCTGCATTTTTCCGTCGTGATACACTTTTATCACCTCCCCCTTCGCCTTCAGTGTGGCAGCGAATTGGTTATCTGCCTGCGCTCCCGCTGCTATTCCTGCGGCGCAGATAGCCGCTATGATTACTTTCTTCATTATGTTTCTGTGTTTGGTTGTTATTTTTTTGACGTAGTGCAAAGTTACTCACGCCGTTCTCAGTTTTTTTGCGAAATGTCCCTTAGAGTGAGCGAAATTTGCAAATAGTTGGTAATAACCATTTTGCTGATTTTGTGAACGATTTATTTTAAGTTTTGTGTATTAAACACCCTCTTAATTGAAATTTTTTTCCTTCGCCACAGCCTCTATGTCCGCCTCTATTGGCCTGTCAGCCTCAAAGTCCCACAGAGTCAGGCTCCTCAGCTGGTAGTAATAATACCAGTAGCTGAACAGTTCGTTTATGTACTGGCGTCGTGCCTGGTCCTTCGATGTCTGCGAGTCGTTCAGATCCAGTGTCGATATACGGCCTATCAGATACGTCGCTACGTTCGTGTCATATCGCTTGCTCGCTATCGTGTCACTCCGCTCGGCTATCTCAAGCTGTTGCCGCTGGTTGTTGAACCGTTCTGTCAGCACAAACAGATCCTGTTCGAACGCCTGGCTCTCCTGGCGCAGACGCGCCTTCACCACCTCGCGGTTGCTCTCTGCCACCCGCACCCGGCCTCGGCGCTTGCCCCAGTCGAGCAGCGGTATCGACACGCCTATCTCTACTATCTGGTTGTCTTTCAGTCCTCTGTATGCGCTGCTGAATTCTCGGTCTGTACCCGTATATCCTATCGATGCCCTCAGATTTATCTCGCGCATCGCTCCTTTTGCCTTCGCCACCTCATAGTCGGCCTCAAGCTGGCGTCTGCGTAGGTTTGATGCAAGTTTGTTGCGTTCAAGTGCCTTTTCCAGCACATCGGCATACACCGGCGATACTACCGGAACCTCCGACGGCACTGCCGGTACCGGTTCTATCGACTCCGACAGATCCAGAAATGTCCGCAGGTCGAACATGGCGCTCTTCCTGTCGCTCTCACATGTTGTCAGCTCTGCACGCGCCTGTAGCTCGTTCAGCTCCATCTGCAGCAGGTCGTTCTGGCTTATCTCGCCAAGCTTGCGCTTCTCTATCGCCACCTCGTGCAGTTTCGTTGCGTTAGCAAGGTTCTGACGGGCTATCGCCTCGTTCTCACGCGTCAGCAGAAGGTTGAAAAACTTCTGTATGGCTGTCATTGCCACCTCCTCCGTGGCCGACAGATACGCCGCCTTCGCCTCGCGGTAGCGCACTGGCTCTATCTTCGAGTCCCATTTCGGCGTGTTCACCCCGAATATCGGCTGTACCAGCGACAGCGACACCGGGACCGACATATACCTGTTGTATGGCCCGCCGTCAAATTGGCGCAGGAAGTCCAGCTGGCTGTTCAGCGACACCGTGCCGCCGGTTGCCGTGATTACCTGCGATAATGACAGCTCTCCGTTCATCTCCAGGTAGTTGGTCCGCACAAACGAGTAGTTGCCGGCATCGTTCATATAGCTGCTGTATTGCTTCCGGTAGCTCGGTACTGACGCGTTGAATGTCACCTCCGGCAGCCGGTCTGCTTTGTAGCTCCTGTATTCCCAGTACGATGTCCTTAGCTCGTTGCGCGCCACAACGGCGTTCACGCTCAGGCTCCGCGCACGGGCTATGCACTCGTCAAGGCTCAGTCTCAGCTCCTCACCGCGCGCTCCGGGCGCGGTGAGGACGGCTGTCAGTATTATGAAGAAGCTGATTAGTCTCATTCTTTTGGGGTTGCGTTGTTCTTGTCTGTTATTCTGCGTGAAGTGCCGTGGCCGGATCTATCTTCATGGCCTTGCGTGCCGGAAGCCAGATACCCGTTATAGTCATGATGGCCATCAGTACGAAGCTCACAAGTATGCACATGGCTATATGCCCGTCAGCTCCAAACGGCTGCAGTAGGCTGTCCAACGCTTCTCTTTCATCGTTTAGCTTCACGTCGAGTATGTAGTCTATCACGGCTGCCGGGATTGTACCTGCTATCAGCAGTATCATGCCTTCTGCCGTCAGACGGCGGAATATGTCGCTTGCTCTTGCGCCTACGCTCTTTCTCACGGCTATCTCGCTTACGCGTTGGGTTGTCCTGAACCAGAAGGTGCCTACCAGTCCTAAGAATATTGTCACGAGCAGAAATCCTATCACTATGGCGCTGTTTCTCTGTTCCAGATCTACGTCCAGATGGTGTGCCTTGCGCAGTAGCGATACAGGCTGGCATTCTACTACATAGTGGAGATTTGTCTGATAGAACTTTGTGCTGTTCTCCTTGAAATCCTCTATCACGTCGTTCACCATGCCGGGTTTCACCCTTGCGATGATCTCATAACACCAGTATCTCTCGTCACTCGCTATCGATACCGGTATCACGAATGTACCTCTGTACGCCGGCTCATATTCGCCACGGCGCATGTCCTCTACTACCGCTCCGATTGTATAGGTTTTCCCGTTTTGGCTCAGTTTCAGTTGCTGGCCTATGAGTTTCTTTGCACCCTCGAGTCCATCGAAATAGTAGTCGTTGGGATCATGTTCCATCAGGTCGCGTCCTGTCGACCGCGATACCAGCAGCTCTCCTTTTGCCAGCATTTCATCCAGCTCTTCTGTTGTCGTTGCGCCTGCCAGTGGCTTGAGCTTCATGGCGCTCGCTCCGCCTGCGGTCATAAGTCTGCAATTGCCTATGGCTAATAAACTGTCAGGTTTCTCTGGCCATGACAGTGCGTTGCCTTGGTAGTTGTAATTGTATGGCTGGATATTCGATCCTATTGTCACATTCTCTACTCCTGGACGGCTCTTTATGTTGTTTATCAGTGTAGTCAGCGATGCTGTGTACGAGTCTGCTCTGTCCGCCGAGTCTTTGAATTCAATTCCGTCGGTCGGCATTGAGGCGAGTCTCATGTATACAGTCGATGCAAGGTCATAGCCGTTGGGCAGATGTTTCACTCGCTCTACCATTATGAATTGGTTCAGCAGGTAGCAGATCGCCACGCTTACTATCATCAGCTCGACTACGAGCCACAGGTTGGCGCGCCACTCGTTCATTATTTGGCGCAGTAGTTTTCTTTTCATTGCTCTTGTTTGGTCTTGGTGATGGATAGTCGTTATTTTCTCAGTGCCTCTACCGGATGTACGCGCGATGCTCGCCATGCCGGTATGCCGGCCGACAGCAGGTTCAGTACGAAGCAGCTTGCGACGGCCCAGAAGAATATCTTCCAGTTAAGTATGGCGTTTATCGGCAGATTTATATCCACGCGGTTGCTTGGATCTCCCATACCCGCGAAAAATGTATCGCTCAGAAGCCATGCGCCGATCATGCTCAGAAGTAGTCCGGCTATGCCGCCGGCAAGGGTCACTACGAAGTTTTCAGCCAACAGCTCCAGTACGATTCTGCCTTTCGTTGCGCCGTATGCGCGCTTCACGCCTATTTCTGCTGTTCTGTGCTTCAGTCGGCTCTGAGTCAGGGCGCTCATGTTGATCGCCGGCACCAGAAGCAGTATCAGTATCAGCATCAACGTCTTCTTCTTCTCGCTCTCAGTGTCGGGAGTAGTGTTGCTGCCCATGGCGTTGCTGGCCGCGAGCTGGTCGTATGGTTGTTCATGATACACTGGCTTCCGGTTTGTTGCTTTCATATTATTCTCCAGTTCCGCATAGCGGGCTTTCACCTGCTTCTTGATCTGGTCGTAGGTTGCGCCGTCCTCCATCAGCATCGCTACAGATACCGAGCCGAAATAATCATCGTCCCAGCTCATGTTGTTGTCTTTGGGAATCGGCATGAATACCTCTCCGAATGCGTGTGAGGCCAGGGGGGTGTTGTCTTTCACGACGCCTATCACTGTCTTTGGCTTCTGGCCTACTTTCACTGTCTGGCCTATAGCCTCCTCCGGTGTGCATTCCAGAACCTCCCTTACGGCACCTTCGCTCAGTACCACTACATTGTCGCCGGCATCTATTGTCGCCTTATCGTATGGACGGCCGGCTACAAACTTATGGTCGAACACCTGCCAGAACTTGTCATCGGTCATGCGCGAGAACAGCACCGCCGGGGTCTTGCCCGTTGCCTGCACATCGATGTTGTTGTTGTCGTCACAGTAGATGCTCCAGACGCTTATTCCCTCCAGATCACCGTATAGCTCTGTGGCGCTCTTCACGCTCAGTCGCGACGAGCTGTTCGAGTTGTTGCCATCTTCAGTCGACACGGTGTGCATGTTCATGCCATACAGTATTCTGTCGCGGTTGCTCTCCGGAGTCAGCGGCATTGTTTTCACATCGTTGATCATCATCACCGTCATCATCAGAAATATGGCCAGGGCCGTGCCGATCAGCGTTACCGCCGCTGTTACCGGCTGACGCTTCATGTCGTAGAGCGTCTGTTTCAATATGTTGCTCTTCATCTCTCGTTCAGCTTAAGCAGTGTCCGTCAAACATCCGGATTATCCGGTCAGTCTCTTTGCCCTGGAGCTCGTTGTGGGTCACCATCACTATCGTGCGTCCGTCCTCCTTGTTCAGTTTCTTGAGCAGATCCATGATCTCCGCGCTCATGTGCGAGTCAAGGTTACCGGTAGGCTCGTCGGCAAATATTATCTCCGGATTTCCTACTATGGCGCGGGCTATCGCTACGCGCTGGCACTGTCCGCCCGACAGCTGGGTCGGCATATGGCCCATGCGGTGGCTCAGACCCACTCGTTCTATCACCTCCCTCACCCTTGCCTTGCGCTCCTTGTCGCTTGTCCCCTGACGGTACATCAGCGGAAGCTCCACATTGTCGGTCACCGACAGCGACGGTATCAGGTGGAAGCTCTGGAACACGAATCCTAACTTGGCGTTGCGCAGGGCCGACAGAGCCTTGTCGCTCAGATTGGCCGTCGGCTTGCCGTCTATCTCTACTGTGCCCGAGCTCGGACGGTCAAGCAGGCCCATCACATTCAGCAGGGTCGACTTGCCGCAGCCCGAAGGTCCCATTATACTTACAAACTCCCCTTTGGCTATCTGGATGTTTACGTTCTCAAGTGCCAGTGTTTCTACTGTGTTCGTGCGGTACACCTTGCCTACACTGTTCAGTTCAATAATATTCATATCGCTTGGTTTGATTATTTTATTTTCAATGTTGATACTCCCGTCGGTTCCTCAAATGAGTTTATCACTACTTTCTCTCCCGGCTCCACGCCTTCCTTCACTTCTACAAATTGAGGATTGGCGGTCCCGAGTTTCACGCGGCGCTTCTTTATTTCTTTCCCGTTGGCGGTGGCGACCCACAGATCGTAGTTGCCCGGTCCGGCGTAATATGGACCGCGTGCTATCCTTATGCTGTTGTCAGTAACGTCGGTCATCACGTAAAGATCGGTTCTGAGACCCGGTCGCAGTTTCTTATTCGCCTCATCCTCAAGCCTTACAGTGAAGTTTACGACGCCTCCGGCCGACGATGGTTGTATGTTGCTGACCGTTCCTTCGATTTGCGTCGAGCCGATCTTGACCATAACTCGCTGACCTATACTGACTTGTTCCACATAACTATCCGCTATCTGGCCTTCTATCTTGAAATGTTTCAGATCGGCTATCACCGCAAGCTTCTCTCCGGGGCCTACACGTTGACCTATTTCATCGATTATATACGTCAGAGTCGCGTCGGTCGGCGACTTCAGTTGCGCGTCCTCCAGCGTGCGCTGCTTCGTCGCCATCTCCTTCTCGAACACGCTCAGATCCAGCGCACTGACGTTCATCGCAGCCATGTTTACCGAACGCTCTCCCTCCAGTTGTTTGCGCAGCTGATCCAGCTCGAGCACCCCCGTGTGGTAGGCCAGTTCCGCCTGACGGACCTTTTCACCCGTCCCGCTGCCAAGTGAATCCAGACGACGCTCATTCTCTACGTCTGCCTTCAGACGCTCAACAGTCATCTCCTTGACTCTCAGCTGCATCTCTATGTTCGATTCCTTGGTGCTGTTGTTTATCCGGCTCTGTTCCATCTCGAGTTGCTTCATCCTCCGGCGGTCCGCCAGAGCCCGCAGCTCATTCTCCGTATTCTCCAGATCAAGCTTCAGTAGGGGAGTGCCAACTGTCAGTGAATCACCGGCTTTGGCGTAGATCTCGACAACGCGGCTGTCGATCGGCGATATTATTGTCTGCTCGAAAGCCGGAACAACTTTGCCCGAGGCGCTTATCGAACCCTCAAGCACACCTGTCTCAGCTTCCGAGAACTTCAGATCGCTTCCATTTATGCCCTTTCCGCCTATGCTCCAGAGTATTACGCCGATCGCTGCAACAGCTGCTACGCCATAACCTATCTTGATCAGCCTTTTCCTAAGCATCTTTTTCTTTTCTTCTTCGCTAATGATTCTGTCCATGATTAACTTTTTGGTTGGTGCCATTGATACTTACAAATACCGTGCCAAATCCGTAATACACTGATTATCAGTATTTGGTCTTTTTCTGAAGTGTCCGTTTTCGGACACTTTCTGTCCGCTGTCCGTACACCCGTACACTTTTTTATCCTATATTCGCCTCAAAATCGTTGCCATTCAAAAAAAATACACTAACTTTGCACCCACATAAGCCCGGATGGCGGAATCGGTAGACGCGACGGTCTCAAACACCGTTGGAGCAATCCGTGCCGGTTCGATCCCGGCTCCGGGTACTGATCATGGCTGATAATCAAGCGATTGTCGGCCATGATTTTTTTAGTAGGCGAAAAGTGTGCCACATGGCCGATTTGTACTATCTTTGTGTAGATCAAATATAAATATGATGCATATGATTTCAGCTAAGGCGTGGCTTGTGGCTGTGCTCGTGGTTTCGGCTATGTTCTGTACACCGCGATGTGCCGCACGATTCACCACCACTATAAATTTGCCAGGGTCGGAAGATGGGACTTTGGTAATGCTTGTCAATCATGATGATAAGGCTGTGCTCGACTCCTTTCCTGTAGAAAATGAGCGTGTCAGGTTTTTCAGCGACCGGTTTGCACCATGCGTGGTAGATGTTGTCGCAGGTTCCGATAGTTATGGAAGTTTTATTCTGAGCGATGCCAATATCGTCCATGATATTGCAAATGAGAAGGTTACAGGAGGGGTGAGACGACGCTGGGTATCTTCGGGCGGTTACAATGATTCGATAAATGTCTTGTCAGAGCGCCTAAAGGATATCAGTGCCGGCTACAGGTCGGCGGACTCCGATTCTGCACGCGATTCTGTCAGGAACGCGTATAATGCGCTGTTACACAGCGAGATTCTCCGCAACGTGGACAATGTTTATGGCTACCGGCTTTTGTTGCTTGATGCTGACAACTGGCAACTCGATGATCTTCAGGAGTTTGTGCGGGAGCATCCTGTATTGGCTTCATACAAGAGGATCAACGATGTCATTGATTCAAAGCGAGTTGCACTCGCCACCCTTCCGGGACAAATGTTTACCGATTTTACCGTAACACACTCAGAAACAACACATAAGCTGAGTGATCTGGTAGGACATGGTGAGTATGTTCTGGTGGATTTCTGGGCCTCGTGGTGCGGACCGTGCCGTGCGGAGATGCCACATATCAAGGCTGCGTATGATCACTTCAAGGGCCAGAAATTCAAGGTATTGGGAGTAGCAGTGTCCGATACTCCGGAACGTTCCATAGAGGCTGCCACCCAGATGGAGCTGCCATGGGAGATATGGGTCAATGGTGGCCGGGAGGTGATAGATGCCTACAGTATCCGCACTATTCCGCTGCTCATTCTGTTTGGCCCTGACGGTAAGATACTTGAGCGCGGCATACGTGGCGAAAATATCATTCCGGCTATCAGCAAGCATATAGATACGGCTACAGAGTCATGAAGATACTTCATACTGCAGATCTGCATATAGGGCAGCAACTGCATGGCTACGATCGTTCGGATGAGCATGCGAAGATGTTGCGTGATCTCACGGATACCGCTGTAAGTCATGCCGTTGACGCTGTGATAGTGTGTGGTGATGTTTTCGATACGGCAAGGCCGTCCAATCGTGCTACGGCTGTTTTTTCGGCCGGTATGGTTGCGTTGAGGCGAGCTTTGCCTGATGCTGTAATTGTCATCATAGCCGGAAACCATGACAGCGGCGCTTTTATAGAGAGTCATGCGTCGGTATATGGCGAGCTCGATATAATTCTAAAAGGGAATATCAATCCGGATGATATTGACTCACACCTGGTTACTGTTCCCGGCAAAGGCATCATAGCAGCCATACCTTACACTTATTCCGCACTTGTACCCGATGGATTTGCAGCCGCAGTAATCGACCGGGCTGCGTCCGTCATGCCGGGTATGCCTGTCGTGGCGGCGGCCCATACCACAGTGCTGGGGTGTGATCCTACAGGACATCCCGAACCGGCTATGGGCCGGTTTGATATCGGCAACATAGATGGTATATCAACCGACAGTTTCGGAGAGTCATACGACTATCTGGCTTTGGGACATATACATAGACCACAGTTCATATCATCGGACAATAAGGTACGTTACAGCGGATCTCCGCTTCCTGTGAACTTTGACGAGCGCTTTCCTCATTCATTCACTATCGCCGATATTCCATCGCGTGGCGCTAAACCTGACATTACCGTTGTCCCTGTAGCAGTAAGCCGTCCTCTTGTAAATATTCCGTCGCATGGGTTCGGTGAGTGGGATGATGTGCTGCGTGCCTACCGTGACCTTGATCCGGCGCTTGATGCATATGTGCGGCTCAATGTCACCGTAGATGGCTTTCTCCCTCCAGGTGCCCGCGATGAGGCCGGAAAGATTGCGGCAGACAAGCAGTCGCGGTTCTGTCTCATCAATTCGCGTCGCCGTACGCCGGACAACGATGACCCTGCGGCACTTCAGCTTACGGTCAGCGAGTTCCGTACCATGCCAGTTATCGATATAGCCCGTATGTATGCAGCCGAAAATGGAGCATCGTTCGATGAGCAGCTGCTTTCGGATGTAGTTCTTCATCTCAATGGCGAATCCCAATGAAACTCCACAGTCTCGCTATACACAATATAGCATCGATCGCCGATGCCGTTGTCAATTTTGATGACGAGCCCCTTCGTTCAGCTGAGGTATTTCTGATCAGCGGCCCTACCGGGGCCGGCAAATCTACGTTGCTCGATGCTGTATGTCTGGCACTTTTTGCCACGACGCCGCGTCTGTATGCGCGGCGCACGGGCATACGGGATAACTGTGAGATTCCGTTTGCAGATCCGCGTCAACTGTTGCGGCGCAATACCGGATACGGCAGTGTAACTCTGATTTTCACCGGAAACGACCGCAAGCGCTATTCAGCGGAATGGAGCGTGCAGCGTGCCCGCAAGAATCCGTCCGGAAGGATGCAGGACAGTGTCCGCACTCTCAGATGTCTTGATGACAACTCGCTGTGGACCAAAAAGGTGGCTGTGGAGCAGCAGATCACTCTGGCAACAGGTCTTGATTTCAACCGCTTCTGCCGGACTACCATGCTTGCGCAGGGCGATTTCACCAAGTTTCTCTTTTGCGATGACAAAGATAAGGCTGCGGTACTCGAAAAGCTCACAGATACAGGCATATACAGTCGCGTAGGTATGGAGATTTTTGCCCGCGCCAAGCATCATGGCGAAGCATGGCGTGAGGCACTGCAGCGGGCCGAAGGTATTGTAGCGCTCACTCAGGAGCAACGTGAGAGCCTCATCTCGGAGCGTAAGGATCTGATGGAACGTAATGATATTCTGCGGAGATGTGCGGATGCCGTAAGTGCCTGTATAGCCCATCTCGACAGTATAACGTCAGCGAGGGGTAGAGTTGTGCAGCTACGCGATGAACTCGCCGTTGCACAGGCGGCTGTCAATGATGATGCTTATCAGAGGCGTCACACGATGGTTGTGGCGTGGAATGAGACTACCGAGGCCCGCGCGGCTCTGTCGGCTGTCGACAGGGCGCAGCTCGATATAAACGAGGCCTCGAAGCGTCTTGACCGTTACTCCGATGACTATGCCGGGCTAATGGCACGGCTAAACCGGTTGCGTAGACAGCGCGATGAGATGAGGGCTGAGCGGAATGCACTGATCGATACACTTGAACTTGCAGAGGACCGCCGACAATTGCTCGATGATGCTCAGGTCATCATATCCCGTCTGACGGAACTTGACCGGTCGCGTGTCAAGTTGATGGCTGAACGCGACAGTATCACATCCGTAGGCCGGAAGATTGATTCAGAGCTTCGTCCGGCATTGCTCGAGGCCGAAAAATCAGTCTTCCAGGCCAGTGCAGAGATGGTTGAACTTGATGAGACAATAGCCGTAACGCGGAGGCATATTGCCGACCTCGACGCTGCCGGATTGCGTCGTCAGCTTGACACGCTCAATCAGCGTCTCACACAGCTCTCGGTTATTGCAGTCTCAATGTCGCGGGTAGGTGAGGCGGTAGATAATGAGCGACGTCTGACCGAGGAAATCAAGTGTGCCTCCGATCGGATTGCTGTTCTCGAGGCAGATATGTCGGTTGCTGTGGCGCGCGATGAAGCGCTTCAGGAAGTGGCCCGAAAAGCTATTGATGATTATGAACGCGAGATACGTTCGGTTGATGATTTTGCCCGAGAGCTGAGACGATCGCTCACACCAGGCTGTACATGTCCTGTGTGTATGCAAAAAGTAGAGCAGGCGCTTCCCGACGAATCATTTATATCAGGACTCGTAGACCGGGCGCGAGAGAGGCGTGATACAGCAGTAGCGTCATACAATGAATCTCAGCGTAGGCTTACAGTCATTGGCACGGAGATAAAGGAACTTGCCAGGATTACAGAACGGAAAGACGAGCTAAAACGTATGGCCGGTGTGCGCAAGCACCTTATCTCCCAGCTCAACGATCGGCTGGATGAGTGCGGCCTGGACCATGATGTAACATCCGGAAGAATAGAGGAATTGACGGACGAAACGCAGAGTCGCATAAAGATGCTCGACTCGAGTATAGGGCAGGTGGCTGAAACAGAGCGTAAACTCGAATCACTTGTAGATAAGCAGACGAAACTACGGGTGTGCTTTGACAAACTCACGGCTCTGAGAGACAAGGCTGCGGTCAACCTTCAGGGAGAGCTGGCCGGTATGGCGGCACGTGTCGCCGCCGCCGACAGTATGGAAACTGAAATAGCCGAAGGCCAGTCGGAAGTCAATGCACGACTGCAAGCGTGGCCGGATTGGCTTATCCGTGACGGTGAGTCGCAGACCGACCGAATAGAGCGTATACGGGCTACTGCAGCCGATTACAGGGCCAAGTCAGAACGTCTGCACGATCTGTCGGCTGCTATCCCGGCGGTTGAAACTGTTGTCGACGCATGTTCGGCCTCGGCTGCCACCTGCGGCATGTCATCGGCCGACGTTATCGGTACCGTTGCCTCAGAACCGTGTACGCCCGAAGAATGGACAGCACTTGCCGCCGGTATTTCAGATGCACGCAGGCAAATCAGCCGCGCCGTACGTGATCGAGATGCCGCCAGGGGTATTCTCGATGCGTTTCTCAATGCCCATGATCGCTATACAGAGCCATTGTTACGTGATTTAAATGGCCATCAGCAGCTTTTTATAGCCGGAGAGGAGCGCAAGCTGCGGACAGTGGAAGATGCCGTGACACGCAGCCGTTCGGCCTTGGCACGCGCATTATGGGATCTGCGTGCATTGATCAGTGACAATTCCCATCCGTTACCATCGTTGCCAGGGTTTATACAGAGTGCCGGACTTCCTGAAGACACGCGGGAGTGTGGCGTGGCTATGGCCGAAATTGTCAGGGATAGCCTTCAGACTTACGTCCAACGTCTGGGTGCTATCGACAATGAACTTGCCCGCAACCGAGAGCAGGAGTCGCGCAAGGATATGATAGTCCGTGAGGCAGAACGGCTCAAGGAAGAATTTGACAAGTGGGAGTCGCTCAACCAGCTTTTCGGTAGTGCCGACGGTGGCAAATTCCGCCGGATCGCCCTCAGTTACGTGCTCGGTGCATTGATCCATTCGGCCAATCATTTCATGGCCTCGCTTTCCGACCGCTACCGTCTGAGCGTTGATCACGGCTCATTTGCCATAAATGTCGAGGATGCCTATCAAGGCTATGCTGTCCGTCCGGTTTCCACTGTATCTGGCGGAGAGAGTTTTCTGGTATCTCTTGCCCTGGCACTTGCGCTGAGCGATATCGGGAGCGCCCAGGGCGTCAATATGCTGTTTATAGACGAGGGATTCGGATCGCTCAGCGGCGAGCCGTTGCAGAAAGCTATCTCCACTCTTCGTCGTCTTCACGTGTCGGCCGGACGCAAGGTTGGACTGATAAGCCATGTCGATGACCTGAAAGCCCGTATTCCCGTTCAGATCCGTGTCGAGGGGAGCGGAGGGTCAGGTTCGGCTGTGTCATCGGTCAGTGTTGTGGAGTTATGACTTTTGGCGGCGAGCGTTCACAGTGTCAAACAGGTTGAGCGTACCATCGGCCAGCAGATCGAGTACCAGCTCAAAACCTTCGGCTCCTTCATAGTATGGATCGGGCACATGGTCGTAGCGAGTGGTCATGTCGAAGAAGTCGGCCATCCGGACTATTTTATTTTCAGCACCGGTGGTAGGCGCCAGATTGCGGAGATTGCGTTCGTTCGAGCCGTCCATAGCTACAATTATGTCGAAATCATCGAAGTCGGACACTCTCACCTGCCGGCACCGGTGGGTAAGGTTCAGGCCGCGGCGGCGAGCGTGAGCACGCATACGGCTGTCAGGCAGATCGCCGATGTGATAGTTGCCTGTGCCTGCAGAGTCGATCACCCAGTCATTCATAGCTCCGTGTTCGCTCACAACTTCGTTCATCACCCCTTCGGCGGCGGGGCTGCGGCATATATTGCCCAGACACACGAAAAGTACTTTTACCGGCTTGCCGATTGGTGGCAGCTCAGGCAGATATGCATTCGGTTTTATCATTGCTCTTATGCGGTTGGTATGGTCAGTTTCTGAAATATACTGCAAAGATACAACAATCGGTCAGTTTCCATGCGCTCCATTATGGCGAGAGAGCCGGATGCAACTGCATCCGGCTCTCTCGAGACACGTGGTCTATTGATCTATCCTTTTACCAGCCAGGGTTCTGTGTCCAAAGTCCCTCGGTCAGTGAGATCATGCGTTCCTGTATGGGGAGCAGGTAGTCGCGTTGCGGGTTGAACTGCCATCCACTTTCGTAACCGGCGGGGTTGGTGGGGATGATGTAGCGTATGGCATCACCCGGTTTGCCAGAGAGGAAGATTGTGTTGTTGGACGGCTGATCATATTTAAGCGATGAGTATGCAGGCTCGGTTTCGAGGCTGCTGCCGGTGAACATTGCGCCCTGATGCCATTTGCCTACGAATATCTCCTCGGCTGCGGCCCAGCGGAGTATATCCTCAAAACGACGGCCCTCGCAGGCTTTCTCGATGCGACGCTCGCGGCGTACGGCCTGAATATACTTGTCAAGGTGTGCGAACGGATATTCGGGATCGCTGTTGAATTCGCGGTCGAAGTCGATGTCGGGCATTCCTACACGTGCACGAAGCGGGTGTATGGCCTCCTTGATAGCATTGGCGTTTGCTGCGCCGTTGAGTTCGGCAAGAGCTTCGGCATAGTTGAGAAGCACGTCGGCATAGCGGAACTGTATGGCGGGTGTGGCACCCTTGTATTCGGCATCAAGGCTTCCGGTATAGTCGATCTGCACATGCTTGAGCAGCGAGTAGCCGGTTATATTGTTGTTGTAGGCCGAGGTTCCGATCAGCGGTGGAACGGTGTAAGGATCGGAGTCGGGGCGGAGTATCTGGCCCGGGGTGGCGACGGTTTGCGCCAGGCGCGGATCGCGTACGGTGGGCTGGAGTTCCTGACCCCATACTTTCTTGGCATTCAGACGCTCATCACCTACAAACGGGCGGCCGTCAATGGTGAGATAGTCATCGACAAGCGATGCTGTCACGCCGAGGCTGCCACCGCCCTGATTCAGGTAGCGGTCTACGTTGTTGCCGATCTCGTCGCCGTCATATTTCTTGTACCACAGTATCTCGGGGTTGCTGCCCAGATCGGTGGTCTGGAAAATGATGCGGTAGTCGTTGTTTGGGTTGCCGGTAGAGTAGATGCGCCATACGTTGCGGTCGATCACCTGTTTGGCAGCGGCAGCGGCCTGGTTGAGGTAGTCGGCAATCTTGGCATCGGTCACGGTGGGATCGAAGAAGGGGTCGTTCTTGGCTTTGTGATACTTTTCCCAAGTGCCCTCAAACAACGCCACCTCACTCTTGAGTGCGCGGGCTACGTCGCGGTGAACACGCATGGTCGAGCTGTTGGTGCGCTCGTTCAGGTTTTCTATAGCCAGATCAAGGTCGGCGAGGATGTGGTCGGCTATAACGGTGCGGTTCTCCCGCGGACATTTCATCTGCTCCGGATCCGGATCGAGCGGGGTTTCAACCCATGCGATAGGACCGTAGTTTATGAGAAGGTTATAGTAGTACCAAGCGCGGAAGAAGTAACCTTCGCCCACAGCCTGCTTGTAAGCTGCGGTGGTAGTGTTGTCGCAGTTGTCAAGGTTGTTAAGGAAGAAGTTTACGCGACGTATGTAGGTGTAGTTGCCGAGTGTGCTGGCATTGGAAACCGACATGCGTCCGGCTATGCGCTGGTTTACGGAAGGTGACGCCATGTTGTCGCTGTTGCAGTCGCCGCCGGCGATACCTTGTCCGCCGCCTGCCTGCAGATCCTGTGTACGGACGGCACTCTGGTAGAACTGGTCGAGGTAGCTGCTCATCTCGCCTGTGGTGGTGAAAGGCTTAGCAGATGACAGTACACCCTGTGGCTCGCGGTCGAGATCGTAGCACGAAGTCATCACCAGCCCCATGCCTAATACCGCCGATATGATATATTTATTCATTGTTTTGTTTCGTTTAGAGGGTTACGTTAAGACCGAACGATATCACTTTGTTCATCGGGTAGTTCTTACCGGCTTCACCACCGTAAGATGCTCCGGTGAAGACTCCTTCCGGATCATAGATCTTAGACAGCTTGGTGCCTGTCCAGAGGTTTTCGCCAGTGAAATAAACCTGTATCTTCTGCAGACCCACGTGGTCGAGCACGGCCTTTGGAAGATCATAGCTCAGGGTGATGTTTTTCAGACGGATATATGCTGCGTTCTGGATATATCGTGAAGATGTCTGCATATTGCGGTTCTGATAGGTGCCGATACCGCCAGCTGTGTGGAGATAAGGCTTCGGGTAGTATGCTCCGGTGTTGCTCTCGCTCCAGTAGTCGAGGTGCTCCTCGAACAGGGTGGCCTGTGCGTACGATCCCCATCCCCAGAAGTATGGCTGAGTGCCGGGGGCCCAGTCGCGTTTGCCTACGCCCTGGAACATCATGTTGAGGTTGAAGCCTTTCCAGCCTATCGAGCCATTGATGCTGAACTCATAGCGCGGAGTGGTGTTTCCGATGATGGTGTAGTCGCCCGTGTCACCGAGAACGTTTGTGCCGCGGTTGATTTTTCCGTCGCCGTTAAGATCCTCATACATCACGTCGCCCGGTGTCCACACGCCTCCGTTCAGGTAGCTCAGGTCGAGCTTGTTGTATTCGTCGGCCTGTGCCTGAGTCTGAATCAGACCCGATGATTTGAGGCCCCAGATCTCGCCTACCATGCGGCCCTCATACCAGTTGCCGGCAGGGTTGGTGAATGTCGGATTCTCGTATTTTGTCACCTTGGCAGTTGCGTCGGATACCTGACCGCCGATGCTGTAGGTTATGTCGCGGCCTATTCTGCCGTTCCAGTTGATGGTAAGTTCCCAGCCGCGGTTGCGCATGTTGGCATTGTTAGCCTGCGGTGCGCTTGCACCGAAGAAGTCGGGGAAGTCATATCCGGGTCCAAGCATGTCCTTGGTGTCGCGCTGGAATATTTCGAGAGTACCGGTAAGGGCGTTGTTAAACAGTCCGAAATCAAGACCGATGTTCTTGCTCTCGACTTTCTCCCATGTAACGGTCGGGTCGATTACGCCAGGGGCGTTAATGTAGCCGTGGCGGCCGTCAGAGAATATGTAGTTGCCTTTGGCTGTCACGCCCATGGTAGAAGCGAATGTGTAGAGACCGGCGCCGGCCTGGTTGCCCATCTTACCATAGGATAGACGCAGTTTCAACAGGTTGAGAGTTGGCTGAAGCGACTCCATGAATTTCTCCTGAGCAATGTTCCAGCCTACCGATACCGAGGGGAAGAAGCCCCAACGGTTGTTCTTGGCAAAGCGTGAGGTGCCGTCGTAGCGCATATTCAGTCCGAGCAGATAGCGGCTGTCGTAGCTGTAGTTGAGTCGGCCGTAGAATCCGCGTGTGCTCCAGCTTTGGCGTGTATCAACAGCAGTGATGTCGCTTGTGCCGAGGTTGAGACCCGGATTTGTGGTAGAGTAGAGCCCCGTCACATAGTTGGACATGTAAGAATAGCAGTTTTCTTCGGTCTGATAACCGGCCATTACGGTCATGTGGTGCTCCTCGACGGCCAGGTCATAGTTGGTATAGGCACTGAAGTTCTGGTAGCGGGTGTTTGCTGACTGGCGGGTATATCTGCCGTCGCTCTGAACGCCGAGCTCCGATCTGACACCTTTGGTGGTTGTGACACCGTCGGCGCCGAATATGTCGGGAGCAACGTTGAGAGCTTCATATTGACGTCCGAGATAGCGGTAGGTGTAGTCGGCGAATATCTTCCAGTTTTTGATAGGCTCGAGTTCCATGCCGAAAGTCACGTTCATTCTGTCGAGCTTTGAGTCGGTATAGGTGCCGCTCTGAAGATATGGTATCATGGTCAGCTCGGTGTAGTGGCCGTTAGGATCCATGTAGTGCACAGTCGGGCGGAAACGTGCAAGCGAGTGGTAGAAACCTTCGCTCAGACCTCCGTCACCGAAAGGAGTGTCGGTATCCGAGTGCATGAACTTGGTGTTTGCATGCAGGCGCAACCAGTTGGTGAGCTGCGAGCTGATTGTGGATGCGAAATTGTAGCGCTTGTAGCCCATATCGGCGAAACGCAGTATGCCGTCCTCACCGTAGTAGCCGAGCGATACGTAATATTGCGCACGTTTGCCGCCGCCGCTGGCGCTAAGGTTGTGTTTCTGTTTGAATGCCCAGTCCTTGTAGTGAAGGTCGAAGTAGTCGGTGTTGCCTATTCCCGATTCTGAATTCTCGAAGGCCGGGTTCATGTTGGCGTTTGACGAAAGCTCCTGCCATGGATCTACGCTCGATGGATTGTCGCGGAACTGACGGAGCAGCTCGAGCTTTTCATCGGAATAGAAGCGTGTCACGCCGGCGTTAGAGCATGCGTTGTTCCAATATTTCGCAAATTCATATCCGTCGAGCATCTTGGGCAGCTTTGTCGGGGCATTCCAGCCCACGTTGCCCTGATAGCTAATGCGCATCTTACCCTCTTCACCGCGTTTTGTGGTGATGAGCACTACGCCATATGCCGCACGTGCGCCGTAGATAGCGCTTGCACCTGCGTCCTTAAGCACCGAAATGCTCTCGATATCGCTCGGGTTTACTTCGGACAGCGACATTTCCACTCCGTCGACAAGTATGTAAGGGGAACCTGTGCCGGAAAGGTTGCCCTGACCGCGCAGCTGGAGCGAGGCGCTACCGCCGGGACGGCCTGAGTTGCCGTTGGTGACAGTCAGACCCGGCACCACGCCCTGAAGCATCTGGGCGGCGTCGGCTACCGGACGGCGTATTATCTCATCGCCTTTTACTTGGGTTACGGCTCCTGTAAGGTCGATTTTCTTCTGAGCGCCGTAGCCTACTACCACAACCTCGTCGAGAGAGTTGCTCTGCGACTTCATGGTAAGGTTTATCGGCTGTCCGTCCCAGGTTATGGTCAGTGGGTCGTAGCCTATGTATGTCACAGTGAGTTTGGTGCCTTTTTTACTCCGTTAAGGCTGAATTTGCCCTCCATATTGGTCGATGTTGCCAACTGGGTGCCTTCAGCTCTTACGGTGGCACCTATAAGTGGCTCGCCATCGTCATCGACAATTGTGCCCGTACAAACGCTGGTCTGTTGGTTCTGGGGAGCTACACTGGCGTAACTGCCTCCGCCCTCCGACGGTTGCGCAACCGCAACTGCCGAGGTTGTCAGAACGGCTGCTGCCGCGGCAGCTGTAAGATACGTTCTTCTCATGGTGTAGAAATTAGGTATAATGATTAGGTATAGAAATTTGATAATTTAGCTTATTTAAGCTCTTGGATGCCGACAGATGAATTTTTATCTGCCAAAATGGTAAAATTGGGATATATAT
>CANRVB010000024.1 GCA_947643165.1 uncultured Porphyromonadaceae bacterium | reverse complement strand
AGGGTACAACGGTTTTCGAGACCGTCCCGATCGACCACTCCGGCATCTTTCCTTGATCGGTTTGCGGGTGCAAAGATATGATGAAATTTTGGTGTGTGCAAGGTTTTCTAAGGATAAATTTTGAAAAAATTTGTACAATCAACCTATTTCTCAAACGTAATACTCATTTGTTTCGTATCTTTGCATCATATTGGCTCTATTGCCTTACTCTCAATTATGACCCTGATCAGAGAACTTAATCATATGCTGTGGCTTCGGTTCTTAGCGGTTGTGTTGCCCATATTGGCTGGCGGCATGACAGTCGATGCTATGGCATCAGGCTATACTGTCGACGATATCGACAATGTCCACGTCACTAATAAGACCCGTTATGTCTCCAATCCCGACGGAGTTTTGAGCAACGCCACCGTCGCCGAGCTCGATGCGGCGATAGCCGACGTCTGGCGCCAGACCACCGCCGAGCTTGCCGTTGTGGCTGTCAACGATATCGATGGCGACCCCGATGACTTTGCGACCTCCCTTATGGAGTCTTGGGGCATCGGAAAGGCCGACAACGACAACGGTGTGCTCCTGCTCATAGTCAAGGATCAGCGGAAAGCCGTCATCCGCACCGGCGACGGCATGGAGGGAGTCCTGCCCGACATCATCTGCGGACGCATTCTCCGCGAGGATATGTTCCCACGCTTCAAAGAAGGCGACTACGATGGCGGCACTGTTGCGGCCGTGAGCCGTATGAATCGCATAATCACCGATCCCGGATATGCGGATGAGCTCCGGAGCTCTATCCCTAACGATTCACGGCGCTCCAACGGTGCTGCTGATGGCGAGGAAGATCTCTGGAGCTGGCTGGTCAAGGTAGCTGTTATTGTGGGAGGCTCCTGCCTTGTTGTCGTCATATTCACCATTGTGTCCGGACGAAAAAAGGACGATCTCGACCGGTACCGTCAGCTCGACTCCATGAAAACCATTCTCCTCTTTCTGAGCTTCCTATGTCTGGCAATGCCGTTGCCCGCCTACCTTCTCCTTATATGGAAGATGAACCGGCTCCGCAACCACTCTCGCAAGTGTCCCAACTGCTCGTCAAAGATGAAAAAGCTCGACGAAGTTACCGACAACCAATACCTTACCCCCGCGCAGGATCGCGAAGAGCAGATCAACTCGATCGACTATGATGTCTGGCTATGTCCCACTTGTGGCGAGACCGATATAATTCCATATATCAACAAACAGTCGAGCTACCAGGTCTGCGAACGCTGCGGAGCGCGTACATCCATACTCTCCGGCAACCGTACCCTTATCAAACCTACCGAACGCCGCGAGGGGCAGGGCGTGAAGATATACTCCTGCAAGAACTGCGGACACCGCAAGGAGGTTGCCTACCGCATAGCCAAACTTGCAGCCGCGGCACCCATCGTCATCATCCCCGGCGGCGGAGGTGGTGGCGGCTTCGGCGGAGGTTTTGGCGGAGGAAGCTTCGGTGGAGGCGGCACTGCCGGCGGAGGCGCCTCAGGCGGATGGTAAGCGGCTCCCGGAAGCATCTGAAAAAAGCAGAAAGAATCATTCCCATCCGAGATAATTGAATTAAACATCCATACGCCGGAGTCCCACCGCTCCGGCAAACAAACATATCTAAGTTATGATATTGACCGACTACCATATATTCGGGCTTGTTACCGGACTATGCACATTTCTGATAATAGGCCTCTTTCACCCCATAGTGATAAAGAGCCACTACTATTTCGGCACAGGATGCCGCTGGTGGTTCCTGGCCGCAGGCATAATCTTCGGCATCCTCTCTTATTATGTCGACGACATCCTGCTCTCTACCGTGTTTGGCGTCATAGCATTCTCATCCTTTTGGTCCATCAAGGAGATCACCGAACAGGAGCAGCGTGTGGCCAAAGGTTGGTTCCCCGCCAATCCCAAGCGCAAGACTCCCGGCAACAAAGCTGAAATAGAAAGCTGAATCTCATGGACCAAGGAATCCGATATATAGCCAGCCCCGGCAGATACGAGGCCGGCATGACATACCGCCGGTGTGGACGGAGCGGCATTCAGCTTTCAAGCATATCCCTGGGATTGTGGCAGAACTTCGGCGACATCACCCCTTACAGCCGTAGCCGCGACATCATACTCCATGCTTTCGACCGTGGAATCGTGTCATTTGATCTTGCCAACAATTACGGACCTCCATACGGTGCGGCCGAGGAGACTATGGGTCGTGTGCTCCGCAACGATCTCCGCCCTTACCGCGACGAGCTCTTCATATCTACCAAAGCCGGTTTTGACATGTGGCCCGGACCTTATGGCAATTGGGGATCACGCAAATATCTCATCTCTTCCCTCGACCGGAGCCTGCAGCGGATGGGACTGGAATATGTTGATATATTCTACCATCACCGTTTCGACCCACACACACCGGTCGAGGAGACTCTTCAGGCGCTCATCGACATCGTCCGTCAGGGCAAGGCTCTTTATGCCGGCATATCACGGTGGCCGCTCGACCAGCTGAAAAAAGCCGCCCTTTATATGAAAGACCGTGATGTGCCCTGCCTACTGCTTCAGGACCGTCTCAGCCTCATCGACCGCCACAACATCAAGGAAGGACAGCTTGATTTCATCCGGCAGGCAGGTATAGGATTCATAGGTTTCTCCGCTCTTGGCGAGGGTGTGCTGACCGACAGATACCTCAACGGCATCCCCGAAGGCTCACGCGCGGCCCGCGGAAGTCACCTCACCGCCGACAAGATCACCCCGGAACTGGTCAGCCGGATCCGGCAGCTTGACAAGATAGCCAGACAGCGCGGTCAGACACTCGCCCAGATGTCGACATCCTGGGTCCTGGCTCATCCCGCCACAACCTCAGTCATTACCGGTTGCAGCTCGATCGGACAGCTCGACGACACTATCGGAGCAGTCCACAACACTGTTTTCGATCCTGAAGAACTGCAGGCCATCGACCGTGCGCTTGGTTACAGTGAAGTCTCATAACCCGATCAACTCCGTTACTCCTATTCATCAAGCTAATAATAGCCCAAACTAAAAGTAATGACTGGAACAGCGATTAGAACAATGATCGGTCTTATGGCCGCAGCCATATTTACGGCATGCGGCGGAACCGATATCACGGGTAAATGGGTAGAACCCGTTCCTGGCATGGAAAACATGACACAAGGCATAGACCTCCGGAGCGACGGCAAAGCCTCATCCATTAATATGGCCACCCTCCGCTATGAGAAATGGGAGAAAAAGGACAGCCTACTCATCCTCTCCGGCAAAAGCATCGGAAATCAATCCGAAATCTCATTTACCGACACCCTTGTCATCCAACGTCTCACAAATGATGAGCTGACCCTGAAACGGGGAAACTGGACAATTGACTATCATCGACAGTAACCACACACCCTTGGCTGCAATACTAAAAAGTGAGCGCATACCTTATGATATTTGGTATTGCGCTCACTTATTCGTATCTTTGTAATCTGATAGATAGGCCATATTGCGTCAGTCTGTCAATCTCTATATTATTTCACCAATCCAATACCTAAATATTACATGAAACTGTCAATTTTGAAGTCGATCACACTCGGTGCTATGATAGCGGCGGGATGCATGACGGCGACAGCGGCCGATGTTTCAATCATACCGCAGCCGGTCGAACTTCAGCAATCTACCGGTAGCTTTACCCTCAGGCCTACAATGACGATAGGCTATGAAAAAGGGCTTAAGGCTCAGGCCGAGTATCTCGAAGAAGTCCTCGCCGCATCTACCGGATGGGATCTCGCTCTTACCGAAGGTACTAAGAAAGCCGATATAAAACTCACTCTCACTCCAAAGAAGATTACCCAGGACGAAGCTTACAGCCTCGATGTCACATCAAAGGATGTCACCATCGCCGGTCATGACGAAGGCGGCGTCTTCTATGGCATTCAGTCTCTGCTCCAGCTGTTCCCCGCTCAGGTTTACAGTGACCGCCGCCAGAAGGGTGTGGATTGGACCATACCCGCCGTCCATGTCTACGATGCCCCGGCCCGTCCGTGGCGTGCCATGATGCTCGACGTCGCACGTTATTTCCACGACAAGGAGTTTGTCAAGAAGTTCATCGACATGATGGCTATGTACAAGATGAACAAACTCCAGTTCCACCTAATTGATGATTCCGGATGGCGTCTTGAGAGCAAGAAATATCCGCGTCTCACCGAAGTTGGAGCTTGGGCAGGCCCCGAGAGCCACAAACTTGGCGGCTACTACACACAGGACGATATCAAGGAGCTGATCGAATACGGTAAAGTCCGCAATGTCGAGATAATACCCGAAATCGAGTTCCCGGCTCATATACTGTCGGCTATCGTGGCCTATCCCTGGCTGTCATGCACGGGCGAGCAGCATGAGCTCCCGCTCCAGCACTTCATAAGCCGCGACCTGCTCTGCGTCGGCAAGGATAGCTCCATCAAGTTCCTTCAGGACATTCTCGACGAGACTGTCGAGCTCTTCCCCTCCAAGTACATCAATATAGGCGGCGATGAGGCTGTCTACACCCGCTACAAGACCTGCGAGGATTGCCAGGCGCTCATGAAACGCGAAGGTCTGACAGATGAATCGCAGCTTCAGGGCTACCTCACCAACGTCGTGGCCAAGATGATGAAGGAAAAGGACCGCACTGTCATAGGCTGGGAGGAGATTATCGACCGTGGCAAAGTTGACGAACAGGTTGTAGCTATGATCTGGCACAATGTCGACGATACCGTCAAGGCTCGTGATCTCGGACACAAAGCCATTCTTACGCCCGCCACACATCTCTACTTCGACTTCCCCGAGAGCAGCACACCCGGCGAAGTCAAGGCTGCCACTTGGATGCCTCCGATCTCTTTGGAGCGTGCATATTCAATGCCCATAAACGACTACTCCGACAACTCCACAGTCATCGGTGTTCAAGGTTGCCTCTGGAGCGACCAGTTCATCCATGGCACAATGCTTCAGGAAATTCCCCTTATCAACGAGAACCGTTCCGAAAACTACATAGAGTACCTTACCTTCCCGCGTCTCATGGCTATCGCCGAGCTTGGTTGGACCAAAGAAGCACAACGCGACTATGCCGACTTTGCCAAGCGCATCAAGAGCCACTACGCACGTCTCGACAATAAGGAGATAACCTACAGAGTCCCCGAACCCGAGATAGTGTCGATGACCGAAAACGCCGACGGTGTCACTTTCACTCTCGCGCCATCGGTTCAGGGTTCGGAAATACGCTACACTACCGACGGATCATATCCTACCGTACATTCCCCCATCTACACAAAGCCCGTCACTGTAGGCAACAAGAGTGATTTTCACGCTATAACCGTTGTGACACCCCTCCACTATTCGCTGCCCATCCATTTCGCCCCCGACTATTCGGAGTATGAGCAGAAGTATGGCAAGGTCACCGAACAGTGGAAGCCTCTCAACGTCCAGCCCACTGTATCCGACTGGAAGTTTGAGTGCACTGGTAAGATTTCTGGCAACGGAAACTATGAGATAACATTCGTGGCCCTGAAAGGCGAGAACAGCCTTACCACCGGCGAACTCAAAGTGTACAAACGTGATGAACTTGTGGCTACAGCCCAGGGCAACTTCACCGTTAAGCCCGGATCCGCACCGGCCACCTACAAGTTCAGCATCGACTCGTTCGAAGCTGGCACACCCTTCTACATTGACGTGAAGGCTGGAGCTACCGGCGGCAACGACACCTACGGACTTGTACTCATCAAGAAACTCGATTGACCCACTCTCTATATGGCCGGGAGCAAGACATGTCTTGCTCCCGGTCTGCTTTTATATACATATCAGCATGATATTCCGACATTAAAGAGGATATCAACCGCAAAACTATTTGGTTTTGCCCCTGTTTAATCGTAACTTTGGCAAAATTCAATCACATTCGTATTATGCTATCAACTATCAGAAGGATTGCGGGACTCGTATTTCTTGTCTCCATAACCTTGCTATTCCTCGATTTCACGGGCACAGTCCACGCATGGGTGGGATGGATGGCCAAGATACAGTTTCTGCCGGCGGTGCTCGCGCTCAACGTCGGCATAGTGATCGCGCTTGTGGCGGTGACCATTGTGTTTGGCAGAGTATACTGTTCCGTCATTTGTCCTCTCGGAGTAATGCAGGATGTGATAGCGCGTGCCGGAAAGCGCAACCGCTACCGGTACTCCAAGGAAAAGCGCGTGCTGCGTATTGCTATGTTGGTTGCCATGATAGCCCTCCTTCTGATAGGCATGTCCTGGATAGCGGCGTTGATAGCTCCCTACAGCAGCTATGGCCGAATGGTGCAGACCCTGTTGGGCCCGGTATGGATATGGATTAACAATCTTCTGGCCGACATGTCCCGGCATGCCGGAAACTATATGTTCTATCATGTTGACTACCGGCTCAAGGGTGCGGCTGTAATAGCCATAGCTGTCATTACCTTCGTTGTCATCGCAGTTCTCGCTTTCAGAAACGGCCGCACCTACTGCAACACGATCTGCCCCGTAGGCACCGTTCTGGGATATCTTGCCCGCTACTCGCTGTTTGCACCCGTTATCGACACAACCAAATGCAACAGCTGCGGCCTGTGTGGACGCAACTGCAAGGCATCATGCATCGACTCCAGGAACCATACGATCGACTATTCCCGGTGTGTGGCATGTATGGACTGCATCGACAAGTGTCATCAGCGGGCTATAAGCTACACACGCCGCGGCAAGGTTACCGACCATTCCACTGAAACCACTGCGACCTCGACCGGCGTCAATGCCGCTGGTCGACGCGACTTCATGGGAGTATGCGCTCTTACTATCGGAGCGGCAGCGGCCAAAGCCGCCGAAAAGACAGTCGACGGTGGTCTGGCCGCGATAACCGACAAGCAGATACCGGAACGCGACATCCACATAGTGCCTCCCGGCGCTCTGAGTATCGCAAATCTGGCCCGACACTGCACGGCATGCCAGCTGTGTGTCACGGTATGTCCCAACGAAGTACTCCGGCCATCCACCGATCTGAGCCGTCTCATGCAGCCCGAAGCCTCCTACGAACGTGGTTATTGCCGTCCCGAGTGCAACAAGTGCGGCTCCGTATGTCCCACAGGTGCCATACATCCCGTAAGCTTGGCAGACAAATCTTCCACGCAGATAGGCCACGCCGTGTGGTTGTCAAGAAACTGTATAGTGTATACCGACGGCGTGAGCTGTGGAAACTGCGCACGCCACTGCCCCACCGGAGCTATAACCATGGTGCCGAGCATCTCAGGGGATGATAGCTCGCCTAAGATCCCGGCAGTTAACCGCGAGCGCTGCATAGGTTGTGGCGCATGTGAGAACCTATGCCCCGCACGTCCTTACAGCGCTATATACGTAGAGGGACATCTGCAGCACCGCACCGTCTAACCATCAAATCAGAACCACGACATGAGCAAGCCAAATACAATATGCGGACTCGATATGGATCGCCGCAGATTTCTGAAACGTATGGGACTCGGCGCTACGGCTGCCGCACTTCCGTCCATACTGGAAAGTTGCACATCCGGAACCACTGACGGAGGCCGGACATCGCTCACCGGACCCATCCCGACCGACCAAATGACATACCGTACCAACCCTAAAACCGGCGATAAAGTATCCCTTCTCGGCTACGGATGTATGAGGTGGCCTGTGAAACAGGTCAAAGAGGGTAATGAGGTACGTAATGTGATCGACCAGGACATGGTCAATCAACTGGTAGACAAGGCCATAGAGCATGGCGTCAACTACTTCGACACGTCGCCTGCCTATGGTGAGGGACATTCTGAAGAGGTAACGGGCAACGCACTGTCTCGGCATCCTCGAGATAAGTACTTCATTGCCACTAAGTTATCCAACTTCGCACCCCAGACATGGAGCCGAAAGGCATCCGAACAGATGTATCGTAAGTCGCTGGAATATTTACAGACCGACTACATCGACTATATGCTTCTGCACGCTATCGGCATGGGTGAGGATGGTATGCAAGAGTTTGAGAATCGGTACATTGACAACGGTATGCTCGAATTTCTGGCAGCCGAAAGAGAGGCCGGACGCATCCGCAATCTCGGTTTTTCCTATCACGGCGACATCGCCGTTTTCGACCGCGCCCTGTCCGAACACGACAAGTGGAAATGGGATTTTGTACAGATCCAGCTCAACTATCTGGACTGGAGGCACGCCAGCGAGATCAACGAGGCAAACACAAATGCCGAATACCTTTACACCGAGCTTGAGAAACGCGGCATACCCGCTGTTATAATGGAACCGCTCCTTGGTGGCCGCCTTGCAAAGGTGCCTAACCACATAGCCAACAGGCTGTTGGAGCGCGAACCTGAAAGAAGCGTGGCATCGTGGGCGTTTAGATACGCCGGCTCTCATCCGGGCGTCCTGACAGTTCTCAGCGGCATGACATATATGGATCATCTCGAAGACAATCTGCGGTCGTTTTGCCCGCTTAAGCCGCTCACCGACGACGAGAACCGGTTTCTATACGAAACCGCCAACCTGATGATGGAATATCCCACAATACCATGCAACGACTGCAAATACTGCATGCCGTGTCCTTACGGTATTGACATCCCCTCCATATTACAGCATTACAACAAGTGTGTGAATGAAGGGAATGTACCTGAAAGCAGCCAGTCAGAGAACTATCGCGAGGCTCGGCGTGCTTTCCTGATAGGATATGACCGCAGCGTGCCGAAACTGCGGCAGGCCGACCACTGCGTAGGCTGCCGGAAGTGTGTGGCACACTGTCCCCAGGAGATAGACATACCGGCCGAAACGAACCGGATTGACAAATTTGTTGACAGCCTGAAACGCGGAACTCTATGATTACAATGGAGATGCTCATTGATATCCTCCACAAGGATCAATGCAGCCTTGTAGTAGCCGACAGTGACGGCATGTTGCATACGTATCATGGACGTGGAGTCAAAGACCTCTACGGAATCCTCGATAACGGGAGCGGGACGCTGTCCGGAGCCATGTTGGCCGACAAAGTAATCGGCAAAGGTGCTGCGGCACTCATGGCCGCAGGTGGCGTGACACGTGCACACGGCGACGTGGTCAGCGCGGCGGCCAGGAAGCTGCTCGAACATTACGGTATCCGCATCACATACAACACGTTGACCGACAGCATAATTAACAGAAGCGGTACGGGGCCGTGTCCGGTAGAGCATCTGCTGGAAGGAATAGATACGGCAGCCGAGTGTGTACCTCTGATAGCCGGGTTCCTAAACGGTAAGTGACTTGACGTTGATATTGCATAAAAGGCATATAGCATTGCACTTAGGATAATGTCGTAAATCCGATTATGCAAAATGTTAAATTTTATCGAACAAGAGTCAGGACGGGTGGGTTATAAAGGTACGTTTCAACAATCATTTAACTCATCACAACAT
This sequence comes from uncultured Porphyromonadaceae bacterium, assembly GCA_947643165.1. Lineage (GTDB taxonomy): Bacteria > Bacteroidota > Bacteroidia > Bacteroidales > Muribaculaceae > Paramuribaculum. The sequence goes on along the minus strand of CANRVB010000024.1, from coordinate 24,143 downwards.
TGTCGAAAGAAGTAACCAAAAAGCGCAGTACAGGCACACGCATACTGAGATGTGCGATCAAGGTGCTGATAATAATATTGCTGGTAATCCTGTTGATACCGGCATTGCTCTATGTGCCTTATATTCAGGACAAAGCCGTCGAGATAGCATGCCGCAAAGCGAGCGATGCGACAGGCATGCAGATAGGAGTAGGACAGCTGAGACTTAAATGGCCGCTGAAACTTAGCCTGAGGGAAGTGACTGCCATAGAGGCCGGTGGTGACACTCTCGCTTCACTCGGCCAGGCGGATGTGGCGGTAAAACTGCTGCCGCTGCTGCATGGCGAAGCGATAACCGATGGTATAGACATCAGGGACGTATACTACAGAATGGGCACTCCGGACTCGGTTATGTATCTGACTGTCAGGGCAGGTATGGCCAACATAGGAAGCGGTTCGAGTTTCAACTTCAAGGAGAACGCAGTCGATGTGGAGAGTGCGAGTCTGGAGGGGGGACATATGAGGCTGGCGATGAAGGACACAGTGACTGAGACGCCGGCTGACACATCGGCGGTAAATCCGATGATCATAAAAGCTAAACGCCTAAAACTTAGCGATATACAGTATGAAATGACGATGCTTCCGGTAATCGACTCGCTTGGCGCTCACGTCGGGCAGGCGGAATTGGCCGACGGCACGGTGGATTTAGGACGTAATCTCGTGAAAGCGAGAGCGATACGTGTAGACAGCGTAAACGCTACCTATCTGACCCCGACAGCTGAATATCTCGCATCGCACCCCACTAAAAACACTGAGGATCAAGACAGTACAACCACCGCGCCGTGGACTGTGACTGTAGACAGCGTGAAAATCACGGGCAAAAGCGCGACATACGCCGTACGCGGTGCCACACCTCTGCCGGGACTCGATATGAACTATCTGAGTGCCAGCAAGATAAGAATTGAAGTAGACTCCGTAATGAACCGCGGAATGGCCGTAAGCGGCAAAATACGCGAACTCAGGGCCACAGAGCGGTGCGGACTTGAGGTCGGCCTGACCGGGCGATTTGACATGGATTCGACCGGAATGTATGCTAAAGATATGGATATCAGGCTACAAAGGTCGGCCCTGCATCTTGACGGAATGATGGGCATCGGAGACCTAATGACGAATAAGTCGCTACCAATCAGCCTTATAGCTCAGGGATACCTAAGCCCCGCTGACGCCGCTCTGGCGATGCCGATGATAAAAACCTTCACAAAAGGGCTTCCAAGAGGGTGCGATCTGAGGGTTTCGGCGAATATAAACGGCACCTCGGGACGTCTGAATATCAAGGAATTGAGCGCACGTCTCGGCAACTTGGCCAACCTGTCGGCAAAGGGTAGCGTGAGCAACGCTTTTGACCCGGAGAAGATAGGTGGAAGGTTAGCTCTGAACGGAAACCTGCGTGATGTGAATTTCATCAAGCCGACACTGCTTGACGCAGAGTTAGCAAAAAGCGTGAATATACCCCCGACCACACTGTCGGGAAAGATAGACTACAGCCCCGGTGCAATAGACGGAGAGCTGACCGCCACAACCGGAGGCGGCAAGATAGCCGCGGCCGGCGAATGGCACGCCCGCGGCGAGCGGTACAAGGCCAGCGTGACTGTAAACCGTTTTCCGGTCAACACCATCATGCCCGGCTCAGGTGTGGGCAGCGTGACGGCACAGCTGCACGCGAACGGACACGGATATAATCCTCTGTCGCCAAAGACAGCCATAGATGTCGACGTGGACCTGACGGAGGCCGAGTACATGAAGAAGACATACAAAGACATCCGCTTCTCAGCCCATCTGACCGACGGAAAGGCTGACGGCATGCTTGTGTCGAACAACAAGGATCTGGACCTGGACGCAGAGTTCACAGCCACGATAGACAAGACCGGCTATACATGGGATATAGACGGAGAGGTGCATCATGTGGATCTGCAGGCACTGAATCTTTCGACGACTCCGCTGAACGGCACACTTGACCTGACAAGCGCCGGAAGCATGAGTACAGATATGTCGAGAATAAACGGACAGGTGAGAATAACTGATCTGGACTGGGAAATAGGAGAGAACAGACTCGCGGTAGATACCCTCATGATGGATATAGCTGCCGACTCGACAGTAGAGGCCACACTGAGCAGCGGTGATTTCCTGGCACGGGCATACGCGGCCAGCGACATGAAGACACTGATGACACAAATAGGCGCAGTGCCTGCCCTGATAGACACCATCATGGCCAAAAGGTCGGTAGACGTGGTGCTGATAGAGAAGACCCTGCCGCAGATGAACTTTGCGATGAATGCCGGCCGCAACAACCCTATAAGCACATATCTGGCCCAAAGCTCAATGACATTCAACGACGCGCTGGTGTCGTTCACCAACGACAGCATACTGCACATGTCGGCCCGCGTGAACGGACTTAAGACAGGCACGACGCGTCTTGACTCCATACGCTTCGACGCGAACCAGAAGGGAGCGTACCTGATATTCAGCGCGGCCCTAAACCAACGTCCCGGCACAATGGACCAGTTCGCGCATGTAGGAGTGAACGGCTTCATATCGTCGCGCCAGCTGTCGATGCTCGCCCGTCAACGCAACATAGAGGGCAAGCAGGGCTACTTCCTCGGCATGAACATAACCGCGACCGACTCGACGATAGACCTGAGATTCGTTCCGAGAAAGCCAATGATAGCCTACAAGCAGTGGACGATAAACCAGGACAACTTCGTGAGCTACAACACGCGCCATCCAAGCATAGCGGCCAACCTTCAACTGAGCAATTCGGAGGACAGCTATCTGAAGCTGTATACGGTGAACGAGACCGACAGCATGGATCAGGAGGACGTAGTGCTTCAGCTGCACCAGATAAACATACAGGACTGGATCTCGATCAACCCGTTCGCACCACCGATCAAGGGTTATATAGGCGCCAACATGCGCTTCCATCTGCTTGACAACGGCATAACCGGCAACGGCACAGCGGAGGTGAACGACCTGTACTACGGCAAGGAGCGCGTAGGCAGCTTCATGCTCGACATGGATGTAAGCCAGTCGCGAGGGGGTGTTCTGAACGCCGATCTGGCCCTTATGGCCGACAGCGTGAAGGTGATCACCGCGAAGGGCGCACTGAACGACAGCACCAAGAGCAATCCGTTCCTTCTTGACTTCTCGATGATCCAGTTCCCGCTGACCGTGGCCAATCCGTTCCTGCCGAAAGAGTATGCCCGCCTGTCTGGTACACTCAACGGCCAGATGGATATAACGGGCACGATGACGGAGCCAGTATTCAACGGCTACCTGAACTTTGATTCGGCCAACTGCAAGGTAGGCATGTTAGGCTCAACCCTGACATTCCCGACCACCAAGATATCAGTAGACAGCAACGTAGTGAAGTTTGACAACTTCGCCATAAAGGCCGTAAACGACAATCCGCTCAACGTGAACGGAACAGTAGACATACACAGCCTGATCTCGCCCAAGATAAATCTGGCACTGACGGCGAGCGACATGCAGCTTGTAGGGAGCACACGTCCGAAGGGTGCAGATGTATACGGCAAGGCGTTTATAGATGTGGATGCGAAGGTGAAGGGTGACATGCAGTTTATGGATGTGAACGCCCGTCTGAACATACTACCGGGAACGAATGTGACCTACGTGATGAGTTCGGATGTATCGGAAATCACCAACCAGTCGAAGAGCGACATGGTACAGTTTGTAGTCTTCGCCGACTCCTTGCAGACAGCGGCCGCCGACACGGTAGCGAATGATGCAATGAACCTGAATCTGGAGGCGAACCTGACCATATCGGAAGGCTCGACGATCAACGTGGATCTGTCGACAGACGGGTCGAACAAGGTATCGCTCCAAAGCTCGGGAAATCTGACATATTCACAGAACCCGATGAACGACGGACGCCTGACGGGCCGCCTGAACATAAACAACGGGTTCGTGAGATATACACCACCGTTCATGAGCGAGAAACTGTTCAACTTCGAGGAGGGCAGCTATGTATCGTTCACCGGAGACATGATGAACCCGATACTGAATGTGCATGCAGTAGACAACCTGAAGGCCAACGTGACCCAGAGCGGCCAGGACTCGCGCCTGGTAAACTTCGAGGTAAGCCTGTCGGTGACCAACACCCTACAGAACATGAACGTAGCGTTTGACCTGAGCACCAACGATGACCTGACAGTGCAGAACGAGCTGAGCTCGATGTCGCCACAGCAACGCGCCAACCAGGCTATGAACCTGCTGCTGTATAACGTATATACCGGCGCAGGCACCAAGGGAAACGCCAATCTGGCGGGCAATCCACTCTACAGCTTCCTTGAGGGCAGACTGAACTCGTGGGCAGCCAACAACATCAAGGGTGTAGACCTGTCGTTCGGCATAGACCAGTATGACAAGACAACGAACGGGTCGACATCGACGGCGACGAGCTACAGCTACAAGGTGAGCAAGACACTGTTCAACGACCGAGTAAAGATAGTGGTAGGCGGCAACTATTCGACAGACGCCGATGCGGACGAAAACTTCGAGCAGAACCTTGTGAACGACATATCGTTTGAATATATGCTGAACCGGAGCGGCTCAATGTTCGTGAGGATCTTCCGCCACATAGGCTATGAGAGCATACTCGAGGGCGAGATAACACAGACGGGTGTAGGTTTTGTGATGAAACGCAAGCTCAACACACTCCGCAACCTGTTCAGATTTCTACCGGCACGCAAACCGTCATCGCCGAAAGCACCAGAAACACCGGCAATCAAGCCGGAAGAGGCCACAACAACCACAGACAAATGACAATGAGGAACAACCGACACATATCCCAAGTATTGGCAGCCATCGCGGCAATCCTTATCCCTGCGATGGCACTGGTAAGCAGCTGCTCGACGACGCGTCGTCTTGCCGCCGATGACATACTCTATACCGGAGTAAAGAAGATAGCGATCACGGCCCCCGACTCGATCAAAGCAGCGCCGGGCCTGGCAGGAAGTGTGAAGAACGCCGTAAACGTAGCTCCCAACAACAGCCTGATCTCGCCGTATCTGCGGTATCCGTTCCCATTAGGACTGTGGGTATACAACAACTGGTCGAATCCACCGAAAGGGCTGAAACACTGGCTGTATGAGAAGCTTGTGGAGGAGCCTGTGCTGATAAGCGACGTGCGTCCGGAGGTGAGGGTAGAAATGATAGACCAGATACTTGACAACAACGGCTATTTCCAGGGTCACGCCGACTACGAGCTTGTCCAGGGCAAGAACAAGAAGAAAGCCTCAATACGGTATACCGTGAATACGGGTCCGGAGTACAGCCTTGACAGCATCATACTTCTGCCCGACACCACCCGGCTGTATCAACTGATAGACTCGGTAGCGCGGCGGTCGACGTATCTGAAAGACGGTGTTCGCTATGACACGGACTCGCTGAACGCAGAGCGCATCAAGATAGCGAACGTGGTGAGAAACTACGGCTATTACTTTTTCAAGCCGGACTACATAGAGTATCTGGCGGATTCGACCATCAACCGACAGAAGATAGCGCTGAAGCTGACAGTGGCAGCGAACACGCCGGACATAGCCCTGCAGAGCTTCAAGACTGGAAACATCACCACGCACATATACCGCAACCAGGGCGACGGGACCCCAGACACCATGCATACGCGCAAGGGCGACGTGATAGTGATGAGGCCGGCGCGGCTGAGAGAGCATCTTGTGCCGCAGTGCATCACCTTCAGAGAGGGCCGGACCTTCTCGGTGAGAGAGATGAACAGGACGCAGACCTACCTGTCGCGTCTGGGCATATTCAACGGAATAGACATAAACGTGTATCCAGACACGACGAAGAAAGAACCGACGCTCGATGTGGACATAAGCTGTACGTTCGACACCCCGCTGGAGGCAAGCCTGGAGGTGAACGCGACATCGAAGAGCAACAGCTATCTTGGCCCGGGCCTGATATTCGGAGTGACGAACCGCAACCTGTTCGGAGGCGGCGAACAGCTCGGAATAACGATGAACGCGAGCTATGAATGGCAGACCGGCCGCGACAAAGGGAAGTCGGTGTTCAACAGCTATGAGTTCGGACTGACGGCAACCTTAGCGTTCCCGAGGCTACTTGCCCCACGCTTCATACCCCGAAGCAGGCGCGAGCTGAACTGGACCCGCATATCGCTGAACGGCGATCTGCTGAACCGACCGCACTACTTCAGAATGGGGCAGATGAACGCCTCGTTCAGCTATGACTGGCGAGTGAACCGTCACGTGAACAATACGCTGACCCTGTTCAAGCTGACGTATACGAAGCTGATGCACACGACAGAAGACTTCGACTCGATAATGAACAAGAACCCGGCGATAGCGCAGAGCTTCATGACACAGTTCATACCGCAGGTAGCATATACGTTCATGTATGACCGAGCCATAAACGATGACCATACACTGACGTGGCAATTCACAATCCAAGAGGCAGGCAACGGCTTCTGGGCCGCCTGGCGTGCCTTCGGAGACAAGGGCACGAAAAAACTGTTCGGCACTCCGTTCTCGCAGTTCATAAAGGGCTCGACCCAAATAGTGTATGGCAAGCGGTTCGGGCGTGACAACTGGATAGTGAGCCGCGTGGCTGCAGGCGCAGCACACGCCTACGGCAACTCGTCGACAGTGCCGTACAGCGAGCAATTCTATGTAGGCGGCGCGAACAGCGTGCGAGCCTTCACAGTGAGATCGCTTGGTCCGGGCAGCTACCGTCCGGCGGCTGATGAGGTGAACGGCTACTTCGACCAGACGGGAACATTCAAGTTTGAGGCGAACATAGAGTACAGATTCCCGATATACGGGCCACTGCACGGAGCGGCATTCTTAGACTCGGGCAATGTGTGGCTGCTGAAGGAGGATCCACAGCGTCCGGGAGGCAAGCTCAGAGGCAAGACATTCTTCAAGGATCTTGCAACGGGCACCGGCGTGGGCCTAAGACTCGACATAGGAATGCTGGTGGTACGCGGCGATCTGGGCATAGGAATCCATGCGCCGTATGATACGGGCAAATCGGGCTACTACAACATGACATCGTTCAAAAACTCACTTGCGTTCCATCTTGCGATAGGTTACCCGTTCTAAGTACGTACGGATAATAAATGTGCGTATGTACATAAATAATTCTTGAACAAAAGGGAGATTTCGCAAAAAACGGAACCGGGCATGGCGTAATTTTGTAACGCGGACCGAAAGACGGCCCGCGTTACAAGTTACCAATACCAACAGATGATGAGAAAGATAGATGAGATCATTGTACACTGCACCGCCACCAGAGCCGGACGGGCAGTGAGCGTGAAGGATGTAGACGCATGGCACAAGGAGCGTGGCTTTGCCGGGATAGGTTACCACTACCTGGTAGAACTTGGCGGGAATGTGGATGCGGGAAGGCCTGTAGAACGGGCGGGAGCGCACTGCAAGGGGCATAACCAGCGAAGCATAGGGGTGTGCTACGTTGGTGGACTGAACCAGACGGGGAAGCCAGCCGATACGCGCACTCCTCAACAGAAAGAGGCACTGAAAAAGCTGATAGAACGGCTCAGAGCCGAATACGGGAAACTGAAGGTGTCGGGCCACAGGGATTATGCGAACAAGGCGTGTCCGTGTTTTGACGCGCGGAGCGAATATAATGAGGACAGTGACCGAGAGATTGTAGAAAAAACAGTAAATTTGTAGCTTAAGAAGGTGTTTAATAACCACAACAAACAGATGGACTACCAAGAGTATCTTGACAAGGCGACGGAATTAGCTCTGAAAGCCGGAGAAATACAGCTGAAATACTTCAGAAGCAGGGGGCTTAAATCGGCCACAAAACAAAATGAATTTGACGTTGTGACCGAGGCGGACAAGGCTTCGGAAAAGTGCATAACAGACGGTATAAAGGAGGCTTATCCGACGCACGGCATACTGGCGGAGGAGAGCGGCGCCATAGCCAACCAGGACAGCGAATGGCAATGGGTGATAGATCCTCTGGACGGGACGACCAACTTCAACCAGGGACTGCCGGCATTCAGTGTGTCGATAGCGCTGAAGCACAAAGGGCGGACAGTAGCGGGGGTAGTGTATGCGCCGTATCTCCGGGAGCTCTTCACGGCGACAGCCGGGGGCGGAGCGTATATGAACGGGAACAGGCTGGAGTGCGGGCGCAACACGCATCTCGAGACTATGGTGACGGCCACAGGAATGCCATACGACCGTGCAGTAAATCCGGACAACAATCTTGACAACATAGGGCGCGTGAGCACGAGGGTGAGAGGAATAAGACGCATGGGCTCGGCGGCCATAGACCTGGCCTATACAGCAGCGGGATATTTCGACGCATACTGGGAGCTGAATCTGCAACCATGGGATGTAGCAGCGGGAAGCCTGATAGTAGAGGAAGCCGGGGGTAGAGTAGAATCGATCAGAGAGGACAGAAACATGTCGGTGATCGCGGGAAGCTCGGAGACACTGAGGGTGTTCAGGCCGTTGATAAAATGACGGCAAATGATCAAGATATGCAGGATAATGTGTAAATTTGCACCAAAATAGCCAAACGCCACAGACATGGATAACAGTCACCGGAGCGATGAGCTCAAACTGCGCACCGCACACGCCGCGCTGTCGGACATAAGCACCCTCGGCACGTTAGGTCAGCTGCCTGACCGTGGCGGCTGCACAAGCAACCAGCCGAACGCGGGGGATGTGAAGGAAATAGTGAGACTATGCCGGCAACTGATCTTTCCGGGCTACTTCGGCCAAGGGGACCTGACGAAAGCGAACCTGACCTTTCACGTAGGACTGGCGATAGAGCGTCTGCACTCGCTATTAGCCGACCAGATAGCAGCGAGCCAGGGTTTCATGAGCACGGAGGAGGCCGCGACAAGCGATGCTGCCGACGGAGATAATCCGACGGAGAAGGCAACGCTGATGATAAGCTCGCTGCCGGAGCTGAGAGAAACGCTGATAGCGGATGCAGAGGCGATATACCGCGGGGATCCGGCCGCAGTGTCGGTGAAGGAGGTAGTGTACAGCTATCCCGGCCTGAAAGCAATAGTGAATTACCGCATAGCGCACAAGCTGCATGAGCTTGGAGTAGCTGTACTGCCGCGGATGATCACCGAAATGGCGCACAGCGAGACAGGAATAGATATACATCCGGCGGCCACGATAGGCGCCGGGCTGATGATAGACCACGGCACGGGGGTGGTTGTAGGCGCGACCGCCCGCATAGGGCGCAACGTGCGACTCTATCAGGGCGTGACACTCGGCGCCAAAAGCTTTCCGACCGATGAGGAAGGGAACGCGGTGAAGGGAATAGCCCGTCATCCCGTGATAGGGGACAATGTGGTGATCTACTCCAACACCACCCTTCTGGGCCGGATCCATATAGGGGAAGGGGCAGTGATAGGAGGCAACCTGTGGGTCACGTTTGACGTGGCGGCAGGCGAGAAGATAGTCCAGGCGCGTCCGGACAACATAGTCAGAATCAAGAACGAAACAATATAAGAACAGTGTCAACAAAATTTGAAATGGTGGCCAAGACCCTCGGAGGACTCGAGGAGGTGCTGGCCGAAGAACTGCGGGGAATAGGCGCCGAAAATGTGGAGCCGGGCCGGCGCAGTGTTAGCTTTGAAGGCGATCTGTCGATACTCTACCGTGCGAACATGTGCTGTAGGACGGCGCTGAGAATCCTGAAGCCGATCTATACGTTCACAGCCCGCGACACGGAGCAACTGTATGAGCGGATCAAGGAGTATGACTGGTCGAGCCTGATGACGGAAGACAGTACATTTGCGATAGACTCGACGGTGTACAGCGAAACATTCCGCAACTCGCGCTTCGTGACCTACCGGGTAAAGGATGCCATAGTTGACCAGTTCACAGACCGCCTTGGCGAAGGAAAACGGCCGGGCATAAGACTGACAGACGCGGACATACTGCTGAATGTGCATATAGCCGAGACACGAGTGACGGTGTCGCTTGACTCGTCGGGCGAATCGCTCCACAAACGCGGCTACAGGGTAGCGTCGACCGAGGCGCCGATAAACGAGGTGCTCGCGGCCGGCATAATACTGAAGAGCGGCTGGCGCGGCGAAAGCCCATTTGTGGACCCGATGTGCGGTTCAGGCACATTCGTGATAGAGGCGGCGATGATAGCCGCTGGCATAATGCCGGGCATATACAGAAAGGGATTTGCCTTTGAGCGCTGGGCCGACTATGACCGGGAGCTGTTTGACAGCATATATAACGATGACAGCGCCGAGAAAACACCGGAGCACGCAATATGCGGCTGCGATATATCGCCCAAGGCGATAGCGATAGCGACACGCAACGTGAAGCAGGCGGGTCTGGGCAAATATATCACTCTGAAGGAGATGGCCCTGTCGAAATGGAGCGAGGCACCGGAGGAAGGGACTCCGGGCGTGCTGGTGACCAATCCTCCGTATGGAGAACGTATAGCGGCTGATGACATGAACGAGCTGTATAAGATGATCGGCACGAAGCTGAAGCATATCTTCAAAGGCTATCACGCATGGATCATAGGCTACAAGGAGGAGTATTTCCATGAGATAGGTCTGAGCCCGAGCATGAAGGAGCCAGTAGACAACGGAGGTCTCGAGTGTGAGCTGAGAGAATATATAATATTTGACGGCGACATGAAGAGCTTCAAGCGTGAAGGTGGCTCGCTGGAGGGTACTGTCCCGAGAGAAGAAAGGCGCGAAAAGCATGTGAAGAGCGGAGAGAGAAAGTTTGACGGCGAACGCAGAGAAAGGAAGTTTGACGGTGAGCGCCGCGAAAGAAGATTTGACGGCGAACGTCGCGAAAGAAGATTTGACGGTGAGCGCCGCGAGAGAAAGTTTGACGGCGAACGTCGAGAGAGAAAGTTTGACGGCGAGCGTCGTGAAAGGAAGTTTGACGGCGAACGTCGAGAGAGAAAGTTTGACGGTGAACGTCGAGAGAGAAAGTTTGACGGCGAACGGAGGGCAGACAGCCGTAAGCCGTATGACCGTTCGACGGAGAAACGCGGCTGGCGCAGAGCGGAGGAGAATGAGATGGACCGTATGCGTGAGCCTGTAAGCGAGAATCCGCTGGCCAAACGCCGCAACGAAAAGCTTCTGAGCCAAATAGGCAAGGCTAAGCCGACACTGCCCAACAGTGACAGCGATAAGAAAGTAGTGATGAGACGTCGTAAGAAATAATAAGTAAGCATAATATAACCGATGAAAATACTTCTGCTTGGATCGGGCGGCCGCGAATCGGCTCTCGCCTGGAAAATAAGCCAAAGTCCGCTTTGCGAGAAACTGTATATAGCCCCGGGAAACGGTGGCACAGACCAATATGGCGAGAATGTCGCAATGTCGGCTCTCGACTTTGAAAGCATAGAGAAATTTGTGGCCGAAAAGGGTGTTGACATGATAGTAGTGGGCAACGAGGATCCGCTGGTTGCCGGCATACAGGACTATTTTGCAGAAAAGGCCGGAAATGTACTTGTGGTAGGACCGAGCGCTGCAGGTGCCGCCCTTGAGGGGAGCAAGGATTTCGCGAAGGAATTCATGACGTCGCTGGGTATACCTACCGCCAGATACCGCTCGTTTACAGCGGAGACATTGGCAGATGGCGAGGCATTTCTGGAGACACTTGAGGCCCCGTACGTACTGAAGGCCGATGGTCTTGCCGCCGGCAAGGGCGTACTGATACTTCCGACCATAGAAGAGGCCAAGGCGTCGCTCCGGGAAATGCTGGGCGGAATGTTCGGCAAATCGAGCGCGACAGTCGTGATAGAGGAATTTCTGAGCGGCATAGAGTGCTCGGTGTTTGTCCTGACGGACGGCAACGGCGGTTACCGGATCCTCCCTGTAGCGAAGGACTACAAGCGCATAGGCGAGGGTGACAAGGGCCCGAATACGGGCGGCATGGGCGCAGTGAGCCCCGTAGTGTTTGCCGATGAGGAATTCATGGCAAAGGTTAAGAGCAGGATAATCGAGCCGACCATACGTGGGCTGAAGGAACGCAACATAACATACCGCGGATTTATATTCCTGGGCCTGATAAATGTAGGCGGTGAGCCGATGGTGATAGAATATAACGTGAGAATGGGCGATCCGGAAACAGAGGCTGTGATGCTCCGCATAGACAGCGACCTGGTAGAGGCAATGGCCGCGGCCGCAAGAGGTAATCTCGGGGATACCGAGATGAGAATAAGTGATGAGCCGGCCGTGACGGTGATGGCCGTATCGGCAGGTTATCCGGGTAGCTATGAGAAGGGTAAGCTGATAAGCGGACTGGAGAAGGTGGGTAACGGCACAATAGCCTTCCACGCCGGAACAAAGAAGACCGAAAACGGCGAGACTGTGACCTCGGGAGGACGCGTGATAGCGTTCAGCTCGCGCGGAACGACGATAGAAGATGCGCTGGGCAAAAGCTTCGCAGCAATCGAGGCCGTAGACTTCGAGGGGAAGAACTATCGCCGCGACATAGGCCGCGATCTGCTCAACTACACACGGTGAAGTGAGGCTGACAAGATTCATAGACACGCGAATCTTCGCAATACTGATGTGTCTGACCGGTCTGATAGCGATGGGTATCGCTTATCTGACCGGCCGGCCACCGGAATTGCACGAAACAGAGGGGCTGTTTCCGTGGTCACCAGACAGGTGGATAAGCAGCCCGGGATGGTCGGCAGTGACGGCCATGGGGCTCAGCGTGATAGCCTACGCAGTAATCCTGATAATAAACCGTGCGTATAATTTCGTGAGGGACACGAGCCACCTTCCGGCGGCTATGTTCATGATACTGCAGGGAAGCGCGGCGGTGAGTACCTCACACTTCGGCGGAGGGTATCTGGCGCTAATGGTGACGTTGGTGTCGACGGTACTTCTTCTGAGCATATACCAGCAACCGTGGGAGACACGGCGTGTATTCGCAGTGTTCACGATGCTGGGGGCCGGGATACTGACTTCGTACGGGTTCATACCGTTCATAATAGTGTATGCCATAGGGTGCATACAGATGCGCGTTATGAGCCCGCGGGCAATCATAGCGATGATAGCGGGCCTGGCAACACCGTTGTGGATAGTGTTGGGTCTGGGCATAATGAGTCCGGAATCCATAGAGTGGCCGAAGCTGTCGAACCCATTTGCAGGCGGGTTGTCGCAGCATCCCACTCCCCTGCTGGTGATGGTCGGGATAACGCTTGTGGCAGGCCTTGTGTGCGGGGTGATGAACATGATGACAGTGTACACCCGCAACGCAAAGACACGGTCGATAAACGGTCTGATGTCGGGCACCGGCATCATGGCTGGCATAATGTGTGTGGCTGACTTTCCGAACCTGGAATTCTATCTGCCGGTGCTCAATATGGTTACGGCCTATCAGACAAGTCTGTACTACAGGCTGAACCGGAGCAAGGCAGCATATGTAAGCATATTGTCGCTTGCGGGACTGTATGCAGCAATATATCTATGGAGCTTATGGCAAGTGTAATAATAGAAAGCAAGATACCTTATATAAAGGGTGTGGCCGAGAAGGTGGGCGATCCTATATATGCGGATCCGGCAGACATAGACCGCGAGCTGCTTCTGAAAACAGGCGCTGAGGCGCTGATAGTGAGGACTCGCACAAGGTGTGACGCGGAACTGCTGGCCGGTACGAACGTAAGGCTCGTCATAACGGCCACGATAGGAACGGATCATATAGATATGGATTACTGCCGCAGCTGCGGGATAGAGGTGCATAATGCACCAGGGTGCAATGCTCCGGCGGTAGCACAATATGTGCTGAGCTCGGTGATCCACACGTCAGGCAATCCAAAAGGCAAGACCATAGGAATAATAGGTTGCGGACATGTGGGCAAAATAGTTTCGCGCTGGGCCCGGTGTCTGGGAATGAACGTGCTTGAATGCGATCCGCCACGCGCTGAACTTGAGGGAGCCGAGGGGTTCCATACGCTTGACGAGATAGCGGAAATGGCGGATATAATAACCGTGCACACACCGCTGACCAAAAGCGGGCGTCACAGCACGTATCATCTGATAGATGAGGCGTTTCTGAACAAATGTGCCAGGAAACCGGTTATAATAAATTCGGCCCGCGGGCCGGTGACCGATACGGAGGCTCTGATAAAGGCAATAGAACAGGGACGGACAACCGCTGCTGTGATAGACTGCTGGGAGGGTGAGCCGGCCATCGACAGACGTCTGCTTGAACTGGCCACAATAGCCACTCCTCACATAGCTGGATATTCGAGCGAAGGGAAACAACGGGCCACGAGAATGGCTCTGGAAGCCTACTGCCGCCACTACGGAAAACCGCTCCCCGAAGGGACTCCGGCTCCCGCCGAGGCTCCCGACAGTGTGACACCGGAGATGTTGACCAGCAGCTATGATCCGACAGCCGATACGGAAAATCTGCGGAGCGCTCCGGACAAGTTCGAACAACTGCGCAACAATTACAATTACCGGCACGAACCGGCCTGAGCCGATAGGCAATGGAAATGACCAACAGACAAACGCCAATAGGTAACGAAAGATAATATCAACAGGTTATGATAGAAGGTATAAAATATATAGGAGCTGATGACATAGACTTACAAAAGTTTGAGAACCAGTATCCTATTACCAAGGGCATAAGCTACAACTCGTATCTGATAGAGGGCGAGAAAACGGCAATAACCGACACTGTGGACAAGCGGTGTACGCGTGAGTGGCTTGCGCACCTGAATGACGCCTTGGCTGGGCGTACACCGGACTATCTGATAGTCCATCACATGGAGCCAGACCATTCGGCCAACATATCCATGCTGATGGATAAATATCCGGATCTGAAACTTGTGGCCTCGGCAAGGGCTATAGGTATGCTGCCGCAATTTTTCGACGGCAAGCACTGGGAAGGGCGGACTATAGCTGTGAATGATGGCGATAGTCTTGACCTTGGCAACGGATGCACAGTGGAGTTCCTGATGGCTCCGATGATACACTGGCCTGAGGTGATGATGTGCTATCTGCCGAAGCAGAAAGCTGTTATGAGCGCGGATGCGTTCGGAAGCTTCGGTGCACTTCAGTATCAGACATCCGACTGGGAGTCGGAAGCACGCCGCTACTACATAAACATAGTAGGTAAATATGGCGCACAGGTGCAGACGGTGCTTCGCAAGATGAAATCGCTCGATATAAAGGCCATACTTCCGCTTCACGGCAGAGTGATAGACAGCAATATAGATCACTATTTAGGTCTGTATGACAAGTGGAGCAGCTATACGCCTGAGACCAAGGGCACACTGATAGCGTATGCGTCGGTGTATGGTGGTACGGCATTCTGCGCCGAGCGACTCGCCGACATACTCCGCAGCAAGCCGGAACAGGGCGAAACGGTATTGTTTGACCTGAGCAACGGCGACATGAGCGAGGCGGTGAGCCAGGCATTCAGACTGAGTTCGATGGTACTTGCAAGCGTGACCTATGACGGCGGGATATTTCCGCCGATGGAAGAGTTTCTGAGCCGCCTGCGTCACAAGACCTACCGCAACCGTAGAGTGGGCCTGATAGAAAACGGTTCATGGGCACCGGTGGCAGGACGTCTGATGGCAAAGGAGCTTGAAGGAATGCGCGACATAGAGATCATAACGCCAACGGTGACTATAAAGAGCCGTATGACAGAATCTGATGAAAAGGCTTTGAAAATGCTTGCCGATTCGATAGCAGGCGAATAATTATATCGCACCTAACGTGTGCGCTACAGGGCGAATCCCCGCTGACAAGTCAAGGTCAGCGGGGATTCGCAATTATATGGAGATTGCAAGCATAAGACAAATCACCCCGGCGATGCCAAATGTATCGCCGGGGTGATTTGGTTTAAAAGTATGTATCGCTATGGATAAATTACCAGATAACTATACGCTCCTGCTCGGGACGGAACATGGCGTCGCCCTCGGTAATTCCGAATGCTTCGAAGAAGGGAGCAATGTTGCGGAGGGTTACATTGACGCGGTTCTTGCCGAGAGAGTGGGGATCGCCTACAGTGAGACGGTTGATCTCTTCGGGACGAATGTTCTGCGCCCAAAGGTTTGCGTAGTTAAGATAGAACACCTGCATGGGTGTAAAGCCGTCGATAGTGGTATTTGCGATATCCACGCCTTTCTTTTCCTGCGAGTTGAGGAAAGCAGTACGTGCTATACGGAGACCACCCTGGTCGGCGATGTTCTCGCCAAGTGTATAAACGCCGTTTGCAAAGACACCGGGAAGCACCTCAACTGCGCTGAACTGATCGGCGAGACCTTGTGTGAGCTTCTTGAATGCCTCGGCATCTTCAGGCTGCCACCAGTTGACCATATTGCCCTCGGCATCGAACTGCGATCCCTGGTCATCGAATCCATGAGTCATCTCATGACCTATAACCACGCCGATACCACCGTAGTTCTCGGCATCGCTTGCCTCAGGATCGAAGAACGGAGCCTGCAGGATACCGGCAGGGAACACGATCTCATTGGCGAGAGGATTGTAGTAGGCGTTGATAGTCTGCGGAGTCATGGCCCACTCTGTGCGGTCGACAGGTTTACCCCACTTGGAGAGGTAGTCGCGCTGATGCCACATTGACACCTCGTGCATATTGTCGTAGTATGACTTTTCGGGATCGATAGCCATTGATGTGTAATCCTTCCACTTGTCGGGATAACCAATCTTTACGGTGAAAGCATTGAGCTTCTCATGAGCGCGTACTTTAGTGGAGTCGCTCATCCATGAGAGAGAGTCGATATGCTCACCGAGAGCAGTACGGAGGTTTTCGACAAGTTCGAGCATATACTTCTTTGAAGACTCGGGGAAGTATTTCTCAACATAGAGCTGACCTACAGCCTCGCCCATTGCGCCTTCGGTAGCAGAAAGGGCGCGTTTCCAGCGCGGACGCTGCTCCTGCACACCGCTCATGACCTTGTTGAATTCGAACGATGCGTCGCTGAAATCATCGCTAAGATAGGGTGCGGCATTGGCGACGTACTTCCAGAGGTAGTAGTCTTTTTTCTCGCGGTCGGTGAGCTTGCCCATGAGTTCGTTGGCACGGTTGACAGAGCTGATCTCGGTGACGATCATCTGGTCGGGAGTGTCAATACCCATGGTCTCGACGAAGAAGCGATCCCAGTTGATGTTGGGGAACATCTGCTTTACCTGCGCGAGAGTGCGTGGATTGTACATGGCCGGGATGTTGCGGCTCTGTTCGCGTGTCCAGGCTGAGTCGGCAAGCGCGGTCTCGATCTTCATGACGTTGGCAACGATGCGATCGGCGTCTTCCTGACTGTAGCCGGCATTTTTCATCTGAGCGGCGATGAGAGTCTTATAGGCGTTGCGCACGGCAGTGTTGCGCTCATCGTCGAGCAGATAATAATCGCGGTCGCCGAGTCCCATGCCACCGCCGCCAATATACATCGCATATTGGGTTGAATTCATCATGTCTTCCTGAGGACCTGCACCGAAGAACGGGCTTGCGTAATTCTTGTGCATCCACATGAAGAGATCTTCCATCTTGTCGGGAGTTGTCTCCTCGATCTTCTTGAGGTCGGCCTGGATCGGCTGAGCGCCTTCACTGTTACGGCGGGTTGAGTCCATGGCCTGATTGTAGATGGTCGACACCTTGAAAGCCACGCTTCCCGGCTCGGGGTTGCTGTCGGCCAGACCGAGGACGAGATTTTTGACACGTACCTCGTTGGTATCGCTCAGAATGTTGAACTGGCCGTAGCGAGAGAACTCGGCCGTGAGAGGATGCTGCTGCTGCCAGATAGATGTGACATGCTCATAAAAGTCAACACCAGCGGGGATGCTGTCGTTGATCTGAGCCTTGTCGAGACTCTTGAGATGCTCTGCTGAAGAGCAGCCTATGAATCCGACTGCCAGGGCCGGAGCCACAGCAAGTTTGATTAGAGATTTGATTGGTTTCATTATGAATAAAAATAGTGTAAACTATATCGATAGTTTCTCAGAATGGCTTTCGGGCAGTATAGATGGTACAGACACCAAACGTGAGGGTGCGGAAACTGCAGTCGGCAAATCCGGCACGCTCCATCAGTGCAGTCATGCGCTCACGCTGCGGAACAGCGGCGATGCTTTCGGGCAGATATGAGTAGGCCCGGGTATCGTGAGACACAAGTCGACCGACAGCAGGAATGATATAACGCGTGTAGAATCTGTAGAGCGGCGCAGTGACAGCACCGGTGGGGGTCGATAGCTCTATGACGCAGAGGGTACCACCAGGCTTGAGCACACGGGCCATCTCGCGATATCCAGCAAGGAGATCGGCAAAGTTGCGGACGCCGTATGCCACCGTGACACAATCGAAAGTGCCGTCGGGCATCGGTAACCTCAGGCAGTCGGCACACTCAAGGGTGATGCGTCCTGTGGCTCCGGCACTCTCAACCTTACGCCTGCCGATAGCAAGCATCTCCTCGCTGAGATCTATGCCGGTAATGGCTTCGGGCTTCAGACGCCTATCGAGTTCCAGAGCAAGATCGGCGGTACCGGTGGCCACATCAAGGATACGCCGTGGATGCAACGGTTCAAGCATGGCTATGGCTTTGCGCCGCCACAGCTTGTCGATACCCATGGTCATAGCCCGGTTCATGAAGTCGTAGGCGGGAGCGATGTTGTCGAACATATCGCGCACCTGCGCTGTCTTGTCGCGGCCATCATCATAAGGCCGTACGTTCTGACAGCCGGGATCCATTCTGTTTATGTCGGATTCAGCGCTCAATCTGTCGGAGTGCGTCAAGCACGTTTACAGCGATACGGTTTTCAAGATCTGACTCGTCGGCCTTGACGAAAGGCTGTCCGGTGATATGCTCGTAGAGCTCGATATAGCGCTCAGAAACGCTGTTTACAAACTCTTCAGTCATTTCGGGGACCTGCTGACCTTCCTTACCCATGAATCCGTTGGCAATGAGCCACTGGCGCACAAATTCCTTTGAGAGCTGACGCTGGGGCTCACCTTTGCGCAAACGTTCCTCGTAACCCTCGGCATAGAAGTAGCGCGAAGAATCGGGAGTATGGATCTCGTCGATGAGGATCACCTTGCCGTCGCGTTTGCCAAACTCATATTTGGTATCGACCAGGATGAGGCCCTTTTCGGCAGCCATCTGCTGGCCGCGGGCAAAGAGCTTGCGGGTATAGTCTTCCATGACAGCATAGTCATCGGCGCTGACAATGCCCTGGGCGATGATCTCTTCGCGGGATATGTTCTCATCGTGTCCGGCATCAGCCTTGGTTGTGGGCGTGATGATAGGCTCGGGGAGCTGCTGGTTCTCAACCAGACCCTCGGGAAGCTTGACGCCGCATATCTCACGTGCACCGGCAGCGTACTCACGCCATGCACTTCCGGCCAGATAACCACGGATGATCATCTCTACTTTGAATCCTTCGCACTTTGTGCCGATAGTTACCATGGGATCGGGCGAAACCAGCTTCCAGTTGGGGACAATGTCGGCAGTAGAATCAAGGAAGTATTCTGCGATCTGGTTGAGCACCTGTCCCTTGTAGGGGATACCTTTGGGTAGGATAACGTCGAAAGCCGAGATACGGTCGGTGGCTATCATCACAAGATAGTCATTGTTGATATCATACACATCGCGCACCTTTCCGTGGTACACGCTTGTCTGACCCGGGAAATTGTAATCGGTTGAGGTCAAAGTAGTAGCCATAGCTCTTGATAATTGATTGAATTGATTCTGAGAGGTCCTTGGGTGGACCGTCGGAAAGCGGATTACGTTTCCGCGCTGCAAAAGTACTAAAAAACCGTCAATTACTATCAATAATATCAATATAATAAGCTTTGCTATACCATCGCGATGAGGTGACAGGGACTCCTCAGGCAATATATACCATATACACCACGTGCCGGGCACGACGACACATGTCGCCATAGCCCGGCAATGAAATAATCCGGCCGTGTGGTTACTTTTTGGCGTGCCTTAGCTTGTCGCCAACGGCCTTTAAGAGCGGAACCGCTGCCACAGCCTCGGCTTCATGCTTGCGGGACGCGCGGTTTTTCTCCTTCAGACGAGCTGTCTCCTTCTGGAAATCGGCCTTCTGCCGACGGAGCCGCTCACGGTCTTTCTCCTTGACAGCCCGCGAATGGCCCGACATGAGTCCTACACCAATACCTATACCGATCATTATGTAGCCGGCCACATAAAATGTTTTTTCGAGAAGTTTCATTGTCTGTGCGTTTTAAATCAAATTGTTGTCATACAGTGTAACATTGGACGGCTGATCAAAGTTCATCTATCCGTTTCACGATTTTTAAATGTTGCAAAGGCTATTTTTTTATGTCAAACGTGTTAGGAAAATTGTTATACTCACATATTTGAATTATTTTTGCACCCGGATGTCAATGGGAGGCTCAACCCTGTGTTGTCACTGCGCTGAGATCTGCGCACATCCGCCTCCATAGCCGTCAAAATTCAATTATATTCTTATTTAACACAAAATTCTCATTCACTCAAAACAAACAAATCAAACTTCAGATCGAGCCGCGAGGCAAGACAAATTCAATTGCTTAGCATAATACATTCAAGAAACCTCAAATCAAGCTCTTAAACAACAACAATGGACAGCAACAACGAAAAAAAGAGCAAGCGCCCCCGCATAGGTGAAGGCCGTCCCTCAGCTTTCCCCGCAACCGAACCGGGCGCTCAGACCGCTTCAAGCGCTCCCGCCAGCTCAGATGCTCAAGAAATTCAACCCACAGGATATCCCCGCGCTTATCAGCCGCGTCCTATGCAGAGCGGATATCAGAGATCATATAATCAGGGTGGCTACCAGCCTCGCCAATACGGACAACAGCAAGGTGGCTATCAGCGCTCGACATCTTATCAGCCCCGCACGTATCAACCCCGTCCGGCTGCGACTGGCGAAGAATCGGCAGCTACCGACACTCAGGATACGACACAACAGGGCAGCACGTTCAACAGTCAGGCTAATTCTTCTTACCAGCCCCGCCAGCATTATCAGCAGGGTGGCTATCAGCCCCGTCAGCAAGGCGGCTACCAGCCCCGCCAGCAGCGCCCCTACGGTCAGCAGCAGGGCGGCTATCAGCAACGTCAGCAGCGCCCCTACGGCCAGCAGCAGGGCGGTTATCAGCCACGTCAGCAGCGCTCTTACGGTCAGCACGCCGACGGCGACAACCAGCAGCAGAATGGCTATCAGCCCCGTCAGCGCAACAACTACAACAACCATAACGGTGAAGGCGGTTATCAGCCCCGTCAGCAGCGCTCTTACGGTCAGCAGCAGGGCGGTTACCAGCAACGTCAGCAGCGCCCCTACGGCCAGCAGCGTCAGGGCGGTTATCAGCGTCAGCAGCGTCCGTTCGGTCAGAACGGCCAGCAGCCCCGTCAGAACCGCTTCGGTATGCCCCAGGGTGGCAAGAGCTTCACTCCGCGTCCCAAACGAATAGAATACGAACTGCCCGCTCCCGATCCCGATGAGCAGATACGTCTGAACAAGTATATGGCCAATGCAGGTATCTGCTCGCGCCGCGAAGCCGACGACTTCATCCGTCAGGGCCTTGTGAAGGTAAATGGCGAAGTCGTTACCGAACTCGGCACAAAGATCACATGCAAGGACGTTGTCGAATACGACGAGAAGGTAATCACACTCGAGCGCAAGACATACATCCTGCTCAACAAGCCCAAGGATTGCGTAACAACAAGCGACGATCCAAACGGACGCACCACTGTACTCGATCTGGTTAAGGGTGCCTGCGACGAACGCATATACCCCGTAGGTCGTCTCGACCGCAACACCACCGGCGTACTCCTGCTCACCAACGACGGCGATCTCGCATCCAAGCTCACACACCCCAAGTATGTGAAGAAAAAGATCTACCACGTATGGGTTGACAAGGATATCACCGAAGACGACATGCAGGCCATCGCCGACGGCATTGAGCTGGAAGATGGGCCCATTCATGCCGATGCTATCAGCTATGCCACCGAGACCGACCGCAATCAGGCCGGCATCGAGATTCACTCTGGCCGTAACCGCATCGTGCGCCGCATCTTCGAAAAGCTCGGCTACCACGTGACCAAGCTCGACCGCGTATACTTCGCCGGTCTCACCAAGAAGAACCTTCCACGCGGACGCTGGCGCTACCTCACACAGGAAGAAGTCAACTTCCTAAAGATGGGCTCTTTCTAGCAATAATTCAATCTTTCTACCGAAAATCATAAATGAAACGTACACGTATAGACCGGATCTTCGATCCCGCATTGATAGGATCTGAAGTAAGCGTCATGGGCTGGGTCAGGACCCGCCGCGGCAACAAGCACGTTCAGTTTGTGGCGCTCAACGATGGCTCGACCATCCGCAACATTCAGATCGTGTTCGACATGAGCCGCTTCACCGATGATCAGCTCAAGCTCGTCACAACCGGATCGAGCATTCACGTCACCGGACAGCTCGTCGAGAGTCAGGGTAAAGGACAGACTTGCGAGATCCAGGCCGACACCCTCGAGGTGTTTGGCACTGCTGATCCCGAAACATATCCCCTCCAGAAAAAGGGCCACACCCTTGAGTTCCTGCGCGAGAAAGCCCATCTCCGCCCACGCACAAACACTTTTGGTGCTGTGCTGCGCATCCGCAGTGCTCTCGCCTTCGCGATACACAAGTTCTTCCAGGAGCGCGGATTCTTCTATCTCAACACTCCTCTCATCACCGCCAGCGACTGCGAAGGCGCAGGTGCGATGTTTCAGGTGACAACCCTCGACATCGACAACCCGCCCCGAACCGAAGACGGCAAGGTAGACTACTCTGCCGACTTCTTCGGAAAGCCCACAGCCCTCACCGTGAGCGGACAGCTCGAGGGTGAGCTTGGCGCGACTGCCCTGGGAGCGATCTACACATTCGGTCCCACATTCCGCGCTGAAAACTCAAACACCCCGCGCCACCTCTCTGAATTCTGGATGGTAGAGCCCGAGGTTGCATTCTTCGACATCAGCGACAACATGGATCTTGCCGAAGATTTCGTCAAATATTGCATCGGATACGCACTCCAAAATTGCAAAGACGACATCGACTTCCTTGCCCAGATGTACGACAAGGACCTCCCCGAACGTCTCCGCTTCGTCATCGACAACGACTTCGTGCGCCTGTCCTACACCGAAGGCATCGAAATACTCAAAGCTTCCGGCAAGAAATTTGAGTTCCCCGTCGACTGGGGTACCGATCTTCAGAGCGAACACGAACGCTATCTCGTCGAAGAACACTTCAAGAAGCCGGTCATACTCACCGACTACCCGAAGGACATCAAAGCCTTCTACATGAAGCTCAACGATGACAACCGCACCGTTCGCGCCATGGACGTACTCTTCCCCACAATCGGAGAGATAATAGGCGGATCGGAGCGCGAGGCCGACTACGACAAGCTGCTCAAACGCATCGAAGAACTCGACATACCCATGAAGGATATGTGGTGGTACCTCGACACGCGCCGCTTCGGCACAGTGCCTCACGCAGGCTTTGGCCTCGGATTCGAGCGTCTCGTATTGTTTGTCACCGGTATGACAAACATACGCGATGTCATCCCATTCCCCCGTACGCCAAACAACGCCGAATTCTAACGCTCACAATACCCCCGTCATAAGCAGAGCCTGGATCAAACTCACGATCCAGGCTCTGCTTTATTTATTATACACAACATCCGTCTCGGTCATTCCCACTCAAACCATACACTGTCACATCTCCGCATCTCCACTCACAGCACATTTTAAAGCGCCACAGCCGTCTCTCACGATTAAAACAAAGATTACCTCCATCTGAACAGCAACAACGCCGTGACGGGCATAAAAAAGCCACTTCCGGCACCCGTATTTATCTCCACACGCACTCAACCCAGCCATCAGCACAACCCTACGTACGCCGCCGTCTACTGCGGTCAGCCAACACGGCAATACCGACTACCCTCGTACCCCGCTAAACCCCATCCTGTCCACGCATCCTGCCCCGACGCACACTGCCATCCCCCCGGACAGTCACCGCAGCCCCGGCGCCATAACACAACACACATAGACACAAAAAAAGAACGCCAGGATCATTGATGAACCCGGCGCTCGGAAGGGGCGGTTACCTACTTTCCCACTTTC
>CANRVB010000023.1 GCA_947643165.1 uncultured Porphyromonadaceae bacterium | reverse complement strand
ATATATATTTATCCGTTTGGGTACAAATTTAATACTTTTAAGCACGATTTCAAAATTTTTCAAACTGTAGTTGCGAATTTATGTGAAAATATCAGAATCGCATTTTGTTAAGACATTAGCCATCAGGCTTGCATGGTGACGAAATCGCTCCTAATTTGATGGCAATTTAAATTGCGTGTGCTTTATGATGTGATTCCCTAGATTATTTTCAGACATGTGGTCCGGATGAGTGGGATGAGGTATATTTGTTAGTGCAAAGTATAGTCATCGCTTGCAGGATTGATGGAATTCGCTTATCTTTGCGCTTGAAGGTGCATGGCGCATCTTCAGGCAATTCATTATGTATCTTATCTTAAAAAATTACATATCATGGAAATGAAAGAAAAAATCTGCAAGGCATTTGCGGAGCACTTCGGCGGAGAAGGAATACTCTTCGTATCGCCCGGTCGTTTCAACCTTATCGGCGAGCATACCGACTACAACGGTGGTTTCGTGTTCCCCGGCGCTATCGACAAGTTTATCATGGCCGACATCCGTCCTAACGGTACAGACAAAGTGCGCGTCTTTTCTATAGATATCGACGAGTCTGTTGAGTTCGGACTTAATGAGGAGGATGCACCTGCTCAGCAGTGGGCACGCTATATATTCGGCGTTTGCCGTGAGGTGATCAAGAGAGGCGGCAAAGTAGAAGGATTCGATGCCGTTTTCGCAGGAAATGTGCCTCTGGGTGCAGGTCTGTCATCATCGGCCGCTCTCGAGAGCTGCTTCGCATTCGCCATCAACGACCTTTTCAACGATAATAAGTTCCCCAAGATGGAACTCGCCAAGATAGGTCAGTCTACTGAGCACAACTACTGCGGTGTGAACTGCGGTATCATGGACCAGTTTGCCAGCGTGCATGGCAAGAAAGACAACCTCATGCGTCTCGACTGCCGTTCCGGCGAGTTCGAATATTTCCCCTTCAAGCTCGACGGTTACAAGCTGGTACTCGTAGATTCGCGTGTGAAGCACGAACTTGTCGACTCGCCCTACAACAAGCGTCGCGAGAGCTGTGAGCGGGTTGCAAAGACTCTCGGTGTAGAGACTCTGCGTGATGCTGACATGGATATGCTCAACAATGCTAAGGACAAGATCAGCGAAGAAGACTACAAGCGTGCCAAGTATGTGATCGAAGAGAAGCAGCGTGTGCTTGACGTGTGTGATGCTCTGCTCCGCAGCGACTATGACAAGGTTGGCGACCGTATGTATCGCACCCACGAAGGCCTTTCAAAGGACTATGAGGTATCGTGTGAGGAGCTCGATTTCCTCAACGACTTAGCCCGTGAGTGCGGTGTAACCGGTTCGCGTATCATGGGTGGCGGTTTCGGTGGCTGTACCGTAAACCTTGTTGCCGATGACAAGTACGACCGCTTCATTGCCACTGTTATCGCCCGCTTCAATGAGAAGTATGGCCATGAACCAATGATTTATCCTGTTATCGTAAGCGACGGTTCACGCCGCTACGTTGAGGAAGCATAATTTTTCTCCACTTTATTGACAGCCGGGAGAGGCGCCTGTCTCTTCCGGCTATTTTTTAGATCTATGATTAGAGTTGGTATTGCCGGTACTGCCGGCGATCTTACGGCAAATCTTATTCAGATACTGGTCAATCACCCTGATGTTGAACTTGCATGGGTGACCGAACCCGATTTCATGGAGGCTCCTCTCCGGGAGGTCTACCATGAACTCGTCGGCGACACGTATCTTCATTTCACCAACGTTCCAGATGTCAACGCTGTCGATGTAGTGTTTTTATCTCCCATGGCGTGGTGCAATACAGAGGAGTTTCTTAATAAGTACCAGTTCCCCGACACTGTCCGCCTGATCGATTTTTCGATTGATCATGCCCCTGTGGCCTTGGCTAATCACGCCGGACCCGATGACCAGCCCGATCCTTTGGCATGGGTATATGGCCTGCCGGAGCTTATGAGAAAGCCTATGGTGCGTGGTGCGCGTAGGGCCATAGTTCCGTCGACTACTGGCGGAGCTCTTGCACTCGCCCTGCTGCCGCTGGCTAAGAACGGTATGCTCGGAGCTGATGTCCATGTGAGCAGTGTTGTTCCACTGGCCGATTACGGTACCGCCGGCGAAACCATTGCGATGGTCGATCATGAGGCATCAGAGGAGGTGCTCGGAGCACTGCGCACCCTCCAGCCGGGTGTCAATTTCTCGACAATGATTGTAGAGACTTGCGGCGGATGGCGTGATGGCATCTCGCTTACCGCATATCTTAAGCTCGACGTGACAGTGGATCAGTTGAGAAAGATGTTCCTCGACTTCTATGATGACCACAACTTTATCTTCATCCAGAATTCACTACCATCTCTCAATAATGTTCTCGGCACCAACAAGTGCCTTATATACCTCGACAAAGTTGGCGAATATGCGGCTATAACTCTGGTGATGGATGATGCCATCAAGGGTTCGGCCGGTACTGCAGTACATATCATGAACCTGCTGTTTGGTCTGCAGGAACGCGTTGGTTTGATGCTCAAGCCGTATAGAATAATGTGATGTAACGTTCAAAACGTTTCTTTTACTTGGTATAGGGTTGCCCCACCGACGCATGTCATCAACGACCGGCGTCGGCGGGGCTTCTTGGTTTTATCTACCCTATTATCTTATGAAAGCTGTCTTATTTGTTGCGTCGCACTATCGCACCCGACGTCGATTCTATTGACAGATTGTTTCCTCTGCAGTTCACTATAGCTCCCGAACTGGCATTGACCGACCCCTTGTGCGAGGCCATGCCATTTATGTTGAGGATCGCACCCGACGATGCTGAGCTTACAAGATTGGCGGTGCTGCCCTTTAGTGTGACTATCCCGCCCGACGATGCGTCGACCACAGTCTTGTCGTTTGTCAGATTGTCGAAGTTGATGATGCCGCCCGAACTGGCTTCC
The DNA here is from genome assembly GCA_947643165.1 of uncultured Porphyromonadaceae bacterium. Lineage (GTDB taxonomy): Bacteria > Bacteroidota > Bacteroidia > Bacteroidales > Muribaculaceae > Paramuribaculum. The sequence continues at coordinate 34,163 of CANRVB010000023.1, read as the reverse complement.
AGTCTCATTGTCGCGCAGGCAAACTTATTTTCGAAGGTGAATATACCACCCGATGAGGTCGACAGTCTGATGTCGGAATCAGTATTTACCGCACTCATCATCTTGATCGTTGCACCCGACGAGAGCGAAGCCTCCTTGAACAATGGTCCGTTGATGTATATCTTTACTCCATCGCCGTCGCTGCTGCGTATTACACGGCGGTTTTTGGTAGAGAACATAAGCTGGTTGTCGCTGTTGTTTATGACAAGTTTCTCCACCTGATCTTCGGGACCTGTTATGCGCATGCTGTTCTGTTTGCCAACGGTGTAGTATATACGTATACCCGCCATTGCCGTTACTGAGCTATACGGACTTTTTATCTTCATTGTCTTTTCGACAATCTTCGTGTTGACCGGCAGCTCGTAAGTCACTGCGTTTACGGTCTCGCTGGCGTTGCTTGTCGCGCATTGTGTCGTGGTGAGCAGGACCACTGCCAGCAGCAGAGTGCTGAGAATTTTGTTTGTCATGATAATATGATGCTGTTTGGGTTGTTTTTTGATGATGCAAATTTACGCCCGATTACCCTGAAAACCTACATCCGCACCTATTATAATTCTCTCACGGCTATTCCACATCGGCCTAATACACAGCGCAATATGCACTGCGTTATAAATTATTTTCTCTCACCCGCGTTTTTCGTTCTCTCTCACCTTATCAGATCTATGAATTCATCGGCATCTTTGGCTCCCGAATTCACAATCTTCTTTTTCAGGCGGTACTTCCTGTTGTAAAGTGAGCTTGGCGTCTGATCGGTGAGCAGACTGATGACACGTGCCGACAATCCGGCCGCGCTATATAGCAGTATCACCCTATCCTGACCCGTTATGCCCGGTATCTGAGAGTCGATACGTTTTATCGCATCATTCCGATACTCGTTCACTGTCGACTCAAGAGTCTCGAGAAACTCCTTGCTACGGCATTTGCTTATCTTTTGCGACAGCCTGTCTGCTATCTTCTTGTCGGAATTCTTCGACAGCGATGCGTCTATCAGCAGATTTGCCGCCATCTCTACCGACTCATAGTGCTCCTTGAATAGTTTGTTTACACGTTCCGACATTCCCGCTATCTCCATCTCTCTGTGCTCATGTTCCTGTCGGCCTTTGTTAAGCTCCTCGTTCAGCGCGAATATGCGGTTTTCCGACTCTGCGAGACGCTTGGCTGCCGCTGCCCGGCGATACAGCATTATGGCTATAAGTGTGAGTGCGGCTATAAGTATGCCAGCTATCGTCATGAGCAGTCGTCCGCGGGCCCGTCTGGCCGAGTCTATCTCCTCCTGCCGTCTCACGTGCTCACGGTTATACAGATCCTGATAGATCTTCGATTCCGACAGCATCGTTATCACAGAGTCCTGCATATTGTGCATCATCAGGCGTATCTCCGCTACTTTCCTGTCATTGCCAACCATTGTCTGCAGATCATCAAGCAGCCTTAACTCTGCCAGTCCATACTGTTCATCCGGCTTTGGCTCATCAAGAATCTCGTCATTTGCCGCAAGCTTGCCCAGGGCAGCCATCACTTTGGCGCGGCTCAGTATCTCCTCGCGCGACAGCGCTATCGAGTCCGCTTCCAGCCTTTCAAACAGTGTGGCGGCTCTCTCATAGTCTCCGGTTTCTATCGCCGGAGTTATAGCCTTTCGTTCAAGTTCCGGGAAGTGCTGCTTGTAAGAGTCTATCAATTCCAGACACTCCCCATATTGTCCGGCATTGTTGAGTGCGTCGATATTCAGATCTACCGTCGCCATATTGTCAGGCGTGAGCGACAGCGACATTTTGGCGAATGCCAATGCCGATGCATAGTTCATCGCATGTTCATGGCAAAGCGATATTATAGCATAGCATCCCGACACTGTCTCTGCCGACGCAGCGCTTATCTCGGCCGCCTCAGCCGCCTCTATTATCGCGTCCGAAAAATTCCCGGCCATATACGCCGACAGTGCGATATAATACTTTGCTTGCGCCTCCGACGCTGGGTCCGAATCATGGAACACTCCGGCGGCCTCTGTCAGATCTTCGGCATTTGATATCGCATACGAGTTGATTTCTGCCAGCCTGCATTTCTGTATAGTTAGCCGCGCACGCTGCTCTTTCGACAGATTGTCAATATTTACCGCCGCAATCATAGCCGCCGCCTCGTTTGTGCGAGCCGAGTCGACCAGCTGTTCTATCATGCCCACAGTCGTGTCACCGTTGCTGTGACCGGCGCCACATCCTGCCATGATCATGCATAGCAATGATATCAACGTGGTCAGGGCGATCGCTCTCATGCTCATTGTCGGCTATTGGTGGAAAAAGGAAAGGGGACGTCTTGCGGACATCCCCTTTCGCCTGATTATCTTGTCTTGGTTTAGTCCTGGTTGAGGTTTACGCGCTTGAACTCAACGGCAACCAGTCCGGCAGATGTCTTTTCAAGATACTGACCGATAGTGAGAGTTGCATCTTTGATGAACTCCTGTTCCATCAGGACAGACTCCTTGTAGAACTTGCCTACGCGACCGTTGGCAATGTTCTCGATCATCTGGGCGGGCATGTTTGCAGCCTTCTTCTCAGCGGCATCCTTGGCTACTTCGCGAGCCTTGGTTGCCTCCTCTTCAGTCAGCCAACCCTTGGCGATGTTGCTGGCGATATGGTCTTCGCTGTCAACGAGGTTGGGGTTGATGCCGGCCTTCTTGAGAGCTGCTTCCACAGCCTTCTTAACCAGTTCTTCCTTGGTCTTCTCGATAGCTACGCTGCGCTCCGACTCGATCACGTGTGCGGGTACGGCCTCGCGTGTTGCTGCGATGGGGTTCATCGATGCAACCTGCATGGCTACGTCACGGCCTACGTGGTAGTCAACGCCCTCCTGGTTGAAGCCTACTATGGTAGCGAGCTTGTTGCCGAGGTGGTTGTAGCTTGTGGTCGAGGGGGCGGTGATGCACTCGTATGCGCCGAGTTCCATCTTCTCGCCGGTCTTGCCCGATTCCTCTACGATGAGGTCGGCGATGCTGCGGCCTTCGATCTCAAATGCCTTGAGAGCCTCGGCATCGGCGATCTTGTTGGCTACGGCAACATCAAGAATCTGCTGTGTCAGCGCTACGAAGCCTGCGTTCTTGGCTACGAAGTCGGTCTCGCACTTCAGAGCGACTACGGCAGCGAATGTGCCTTCGTTCTTGGCGAGAACACAACCTTCCGATGCCTGACGGTCTTCGCGCTTGGCTGCCACGGCCTGGCCCTTCTTGCGAAGGATTTCAACTGCAGCTTCGATATCGCCGTCTGTTTCGGCGAGTGCCTTTTTGCAGTCCATCAAGCCTGCGCTGGTGAGGTTGCGCAGCTTGGTGATGAGTTCCATTGTTACTGCCATGGGGTAGTATTTGTTCTTTTGTTAGTGTTTGGGTTGATTACGCTTGGGCTTTTATTATTCTGCCTCTGCTGCTTCAGGAGCTTCGGTAGCCTCTGCTGCTTCCGAGCCACGGTTGTTGCGGCTTACGCGACGGCGCTCGCGGCGGTCGCCACGGCCCTTTTCGCCATCTTCCTGCTCACCGGCGGCCTGTGCGTCTACTTTCTCGACCTTGCGCTCTTCCAGACCTTCTGCCATTGCTGCGCAGATTGAGTCCAGGATGAGTTCGATCGACTTCGAGGCGTCGTCGTTTGCGGGAATTACGTAGTCAACATTCGAGGGATCGCTGTTGGTGTCAACCATTGCGAATACGGGTATGCCCAGACGGTTGGCCTCGGCTACTGCGATACGCTCCTTCAGTACGTCTACTACGAACAGTGCTGACGGAAGACGGTTAAGATCGGCGATCGAGCCCAGGGTCTTCTCCAGCTTCGCGCGCTGACGGGTGATCTGGAGCTTCTCACGCTTCGACAGGTTGTCGAATGTGCCGTCCTTGGTCATCTTGTCGATAGCGGTCATCTTCTTGACTGCCTTGCGGATGGTGGGGAAGTTGGTGAGCATGCCACCGGGCCAGCGCTCGATGACATAAGGCATGTTGATCGACTGGGCTTTGTCGGCAACTACCTGCTTGGCCTGTTTTTTGGTTGCCACGAAGAGCACTTTCTTGCCCGACTTGGCGATGGTTTTAAGAGCATTTGCGGCCTCTTCGATCTTGGCAGATGTCTTGTAGAGGTCTATGATGTGGATACCGTTGCGCTCCATGAAGATATAGGGCGCCATGGCAGGATTCCATTTACGTTTGAGGTGACCGAAATGGCAGCCTGCCTCGAGGAGTTGGTCAAAATTTGGTGTTGACATTGTGTTTGGTTGGGGTTTACTTTCTTGTTGTTTCAACCGCTCGGTAGGGAGGCTATTCATCCATCCTTGCGGTTTAGATACTAAACTCTATTGCGCTTGACGGTTTATGTGCGGCTGGCCTGTTTATTCTAAGCCGCCATATCCGACAAATCCAAAGGATTAGCGCTTTGAGAACTGGAAGCGCTTACGTGCTTTGGGCTGACCGGGTTTCTTACGCTCTACGGCACGCGGGTCACGGGTCATGAAGCCCTCGCGGCGGAGAACTGACTTGTCGTCGGGGTTGATCTTTACAAGTGCGCGGGCTATAGCCAGACGAAGGGCTTCTGCCTGTCCCTTGTAACCGCCACCGTCCAAGTTTACGTGGATGTCATACTTCTCGTTGCAGTCCAGTGTTGTCAGAGGCTGACGTACGATGTACTGAAGTATTGACGAAGGGAAATAGTTGTCCAGAGGACGCTTGTTGATGGTGATGACGCCCGATCCATCTTTTACAATCACGCGGGCTACGGCAGCCTTACGGCGACCTACGGCATTTACTGATTCCATAGTCTATGAGGCTTTATTTGATTGTGTTGATGTCGATTACTTCGGGATTCTGTGCTTCGTGCGGGTGGCTCGGACCATTGTATACGTGCATGTTCTCGATGATGGCACGGCCCAGACGGTTTTTAGGAAGCATTCCCTTTACTACCTTGGTGAACAGGGGGTTGTAACCGGGCTTCAGGTGCTTGTTGGCTGCCTTCTTCATCAGCTGCTCCGGGGTGAGTATACGCTGGCCGCCGGGATAGCCGGTGAAGCGGGTATACTGACGGTCGGTCAGCTTGTTGCCTGTCAGGCGAACCTTGTCTGCATTGATGATGATCACGTTGTCGCCGCAATCAACATTCGGTGAGTAGCTGGGTTTGGTCTTACCGCGGAGTATCAGAGCGACTTTTGCGCAAAGGCGGCCCAATACCTGATCGGTTGCATCGACAACTACCCACTTCTTCTCTACGCTCTGCGCGTTGGGGAAAATGGTTTTGTAGCTTAAAGTATCCACTTTTTAATGCTTGTTGGTTAATGATTTATTTGTGATGACGCCACGCGTTAACCCGGCCAAAAGTTCACTCGTGGCGGCATCGGTTGATTAGTCTGGATATTAATCGGACTGCAAAGGTAGTGATTATTCGGCTATTATCAAAGTTTCAGGCCCGGAAATTGATCCGGGCCTGAAAATCTTTTGTCTGGTGCGGTTTCACCTCCGCATATCAGCATTTTGACCTCATCTCATGCCAGTGATGCGCAGTGGCCCGCGGAGTCCGGTTATGGTGAGGGTCACATCCTCGCCGGGCTGGGGGGAGGATGCCGAGAACTCGAACGGACTCTCCGAGTCTATGCGCAGTGTCGGCTTGCGGTCGCTGTTGGTGGTGAGCAGATAGCGTGTGTCGCTGTGACGTCGCGGCATGCCGTCGGCTGTATACTCTATGGTTGGAGTGCTGCGGTTGAACGATATCCTCGAGCGGTTTATCTGCTCCTCTTTTGGCGAGTCTGCTGGTCCGCGACCCATATAGAGTATGCCTTCGGCCACATCCGATGGTATTTTCATCGTTATTGTGCCGTCCGCTGTGTTTACTATCAGGGCTCCGTCCATATCTATCCTGTAGCTTATGTCGCTTCCCGCGCTTCCGGTCATATCTAAGCTGCGTTCCTTCTTGTCATAGGTTATGGTGCGGTTGATTGGATTGCCGGCAGGAGCTATGTCGGCTATGTCCACCTCCCATCCCATCAGATCTATCAGCTCTGTCTTGCCGTTGTTCGGATTCACTTCAATCACTGTGTGCTTTGCCTGATAAGTATTTTTATTGCGGTTCAGCTTCTGCGGCTTTATGGGCCTCGCCTCCTCCATGCCTTTTGGTGCTATGATCATTTGCTGGTCGGCTATGAATGCGCCGTCCGACAGGCGCTTCCAGTTCAGGTTCAGCAGTGCCTCCTCATGCTTTTCAGGCAGTGTGGCCTGACCCTCGAGCAGCGTCACGCGGTCGCTTTGTCCCGGCCCAGTGCTTAGTATTATCTCCTTCCCCGATCTCAGCCCGACTCCGCGTATGTCTATCAGCTCCCAGTCCAGTCGGTATTCATCAAGTGTCTTGAAGTCTGTCCGGTTGGCGACATCCAGTGTCAGGTTTGTGGTGTCTGTAAGGTGTACTTCTACTGGTGCGAAGCCCCTTACCAGCCGGCCCCATTGTTCCGGTGAGCCATCGATCAGTATGGCATCCGAAAGCTGGGCCGGTGATAGTGCTCCGTTTGTGTAGGCCGACAGTCCGTAGGCTTCGCATAGGTCAGCCCAGTCCTGATCTGTCCAGGGTGAGGTGACGGCATTCGCACCGCCCATGTGCAATTGTGATGCCAGGAACTCACGGTCGGGATGTTCGCTTGGCAGCGAATCCAGACGGGCCATCTTGACGTTGAACATACGTCCCGACAGATCCGCATACCCGAATGGGGCCGCTCCGTGCTCTATGGTGCGTATGTCGGCAAACCGCAACGGTGTGCCAACTGTCTGGATATGCGCTCCCGTGCGGTCATCGCGCAGTATTATCACCAGCATGTAGCGGTATGGGTCGTTTGTGGTCCATGCTGTTATATTCGGCACCGAGGCCTTGAAGCTGAGCCGGGGAGCGGCATCGGCACGCCCGGCGGCCACCTGGTGCCGGTAAGCGTCAAACAGCTGATACTCCAGTGAGATATCCTTGCGTTGCTGCTTTATGCCGCCTACTACTATGTCAAGGTTGATCACACCAACGGGCTTTGCGTCGGCTACAGGCTTGAGCTGTGTGGCTACGGTATACGACCCTATGAACACGCGTTTCGACGTGGCGTAGGCATACATACGGCGCGGCATACCTCCGGCACCCTCTATTCGCAGTGATTGCCGTCCTCCTTTCACGAGATAGTCTGTTATATCCCATTGGCAGTCACCCGGATGTACTGTCGACAGGCGGTTGCCGTTTATCTCCACGGTGATGCGGCCGTTGGTTTCCGGGGGCGTCTCCAGCCCCAGTACCACGCGTGCGTCACCCCATTCCGCCGGCACCTTGAACGATGCCGTGTCTGCTTTTATGGCTATTGGAACATAAAACGGGCTCCGGTCGTAGCGCCTTGCTGCGATCTCCTTGAATGAATCTTCGGCATACGATACCAGTACGCCATGGCGCTTTTCGGCGCCATCAGCTGTAGGGTATGAACTGGCTGCGACCGCAGCTGCCGATGTTGATATCGACAGTACGGCCGTCAGCAGTACGTTGATCAATTGATTGTTCCTTTTCATTCTATCGGATACTTCAGGCGGATCGGATCATCGTATTGCTCCTGAAGTTTCTTGAGTTTCTGCATCATGTCCGATGTCACTTCCTCATAGCCTGGCTTGCCATAGAGATTGTTGAGCTCCTTCGGATCCGACTGTAGATCATATAGCTCCCAACGGTCTATGTCGTTGTAGAAATGCATGAGTTTGTATCGTGAGTCGCGAACACCGTAGTGACGTTTCACCATGTGCTCGGCAGGATACTCGTAGTAATGATAGTAGATGGCGTCGCGCCAGTTTTCCGGATGCTCGCCTTTTAGCAGCGGAGCGAACGAGACACCGTGCATATCGTCGGGCACCGGTACACCGGCCATATCGAGGAATGTCGGCGCGTAGTCTATGTTTTGCACCATCTCTGTTATGTCGCCGCGCTTCTCATATCCTTCTGGCAGAAGCATCACAAGCGGAGTGTTCAGACTCTCCTCATACATGAATCGCTTGTCAAACCATCCGTGCTCGCCCATATAGAAACCCTGGTCGCTCGTATATACCACCAGCGTGTTGTCGAGAAGATCATTGTCACGGAGATAGTCGAGCACTCGGCCCACGTTGTCATCCAGGCTTTTCACCACCTTGGCGTAGTCACGCATATAGCGCTGATACTTCCATTCGGCCAGTTCGCGGCCCTTCAGGTTGCTCGCGTGGAACTCATCACGTATAGGCTGGTAGAAAGCCTCGAAGCGTGCGCGCTGAGCCGAGTCCATACGGTTTACAAATGCTTGGTATGTACCTTTCAGAAACGAAGTCGAGTCCGGATGGTCCATCTTCAGGTCATAGATCAGATCCATATGGTCGCTTATCCGCATCTCGGCAGTCGAGGCTGCCTCACGTCCGGCATAATCATCATGAAATGTATCCGGCAGAGGGAAAGTCTTGTCCTCATACAGCTCCAGATCGGCTGTGTCGGGAAGCCAGTTGCGGTGTATGGCCTTGTGATGGATCAGGATTGCAAACGGTTTGTCCTTGTCGCGTTTGTCAAGCCAGTCAAGGCTCTTGTCTGTTATCAGGTGTGTCAGATAACCATGTTCCGTTATGGTGTCGCCGTTCATCTGTATGAAGCGGGGATTCCAGTAGTCACCCTGGCCCGGAACCACTTCCCACGTGTCGAATCCCTGCGGAAGATTGTGCAGATGCCACTTGCCGAACAGTGCGGTCTGGTAGCCGTTTTCCTGCAGATAGCGCGGCCATGTGGGCTGGCTCGCGTCAAACATGCTTGTCTCGTTGTCAGTGAATCCGTTGGCGTGCGAGTGCTTGCCTGTCAGCATGCAGGCGCGTGATGGGCCGCTGAGCGAGTTGGCTACGAAACTGTTTGTGAATTTTACGCCGTCCGACGCTATACGGTCAAGATTGGGTGTCTCTATGTAGCGCGTGTCATAGGCCGACATCATCTGGGCCGTATGGTCATCTGTCATTATGTAGACGATATTCATAGGCTTGTCAGACTCTTTGGCCGATTTACCTTGCGAGGCACAAGACACTGCTCCGGCTGCCGTCACCGCCGCTATCGCGGTGAGCAACACATGCTGAGGACGATAATTCATGGATGAGGTTTATGATTTGGTGTTGATATTGATAAGTCGGCTATATTGTCGCTGCTCAAGCCATTATTAGATACAAAGATATGCAATTGACTCCAATCTACCAAATCCATCTTTTGGCATTTACGATTTTAAACAGTTACTTTATTGGTTCTCCTGACAGATTGCACAGCCGTCCCCATGCTCAAAATGGCATGTACCGTCCCCCAGACAATATTATAAAATGTGAATGGATGGGGATTTATGAAGGAATTTTATTAATTTTGGCGCCGTAATCAATCATTGACTGATAAATATAGTGAAAATCAAACATTTCATACTGACAGCAGTTGCACTTACACTGTCATTGGCTACGAATGCTCAAAACAATGTGGCTGAGGAGGTTGCATGGGTTATTGGCGATACTCCGATATGGAAATCGGAAATCGAGGAGCAGATTCAGAATATGCGCTACGAAAACCGCGACCTCAAGGGTGACCCTTATTGCATAATACCCGAGCAGATGGCTATTCAGAAGCTCTATCTGCATCAGGCCGATCTCGATACTATCAAGGCTAACGACAATATGGCTGTAAGCCGTGCCGATTCGCAGATCAATTTTCTCATAACTCAGCTTGGTAGCCGTGAGAAGGTGGAACAGTATTTCCACAAATCTCTTCCCGAACTGCGCCGTAGCTACATCGAGATGATAGGCGACGAGTCCCGTGTGCAGCAGGTTCAGCAGGAGCTTACAAAGGACATCACATCCACTCCCAGCGATGTGCGTCGTTACTTCGACAAGCTCCCTTCCGACAGCATACCGTTCGTACCTCTCCAGGTCGATGTGCAGATCATAACCCTCAATCCTACTATCCCCCGCGAAGAGACCGAGGATGTTAAGGCCCGTCTCCGTAGCTATGCCGATGCTATCAACAAGGGTGAGAGCGAGTTCTCCACACTGGCCATCCTTTACAGCGAGGATCCCGGGTCATCGGTCCGTGGCGGTGAGACCGGTTTTATGCCACGCTCAAGCCTCGATCCAGAGTTTGCAGCCGTAGCTTTCAACCTTAACGACACAAAGAAGGTATCACGTATAGTGCAGAGCCAGTTCGGCTACCATATCATTCAGCTCATCGAGAAGCGAGGCGACCGTATCAACGTGCGTCACATACTCTTGCGCCCGAAAGTGTCCGACACTGAACTCGATCTCGCAAAGGAGCGTCTCGACTCGGTGCGTAGCGATATAATGGCCGAAAAGTTCACTTTCGATCAGGCCGCCCAGTTCCTGTCGCAGGATAAGAACACCAGTGCCAACCGCGGAGTCATGGTGAATCAGGAGACCGGTACAAGCCACTTCGAGATGTCTCACCTTCCGCAGGAAGTCGCAAAGGTCGTGGCTCCGCTCGAGCCCGGCGATGTCTCTGAACCGTTCGTGATGATCGATCCCAAACTCAACCGCGAGGTTGTTGCCATAGTCAAGCTTACCGAGCGCCTTCCCGGACATCAGGCTAACATGCGCAACGACTACCAGCTCATCAAGGGAATGTATGAGAATGCACGCCGCGATGAGATCCTCTCGGAGTGGCTCGAAAAGAAAATCTCGGAGACATACGTACGCATCGAACCCGGATGGCGTAACTGTGAGTTCAAGTACAAGGGCTGGATCAAGGAGCGCGACGGCTCAAGCGCCCTCAATAAATAATTGAATAGCATTATGTTGCGTGGCCGAACACTCATGACAGCCGCTGCGGTGGCTGTGGCACTGCTGTGTACGGTGCCCGGTATATTTGCCGGCACCGCGCCGTCGGTCAGTGCGGCAACCTATCCTTTGAACGCCACGCTTGCCGACACAACTTCCGCAGCTGCCGATTCTCTGACTGTAACTCCGGCTCAGCAGCAAGCCATTCCGAAGCCAAGAGGCTTGGTAAAAGGTGTGGGTGAGCAACGTCGCAACCGTCCTGTCATAAAACCGCTCATACCTCTCGCCGACCGTACTGACCGCCAGAGAGTATTCCTCGAATATGCGGACACTCTACGCTATGTCAAGCCGCCCGTAAACCTTATTACCGGACTCGCTCCGGAGCCTTATCAGCTCCTCATTGGCAATGTCAAATTCCGCAAAGAAGCCATGTGGATGTACTGTGACAGTGCGCATTTCTATGAAACTGGCGACAATTTCGAAGCCTTTGGAAATGTGCGTATGGAACAGGGAGACACTCTCTTCGTCTACGGTGACGAGCTCAACTATATAGGCGAGGACGAACTCGCCACTATGTATTCCTATCCCGGTAAAAAAGTACGTCTTATAAACCGTGATGTCAAACTCGAGACCGACGTTTTCAACTACAATCTGAACGAGAATGTCGGTTATTATGAAGTCGGCGGCGTCCTTACCGACAAGACCAACCGCCTCACTTCCACAGAAGGAGAGTATTATCCCGACACCAAGATGGCATACTTCTACCGCAATGTCCAGCTCACCGGACTCGATGAGAACGACACGCTCAGAATGTATACCGATACCCTCGAATACAACACGGATACCCATGTGGCTATTATCGTCGATCGCACACGCATCATAAGCAAAGACGGCGATATTACCACTACGTCAGGCATGTACGATACCAACACTGGCCTTGCGGATCTCTACAGCCGCAGCACCGTACACACACGCCGGGGCAATACCCTCACGGGCGATACCATAATCTACAACAAGGAAAATGGATTTGGCGAAGCCTTTGGCATGGTTATTATGACCGATAGCGCACGCAAATCTATGGTCGAGGGTGATTATGCCTACTACAACGAAATCACCGACAGTGCCGTCGTCATAGGACGTGCCCTTGCCAAGGAATACAGTCATGGGGATACCCTGTATATCCATGGCGATACGATCATGGCATACCTTGATCCGGTCGATTCGACCAAGATAACCAACGTATATCATAAAGTTCGCTTCTATCGTACTGATATGCAAGGTATTTGCGACTCTTTGAGCTATGCCGGGGCCGACTCGGTCGTCTACATGTACAGGCATCCTGTGGTCTGGAGCGATGAGCGTCAGATATTTGGCAACGTTATAATGCTCCATCTCAACGATTCCACCATCGACTGGGCACGTTTGCCCGATTTCGCTTTTATGGCCGAACATGTAGGCGAGGATTGCTATAATCAGCTGACCGGCAGCGATATGACGGCATGGTTCAACGACAAGTCAGAGCTCTACCGGCTTTACGTCGAAGGCAATCTTCAGATGATCATGTTCCCCATGGAAAACGATTCTACCTACAATAAATTTGCCTTTGTCGAGAGCTCGAACCTAAATGCCTATTTTAAAGACAATAACATTGACCGCGCTCATATCTGGCCGGAAAACAACGGCAATGTCACGCCGCTCTATCTGGCCAAAAAATCCTCTTACAGACTTAGCAAATTCGCTTGGTATGAGGATCTTCGCCCCATGACCCCCGGCGATGTGTTCATTGTCCCCCAGGGTATGATAGATCTCATCGAATCAGCACCTCCCGTAAAACAGCGTAAGCGTGTGCAGCGAGGTGATGCCAAGCCCAATGAATCGGCGCCTGCCGAGGAGCCTGTTGCTGAAGGTGATAGCATACCCGTTCCCGAAGCTGCCGAAGCCCCTGAGACGGAAAATGGCGATAATGATGAGGGCGAATCGGCTGAAAATGAGGATGATACTGTCGGGCCCGAAGAGTCTGACGATACCGCTGCCGAAGATCCCGAAACCACTGCTGACGGCAATGATTAGCAGCGATGGGAGGCACTGTTCATCTCTTTAATCCTGAGAACGATCTGGCTCTTGCCGCCGGTGCTGAGTACTATACACCGCCCGCAGCCGGAATTGCCATGCGGCGTGCCGGCGAATTGCTTCCGCTTTTCTGGGCTGAAGATGGCGATACGGTGTTGGTAGAGCCGGCGGCGGTAAGCAAAGCAAAGGCGTTCGCTGCCATCTTACGGCCTGATGTTGAGGTGAATACGGTGTGCGATCCCTGTATGACGCCTGATCCGTGGGGATGGAGTCTGTATACGCGGCGACTGTTTATGAAGGCCGGGATGGATGAGGAGCGTCTGCCCGGACGCGATCTCATTGACAGATGGCGGCAGCTGAGCCACCGCAGGCTTACCCTCGATATCCGCCGTATGGTAGGGGCAGATGAAGCGTATGAATGTTTCTCGTATGATGAAGTCAATCAGGCAGTTGCGTGTCTTGATGGACGGGCGGTGGTAAAGTTGCCATGGTCGAGCAGCGGTCGTGGAGTGTTTTACCTCGATCCTCAGCATAACTCCCATGTAATCAGTCAGATAGATGGTATGTTGCGCAGGCAGGGCAGCGTGATGGTCGAGCCTTTCAGGGAACGTATAGCAGATTTCGCGGCACTATTCTTCATGCGTGACGGAAGTGCCTGGTTCAGAGCGCTTTCCTACTTTAATACAATGGATGGAGGCGCCTACGCTGGCAATGTGATAGCCGGTGATGATGAAATCAAGGCGTTGATAGGTGTAGATCCTGACAAAATGATAGCCCGGTTAGCTGTAGCGCTTGAAAACAGTATAGGCGCATCCTACGAAGGTTGGCTGGGTGTGGATATGCTAACCTATTGTGATTCAATGGGTAACGTCGCTATTGAACCATGTGTGGAGGTAAATCTGAGACGTACGATGGGTGTGGTGGCGCATGAGCTGTATCTGCGTGGCTATCATGGAGTTATGCGCGTGTATAGCGGCGCCATTCCCGAGGGGTACAGAGATCTGCTTCCTCCCTCAAAACTTGGGATAGCCTACAGAAGTATGTAAATCACTGTAAATCAGCGAGTATAGCTCTGAGTTCCTCATCGGTTGCGGTGAGCCGTGCCCTGCAAAAAGTGATGAGTTCAGTGGCTCTCCGGGTCAGCAAAGTGAGTTTGTCGATGTCGCATTTATCGCTTTGCATGGTCTGAAGAATGGCTTCGAGTTCGGAGATGGCTTGGGTGTACGTGAGCTCGCTGATAGGGGTTAACTGTCTGTCAGTCATTGTGTTTGGGTATTGTGTGTCGGTCATGATTTCGGGGTTTTGGTGACGGTAGAAGTGATTTCACCGTCGGCAAATGATGTTATGATGCTGGCTCCCAGTGGAATATCCTCTGCGCTTGTGACCGCGTGGCCATTGATACGGGTTATCGTATAGCCGCGCTTAAGAGTCGAAACGGGCGATAAAACATTGAGAATTAGAGATTTACTTTCGAGATCCTCAAAGCGTCGCGCAACAGTCGCATTGGCTGCAGTCGCAATGGCTCGTCCAACCGCCTCTATATGAGTGAGTTGGGGCATAATCCGACGGCTTCCAAGGGTCGCGAGAGATAGCACCCCACGGTCGATATGCTGACGGGCCGCCGTGACGGAGTTGAGAGCTATGGACGGAAGGGCACCTTCGCAGTAGGCAAGACGGGTCCGGCAACCGGCAATCATGTCGTTGCTGCATGAGAGGATGTCGGCTCCGAGGCGTTTCAGTCTGTCGAGACATTCGGTGCCTTTAGAGATGAGATATTCGGCGGCGGCTGTCGGTGTCTTTACCCTGATGGCGGCGACATAGTCGAGGACGGTGATGTCGCGTTCGTGTCCTATGCCGACAATGACCGGAACAGGGAACTGGGCAACCGCTGAGGCCAACGAATAGTCATCGAATGAGAGCAGATCGGTCGTAGCACCACCGCCGCGTATCAAGACGACGCAGTCCCAGCTGTCGACGTCGGCAGCAATCTCCGTGAGTGCCGCCATAACAGACGGCACAGTCCGATCGCCCTGCATAGTGGCGGCGAAGAGCCGCACCGTGAAGCGCAACCTAAGATGGTTTGAGTAGAGCTGGTTGATAAAATCGCCGTAGCCGGCAGCTCCCGGGGCCGATATGACCGCCACGCGGAGTGTCGGGGTATTCCATGGCAGTGACCGATTCATTTCGAGGACCCCGTCTTTCTGAAGCTGTTCGAGTATCTCACGCCGTCGGCGTTCGACTTCGCCCATAGTGTAGGATGGGTCGATATCGGTAATGACGAACGTGATACCGAAAGCGGGATGGTAGCTGACCGTGCCGCATACCATCACTTTGAGTCCGGTAGCTATCTGGCGTCCGGTTGCGTGGCCGAATTTAGCGGCCAGCCTGGCAAAAACATTGGCCCAAATAGCGCCGCGGATGCGCGCGGATACGCGACCTGTGGCTTTATCCTTGTCGGCGAGCTCCATGTAGCAGTGTCCGCCGCTGATCCTCACATCGCTCAACTCTCCGGCGACCCAGACGTTGCGAAGAGAGGGGTCTGTGAGCCTTGCAGAGATGATAGACCCGAGGGCAGTTACACTAAGATAGTTACGGTCCATCGGGCTATTGTTATTGCGGAGTCAGTCTCTTACCGTTCCACTTGTAGGTAAGAGCGGGTTTGAAATAGGAAGAGATGGGGTTGTAGACCTCGGGAGTGAGGAACTGGGATATGTTGTTTGTGAGACGGTAAGTGAGACCGTCCTCGCTGAACGATCCGGAAGAGAGCATGAACGGTATCATGGTCTCGATCTCGCCGATGTTCTTCCTGCCCTCGTCGGTAAGCCAGTCGGTAAGCTCAGGGGCTGTGAAAACCTTGTCGGTAATGTCCTGCGACCAGTCGGAAGTATAGATCTTCAGTTTGCTGTCGGGCGCGGGTGTATCGACAGTGTTGACCATAGCTATGAGAGTGTCGTTTCCGGCCGGGATAACTGCAATCTCGCATGATGAAGCGGGCGTGAGGCTAACCACCAGATGGCCGGGTGTCAGCTCGGTTATCTTTGACTGTCCGTTCATCGCATTTTTAGAGGCGTGCTGAGAACCGCTGTTGAAGTAGTCGAGCATATCGAGCCTGGTAGAGCGGTTGAGCAGCGGGATGATTCGGTCGGGCGCATCGGTGAAAGCCTGCGTGGCGTTAAGCTCGGCCGAAACGTTTACCGTTCCGGCGAGCATTAACACCCCTGCAGCAAATATGTTTCTTGCGTGGTCGCGTAGCATAACGGTGAGGTTTGAGTGAGATATTTATTTCCGGCTTTTCTTTTTGCCGGAGTTGTTAGTACGGCTTTTCTTGCGGAAATAGTCGGCGATAGTCTCGGCGGGTTCATCGAAAATGTTTTCGTTGTTTTTGGATTTCGACTTACGGTTGCTCGCCTTGGCGTAATCCTTCTTTTCGTCGGCAATCTCGCTGTAGATATGTTTTCCGAGGAATTCGGCTCCGGTAAGGCCTGAAACAACACGCCTTGCATCGTCCTGTGGAACGTCGAAGAGGGTGTAGCCCGGCATAAGGTCAATGCGGCCTACGTCGACGCGTTTGCCCTCGACGGTGTGGTTGAGCATGTCGATGAGGTTTCCGGCATAGAAGCCGTCGCGTTTGCCTGCGTTGACGTAAACGCGGGCCATGCCTTTGTCGGCGGTACGGCGATCCTTCTCCTTGTCGTTGCGCGGGCGGTCGTTGTCCTTGCGTTCGCGTTTGGGCTTCTCATCGATGAAATCGATGGTGGGCGCATCGCGGTAGTAGTCGAGCAGACGTTTGAATTCGAGGGAGACCACCCGCTTGAGAAGGTCTTCGGCACTAAGCCACTCGAGCTTGCGTGCGACACCGGGCAGATACTTTCCGATCTCCTCTTCATCGACTTTCACGCGCTCAAGACGGTCGGCGAGACTATACAGCTGTTTTTCGATGATGTGCTGAGGTGTGGGCACTTCCTTGCGCTCGAAGCTCTTTCCGATCTTTTTCTCGATCTCGCGCAGTTTGCCCTTTTCGCGAGAGTGGATTATGGCAACCGAAATACCGGTCTTGCCAGCGCGGCCGGTACGACCTGAACGGTGGGTGTAGACGGCGGTATCATCGGGGAGACCGTAGTTGATGACGTGAGTGAGGTCGTCGACGTCGAGACCACGGGCGGCAACGTCGGTAGCGACAAGCATAGTGATCACCCTGTCGCGGAATTTCTTCATGACAATGTCGCGTTGCTGCTGCGACAGATCGCCGTGAAGCGCATCGGCGTTGTAGCCGTCCTGAATGAGATGGTCGGCGATCTCCTGAGTGTCGCGCCGGGTGCGGCAGAATATGATAGCGTAAATATTGGGGGTATCGTCGGCTATGCGTTTGAGCGCGAGATATTTGTCGCGCGCATTGACCATGTAGTAAACGTGCTTGACGTTCTGAGCGCCTTCATTCTTCTGTCCGATGACAAACTCGACGGGTTGCTGCATGTACTTTTTGGCGATCTTTGCGATCTCGTCGGGCATGGTAGCCGAGAACATGAGCATCTTGCGCTCGTCGGGTATGTGGGATAAAATCTCGTCGATAGAGTCAAGGAAACCCATGTTGAGCATCTCGTCGGCCTCGTCGAGCACGACAGTGCGCACGTTGTCGAGATTGACCACACCACGGTTGATGAGGTCGATGAGCCTACCAGGGGTGGCGACAATGATCTGTACTCCCTGACGGAGAGAGCGGATCTGGCTCTCAATGCTTGAACCACCGTAAACGGGTAGCACCTTAACTGCCGTCTCATATTTGGAGAAGTCGGCGAGGTCGCTTCCGATCTGCAGACAGAGCTCGCGTGTAGGCGAGAGAATGAGTGCCTGCGGTTTGTTGATATCAGGATCGATGCGCTGCAGGACGGGCAGGCCGAATGCGGCAGTCTTGCCGGTTCCTGTCTGAGCGAGAGCGACAACGTCGCCAGCCTTGCTGTCGAGCAGATGTGGTATAACTTTCTCTTGTACGGGCATCGGGGCTTCAAATCCCAGTTCTTCTATCGCGCGTCTGAGTGGCTCGGCCACTCCAAGTTCTTCGAATGTTTTCATTTTGGTTACGTTATGTCTATCATCTACAACACTCAATGAGCCGATATAGGTCAGCCGTTCAGTCTTTTTTAATAAAAACGTCGGAGAGCCGGTGCTCAAGATCGGCGGAGGTGAGTTTAGTAGAAAGTACGCCACGATGGGCAACAGAGATGTTGCCTGTTTCTTCGGATACGACAATGGCAAAAGCATCGGTGGCCTGCGAAATGCCGAGTGCGGACCTGTGCCGCAAGCCGAGGGCCCTGGATATGTTTTGATCATGGCTCACAGGGAGAATGCAACCGGCAGAAACGAGCCGGTCGTGGGCTATGATAAGAGCACCGTCGTGGAGTGGCGAATTTTTAAAAAATATGTTTTCTATGAGGCGCGCGTTGATGTTAGCGTCGATTATATCTCCGCTCTTCTCGTAGCTTTCGAGAGACAGGTCCTGCTGAATGACGATGAGCGCTCCAGTCTTAGTCTTGGCCATGTTCATGCAGGCGTAGACGATAGGTAGGACAAAGCGTCGCATATCGCGTTCGTTTTCATCGCGCCGGGTGTGGTGGAAAAGTTCTTTGAGGAAGCGCCAGCGTTTGTGGTCGCCGAGAGCCACGAGAAAACGCTTGATCTGATCCTGGAAAAGAATAACAAGAACAAGGAGTCCGATGCTCATGAACTTGTCGAGGATAGTGCCTATGAGCTTCATTTCCAGGATCTGGCTTGTGAAAACCCATACGACTATGAATGCGAGCACCCCGAAAAATATGTTGAGGGTGCCGCTCTCCTTCATTATCTTGTAGAGATAGTAGAGAAGCAGAGCTGCTATGGCGATATCGAGTATGTCGCGTATACCAAAACTAACCATTGGCGGAGTCTGTCAGGTTGGAGACTATCTTGATAGCTTGGGATGCCTCAAGGGCATCGTGAACGCGCAGAACGGCAGCCCCCTGAAGGAGGGAAGCGACGTGGAGCGCAGTAGTTCCGTTGAGCGCCGACGCGGCATCGGTGTCGAGCAGTTTCGTGATCATCGATTTACGGCTTATACCGACGAGGACGGGGCGGTGAAGGGTGTCACCGAGTGTGGAGAGACCGGCCATAAGCTCGTAGTTCTGGGCGAGCGTTTTGGCAAATCCGAAACCTGGATCAACGATGACGTCGCTGACGCCAAGGAGTGACAACCGGCGCAACTTGGGCTGGAGCTCGCCGATGACTCCGGAGGTGACACCGTCGGGATAGTCGGTGAGCTGCTGCATGGTGGCGGGAGTGCCACGCATGTGCATGAGAATGTAGGGGACCCTGAGGGCCGCGACTGTCTCGAACATACGGTCATCGAGCAATCCACCCGAAATATCGTTGATTATGTCGGCACCCATCGAGTTGACGGCCAGCTCAGCGACATCGGCCCTAAAAGTATCGACGGAGAGGGGGAGGTCGTTTCCGACAGCGCGACGTACGGCATTGATGGCCACGTAGAGCCGTTCGGCCTCGGCTTCGGGGGATACGTCATCGGCACCGGGACGAGAGGAGTAGGCTCCGATATCTATCCAATCGGCACCATCGGCAAC
Organism: uncultured Porphyromonadaceae bacterium; assembly: GCA_947643165.1. Taxonomy (GTDB): domain Bacteria; phylum Bacteroidota; class Bacteroidia; order Bacteroidales; family Muribaculaceae; genus Paramuribaculum. Next base: position 14,657 of record CANRVB010000023.1, on the reverse strand, counting down.
AAGGCGTTCGGCGCGGCGGGAAGTGGCGTCGGGATCTATTCCGGTCCTGCTGCCGGCATAGAAGGAGTCGGGGGTCGCATTGACTATTCCCATAACAACGGGACGCGTCAGAGAGACGAGACGTCCTTTTATGTTGATGCTGAATGGCTGGAATGGAACAGTCCTGATGTTTCTCATCAATAAAACGGTTGATTAGACTGCGAATTTACGGACAATAGTCAGAATTAACAAGTAAAAAGGGACCGAATGATGCAAGATGAGGGTAATTTAGATGATTCCGAGGGAATTGAGCATAATAATGCCAATGGCAACGGGGCAGATGTAGCGCAGGCAGAATATGAGCGCACCAATGACGCGGATACGGTATGTGCCAAAGCTGGTCATCTGATCGCTTATGACAGGACGCTTGACGCGCCATCCGACAAACAGCGACACTATGATGCCACCGAGGGGCAGGCAGACATTGGAGGACATGTTGTCGAAGAGGGTGAAAACGGTCATGCCGCCGACAGTGAGATTGCGCAGCGGTCCGAAACTCAGGGCGCACAGGGATCCGAAGACCAAGGCAATGGCGGTGTTGAGCACCGTCGCTGAGCGGCGGGACATGTGGCGTTGCTCCACAAAGTAGGCGATAGAGATCTCGCTCATGGATATGGTGGATGACAGCGAGGCCACGAAGAGGAGGAAAAAGAACAGTGTTGACCAGATGACGCCTCCAGGGAGATTGTGGAATATGGCGGGAAGCACCTCGAAGACAAGTGTGGGCCCGGCGGCGGGAGAGACGCCGTAGGTGAACACGGCCGGAAATATGATGACACCGGACATGATAGCCACGACAGTGTCGAGAATGGCTGTCGTGAGAGCCGTGCGACCGATGTTGGTGCGGTTGTTGAAGTAGCTGCCGTAGGTGAGCATACATCCGAGTCCGAGGCTGAGGGAGAAGAATGCCTGTCCCATAGCCCCGAGGAGTGTTGAGGGATCAATGGCGCTGAAGTCGGGGCGGAAGAGGAACGCCAGGCCTTCGCCGGCCTTGTCGAGAGTGAGCGAGTTGATGCTGAACACCAGGAGAATGAGCAACAGGAGAGGCATGAGGATGTTGCTGACCCGCTCGATGCCTTTAGTGACGCCCCGGATGAGCACCAGGAAGTTAAGGATGAGGAACAGAACGGTGAAAAGGACCGGGCGCCATGAGCTTGTGGCAAAATCATCGAAATACTGGTGGTAGAGCTGCTGGTTGTCGAAGTCGAGGGCCCCAGAAGCGGACTGGATGAAGTATTCGACGGTCCAGCCGGCGACAACCGAATAGAAGCTGAGAATCATGAGCGAGGCAAGAATGCCGATATATCCGGCCAGCTTCCAGTTGCGCCCACCGGCGGCCTTGTAGGCACCAAAGACGTTGCAGCGGGTGCTGCGCCCCAATATGAATTCGGCGCATATAACAGGGACTCCGAGGATAAAGATGAACAGGATATAACAAAGCATGAAGGCGCCTCCACCGTGAGTTCCGGCTTCGTAGGGGAATCTCCAAATATTGCCGAGGCCGACGGCAGATCCTGCTGTCGCGGCGATGGCGCCCAAACGCGTCACAAATACGGCCCGGTTGTTCTGATTGTTCATTGTTTTTCATCGAGAAACAAGCGTTCGTCGGGGCGGCGAGCCGGCTTGTCTTTGGATTTGTTGTCGTTACTGTGTCTTGAATCACGTTTTTCGCCACGTTTCCGGCTTTTGGCTGATACGGGCGCATAAGCGGAGTCGGCAGGAGCGGTCATGACCGTCCGCCGGATGTCGGTCGTATCGGAGACAGCGGACATTGCGCCTGTGGCGCGGCTGTGACGTATGCATCGAGAGATGCCGGTGGCCGCAACCGCGATCAACGCAAGTATGAGCAAGGCGATGATGCCGCGGCGTTCGCCGGTGGTGAGTGGAGAGGATTTTCTCATAGGAAACGGCTCAGCAGGATGGCGGCGATAAGAACCGGGGCTATAAACCGCAGAATGAAGAGTACGGGCCCGTGAAGGCGAGACCGCATGGAGTTGTGGTTGGTCACTTCGTTGTAGAGCAGCCGCTTGGGCGCAAACCATCCTACATATATGCAGATGAAAATGGAGACAACGGGCAGACAGATGTTGGTGGCGATGTTGTCGAGCAGGTCGAAAATGGTAAGACCGGCAATGCGGAAACCGGCGAGCTCGCCCTGGGAGAGAGAGCAGAGGGATGAGAAGATGAAGAGGGGGAGGAGGACAATGAGGCAAGCCTTGATGCGGTTGACATGGAAGCGGTTGCTGATGAAGGCAACCGAGACTTCGGCAATGGAGATGGTAGAGGTGAGTGCGGCCACAAAGAGCAGGAGGAAAAAGAGGATAGACCAGAACTGAGTGCCGGCCATATTGGCGAAAACTTCGGGGAGCGTGACAAAGACGAGAGTGGCGCCCTCGAGACTGTCGCCCTGGAGTCCGAATGAAGTGACGGCGGGGAATATTATGAGTCCCATCATAACAGCTACCAAGAGGTCGAGCAGTGAAACGGTGAGAGCAGTGCGGGTGAGCTTGGTGTCTTTAGGAAAGTATGAGGCGTAGGTGACCAGAATGCCCATGCCGAGGCTGAGAGAGAAGAATGCCTGGCCCAAGGCGTTGATGACGGTGGCCGGGGTGATGGCGGAGAAGTCGGGTCGCAGGAAGAAGGCGAGACCTTGCGCGGCTCCGGGGAGGCTCATGCTCTCGACAGCAAAGATCACAAGAATGATGAACAGCAGGGGCATGAGGATATTGCTCAACCGCTCGATGCCTTTCTGCACGCCTATCATGAGGACGACAAGGTTGAGGCAGATGACGGCAAAGGTGTTGATGAGGGGATTCCATGTGCTGCCGATGAAGGTCTGCATCTTGGCGGTGAATAGGCCATCGAGAGAGTCAATTCCCTCGACAGGAGTGTAGAGTGCGCCGGTGACAGACTGCCAGAGGTATTCGAAAGTCCAACCGGCCACGACCATGTAGAAGCAGAGGATCATGTAGCTTGCGGCTATGGCGAGACCGCCTACGGCCCACCATGCTTTGCCAGCTCCGAGGTTCTTGAAACTGCCGACGCTGTCGCTGTGGCCGGCGCGTCCGAGCGCGAACTCGGCTACCATGACGGGAATGCCGAGGAGGAGTACGCAAAGGACATAAATCAAAAGGAATGCGGCTCCACCATGAGCCTGAGTCTCGGCGGGAAACCGCCATACGTTGCCAAGACCAACCGCCGATCCGACGGTGGCGGCAATGAGTCCTACTTTGGATGCAAATTCTGCTTTTTTTGCCATAAACTAATAATTCGGGCGCAAAAGTACGTATTTATATTTAAATTTCTAACAAAAACGGGGAATAATATGATAAGTACCTACGAATAACCATTGGATAACAGCCGGGGGCGTATGGAAAATCAAGGAATTGGAGAATTGTGGGGAAATAAGTAATTTTGTGAAATGAAATCAGCTTTCAGGGAATCTGTATAAACTATGGTGAAGAATAAAATAAATGGTTTGTTTGAGGGTAGGCTACGCTATCTGGCTACAGTTGTGTCAATACTGACAGTGGCGTGGCTTACGCTTGTGCCCGATCCTCTTCCGGATCAACAAACGATGGTATGGCCGGGTTTTGACAAGATGGGCCATCTGCTGCTAATGGGTTTTGTGACAACGATGTGGCTGTGTGATTATTTCAGGGGCCGTAAGTACAGAGTGATGCCGGCAGCAGTGTGTGTGGCAGTGGTGGTTGTGTTCGCGTGGGTGATAGAGATATTGCAGGGCGCCATGGCTCTGGGGCGTTCGGAGGAATATGCGGACATTGTGGCCGGAGCTATCGGTTCGGTGTGTGCCGCGGTGGCATGGAGCCTGGGTCGGGCAGGGGCTTAGAAGGTGTTTATGAACAATTGTGAATGTCTTTGGGCGTCTGTTGAGGTAAATTCACGCAAAAATACAGCTCAAGTCCATTAACATTTTCATTCGCAGTCGCAGTCGTAATGGACAGCGTGATGGCGGCTGTGGCATTCCGTAATGCCGTGGTCGACAATGATATGGCGAGTGGCTATTTCGGCCAATTCGGTCATTTCGTGAGAGACAAGGACAATGGTTGTGCCGGGTGATATTTCGGCGAGCATGTCGTAGAGGACGGCGCCGAAGTGCCGGTCAAGGTAGCTGAGCGGTTCGTCGAGGATGGCTATGTCGGGCTTTGCTATCAAGGCCCGTGCGATGAGGGCACGCTGGAGCTGTCCACCGGAGAGGGTGCCAATGGGCTGGGCGGCATGGTCGGTCAGGCCGACTTTGCTGATCATTGAGCGGAGTGCTTCCTGACGCATACCGGGAGTGAAGTGAGGGGCCATATGACCTCCGAGTCCGGACTCGATGATCTGGCTCACGGTTATTGGGAACCGGGAGTCGATGGCGCTTTTCTGAGGGAGGTAGCCGATGCGGAGGGCAGAGAGGGGGCTATTGTCGGGGGGAAAGTATTGTACTGTTCCGGAGGTAGGTCGGATGAGCTTGAGGAGTATGCGGAGGAGTGTTGTCTTGCCGCCGCCGTTCGGCCCGGTTATGGCGAGAAAGTCGCCGGCGCGGACCTGCAGATCAATTCCGTTGAAAATGAGGCGGTCGGAGTGCCTCATGTGGATCTGTGACAGGCGGATGAGTGTTTTGTTCATAGCAACTGGTAAGGGCTACTTAAGGGATTTCAGAACGTCTGGAGGAGACGGTAGAGACGGTGTAGCGGGAGCCCCATGACGTTATAGTAGCTGCCCTGGATTTCGGTCACGCCGATTGCTCCTATCCATTCCTGGATTCCGTAGGCTCCGGCTTTGTCGAAGGGGCGGTAGCGGGTGACGTAATGCTCAATCTCATCGTCGGTGAGATCGGCAAAGGTGACCTGAGTGTGGGCGCTGGTGGATGAGATGCGGGCATGTGTGGCTACGGCGATGCCAGAGACGACGGTGTGAGTCTTGCCGGAGAGCAGGCGCAACATGCGCACGGCATCGCTGGCATCGGTTGGCTTGCCGAGTATCTGATCCTGGCAAATAACTGTGGTGTCGGCGGTTATGATGAGGTCGGCTGGGCCGGAGGATGGCAAGTGGGCCTCGGCTTTGAGGCGTGCGAGATATTCGGATACCTCCAAGGGGGGCAAGGAGCCGGGGTATACTTCATCGATGTCGAGAGCCGGGGCGAGGTCAAAGTGAATGCCGAGCATGGACAGGAGCTCGCGGCGACGCGGGGAGGCGCTTGCCAGAAGAATGCGGTAGTTGAGCAGGTTGTCGGGAAACATCAATGTGGGGTTGTTGTTGAGGATGCTGTTACCATCCGAAGGCTTTCTCGTCGGCCATCCATAGGCCTTGTGCGCGGAGCATCTGTTCGAGCAGATCGCGCGCGACGCCGTGTCCGCCGTTTACGGGGCTGATGTAGTCGGCAATCATCCGGATGTCGGTGGCTGCATCGGCGGGGCAAACTTTTAGGCCGACCAGGCGCATAGCCTCGAGGTCGGGGATGTCATCGCCAACGTAGGCTACTTCGTCGCGGGTGAACTTGTTGCGGTGCATCCATTCGCGGAGGAGGGGGACCTTGTGTGATGCCTTGAGGTAGATGTCGCGGATGCCGAGGGCGCGGTAGCGGACGTCAATAGCCATTGAGTCGGCACCGGTGATGATGGCCATTTTCAGGCCGCATTTCACAGCGAGCTGCAAGGCGTAGCCATCTTTAATGTTGACCATCCGCATGGGCATTCCGTCGGGTGCCATTGGGATGGTTGAGGGTGAGAGGACGCCGTCGACATCGAAGACGATGCCTCGTATGAGTCGCAGATCGTAGTCAATTCTGCTCATAGTTTCGGATGATTGAGTCGGAAAGCATTCGGTAGATTTCGCGTAGTCTGGGGTTGATCATTCCGGCATGTGCGGCCATGACTGACCGGTCGCCACGACGAGCGGGGCCTGTCTGGGCCTCGTGGGGGCCTACCTGGCGCACCTTGCACATGGTTTCGTCGATAAGCGGCTGGAGGAGGGAGAGGTCGAGTCCGTCCTGTCGGAGGAGTTCGTCGGCGATGTCAAACATGTGGGTCACGAAGTTGCAGGCAAAGACGGCGGCAACGTGCATGCGCTTGCGGGCGGCAGAGTTGGCTTCTTTGACAGACCGGCTGATGGACCGGGCTATGCGGTCGATTGTGATGAGGTCGTCGGGAGTGCTGCCTTCGATGAAAACAGGTACCTGGTCCATGTCGAGCTTCCGGCCGCGGGAGAATGTCTGGAGGGGATAGAGGACTCCATAGTGTCCGGAAAGCCGGGCGAGTGCTGAAGCGGGTACGCTGCCTGATGTGTGCAGCCAGAGGGCATCGGGGTTGGGGGGGAGTGATGCTGCGAGCTCGGTGACGGCCGTATCGGTGACGGCGAGGATGTAAAGATCGGCGTCGGCGGGCAATGTGCTGAGATCGCCGGCGGAACATCCGGGGATTGTCTGAGCCAGACTGACGGCTGATTGTCCGGAGCGGGAGGAGATATGGGTGAGTTCGATTTCGGGGACGGCGGCGAGAGCCGGCGCAAGACTATATGCTACATTTCCGGCTCCGATAAGGACAGTCTTCATTCTCCGGCGTGCCATTTTTCGATATGAACATGGTCCCAGCAGAGTTTGTCGACGTTCTGCAGGGGGCGCTCTTCATCGGGGTGTCCTACGGAGAGGATGCAAAGGATGCCGATGTGATCGGGTATGCCGAGGAGGTCTCTCACGTATTGTTCGGCGGAGATTCCGTCGCTGTGGTCGCGGCCACGCACCTGTATCCAGCATGAACCGAGGTCGAGTTGGGTGATCTGGACCTGCATGAGGGTTGCGGCGATAGATGCGTCTTCAATCCAGGGCTCACTCAAGGTAGTGTCGGAGCCGATCACTATGGCCAATGAGCAGTTGGCTATTGGCCGTGCACCGGCTGGCTTGCACTCGGCCAGCTTCTGTATTGTCTCGGGATCGTCGACGGCAATGAAGCGGCATGATCTCTGGTTTTTGGATGAAGGCGCCAGCAGGCCGGCCTCGAAAATGAGTTTTACATCTTCGGCTGAAATGGGGTCGCCGGTATAGCGGCGTATGCTGCGACGTTTAACTATCAGGTCGTGAAAATTCATGGCTGTGAGGTGCTTGTGGAGTTATTTTTTGAGAGAAGAAGAGGGGCGGCAGTCAACGGACGCGGTGTACCCAGGCATCGGGATGTGCGTTGCGGAAGTCGCTGTCGTTCATGATAGCCGAAGCTTCGGCTATAGAGTTTCCGCTGGCGGCATATATCCTGTAGCGGCCCTGCCCTTCGATGATACGGTAGTTTTCGGAAGCATGGCGCTTGAGATATTGATCGGCCTTGGCCTTAGACTCAAGGGATGCTACGATCAGGAAGTATTTGTGTCCTGTCACTTCCGGTGCTACGGCAGTCTGTTTCCGAGATTGTATGACATCGGCTGTAGCAACTGCGGGGTCGGGAATGTCGAGCAGCAAGAGAGCGTCCTGGCGGTCGGGCTGGATCTCAAATGTTTTTTCTGCGGTATCATCGTTGGATACCCGCTTGGCTGTCAGTCCTATGGCGGCGAGGTCAATGCCTTCGGCCGTGGATTGGGATATAGGTGTCGACAGGGTCAGGCCGAGAGCCACGAGTATGGCGACTGATGCAGCCACCCGGATGACGCGTCGTCCAAGCGATACGTGGGGTAGAGTCGAGTCGTCCTGGAGCTCGTTGCCGGTATGGGGATCGTTTGTGGCCAACGGTACTACAGGAAGCTGCTGGAGGCCGAAATATCGAGCGTTGGCAATGCTGTCGTCGGCCGGATCGAATAAGATTCGGTTGTCATCGGTGAGGCGGAACATGCCTATGCGTGCCAGATTGAAGCAGCGTTCGGCTTCAAGTTGCCGTCGGATAGCAACGACATAGTCGCTGACGGATCTCACAGCCGATTCGTATGGCACCTTGTCGAGGCGCGAGATTGAACTGGCAATGAGTGCGTCATCGTGGTCGATGGCAGGATTGAACACAACTGCACGCGACGGCGGGCAGAACATGTCTGTCGCCGGATCGATATGAGCGGACCGGTAATGGGCTATCAATGCACCAAAACCGGGTATTATCACACAGTCGTGCTGTGTGATGAGGTATTGAATATGGTTGGCTACAGGTATCACGGCAGCAAATATAGCAAAAATTAGCGAGGATTCGTGTGAAAAAATTCAATTTGTGGCGTCAGAACAATTTGACTACGTCGTCGGTGGGAATTATGCTGATGATGAGTTTGCCATCGGGAGTGTAGTCGGGTGATGACAGTTTGAGCAGGTCACCCATGAGCGCAGTCATCTCGGTCTCGTTGAGTGTCGTGCCGTGCTTTAGGGCGGCCGCACGAGCCATTGACAGCGCTATCCGCTTCTCAATCGGCTCATGGCTGTCGCGTCCGAGCTCGGCCACATCGGCGATTATATTCATCAGTGTCTCACGAGTATTCAGCGAATCGAGATCGGCCGGGATTCCGTTTATGCTCCATGAACATCCGCCGAGAAACGAAATATCGAATCCTGACCGCTGCAGATCGTCGGCTATTTCGGTCAGTGTGACGTTGAGGGCGGGGCTGAGTTCCATAACTTCTGGGAAAAGAACTTTCTGAGAGCTAACAGCCATATCGGTGGATATATACCGGTCGTAAAGGATCCGCATGTGGGCTCTGTTCTGATCGACTATCATGAGTCCTGATTTGGCGGCTGATACGATATATCTTTGGTTGAACTGAATGTATCGTCCGGTTGTAGTGATCGGTTGCGATGACATGGCGGGTAATTCCGGTTGGTCGGCTATCCGGATGCTGCTGTCAATAAGGCCGTTGTCGGGAGCATCGCGCCGAGAGGCAAAATCTTCGTAGAGCTTTTCCCAATTGCGGGTGTTGATAGAACTGACTCTGCCTGAGGAACTTGATACAGACGAGGACTGTGGCCTGCCGGGAGAGGCCCCTGTCATGTCGGGAAATGAAACCGGGGGCGTGATTATAGAATCGGTCGGAAGTTCGGCAGGTGCGGAGTCAAATGGATTGTATGTCGGGTCGAGCTCTATGTTATGCTCACCTGTGGAGTCGGGATTGAATGCCGGAATTTCGGGCGCGTCTGTCAGATCGAAGTCAATGGCGCCAGAGGCATTGAAACGTCCCAGGCTCTCGCGAACAGCGGCTACCAGCATTTGCCATATAGCACCTTCGTTTTCAAATTTTATCTCGCTCTTTGTCGGATGAATGTTTACATCAATAGTCTGAGGATCGACATCGAAGTTGACAAAGTAGTTGGGCTGCTGATCGTTTGCGATAATGCCTTCGTAACATGACATTATGGCCTTGTGAAAACCTGGGTGACGCATATTCCGGCCGTTCACAAAGAGGTATTGAAGGGCATTGCGTTTGCGCGCGCTTTCAGGAAGGCCGATAAATCCTGATATACGTACGATCGAAGTGTCGGTCTCGATAGGAATGAGTTTCTGTTCAATGGTCTTGCCGAACAGATCGGCTATGCGCCGCTTCACCGGAGCTTTGCTGAGCTGGTGGAGGAGCATGTCATTGTGTATTATCGACAACTCGACATCGGGATTGACAAGCGCGAGCCGTTCAAATTCGCGAAGAATGTTGCTGAACTCGACGGAATCTTTCTTTAAAAATTTGCGACGGGCCGGAACGTTGAAAAACAGGTTTTTAACCATTATGTTTGTACCAGGAGCGCAAGCTTCCGGCTCCTGGCTCTCGACCACAGAACCATTAATGATAATGCGTGTCCCGAGTGACGAATCTTTCAACATGGTACGCATATCAACCTGGGCCACAGCGGCAATAGAGGCCAGCGCTTCACCTCTGAATCCCATTGTGTGGAGGGAGAATAGATCGGCCGCGGCTGTTATCTTGGATGTGGCATGACGTTCAAAAGCCAACCGGGCATCGGTCTCGCTCATTCCGGATCCGTTGTCGATCACCTGAATAAGCGTACGTCCCGCATCAAGCAATACTATCTGGATTTTTGTCGCTCCTGCATCCACTGCATTTTCCACAAGTTCCTTTATGACCGATGCCGGGCGCTGTATTACCTCGCCGGCAGCTATCTGATTGGCCACCGAGTCGGGCAGAAGTCGTATTATGTCTGATGTCTGGCTCATTTGTATGGCTGAAAACGGTTGATTGACATGGATCTGTATGAATTAGATCCACAAAGTTAGCAAATGCAGAGATAAAGGACAAACTCTGTTGTTGACACGGTTTTCAACATTGTCGAATTATTGTTGATAACTATGTTAATAACTTTTTCAGAACTATATTGCATGAGGTGGCGTTAGTACGTTGACACTAATACATAATTTATGAGACGTAGGATCAGAAAACTGCTTGCAGTCATTATTATAGCTGCCATATCCGGAGGCGGACTGTTAAGTCTGAACAGTTGCGGAACGTTGCGGTCGCACTGGGGTGTAGAGCATGAGTATGAATACGAATTTGAGGATGGCGGACGTCATCATAAACGGCCAAAACCGCCAAAGCCACCCAAAAAGAAGAAGCACAAGAAGCATAAGAAACATCATGATGATGATTGAGAAAGTTTGATCGCGGTACACAATAAACGGATCTCGCGACCGTTTATAAGTGTATGCGTCGGATATACAAGATCATTCTGAAATATATGGCAGTGGCCATCGGTTGCATACCGGTGGCCTGTCCTGTATCTGTGTATGCGGCCCTGAATGACAGACTGCTCAACCGTCCGTATGCTGATAACCGACCATGGCATCTTGGTTTCGGTTTTGGTGTGAACGCAATGTCATTGAACATGACGCATACCGGCCAAGAGGCGGCCAACGGTGAGATATGGTATATGGAGCAGCCTGCATATTCGCCAGGATTCAGTGTGTGCGGCATGGCATCGTTCCGGCTCAATGATTATTTTTCAATACGCATGTCACCGGGTATGTATTTCGGTAGCCGGGATATAAAGATGTTGGATTCGGAGTATGGCCATGAATCGAGCCAGAACATCAAATCGACGTTTGTGGTGCTGCCGGTGGATGTGAAGTATGCCGGAATGAGGTTCGGGAATGTGCGCCCATATGTCAGTGCCGGAGTCATGCCCGCTGTGGATGTATCGAAGAAACGCACGGACATGCTCAAGCTCAAGAGTGCCGATATGTATCTGACGGTTGCTCTCGGAGGTGATTTCTATCTGCCTTATTTCAAACTTATTCCGGAACTGAAATTCTGTTTCGGCCTGTCGGACGTCATACAGCACGACCGTCCTGATCTTGCTGACAATCCGGAAGCCATGAAGTTTACGCAGGCTATCGGTAAGGCATCGAGCAATATGGTTGTACTTACATTTTATTTTGAGTAGGTGTGGTTGGGATAAGACTGATATTGCTTGTGATGGTGGTATGGTGTGGATCGGTGGCTGCATATGGCCAGTCAGATCCGCAACTCAATCAATACTATGAACTTCCGTCCTACTATAATCCCGGCGCCATAGGAATGAGCGATTATCTGAAGATACGCGGAGGCGCACGTCTGCAATGGGTGGGTATAGACAATGCTCCGCGGTCGTTTGTCGCAACGGCAGATATGCCGGTGAAGTTGTCAATGCGCCATCGTATGGCTATCGGTGCTGTCGTACAGCAGGAAAGTTTCGGTCTTTACCGCAATATTACAGCCGGAATTATGGCCGGTTACCGAATATCTGTTGGCGGGGGCTATCTTACACCGGGCCTACGCCTCGGTATGGTGAGTGAGACATTCAAGGGATCGGACGTGTATCTTCCTGACGATGAGGATAATGATGGCGCACAGGCGGGCGCTGATGAAGCTATCCCGATGACCGATGTCAATGGTACGGCAGTGGATATAGGCCTGGGTGTCAGCTACGTAAAACCTCGTTTCATGGTAGGATTGTCGTTGCTTCATGCCAATTCTCCGGTCATAAAATTTGAAGGCAATATGCCGGCGCCGACAACCTACGAGAGTGAATCGACAGATGTCCGTAACTATGAATTCCGAATCAGACGTTCGTTATATTTTGCTGTATCCGGCAATATTCCGGTGAAAAATACGTTGATAGAAATATTGCCAAGCGCTATCGCAGGAACCGATTTCGACGATTATACCGCAACTGTCACGATGCGTGGCCGCTACAACCGCTTCTTGAGCGCGGGTGTGGGCTACAGATGGAAAGACGGCATAATACTTTGTCTGGGAGTGGAATACCGCAACTTCTATCTGGGATACGGGTATGAATACCCGCTTTCCGATATATCGAAGGCAAGCAGTGGTAGCCATGAAATAATGGCCGGATATAGCCTGAAGATAGACCTTGGCGATAAAAACAGATTTAAACAAAAGAGTATCCGCATAATGTGATATGAAATATTCGAAACTGACATTCATTATTCCGGCAGTGGTGATGCTTGCTTCGTGTGCGGCAGGAAGCCATAATTCTACCGGTGGAGAGGTGACCGGAGTCGGTAGTTCATCGTGGTCGGAACCGGCGCCCTACGGTATGGTGCTCGTGTCGCGCGGATCAATCAAAGCAGGTCCGCAGGAAGCTGATTCGATATGGAATCTACAGCCTGACGCACGCGGAGTGTCGGTAGATGCTTTCTGGATGGACGAGACCGAGATAACAAACTCCAAATACAAGCAATTTGTGCTGTGGGTGAGGGATTCGATCATTCGTGAGCGTCTTGCCGATCCAGCTTTCGGTGGAAATGATGAATACAAGATAGAGGAGGACCGCGATGGCAATCCGGTGACACCTCATCTCAATTGGGCAAAGAGCATACCCTGGCGTACAGCCAACGAGGATGAACAGAGGGCTATAGAAAGTGTGTACCGCACTAATCCGATAACCGGAGTGCGGGAGCTTGACCCGGAGCAACTGAACTACCGGTATGAGATATACAATCACACTGAGGCAGCCAAACGGCGCAATCGCATGAATCCCAACCGGAGGGAATATAATACTGACAAACCCGTGCCTACGGCAGTGCCGGTGATATCGAAAGATACAGCATACATAAACGAGGACGGCGATATAGTACGCGAGACCATAACGCGTGGATTGACCGGCGATTATGATTTTCTGAATACATATATAGTAAATGTATATCCCGATACGACCGCATGGGTAAACGACTTTGAGAACGCCTACAACGAGCCATACGTGAGACTTTATTTCAGCAATGGAGGCTACAATGAGTATCCTGTAGTCGGTGTAAGCTGGGAGCAAGCTAATGCCTTCGCGGCATGGCGCACGGACTTTCTGAAGCGTTCGCTCGGTAAAGATGGCATATATGTGGAGAGGTTCCGTCTGCCAACTGAGGCCGAGTGGGAGTATGCGGCGCGTGCAGGTGTGAGCGAGAACAAATATCCCTGGGAGGGAGATTTGCCAATGACTGAGGATAAGGGGTGCTTCTATGCCAATTTCAAGCCTCAGGAGGGAAACTACGTGCAGGACGGGCATCTGATAACGTCGAAGGTCGGTACATACGCACCTAATGATTTTGGTCTGTATGATATGGCCGGCAATGTGAGTGAGTGGACCTCCACTGCATTTACGGAGAGTGTGTCGAAACTTCAGGGAGATCTGAATCCTGAGTACAGGTATGATGCCTCGCAGGATGATCCATACCGGATGAAGCGCAAGATAGTGCGTGGCGGTTCGTGGAAAGACGTGCAACACAATATCCGTTCAGATATACGAATGTGGGAGTATCAGAACGAGCAGCGGTCGTACATAGGCTTTCGTTGTGTCAGAACCCAAATAGGGTTTTCAAAGGGGACGAAGGCAAAAAAGTAATCAGAGATCAATTGTCGTAAGATGAAAAAGATAAAGAGATATAGGAACTGCGTGGAGCGCTTTATATCGAGCGACCGCGGACAGCGCTTCTTTAATTTTGCATACAGTATAGGTGCGGCTATAGTGATATGGGGCGTGATGTTCAAGATATTGCGTCTTCCCGGAGGAGAAGTTCTGCTGGCGATAGGCATGGGCACGGAGGTCCTGATGTTTATCCTGACAGCTTTCGACCTGCCAAGCCGTGAATATCATTGGGAGGATGTGTTTCCTGAACTCGGTAGTCAAGATGAAGGGAAAATGCTTAAGGGTCAGCAGGATAGGAAAGAGATAACCGGACGACGTGCCGTTGCGGATCATGCCGATGAAATGGCGCAGAATCATGTGCCGGCAGCTGCGGCCGACACTGTTGGAGCGACCGCACAGTTTGCAGATCGTATGCAGGCTGTAGGGGAGCAACTTGAGCAGCTGTTCAAGACTACCGAACAGCTAAATAAGGTGAGTGATACATTGCTGTCGAGCTACAGATCGATAATTGACAACAGTGACAACATATCAGCGAGTACGACAGGATATGTGGACCAGATGCAAGCTCTTAACCGAAATATATCAGGACTCAATACCATTTATGAGATACAGCTGAAGAGTGTGTCGAGTCAGCTTGATGCAATAGACCGTGTAAACAAAGGAATCAAGGAGATACGCGACATGTATGAACGTTCGGCAGCCCAGAGCATACGTTATTGCGAGGAGACGGAGAAGATGACCCGCTATATGCAGCAGCTCAATCAGGTGTATGAGAACATGATACAGGCCATGACGG
>CANRVB010000022.1 GCA_947643165.1 uncultured Porphyromonadaceae bacterium | reverse complement strand
CGACCCCCTGATTAACAGTCAGGTGCTCTAACCAACTGAGCTACTGAAGCAGATTTCTCAACCCCCTCTCTCGGAGATTTGCGGTGCAAAGATACACCATTATTTTGAATTGTGCAAAATTTTTCCGCAAAAATTTTTATTCATTTTATTTTTGACATTTATTGTGGGTTTGGTGTTATATAAATATGTAATTTAGCAGGCTAATTATTTTCTTAGCCTAAATGTTTGTCTTTTAATGCAGATGAAAAGATTTTTTATATACGCTGTGACTGCTTTGCTGGCAGCTTCCGCCGCTTTGCCCGGCGATGGAGCCACCCGCTCCAGAAAAGTTGACGTCTCCCGCAACCTTGAGATCTTCAACGAGGTCGTCAAGCAGATGCAGATCAACTATGTAGATTCGATCGACATTGAGAAAGCCATCAACACGGCCATCGCAGCCATGCTCAACGAACTCGATCCTTACACCGAGTATATGCCTCGGCAAGAGCAGGAAAGCTTCCGTTCCATGACAAGCGGCGAGTATGGCGGCATCGGATCTTTCATCCGCAAAACCCCACGTGGCACTATCATAGCCGGGCCTCAGGAAGGCACACCGGCCGCTATCGCAGGCCTACGTGCCGGCGACCTGATCGTCACGATTGATGGCGACTCTGTCACCAATCTCTCCAGCGATAAGGTCAGCGAGCGCCTGAAAGGCACACCAGGATCAAAGCTAAATCTCTCTGTCATACGCCCTTACGTTCAGGATTCGATACTCGATTTCGAACTCGAACGCAAGAAGATCGCCCTCCCCGCCGTTCCTTACTATGGCATGCGCGACAACAACATAGGCTATATCGCTCTTACTCAGTTCACTGAGAAGTCGGCCGATGAGGTTAAAGCCGCTCTGCTCGACCTTACTGCCGACAAGAACCTGCGCGGATTGGTTCTTGACCTGCGCGGAAATACCGGAGGCCTGCTCGAAGATGCCATAAAGATCGTAGGATACTTCGTCCCAAAGGGCACTGAGGTGCTCCGCACACGCGGCAAGGGTGTCCTGAACGAAAAAATCTACAAAACCACCTCCCGCCCCATAGTCAGCCCCGATATGCCTCTTGTAGTGCTGATCGACGGCGGTTCGGCAAGCTCTTCCGAGATAACAGCCGGTGCGTTGCAAGATCTTGACAGGGCCGTTATAATAGGATCCCGGTCGTTCGGTAAAGGCTTAGTACAAACCACATTACAGATGCCATACGACGGTATGCTGAAGGTGACCACCGCAAAGTATTACATACCGAGCGGACGACTCATACAGGCAATAGACTACTCCCACCGCAATCCCGACGGCTCGGTAGGACGCATACCCGACAGCCTGACACACGAATTCACTACCGCCAACGGCCGTAAGGTCCGCGATGGCGGAGGCATAATACCCGATGTAAACGTCACTTATCCCGAGATCAACCGTATCACCTACAATATAGTACGCGATAATTGGGCCGCTGATTTCGCCATCAAATATGCAGCCACACACCCCACGATAGCCCCAGCCGACAGTTTTGTCATCACCGATGACATATACGAGGATTTCAAGGCATTTATCGATCCCGACAAGTTTGAATACGACAAGGTGTGCGAGCAGATGCTCTCAAATCTCCGCGAGGCGGCCAAGAACGAGGGCTATGACAACGACTCGGTCAATGCAGAGTTCACAAAGCTCGAAGGGCTGCTCAAGCGATCACTCGCCAAGGATCTTGACACTCACCGCAGTTCAATAGAGCCGTATCTCGCCCGCGAGATAGTGGGCCTGTACTATTACACAAAAGGCGAGGTCGCCAACTCACTGCGACAGGATCCAGGCTTGGACAGTGCCGCCGCAGTCATCAACGACCCCACCCGCTACAAGGCTCTGCTCACCCCCGCACAATAACCCTCATCCCGGCTGATTATGGCAGCAAAAGATGTTTCAGAAGTCACTTTAGGCTCTCTTGCTCAATCTTTTGTCAAGGGAGCACGTGGCAAAGCTATCTCATCGGCAGTAGCCGATAGTTCCGACGCGAACATATATCTTTACGGTTTGGCCGGATCATCGGCCGCAATGGCACTGTCGGCAATCAAGTGTCCGGATGGCGCTCCGCTGCTCGTTGTAGGCGACAGTCTCGACGATGCCGGATATCTGTTTCATGATCTATCGCGCATAGCCGGCGATAATGCAGTCGCTATAATGCCGAGCGGCTACAAGCGTGACATCAAGTATGGACAACCTGATCCGCCGCAACAGATTCTGCGTACAGAAACACTTGCCCGCATAGCTTCGGCCGATCCGGCACTGCGGTTCATAGTATCATATCCGGAGGCGCTTGCCGAAAAGGTGGCCGCACCCGATATGGTCGAGAATTCCATGCTCCGTCTTGTTGCCGGCAAACAGTGCAACATGACAGAAACCATACACCGGCTGCGTGAAATGGGCTTCAAGGAAGAGGACTACGTATACGAACCGGGCCATTTTGCAGTACGCGGATCGATACTCGATATTTTCGGTTACAGTCTCGAGCTGCCGGTGAGACTCGACTTTTTCGGCGATGAGATAGATTCAATACGTACTTTCGATATAGAGACACAGTTGTCGGAGTCGCGCCTCAACGAGATTTCGGTGAGCGCCAATGTATCCAACAGCAAGGATGGCAACAGCTTGCTCAAATTTCTTCCGCCGGCATCCCTAATCGCCTCACGCGATGATGACTTCACACTATCACGCATACGTGCAGTAGCAGCCGAGACGTTTTCAGAAAGCTCGCTCATAGCTGAGGAGGGAGACCCACAGGCAATGCAAAATGTCGTTGACGCGGACAGTTTCGACTCAGACTGGCATCAGCGACGACATATCCACTTCTCGGCAGCCAGACCTCCGGTGAAGCGTCCGTCCGCTCCGGTCATCGACTTCGCCTGCACGCCGCAAGCTATCTATCACAAGAATTTCGACCTCATAGCATCTTCTTTCAAGTCGCAACTTGATGAAGGCTGCAAAATCTACATATTAAGCGACAGCGAGAGTCAGGAACAACGCCTACGGACCATTTTCGCTGACCGTGGTGACAACATCACATTCACTCCGGTCATAGCGACTCTGCATGAGGGTTTTGCAGATCCCGGCAAAAAGATCTGCGTATTCACTGACCATCAGATATTTGACCGTTTCCACAAGTACAATTTCAAAAGCGACCGCACTCGAAGCGGCAAACTCGCCATGTCGCTCAAGGAACTTGCAGCCATAGAGCCAGGCGACTTCATAGTCCACTCCGACCACGGCGTAGGACGGTTTGCCGGGCTCTACCGCACACAGGTCAACGGACGTACCCAGGAGATGATCAAGCTTCTCTATGCCAACGATGACATGATCTTTGTCTCCATACACTCCCTCCATAAGCTCGCCAAATACCGTGGCAAAGAGGGGGTACCGCCAAAGATCAACAAGCTCGGTACGGGAGCGTGGCAGAAAGTGAAAGACCGCACCAAGGCCAAGCTCAAAGATATAGCCCGCGATCTCATAATGCTGTATGCAGCCCGACGTGAGCAGAAGGGCCATCCGTTCCCACCCGACAGTTATCTCCAGCACGAACTCGAGGCATCATTCATATATGAGGACACTCCCGATCAGCTCACCGCGACACAGGCAGTCAAGGCAGACATGGAGAGTGACAGACCTATGGACCGACTGATATGCGGTGACGTAGGCTTCGGCAAAACGGAGATTGCCATCCGTGCCGCATTCAAAGCCGCCACCGACGGCAAGCAGACCGCTGTACTCGTGCCAACAACCGTACTCGCTTTCCAGCACTACCAGACATTCAGCAAGCGACTCGCTGATTTCCCGGTACGTGTGGACTATCTCTCCAGGGCACGCACAGCCAAAGAAACCCGCCAGATTCTGGCCGATCTTGCCGATGGAAAGATCGACATACTTATCGGCACTCACAAACTCATAGGGAAAAGCGTGACATTCAAGGATCTGGGACTGCTCATCGTCGATGAAGAACAGAAATTCGGAGTTGCCGTAAAGGAGCGCCTCAAACAGATCCGCACAAATGTCGACACCCTCACTATGAGCGCCACGCCCATACCCCGAACCCTGCAGTTCTCGCTTATGGGGGCCCGCGATCTCAGCTCCATAAACACACCGCCACCAAACCGTCACCCCATACTCACATCGGTCAGCAATCTGAGCGATGATGTGCTGCTCGAGGCTATCAACTTCGAGATGGCCAGAGGCGGGCAAGTGTTCATAGTAAATCCACGCATAGAGGGTCTGCACGATCTGGAGGCACGTGTAAAACGTCTTGTTCCCGATGCCAGAACCATCGTCGGACACGGACAGATGCCTCCGGAAACCCTCGAGAAGACAATTGTAGATTTCGCACATCACGATTACGACATACTGCTCTCAACCACCATAATAGAGAGCGGCATCGATATGCCGAATGTCAATACCATAATTGTCAACAACGCCCAGAACTTCGGTCTCAGCGAGCTTCATCAGCTCCGCGGACGTGTGGGGCGAAGCGACCGCAAGGCGTTCTGCTACCTTCTTGTGCCACCCGGACTTCCACTGAGTCCTACCGCACGCCGCAGGCTTCAGGCCATAGAGAGCTTCAGCGAACTCGGAAGCGGCATACACATAGCTATGCAGGATCTCGACATACGCGGTGCGGGCAACCTGCTCGGTGCCGAACAGAGCGGATTTATAGCGGATCTCGGCTTCGAGACATACCAGAAGATCCTGAAGGAAGCCGTGACCGAACTCCGCAACGAAGAATTTGCAGATCTCGCAGAACAGGGCAATGTGGCGGCATCGGCCGACGGAGAGGAAGAATTTGTGGCCGACTGCACCATAGAGAGCGATATGGAACTGCTTCTACCGCCCGAATATGTGCCTCAGGCAAGCGAGCGCATATCGTTGTACAGGGAGCTTGACTCCATAGAACGCGAAGCTGATCTAAAAGCATTCGCCGACCGTCTTACAGACCGTTTCGGCAAAATACCCGAGGTCACTGCCGAACTATTGCGAATACCACGTCTGCGCCGCCTGGCCCGTTCTCTCGGAATAGAGAAGGTGGTACTGAAGCAGAACACTATGTTCATACACTTTGTAGACGAAAGCAACAAGGCATATTACCGCAGCACTGCATTCGGACGCATACTCAAGTATCTCACAGACAATCCACGGCGCATCAAGATACGCGAAAAAGACGGCCGGCGCAGTTTTGCCATCGCAAATGTGCCGACCGTAAATACAGCTGTAGACATACTTAATTCCATCAGGGAGCTTCCATCAGTCTAAGAAGGTTTTAATAACAAAACTTAAAAAGAATCGTTCGTAAAATCAGCAAAGTGGTTGACACCAGCCACTTGCCAAATTTACTCACTTAACATTTCTTATTAAACACAGTCTAAACGGATGCGGGAAAGGCAGCCAGCAAACGCTGTCTCACCATATCCTGATGATCCGCGTCGCCATAATTGGCAAACGGATGGATGGCTATACCTCCGCGTGGAGTAAAGATACCTGTCACTTCAAGATATTTAGGATCCATCAACTTAACAAGATCTTTCATGATGATATTGACACAATCCTCATGAAAGTCGCCATGATTGCGGAAGCTGAACAGATAGAGCTTAAGCGACTTGCTCTCAACCATACGCTGACGGGGTATATAGTTGATGATTATCTTGGCAAAATCCGGCTGACCCGTCTTAGGACACAGCGATGTGAACTCGGGACAATGGAATGTCACAAGATATTCATTGCCGGTATGTTTATTGGGGAATGTCTCAAGCACCTCAGGCGCATAATCGTCGGGGTAATCTGTCTTTGACCGTCCCAGAAGACTCACGCCATCCAGTTCTTCTTCGTTTCGCATATACTGTTATTGTTTATTGATTCAGATATTCTTCAGGAATTTCAATTCCTATTTCCTCTACCTTGAGGATACCGCTCACCATCTGTTCGAAAAGAGCCAGTATAGACTGTCCGTAACGGTCGTTTGCGGCCCACTTGCGGTTGAGATCCTCCCATGAAGGGGCGACTCCACGTTTCACCAGATCGAAACGCGGATCGACCAACCGCTCACCAGCCGGGAGCGCTCCGCGACAGGCATAGGCATACAGATGCTGGATCTGGGCTGTGACACCCTGTTCCACAGACTCAAAACTATGTCCTTTCATACCAAGCTTGGTAACCCCAAGCCCGCAATAGTTATGTTGATCGGGTGTAACCGCCGTGCCTCCTGAAAACCGGAACCAACCGGTCTCCACGATAGACTGGCACAAGGCAATGTCGCCCCTCACACCATAGCGGAGCCCTATGTCATAGTATGCCCGGGCAATCTCGATTGGGAAATCGGAGTTGACAGCCGTCACAAACTCCCACATGCGCTCTGCCGACACCTGCGGCTCTCCAAGTATAGGAGTCGCAGATCCCGAGGGAACCACAGTCTCAACTTTGGCCTTCTCAGCCTTCTTACGTTTGCGACGTGCCGATACGCTTTCCGGCACACACAACGCCACCGTAAGCAGCAGTGCAATAACCCACGCGAACCGTGTCATATATCCTTATCTATTCCAGACCTCACTGCTTCAGCCCGGCAGCCTCGACAGCCAGTTTCAGAGACTCAAGAGCCTCGATCAACTGGGCTTTGGGGTGTCCTACATTCAGACGCATGAAGCCTTCGCCTTCAGCACCGAACATAGTACCGTCGTTGAGCGCGAGATGCGCACCGTCAACAAAAAGTTTTACAAGATCTTTCTGAGCAAGTCCGAGAGCACGGCAGTCGAGCCATATCAGGAAGGAAGAATCGGGACGCTGCGGCTTGATCACGGGCAGGTTGGCCGCGAACCAGTCTTCCACTTCCATAATATTGTTTTCCACATAGGCCAACATCTGGTCGAGCCACGGCTCCGCATGCCTGTAGGCCGCTATGGTAGCAATAACCGCCGGGAAAGCGGGTGTGGAGAATTCATTGACCTCCATCCATTGGTAGAAGCCACGGCGGAGTGAGGGGTTTGGCACATACATCCACGATGACGCCAGACCGGCAATATTGAAGGTCTTGGAGGGTGCGCCGAATGACACGGACACTTCGGCCGCCTCATCGCTCACCGACGCAAACGGGATGTGCTTCTTGCCGAACAGCATCAGATCGCCGTGGATCTCATCGGATACCACGATCACCCCATATTTTTTGGCCAATGAAGCCACACGCTTCAATGTATCCTCATCCCACTGGATACCTCCGGGATTGTGAGGGTTGCACAGTATCATCATCCGGGGCTTCTCAGTAGCCATGAGACTCTCCAGTTCCTCGAAATTCATGCGGTAGTCACCGTTATCGTCAAGCAGCAGAGGATTGTTGATAACTGTACGGCCGTTTCCTTCCGTCACAAGACGGAACGGATGATATACGGGCGGCTGGATAAGAATCTTGTCACCGGGACTTGTGAAGTAGTTCACAGCAAAACCTATACCGCGCACTATACCCGGCACAAATGCAAGATGAGCAGGTTCGACCGACAATCCATGACGGTGGTCAAGCCAGGCAGCTATGGAATTCCTGAGGTCGTCGGGCACCATGCTATATCCCAGCACAGGATGTTCAAGCCTCCGCTTCAGAGCGTCAAGGATTTCCGGACAACACTCAAAATCCATATCCGCTATCCACAACGGAGTCAAATCACTACGTCCGAACAAATCTTTCAGACCGTCATACTTCATTGAGCCCGATGTAGAGCGATCGGCGCATACGTCAAAATTATATTGTTTCATAGGTAAGGGCAACTGGACTTTATCCGCACACAAATTTAGATAATTTTCACCACATTCACAGATCCTTTTCGTGTTTTTTGCATTTTGTATAGTCGTTTTTATGTAATTTTGTGCATGATGAGTAAACCTGACCAAATACCTGTGTCCGCCTGCGCCTTTTCGACCGCCGACGAAGACCGCCTGATCGAGAATGAATTTCACGATCTTGTGAACGGCTATCTCAACAGCAACCACCGCAAAAAGGTAGAGATAATAGAGCGCGCCT
This sequence comes from uncultured Porphyromonadaceae bacterium, assembly GCA_947643165.1. Classification (GTDB taxonomy): domain Bacteria; phylum Bacteroidota; class Bacteroidia; order Bacteroidales; family Muribaculaceae; genus Paramuribaculum. The sequence goes on along the minus strand of CANRVB010000022.1, from coordinate 29,130 downwards.
ACAGATTTGCCAAGAAAGCGCACGACGGCATACGTCGCCGTTCCGGCGAGCCATATATCCTTCATCCAATAGCCGTGGCCAAGATTGTGAGCCGCGAGATTGGTCTGGGATCCACCTCGATATGCGCTGCGCTGCTGCATGATGTAGTGGAGGATACCGAGTATACAGTCGAAGATATCGAGAGACTGTTTGGTAAGAAAATAGCTCAGATAGTAGATGGTCTGACCAAAATTTCAGGCGGCATATTCGGTGACAAAGCCTCAGTGCAGGCTGAGAACTTCCGCAAACTGCTCCTGACCATGAGCGATGACATACGTGTAGTACTGATCAAAATGGCTGACAGGCTGCACAATATGCGCACGCTCGGATCGATGGCTCCAAACAAGCAGTATAAGATTGCCGGAGAGACTCTCTACATATATGCCCCACTGGCTCACCGTCTGGGTCTATTCAGCATCAAGACTGAGCTGGAGGATCTCAGTTTCAAGTATGAGCACCCCACGGAATACGCCCGTATATCCGACCTGATACGGCAGAGCGAGGAACGACGCGACGCTGTGTATAACGACTTCTCACAGCCCATAAAGGAGAGTCTTGACAAGATGGGCTTCAAATATGAGGCCAAAGCACGCCTCAAATCGGTATACAGCATCTGGCGCAAGATGGAGACCAAGCATGTACCGTTTGAGGAGGTATACGACCTGTATGCGATGAGGATAATTTTCGACTGCGAGGACCAGTCAGCCGAAAAAGCCTTATGCTGGCAGATATATTCAGCGATAACCGACCTGTACAGGCTGCATCCGGACCGCACCCGCGACTGGATCAGCGTTCCCAAAGCCAATGGCTACCAGGCTCTTCACCTCACGGTGATGGGTCCCGACGGCAACTGGATAGAGGTACAGATCCGTTCAAGACGAATGGATGAGATAGCCGAAAAAGGATTTGCCGCCCACTGGCGCTACAAAATCGGCGGAGAGAGCGACGAAGAGTCGGAGCTGAACGTGTGGCTCCGCACTATAAAGGATATACTTGAAGATCCGAACCCAAGCGCGATAGACTTTCTGGACACGCTAAAGCTCAATCTGTTTGCTTCGGAGATAGTGGTATTCACACCAACCGGAGAGCTGATCACACTGCCGGCAGGGTCAACAGTGCTCGACATGGCGTATGCTCTCCACAGCCATCTGGGCAACAAGTGTATAGCGGGCAAGGTGAACCACAAGCTGGTGCCACTGAGCCAGCGTCTTGCCAGCGGCGACCAGGTGGAGGTGCTCACAAGCCAATCGCAGACGCCCAAGCCGGAATGGATGGCGTTTCTCGCCACAGCCAAGGCCCGCACACGTCTACGCGCCGCCCTGCGCCGTCTGCAACAGCCTCTCATAGACAAAGGCAAGCAGATATTTGAGGAGTTCATGGCCGACAAGCAGGTAAACGCCACCAACGAGATCATAACCAAAATGATGGCGTTCTATCATGTGTCGACCCGCGAACAACTGTATCTGCGGCTCGGCGACGGATCCATATCGCTCGATGGCTATATACTCAAGGAATCGCCCAAGGCGGACAAGAGCCTATTGTCGAAGATATTCCGCATTCCAGGCATAAAGAAGAGCCAGGATCAGCCATCCGCACCGGCTCCGGGATCCATCAACATGAAGGAGACCTACATGCTGCATTGCGGTGAAAAAGATCAGAACTTCGTATTTCCCAGCTGTTGCCGACCTATTCCGGGTGACGACGTGATGGGATTTGTGAACGACATCGGCCAAGTGGAGGTGCATTCTCTGTCATGTCCGAAGGCCCAGGTGCTGAAGGCCGGCTACGGCGGCCGCATAATAGCCACCAAATGGGAAGTAATACAGCAGGACTTCCGCGCCGAACTCCACATAGAGGGAATAGACCGGCACGGCATACTCCAGGAACTGTGCCAACTCATCTCGACCAACCTCAACATAAATATACGTTCGCTTGACATAACCGCAGAGCATGAGGTGTTTGAATGTCGGCTTACCGTACTTGTACGCGACACATCGACCGTGACCGACCTCTGCAATAAAGTCAAGAAAATAAAAGGCGTGAAGAACGCCGTGCGTGTATCATAATTCAATCATGATATCAATATGAGCAAGCATCTGCGCACATCACCTACCGGAATACCCACTTCGGCATACAGTTGGCTGAAATGGGCCATTCTGGCCATATCCATAGTTCTCGTGGCCTACTGCATGCCCCGAGAGAGCCGCAGCCATTTCCTTTATGAGGTAAACCGTCCATGGAACTACTCTCTGCTGACGGCCCCATTCGATATACCAATCACCCTTGACTCCATAAGCGCCCAGCATGCACGCGACAGCATAGACAGCCGCTTCGAGCCTGTCTACACCCGCAATATACTGACTGACAAGAACACAGTCAACACTGTTGCGTCGCAGATACAGCACAACCCGAACGTGAATCTGTCGCCGGGCGAGTGCAACCGACTGATCAACGAGATACGCAAGATATACGACCGGGGCATAGTATCGGCCGATACCTACCGTGACATCACATCGGGCAAACTGAACAGCGTTAGGATGATACACGACAACACCGCAGTGTCGATACCCACGTCGAACTATCTGTCGGCGCGCGCCGCATACGCGCACCTCGACAGTGTGCTGGCCGACCAGCGCTACCGCACTGCTATCGCCGCCATACGCCTGCCCGAACTTCTCACGCCCAATGTGCTACTCGATACCGCCACAACCCAACGAATGCTGAACGAGAGCTATCAGAAGGCAACGGCGGCCAAAGGTATGATACAGCAGGGACAACGAATAGTGGACCGGGGTGAGATCATAACACCCGAGACGTTCACCGTGCTCCAGAACTTCGAGGCGCTTCTCGCTGAACGCGGCCAAGGATCAACAACCGAGAACTACTATCCGATACTCGGCAAAGTACTGTTTCTGCTACTGCTGTTCGGGGCACTATATGCATTCCTGTTCTTTTTCAGGCGCGACTACTTCGATTCGCCGCGGGCAATGGCGTTCATAATGCTCATGTCGGTGGGATTTGTACTGTTCGCGTTCGGAATGGGTGCGGCTTTCTCGTCGGGACTGTTCCTGGTGCCGTTTACGATGGTTCCAATAATACTACTTGTATTTCTTGACTCGCGCACAGCGTTTTTCACCCACATAGTCACAATCCTATGCTGCTCGATCGTGGCTGCCTTTCCGCTTGAATTCATATTCATACAGTGGCTCGCAGGCGTTATGGCCATCAACTCCATAAAGAGCCTGACCAAGCGGTCGGAATTGATCCGCACGGCTGTACTCGTGTTTCTCAGCTATGTTCTGGCGTATGTTGCAATCGAGTTGATACAAGGGTCTGACATATCGCATCATTTCATGCGCGTCATGGGATATTTCGCGATCAACGCTGTCTTCATCTCATTCGCCTATATCCTCGTGTTCCTGCTCGAGAAACTATTCGGGTTCACATCGAGGGTAACACTTGTGGAGCTGTCGGATATCAACCATCCACTCCTGCGAGAGCTATCGGAGGAATGCCCGGGTACATTCCAGCACTCCATGGCCGTAAGCAATCTGGCTACAGCGGCAGCCAACAGGATCGGAGCAAACGTACAGCTCGTAAGGGCCGGCGCCCTATACCACGATATAGGCAAGATAGCCAATCCAGCGTTCTTCACTGAGAATCAGCATGGTGTGAACCCGCACGATGCGCTCAATCCGCTGCAGAGCGCACGCATAGTAATAGGCCACGTAACCGAAGGGCTGAAACGGGCTGAAAAAGCAAAGCTGCCAACAGTGCTCCGGTCGTTCATATCCGAACATCATGGCCGAGGTAAAGCCAAATACTTCTACACCACCTGGTGTAACAGCCATCCAGGGGAAGAACCCGATGCTACGGCATTCACCTATCCGGGCCCGAATCCGCAGACGCGCGAGACCTCAATACTGATGATGGCCGATGCGGTGGAGGCCGCATCGCGCTCGCTCACCGATCATTCGCCGGAAGCGATCAACAATCTTGTCAACAAAATAATTGACAGCCAGATATCTGACGGCCTGCATAACGAATCGCCGATATCGTTCCGCGATGTACGCGACATAAAAGACACATTTGCCGCAAGACTGCGCACCATGTTCCACGGACGCATTCCTTATCCGGAAATGAAAAAACAGCCGGCTTCGCAATCCGCTCCTGCTCCCACAGCCGAGCCAGAGCCTAAACGAAGCGCGGAATCGTCAAATTTCAACGCTCTTAACGATCCACGACAATCATCATGACACGTATTCTTCTCACCATATTCACCATAGCCCTGGCAATGCAAGCCAGCGTGATGACGCACGCCCAGATATCTTTCGATCAGATAAAACGCCAGGCGCCCGATCTTGACTCGATACAGGCCGAGATAACCGACCGCACGTCGCCCTACTATTATCCGAGGCTCATGGAAGAGTTTGAGAGAAACGACACAACCATGACGCTTGATAAATACCGCCGTCTGTATCTTGGGGCAATGCTTCAGGAGGACTACGATGCATATCGTCCGTCGGCCTACCGCGACAAGCAAAAGCAGCCGTTACTGATAAGTCCGAATCTGACGGGCGCGGAATGTGACACCATCATAAAATATGCCTCGCGCGCACTGGCCGACAATCCTTTCAATCTCGTGGAGATGTATAATATGTCGGGAGCGCTGCGCCTTCGTGGCAACGCCGCTCTTGCGGATATATGGAACTATAAACTCCGCATGATACTGATGGCGATAATATCGACCGGAACCGGAGCCGATGAGGAAAACGCATGGTATGTGATAGAAAATTCGCATGAGTACATACTTCTCGGAGCGCTGGGCCTCACAGTCAAAAACCATCTGTTCATAGAGCCGTGTTTCGAATATATAACCGTCACCGATCCCGAAGGTAACTCGCTCGGAGGCTTCTATTTCAATATCCAGACCAATCTCGAGGAATACTGGCGCAAGCATCCGGCCGAATAGGCATAGGCCAGTATAGCAGTCTGCATGAGCTGAATTAACAAGAATTATGATATTTCGCGGCAAATGATTAACTTTGCACCCGCAAATGAGCGGCCCCGTCATAACCGCGCATAATTTTATCATTTAAAAACACTCATTTCTATCAACAGCTATGGACTGGCTAATCGACCTCATCGGCCCGGGCCACACCGAGCTTGCGTCGACTATCGTGCTCTATTCGTTTGTAATAGCAGCAGGTGTGTTTCTCGGCAAGCTTAAGATCGGTGGAGTATCGCTCGGTGTCACATTTGTTCTGTTCGTCGGAATCCTGATGGGTCACTTCGGTTACATTGTCAACCCCGAGGTACTCAAATTCATTCGCGAATTCGGCCTTATTTTATTTATTTTCTCAATCGGCCTCCAGGTAGGTCCCGGTTTTTTTGCCTCGTTCAAGAAGGGCGGAGTGACACTCAACGCTCTGGCCGTACTTGGAATTGTGCTCAATGTGGTGATCGTACTTGCCATCTACTACATTGACGGCAATACATCGATCAGCGCACTTGTAGGTGTGATGAGCGGAGCCGTAACCAACACCCCCGGTCTTGCCGCCGCCCAGCAGGCTGTCAACAATCCTGATGATATCAACCTGATGGCCATGGGTTATGCCGCAGCCTATCCTCTCGGTGTGCTCGGTATCATCGGTGCAATGTTCCTGATCAAAGCTGTTTTCCGTATAAAGACCGACAATGAGATCAAAGCTATGGAAGCCTTGTCGGATGATGCCGGACACAAGCCCAACATCATCACGATCGAGGTGACCAATCCTCTCATTTCCGGCAAATCGATCATTCAACTCCACAATATAATACAGTGTGAGTTCATCATCTCACGCCTTGTAGGCGAGACCGGCCAGATCATCATCCCGACAAGCCAGACTCAGGTAAGAGTAGGCGACAAGCTGATGGTTGTGATCGCATCGGACGATGTAGAACGTTTTGAGTCGGTGGTTGGTCCGGAAGTCGAGATGGAATGGGAACTTGTGACTCCCAACAATGTTGTCAGCCGCCGTATTGTCATCACCAAGACAGAATATGATGGCGCTACTCTCGAATCGCTGCGTCTCCACACCGCATACAAGCTCAACGCCACACGTGTGAACCGCGCCGGCGTCGATCTTCTCGCTGCCCCAGGTCTGCGTCTGCAGATGGGCGACCGCCTCACAGTAGTAGGCGATATCAACGACATTGACCGTCTGGCCTCGCGTCTCGGCAACTCGATGAAACGCCTCAATCACCCGAACATCATCACTATCTTTATCGGCATAATGTTCGGTATCATTCTCGGTTCCATCAACATAGGATTCGGCATGAAACTTGGTCTGGCTGGTGGTCCTCTCGTTGTGGCTATCCTTCTGAGCCGTTTCGGCTACAAGTTCAAGCTTGTCACCTATACCTCTACGTCGGCTTCGATGATGCTGCGTGAGCTTGGCATCTGTCTGTTCCTTGCATCAGTAGGCATAGGCTCGGGTGCGGGATTTGCAGAAACCGTGTTCAACTCCACAGGTATGTGGTGGGTTATCTGGGGCTTCATGATCACATTCCTGCCACTTGTAGTTGTAGGCTGCATAGCCCGTGGTGTCTATAAAATCAATTTCCTGTCGATAATGGGTCTGTTCGCGGGTGGCTACACCGATCCCCCGGCACTCGCCTACTCAACCGGCTCGACAGCCCACGATGCTCCTGCAGTGGCATATTCAACCGTTTATCCTCTAACGATGTTCCTGCGAGTGGTATCGGCGCAAGGCCTCATACTCGCATTCATGGGATAGTTGGTTTAATCACCAACATGATAAAAACAGAGAGACGCTCCGATCGGGACGTCTCTGTTTTTATAGTATATGGCACATAAAACGCACCCCGCGGCGGCGCAATAGCGCGGTAGCTGCGGGGTGCGTTGCTGTTCAAGCCTGCTATATATTCAATCTTAAAGATCTATCAGAGATGTTCAGTAAGTTTCGCTTCGATCTGGTCGGCCTGATGCACACCATAACCGCGCCACAGAGCTTCACCGCCCTTGAACACGATAAGTGTCGGCACCGAACGGATAGAATAGCGCTCTGCCAGTTCGGGATTACGGTCCACATCTATCTTGATTATATTGACTTTGTCACCCATGCTTGCCTTTACCTGTTCGAGGATAGGCGACTGCATTTTGCAAGGGCCACACCATGTTGCAAAGAAATCCACCAAAGTAGGCTTGGTGTCATTGATCATGTCATTAAACTCGCTCATATATATTCAGTTTTATTATTCAACAAAAATAGTCGAAGTCCTGATAAGTGGCTTCGACTATATAACAATTGCAATCTCCGATATGTTTACATACGACTGCGTAATTCTTACCGTAAGTTTGTCACGGGTTGGAACGCAACAGTTTATCCACCCAAGGCAGAATCAGTCCATGCTTGAAACCATGACTGGGGGGATCGACATTGGCGAGACGGAAAAACTCATCACGGTCGACACCCTGGGGCATTTTGTCGAGCACCACACGGTTGGCCGGATCCGCATATTTAGGGTAGTGATGAGCACTGAATGCCTCGGGGGCACCAGATGCCTCATAAGCATCGGCCACTGCCGCAAAATCGCGGTCCATACCACCCTCCGTACAGATGACAGGACGCGGCGAGAGCGCGGCCACAATATCAGGGAAATCGAAGTATGTGAGGAAATTAGGTATCAGATGCTCTATATTGTTCGGGAACGGGCGTAAGCCGTTGCTGTCGGGCTTGTCCATCGTGAGAGCGCGCTCTCTTGTGCGGCACAGAAAATCATTATAGACAAAAGCGAATATATCGGGCCGCTGTACGCCAAGGGCCATAAGCGGCTCCGTGCCAAGTGAGAAGCCACTCACTATCACTCTGTCCTTGCGCACATCAGGCCGCTTCATTATCTCATCGAGAATCACCTCGTCCTGCCATGCTGACAGTCCCAGATAGTTCCATCCCTGCTCAAGCAGAAACCGGGAAGTAACAACGTAATCAAACACACCATTGTCGGACAGTTCTCCACTTGAGGGATTGTCGACAGCCACTGCTATCAGGCCTTTTTTGACATATTGCAGGGCTTGCGAGCGCTCTGGCACAGGATTTTCAACCGCCGGCTTCGACAGATCGTAGTTGCCGGCAGGCTCTCCCGCCATAAGCTCCTTGGTCTGGCCGAAACCCGGTATGCACAGCACTGCTGGCGAGGGAGATCCATAAGCCATGCTGTCGGGCACAAGAACGAGGTATGGCACCACAGCACCTTCAAGAGGATAGCTTTCCCAACGCTCCAGTGTATAGCCATCGCGTTTGGCCTTGGCCACAAGGCGCGCCGGAGCCTGTACGCGAGCAGCCGGATGCGTCATCAGACTGTGCATAGCCTGCCCGACACCTTCGCGCCATGCCTGCATATCGGCCGGCCGGGCTGCCGGATTATACTCATATTTTGGAACCGGACGCATAAGCGATGTAGCCACACTGCGGCTCGATGTAGCGCCTGATGGTTCCTGCGCATCGGCATACAGGCAGGTGAGGCCTATTGCCGCCACTAAAATTTTTGATATGTAATTCATGATATAATGATTTGTTCGCATGTGGAATCAGCTACCTATCGATTGCATGGCCACCAGACGTGTATAGTAACCGTTTAGGGCAAGCAATTCATCGTGGGTACCCTGTTCTACCATCCGGCCCTCGTGAATGACACATATGCGGGTCGCATTTTTGACTGTCGACAGACGATGGGCGATAACAAGCGTCGTACGATCGGCCATAAGGCGGTCAAGAGCCTCCTGTACGAGTTTCTCGCTCTCGGAATCGAGCGCCGATGTGGCTTCATCAAGTATAAGAAGCGGTGGGTTCTTTAGAATGGCACGCGCAATCGAAAGACGCTGCCGCTGTCCGCCGGACAACCGGCATCCGCGGTCACCGATACTGGTATTATAGCCATTTTCAGTAGCCATGATGAAGTCATGCGCATTGGCGATCCTTGCAGCCGCCTCCACCTGTTCTTTGGTCGCACCGGTCACTCCGAAGGTAATATTGTTGTATATCGTGTCATTGAACAATATGGCCTCCTGGTTAACATTGCCCATCATGGCCCTGAGATCTTTGACACGCAAATCGCGGACATCTATACCATCGATAGTTATAGACCCTTTGTCGACATCATAGAAGCGTGGCAACAGATCGGCCAACGTCGACTTTCCGCTACCGCTCGCTCCGACAAGAGCGACAGTCTCACCCGGTTCTATAACTATATTGATATCCTGTACGACAGGTGACGCCTTGTCATAACCGAAAGTCACGTTCCTATATGCTACCTGACCATGCAACCGCCCGATCACAGTGGGAGCCTGGGGATCGGCTATTGGATTTCTGGCCGAAAGAATACGGTCAACACGCTCAAGCGAAGCCATACCCTTCTGGATAGAATATACCGCTTTCGACAGCTCTTTGGCCGGATTGATGATATTGTAGAATATAATCATGTAGTAGATGAACGAACCGGCATTTATACCCGATTCCCCGGTTATTATGAGCGAACCACCGAACCATAGCACAATGGCGATGGTGAGAGTACCCAGAAACTCGCTCATGGGGTGTGCGAGCGCCTGTCGGCGGGCCACACGGTTGCTTATACGGTAAAACCGCTGGGTGGCACCTTCAAACTTCCTTGTCATCTTGTCCTCAGCATTGAACGCTTTGATGATACGCAGACCTCCAAGCGTTTCCTCGATATTGGCCATAATAGCTCCCCATTGCTGCTGACCTTCGAGCGACGTACGCTTGAGGCGTTTGCCTATCTTACCCATCGCCATTCCGGCAATAGGTAGAAGAATCAACACAAACAGCGTCAGTTGCCAGCTCAATGCGATCATCATGCCAAGACACACGATTATCATCACCGGATTCTTGAAAAGCATATCGAGCGATGCCATGATAGAAGTTTCTATTTCGCTTACATCGCTACTCATACGTGCCATCACGTCGCCCTTGCTCTCCTGCGTGAAGAATCCTATCGGCAGAGTGAGTATCTTTTCATACAACGTATTGCGCAAATCGCGGACAACTCCGTTGCGTATGGGCACCAGAAAATGTGAGCTCAAGTATGTAGCTCCGGTTTTCAAAGCTGTCATGAACACCAGAGCGGCAGAAAGCAAAGCAAGAGTGGTGGAGGGGCCGAACTTGGCGATAGCCTCCTGCGTATAGTAATAAAAATTGTTTATGACTACAGTCTTCAGCGAACCGTCGGCCATAGTCATGTAGACATACGTATCTTCCTTGATCTGAAACAGCATTTCAAGGATAGGAATCACCACTGCAAACGAGAACAGCGTCAACACTGCCGCAAGTATGTTGAACAGAATGTTGAGCGCGAGATACTTCTTATAAGGCGGTACAAACCGCTTGAGCAAATTGAAAAAATCTCCCATAATGACGCAAAGTTAGTGATTAATCCACGCTCCGCAAACTTATGTTGCCGGACTGTTGCAGGTTTTATTATTTAACATTTTTTGAGATAGATTCAAATTGAACACTTTTTCTCGGTTTTTTGATAGCAAATTCCTAAAAAAAATCTCGTTAATTTTGGAAATTTGCTCGCAAAACACCCAACTTCCGCCATTTTTCAGCACATTTAGACGCCGTTTTGGTCACACTTACAATTTGGAAGTTAGCATTCTGATTTATTAACTTTGCTGTACCGAAACATAGAGATGAAACCGGACCGAGAGTCCGGAACCGTTGCTTTCAATGAGACATGACAGAATAGTGTAATAAGATTAGACTTTTTTTGATAAACAATCCACTGACGTTAAGTACTATGTGTAAGTGACAAAGGACCGCCGTGAGGCTCTCCTTTGTTTATTTTTTATACTTATCACTCTATGATGAGTCTTGTTTCCGACTCCTGTTGATTACGAAACTTTTTGCCCGACAACACAGTACCCTTGCCAGCTGCTCCGAGAAGCTCACGAAGAGCCCTTATATCGGTAATCCTGCAACCCTCTATCTCAAGCAAGACATCATTGGCCCGAAGATCGACAGAATTGTTGTCATTTCGGATTACATATACTCCGCTTACTGCATCTATGCCTGTGGCCGAGCGCTCACCTTCGGTTGTGACCGTTTTGAAAACAACTCCGTTCCAGGCAAATAGCTCGTCAACCTCTACTCCGGATATTTCAGGACGTATGAACACAGGCAACTCAGGCTGTGAAGCTATATCGCGTAGCGGCTTATACATAACTCCAAATTTATCCATATCAAAATTTTTGAATCCGACATCGAGAACTTTAGATCCGAGGCTCACGCGGTAATCACCCTTATCAGCATCCACAAAAAGCGGATCACCACTAAGCGAATGGACATCGGTTCCGGCAGACACCGCTGCCTGAAGGCCGGCATCGGCTACAAAAAAGTTGTAGTCAATCTCTTTTCCCCAGCTGTTAATTCCGATGGGATAATACTTGGTGACTATATTGTGACGGAATATATCATTGCTGTTGACAAACCATACATGCGGATGGAACCAGTTGTTTACCATGATATTGTTCTCAACAGTCCTGTCAAAGCCTTCGCGCAGCTTCAGGCCCCCGTTAAGACACAAATTATTGTATATATGATAATTAGAGGAACCGTCATCCAAGTCTATGTCCCATCCATGATCGCAACGCCATCGATTGTTGCGTATTATCGTCGTCTTGACAGCATCGAGCAGATGTGTACCTGGATACTTGGCGGCCAGAGCATCCATTGTACCTCGTTCAGGATGCCAGAATCGATCACGTCCCCAGGAATTGAAGGATCCATGATCTCCGGTTTCCTTTACGGTATCAAAAACATCGTTCCACTCTATCACATGACCGCCCCAGGTACCCTCGCTAACATTTATTCCGGCCCGCGGCAGATTGTAGATACTGTTGTGGCTGACAACTATGCTCATCGACATTGACAGTTGTATTCCAGCACCCTGTTTCTCAACCTCGCCGATGTCATGAATCAGATTGTCCGAGACATAGCAATCGGCTGGGTAATCATCTGTCTTCGGGCCTGCATTCTTATCAATACTATCCCATGGCTGCGACTCCCCATATTCAAACAGAGGAGACCTGACAGCCTCAGGCTTACCAACAAAGCACACTGCGCTTGCTCCGATATTCTCTATGTGGTTGCGAGTCACACTGTCCTCTCTGTTATAACCGGAGAAGAATATGGCATTTCCCCCTATATGATGGATATGGCAATCTTTCACACTGCAATTGCGGGTATTTTCCATCAGAACGGCTCCTCCTCGATAAATTTTCCAGTCGCTGCGCAACAGTGGTTCCTGAGTTTTCAGGAAGGTACGTGTTGTCTCCGTGAGATCAAGTCCCACTATATTGATATATTCTACAGGTGATTGGGCCGATCCGCGCACTCTAAACAGACTTTCAGTCTGAGGGAACTCCACATGCATACCATTCACATCCACACCTGGCGCAGCATAATAATACAGGACACCCTCGGGGCGGTCATAATACCACTCGCCCACAGTGTCAAGCTCCTCAAACACGTTCTCAACCATACGGTATCGTGGATGCATACCATTCATGCGGTTGTTCTGAAAGCCGGCGCCAAGCTGAAGGTTGCCTGACTCATCCTTTCCTGTAATGATATACTGATATCCGCCCCATTCTGACCTATGCATGGCATGCACATATCCCCCGACAGGTTTTTTCCATTTTCCTACCCGTTCGGGTGAAATGGCATCTTCGGCATAGCCATGAAATATTGCTATATCCGGATTTTCGTTCGGATAGCGTGCCATGGTCTGTCTTTTACCATCTGCAAACATCACATCAAATACCATGTCATCACCTTGATCAATATGTGTCTGCCATATCCCGCCATCACCACGTATCCAACGGCTATCTACCGTCACCGAGGAGCTAATCACCGCATTCTCACCGGGATATGGGCATATGGTGAAAGGGCAGTCAGCAGTAGCCGATACGTCGATAACAATTGGCGCAGATATCCTGTGTTTTCCTTCCCGACAATAGATCTTCACCTCCTTTTGACCAACAATTGGACGTGCCAGTTCCCAGGCCCGGGCAATAGTCAACAATGGCTGTTCCATAGTGCCGGGATTCGCATCATTACCCGAGATCGAAACATACAGTTCATAACTGTGATTATTTGCAGTCAGAGCCAATGCACTGATTAGAACAATTGGAAGTATCAGATTTCTAATTATCATAATGAACACATTATATGCAGATTTTAACAATATGTACAAATTTAAGGAATTTGTGTGCTACACTCACTATTGATTCTTGTCAAACAATATTACTTGTCAATTTTTAACAAGATATTATTATGAATATCGGATAATTTCCACCTCTGGCTCTATGTGACTCCCACTCGGTAACGCACAAATAAATTTGGCACTACTCTCTACTTATCGTAACTTTGCACACACAGATGAGACGCATTGACCAGCCAACTGTACAGCGCATTCTCGACACAGCCGATATTGTAGATGTCGTGAGCGATTTCGTAAGCCTGAAACGCCGTGGTTCAGGCTATATAGGATTGTGCCCGTTCCACAATGAGCGCACGCCATCGTTTTCGGTCAGCAAATCAAAAAATATCTGCAAATGCTTCAGCTGCGGCCAGGGTGGAAGTCCTGTAAACTTCATCATGCTTCATGAGCAGATGTCATACTATGAGGCACTCATGTATCTGGCCAAAAAGTATGGTATCGAAGTTAAGGAACGGGAAATGACCGAAGAAGAGCGCAAAGCGGAAGGTGAGCGCGAGAGCATGCTCGCTGTTAATGAATTTGCGCTTGAGTTCTTCCGTAATTCGCTCAACTCCACTCCCGACGGACGCAATATCGGACTTGCATATTTCCGCGAACGTGGCATCAGCGATACCATGATCGAGCGCTTCAAACTCGGATATTCACCGGAATCAAGAGACGCCCTGGCAAAGGAAGCGGTTGCCAAAGGCTATTCGCCTGACTATCTCGTCAAGGCAGGATTATGCTATACACGCGAGCACGGTGAACTCCGCGACCGTTTCAGAGGCCGAGTAATCTATCCTATATTCTCTGTCTCCGGAAAGATAGTAGCATTCGGAGGCCGCACATTGCGCAAGGACAAGGAGATAGCCAAGTATGTCAACTCTCCGGAAAGTGTGATATACAGCAAGAGCCGTGAACTCTACGGACTTTTTCAGGCCAAGCGTGCTATAGCTGCTGCCGACAGATGCTATCTTGTTGAAGGCTATATGGATGTGATCTCCCTTCATCAGAGCGGCATAGAGAATGTAGTGGCATCATCGGGCACAGCACTCACCGAAGGCCAGATCCGGCTCATACACCGTTTCACCGAAAATGTGACACTGGTCTATGATTCGGACGCCGCGGGCATTAAAGCTTCGCTGCGTGGCATAGGAATGCTGTTATCGGAAGGCCTGAACATAAAGGTGCTTCTGCTACCTGAAGGCGAAGATCCCGACAGCTTCTCTCAGCATCACAGTTCATCGGAAGTAGCGGCTTACTTCAAGGAACACGAGACTGATTTCATTCGGTTCATGACCGACATTCTCCTGAAAGATGCCGGTGACGATCCCCTGCGTCGATCCAAAGTCATAAGCGAGATAGTACGGACAATAGCCCTCATACCTGACGAGATAACGCGTACTGTCTACATAGGCGAGTGCAGCCGCATGATGGCGATTGAGGAGAGCGTATTGACACTTCAGGTAGCCAAAGAGCGGGCTGAACGCGCACATAGGGCGGCAGAAGATGCCGGCCGTGCACGTGCGGCACAATCCATTGCCTCACCGGCACCAGCCGCGGACAACTTATCCGGTCAAGCAGTAACTCCTGCGCCAACCACACAGCAACCGGCCCCACCCCTGAAAACACGCCCTCTCTCCGAAGAGGAACGCGAGAACCGGCATTTTCTACTTCAAGCCGAGCACGAACTGATGAGGTACGCGCTCAAATATGGAGCTGCAACTTTGGCCGACACAGAAACGTCAGATGGAAATACCATTCCGGTGACTGTTCTCGATTATATCGACGCAATGCTGGCCGAAGACGACATCAGGATAACCAATTTAGCTCTTGCCTCGGCATATGACGCGGCTTTGAACCTGCTGCGCACCCGTTGGGATGAAGACCGCGATGGCAGAATGGCCCGTCAGCAGGCCGATGATGCGGAAGCGTTCAGACTTGGAATTGAACAGATCACCCGGTCGGCCATAGATATGTCATCAATAAAGCGGGCCGAGGATGCGCTGCATCAACAGATTGCCACCGACAGTGCTCGCGCCATTGACGAATATGCCTGCAACTATATCGAACGCATTCTCATAAGCGATCCTGACGACAATATACGACGTGTCACAACAGAACTTGTAAGCGAGAAGCATCAGCTCAGCAAGATACACACCAAGTTCTCGCACGTCGAGACCGAACGCGAACGATTGCCAGTACTTGTGCCACGCGCCATCGCCGACCTCAAGTATGCCACAGTAGAATTACGACTGCACCGCCAACGCAAGGCTCTCCTCGACGCACAACAACAGAACGACTCTGACGCCATCATCGACGTGATGCGCCAGATGCAGGAACTCAACGCTATCAAGATGGAACTTGCCAGATTTTTGGGCGAACGGATATTGTCACCCAAAAAGTAGGGCCACCCTTCTCCCCCACTATCGTTAAATCATAATGATGCGATAGTCTTTTTCTTCATCATTTGTAACAGATGGGCGCTATCGACCGTAGTTGGTTGTATAACGCAATCTTTTTCACATAATCAACCGATCATCACCATCATCATGACTCGCTTGCTGTTTTGCTCAATAGTCTCGCTGCTAATGAGTGTATGCGCATTCACCACTTCCGCATCTGTCAACAATGGAAAACAAGATTCCAAGGAGCAGAAAGTCATGGTAAGGGGATATATCTATGATGAAGAGTACAATTCGGTCGACTCGGCAAACATCAGCTTATCGCAGGGCGACTCTGTCAATGTGAGTTTCCGGCTTCTTTCAGCTCATGCCGACAGCACCATGCTCACCGGCAATGAGTTGCGGTTCCTGTTCAACGCGAATGTAGGCTCCGACTACACGCTTATAATTGACAAGGAAAGGTTCGAGCCCTTGGTGCGCAACTTTAAGGTGGCCTCCCGTAGTCAGGATCTCATTTATCTCAACACCCTGCAGCTCAAGAAAGAACGTTTCCGTGAGCTCGATGAGGTAACAGTCACGGCCACACGAATAAAGATGGTGATGAAAGGTGATACGGTCGTATTCGACGCCGGCGCATTCAATCTTGCCGAAGGCTCAATGCTTGAGGAACTTGTGCGTCAGCTGCCTGGGGCTGTTCTGTCGCCGGAAGGAGTGATAACCTATAATGGACGAAAGATCAACGAACTGCTCGTCAACGGTAAAGATTTCTTCAAGGGCAACCCTAAGGTTGCTCTGCAGAATCTGCCATCTTACACCGTCAAAAACCTCAAGATCTACGACAAGTCGGCGGATGATGAGTATCTCACCCACGCCAAAGCCAGATTGTCCGACGATGAACTAAGCAAAAACCTTGTGCTCGACGTCCAGCTTAAGAAGGAGTATATGACGGGATGGATGGCAAATGCCGAAGCCGGCTACGGTACTCGCGACCGGTATCTCGGGCGTGCTTTTCTATTGGGCTACACCGATCGGCTGCGCATAGCCGGATTTTTCAATCTCAACAATATCGGCAATACCAACAACGCCAACACCTCAGGCGAATGGAGCGGAGGATGGCTGCAGAACGGGCTTCTGAACATGAAAATGGGAGGAATAGACTACAGCTACAACAATTCGGACAAGGTAAGGCTCGAAGGCAACCTCACACTGACACATGAAGACAAGGACACCCGTACTGTCACCTCGGCCACCGACTTCTACCCGGACAAAAATCTGTACCGCCGCAACGCCTCAACAAGCACCACACGTGCGAACCATCTCACCACCAACCACATGCTGAACATCTCAGCAGAAAATCTCTATCTGTACATCTCTCCATCGGTCGACTGGCAACGCCAGGACATCTCTACCATGTCGCGTTCGGCCACATTCAATGCATTGCCAAATGAAAGCTATCGTGCTCAAGCGCTCGATTCACTGTTCACTGTCAACCCGGCTCTCGCTTCACAGGCGTACACACGCAATCTGCTTACACGAATGCTCAACATGTCGGTTTCCGATCCCGAAAACCTCAACGCTTCTGTTTACGCCAACGCCACTTTCAGTCCCAAGTCATGGAAAGGGCGTATAAATATGTTGGCCTCCGGCTATTACGTAGCCAACAACTACGACTCACGCGCCATATTCGATCAGAATTTCGGACAGGCAAACACATCGTCTGCCATTCCCGAAAAAACCGATCGGTTCTCGAAGGTAAGAAATACCTCCCGCAGCATTTCTTCACAGGTATCTTACAACCGCAGCAACAGGCACTTCGGCGAACGTAAAACCAACACACTCAATTTCCAGAGCCTGGTCTACATAGCCCACTCCGATGCAACCGGAAACACCGGTATGTTCTCCACCGACTCCATACCGCCGCTCGCCGTAGCGCCGTCACTCACATGTCCTGAGGCCGCTGTCGCCGATCTCGCCAACACATTCTATTCAGCCACAGCCAACAATACCCTCAACGTGAGAGGTGCCGTTGATTTCCAGCATGAGCCCACAGCCCCGTCCGACTCAGGCATTAACCTGTCGTTCAGCGTCATGGCCACCATCGAATACTCCCACCGCCATGACCGTCTTGACTACAGCAAGCCTGACGTCACAAGACAGCTGCTCACCCGCAACTCCGATTTCCTACAGCCCCGCATATACACATTCATCCAGTCCGCCAACAAGCAACGGCAGATCATATTCAGCTTCGACTATTCGCTGCGCCACTCTGCTCCCGACCTCAATTACTACCTTGCCGACCGCGCCAGCGTCAATTCGCCCCTCCATGTATATATACCGGCCGACGGTGCGCTTGCCAACAGTCTGACTCACAGCATCAATCTCGGTTTCTACCGTTACACTCTCGGCTCGCGTTATACTAATCTCAACGCATCGGTAGGATGGGACGTCACACGCAATTCAATCGCGAATACCATGACCTACAACCCCATGACCGGAGTAACAACCTATCGTCCTGCCAACATTTCAGGCAACTGGAATCTTAACTCCAACGTAAATTACAACCGTTCTTTAGGCACCCGCCAGGAATGGAGTTTCTCAGCATCGCTGAGAGGCAATCTCACTAATTCGGTAGACTATCTTACCCTTGAAACCGACCCCGAGCGCAACTCCGTGCTCAACATCATAATCACACCGATCCTATCGGGCGAATACAAATTCAGATCCGGATCAATCATAACGGCCGGTTTCAGTGCCACTGGTACACATCAGGCCGGACAGCGCACCGCCGATGTCAACCGGACATATTGGAACTATAACCCGTCGCTTGGCGGCTCGCTTAAGCTCCCGGCCGGTTTCGAGCTCATATCGCGCCTCACTCTCACCATGCGGCGCGGATTTGATGACGCCTCCATGAATACCGACGAGTGGCTGTGGAACGCCACCCTCACAAAGAGCCTCATGAAAGGATCCATGACCCTGAAACTAACCGCCACCGACATTCTCCAGTCGGTCAAACAGATCCGGACTGTTGTCAACGCTCAGGGTCGTCAGGAAATATGGCAGAACTCACTTCCTCGCTACGTGATGCTCTCATGTGCGTACCGATTCGACATGAAGCCCAAATCACAACGAAATTGATAGGATTAATCGTGCGAAATGAGTAACTTTGCAAGCGTATTATATACTGTCGAATCTAACTGACATCAAAAATCACAAAATAACTCAAATGGCTAAGAAAGCTCTCTTAATGATTCTTGACGGGTGGGGCATAGGCAACCACTCCAAAGGTGATGTAATTTTCCAGACTCCCACTCCTTATTGGGACCATCTGATGGCGACATATCCCCATTCGCAGCTTCAGGCAAGCGGCGAGAACGTAGGTCTCCCCGACGGTCAGATGGGAAATTCAGAGGTAGGTCACCTCAACATCGGCGCCGGACGCGTTGTCTACCAGGATCTGGTGAAAATCAACAAGGCTATACGCGAAGGATCGATCACCGAAAATCCTGAGATCAAGAGTGCATTCGGCTATGCCAAGGAGACTGGCAAGGCCATCCACTTCATGGGCCTGACCAGCAACGGTGGCGTCCACTCTTCGCTCGACCACCTCTTCGCCCTTTGCGACATCGCCGCAAAGTATGGTCTGGAGAAAGTTTACATCCACTGCTTCATGGACGGCCGCGACACCGATCCACGTTCTGGCAAAGGTTTTATCGAAGAGCTCCAGGCCCACTGCGACAAGAGCGCCGGCAAAATAGCATCGATCATCGGACGCTACTACGCTATGGACCGCGACAAGCGCTGGGAGCGCGTCAAGGTGGCATACGACCTCCTCGTTAACGGCGAAGGCAAACAGGCCACCGATCTTGTGAAAGCTATCGACGAAAGCTACGCCGAAGAAGTTACCGACGAGTTCATCAAGCCCATCAACAACGCCAACGTCGACGGAACTATCAAGGACGGTGATGCCGTTATCTTCTTCAACTACCGCAACGACCGCGCCAAGGAACTCACCACCGTGCTCACCCAGCACGATATGCCCGAAGCCGGAATGCACACTATTCCCGGACTGCAGTATTACTGCATGACCCCCTACGATGCTTCATTTACCGGCGTTCACATCATCTTCGACAAGGAGAACGTAAGCAACACCCTTGGCGAATACCTCTCTAAGCTCGACAAGCACCAGCTCCACATTGCCGAGACCGAGAAATATGCACATGTGACTTTCTTCTTCAACGGTGGCCGTGAAGAGCCCTACGAAGGCGAAGAGCGCATCCTCGTGGCATCACCCAAAGTGGCTACCTACGACCTCAAGCCCGAGATGAGCGCCTACGAGGTTAAGGACAAACTCGTCGAGGCCATACGCTCCAAGGAATTCGACTTCATCGTGGTTAACTACGCCAACGGCGACATGGTCGGACATACCGGCGTCTACGAAGCCATCGAAAAGGCCGTCAAGGCTGTTGATGAATGCGTCAAGGACACCGTCGAAGCTGCCCGCGAAGCCGACTACGAGGTTATCATCATTGCCGACCACGGTAATGCCGACAATGCCATCAACCCCGACGGCACCCCCAACACCGCCCACTCGCTCAACCCGGTTCCTTGCATCTACGTCACCGAGCGCAAGGATGCCACTGTAGCTCCAGGCCGTCTTGCTGATGTTGCCCCGACCATCCTTAAGATTATGGGTCTTGAGCAGCCCTCGGAAATGACCGGCACTCCGCTCATCAACTGATAGTAATACAAACGGTTACATATATGTGACGGCTCGCCGCACAACCGCAGGCGGGCCGTCATGTTTTTTCATTCCATGAAATATACCTGTCATCTTATCACATTTGTACTTATCCTAATTCTCGCCTCCTGTAACGATCAGGTGTTTGTTCCGGACTACGAGGAACAATTGCCCGATCCAGAGGCTACTGTGGTAGCGCCGGGCGACTCTATTTTCATCCCTATGCCGACCTCAGGAGCCATCGAGACTCTGATTTCTGAAATAGGACCGGGACTGGCATCATTCATACGCACCAACAACGACGGGTCCGTCGACACCATAAGCAGCTTTGAGTCTGACGGCGTGCGGAGCAAGATACCCTACCAGCTTATCATCGACCGCGATGTCTACGACTTCACCAACGCTCCATCCTGGTCCGAATCACGTTCGTGGAATCTCGACCTTCTCGTCAGAGCCGAGAAAAAAGGCACCTGGATCAAGGTGCGCGAATCGCTGTCGCCCTACCCTATTGAGGCCTACGTTTCCTACATCTACAATTTCGGCCAGATCGACATTCCTCTCACCATACAGCCATCATCTTTCTATCAGGTCTTTTCTATGGCCTACCCCAACGGTGCTTCGGTAAGCACCGGTTTCCATGTCGAGGAAGAGTCTTTCCGCATATCAAACACCGGCGACTCCCCTGCGACTGTACTGGTCAACCCCTACCACAATACCCACCCACGCGTGGAAGTCAATCCCTATCCCGACAACACCCGTCTGCCGCTCGACTCTGTCGACGCTCCGACTGTCACGATACCCGTGCCTGCTCTTGCATCAACCATCTACGATCCCATGCGCATAGAGCTTGTCAGCAACGTGTTCCGCTACGCCCCGGGAGTCACACAACTCATCGATATGCCGGTCCCCGAGGTCAACCACCGCGTCACCGTCCCGGCCCAATCCACCGTTCGCGTTACCGTCGAGGTCTGGATGGCTCAGTGTGTGGCCGAATACACCGCTACGGCTCGTCCTGCCGACGGCTACGGTAAGCAGTACCATATCCACGGCTATCTTTACGTATATAATCCTGTACACTACTCAATCAATATCACCGATGAATAATCGCGCCTGTTCACTCCTGATCATTCTTCTGGTATGGTCGTTTGGCGCACGTGCCGCCCATACCGACCCCGATTCCACCGGCCGGTACATCTGGAGCATCGGTGCCGATGTGCGCCCTGCGGCTCTGCTCCCCACCTCTGCCTACTTCCGCGGACACAATCCTCTCGGGCGCCATCCATTCGCTTCGCTGTCGGCCGATCTTAAGACCGAATTCTCATTCTCCCATGATTCCGGCTGCATACCCTCGCGCTATCTTTCCACCTACCAAGGTCTGGCCGTTGGCTACTCCACCTTTTTCCAACGTCAACTCATTGGCAATCCCCTCTCTGTCTACATCTACCAAGGATTTCCTGTAGCAACGCTCACCGACCGGATGGCTCTCTTCGCTGAGTGGGAATTCGGCGCCGCATTCGGTTGGCATACCCAGCGCACCCTTCTCGACCCCTCCGGAATAAACGGTTCGGCCACCACGGCACGCCTCGGCCTCAACCTCCTCCTGCGCTATCAGCTCAACAGCGCCGTCACTCTGATCACAGGTATCGATCTGACACACTTCAGCAACGGCAATACCCGATTCCCCAACGCCGGAACAAACACTGCCGCCCTGCGGCTCGGCCTAAGCTACCGGCTCACATCCGATCGCGACCGATCCCTATACCGCACACCCTTTCATAAGCCCTTCGAAGCCGGCACAAACGGTCTATGGTCCTACGACCTCCTGATCTACGGAGCCGCCCACAAGCGCTTTTTCCGCAACGAGAACGACGAAGCTATCCCACTCCCCGGTTGCTTTGCCGTCGCAGGCGCCACATTCGCACCCATGCGCCACTTTGCCTCCGGAGCACTGCGCGCAGGCGTCTCCCTCGACATGCAGTGGGACGAAGGCGCCGACCTCGAACGCTATGTCATCGACGATATGCCGGGCGATCATCCCGTCTACCATCGCCCGCCGTTCTGGCGACAGATAGGCATCGGAGCCTCGATACATGGCGAGATTGTCCTACCTTATTTTGCCATAAATGTCGGCATCGGACGCAACATCTACGCCCCCGCACCCGATCAGCGCGTGTTCTATCAGTCGCTCGCACTCAAAACCATGATCACCCGACGGGCCTTCATCAACGTAGGCTACAGCCTGCGCAACTTCGCCCATCCCCGCAATCTCATGATTGGACTCGGATGGCGATTCGGCGCTATATCTTCGGCTCCGGCAATCGCCGACCTCTGACCGCCCCATCTCTGTCCGCCCGACCTGTTTCATGACATCCAGGCTTCATCCCGGCCCTCAAAGCCTCGCCAAAGTTTGCCTTTGCGGTCACTTATTTGTAATTTTGCACCCGCGTTTCAAAAAACAACAACACTCTATCATACCGTCATGAAATTCCTTCTCAAAGCCTCGCTCCTCATAGCTTCTGGCTTCGCGACCATAGCTCCCGGCGCCGATGCCGCTGAGCCTTCCGGGCAGCAGGTCGATTACATGCCCGTGTTTCACGGCACAGTACGCGCACGCTGGGAAATGGAGACCGACGGAGGTGTAAGCCGCTTTCAGGTACGCAACGCCCGTCTCTCCGTTGCCGGCAAGGTAGCCCCCTGGGCCGACTACTTCATCAATACCGATCTCTGCGACCGGGGCAAGATGAAAATACTCGACGCCTGGGGACGCATCACCCCCGCCGACGGACTCAACCTCCGTGCCGGTCAGTTCCGCATGCCCTTCGGAATTGACCCCTTCCGCGGTCCCGATCAATACTTCTTCGCCAACCGATCCTATATCGGCAAACAAGTCTGCAACGTCCGCGGCGTCGGAGCCGAAATAGCCTATACCTTACCTTCCGCCCCGCTCAAGATCGCCCTCTCCGCCTTCAACCCCGGAGGTATCGCCGACCACGACGAGTGGAACCACGCGATGGCCTACGCCGGCAAGATTACCTACGGCGTTGGCAATCTCACCCTCGCCACCGGATTGATGAGCCTTATCCCCGATAGCGTGCGGACCAACATCATCGACGCCGCCGTCACCTGGAAATGCGCCGGCTGGACTGTTGAAGGCGAATACATGAACAAGCACTACACCAACAGCAGCCACTCCACCTGCCATGCCTACAACATCTTTGCCGACTACAGCCATCCCATGACCGGATCCATATTCAACCGCTGGTCGCTGCAGGCACGGTTCGACGGCATGACCGACCACAGCTCTGGCGTTCGAAACGCCTTAGGCTCGCTCGTCACCAACGATGCCGCGCGCAACCGTATTACCCTCGGAGGCACTCTCAGCTACATCAAAGGCGCTCGCCATCTCGACCTGCGCCTCGACTACGAGAAAGCCTTCTACCACCACGACATCACAGCCCCACGCGGCGAAGGCGACAAAATAGTTGCCGAAATGGTTGTCCGGTTCTGACAGAACATACTGCTTTTTTATAATAAACATCTGCACAAAGGCATGGCCGCGACCCCTCGCTCGGGATTGCGGCCATGTTCTTATCATTTACCTGCGGCTCACTTCCCGGCTATTTTCAGCAGCATCGGCGCTATCTCCGTATTGTCCAGCAACGTGCCGAACACCTCCATACCGTCGCCTATCGCATACACAGGCACAGGATTGCCCGTATGGCTGCCCGAGGTCCAGCCGAAGCCCTGATTGTCATTGAGCACACGGTATATCGCAGCCGCCAGAGCGTCATACGACGCATAGAGCGACTTCTCGTCACCATTGCTGCCGTCATGCGACACCGACTTCTCATACAGATCCTTCAGCATCTTCTCCTGACGCTCCTTCACCGGCACTACGCCCCACAGCCCCGTATTGGCCCGTGCAAACTCCTTCACTTCATCCCATGTCGGCACATTTCCGCCCGCAAGCATCTCCTTCATACGGTTGGAGAACATATCCTTGCTCATACGCTGCGCCGGAACATACTCCATATACGAAGTATACCCCACATTACCGTTTCCAAGACTCATGCCGCCCGTCTCATGATCGGCCGTCACGATTATCACAGTCTCATCCGGATGCCGCTCATAAAACTTGTATGCCTCCGCCAGAGCCTCATTGAAGTTCACAACCTCAACCGCCACTGTGCCGCCGTCATTGCCGTGGCCCACATGATCTATATTGCCGCCCTCGACCATCATGAAAAACCTATCCGGCGATACCCGCTCCATATGCTCTATCGCCGCAGCTGTCATATCGGGCAACCTCAGAGCGCCGGCTATCGAGTCGATCGTGTAACCCACATTACCGCTGTTGAACGGCTCCGCACTATACAGAAACACCCTGTCGCTCTTGCTGCTCCGAGCCTCGTCTGTCGAAGTCACCAGATCCACGCCCTTCGACTCCATATAATCCCTCAGATCAGTCTCCTTGCCGTCGCGGCCCTTGAACCCGCGCCACGTCGACCCCGCGATAAACTGATACCCGCTCTCGGCAGCCTGACGCCCTATCTCATACGTCATGCTGCGTGCCGGCACATGCGCGTAAAAAGCACCCGGAGTAGCATCATCAGGAGCCACCGAAGTCACCAGACCCACACCCCAGCCATTGCCAAACAGCGTCTCCGCAATCGAAGTCACCGACACCGAGTCCGGCGTCACACCCAGCATACCGTTATTGGTCTTCCGGCCCGTAGCAAGCGCCGTACCAGCCGCAGCCGAATCCGTCACCGTACTCGACGCCGAATAAGTCTCAAGCATTCCCGCATACGGAAACTGCATCATCAGCAACGGCGCCGTCTGCTTCAGCGCAAGCCTGTTGTACGTCTGGGCCGACATCACCTGGCCCATACCCATGCCGTCGCCTATGAAATAAAAAATATACCGAGGTGACGCCGATACCGTCATCGCCGCCCCGATCGCAAATACAGATACTAACTTTCGCAAATTCATGATATAAGATTTTTTGTTTATGAGCCAAAGTTACGAATAAGTGAGCGCAATGCAAAAAATTTATTTTTGAGCATTGCCGAACGTGAGTAACTTCGGCGTAAGCCAACGTTACGATTAAGCGAGAGCAAAACCAAATTTATTTGAGTTTTGCCGAGCGTGAGTAACTTGGACGTCAGTCAAAGTTACGAATTAGTGAGCGCAATGCAAAAAATTTATTTTTGAGCATTGCCGAACGTGAGTAACTTCTACGTGATGCAAAATTACAACACACCGCCACGGTTTATTTGCGAAATATCCCCTTACCACAAAAAATTGCCCGGCAGCCATCGCCACCGGGCAAACAAAAGAGAGGCGCCGCCTCGCGCGGAGCCTCTCCTTCACTTATTTAGTTGTCTTATCAGGATGTTCGATTACTTGTTCATTGTGATTGTCGGCAGGCTCAGGGTGATAGCTGAAGAGCCGGCTACATCGTCATTGAATGTGATCTGTACCTGACCGCTGATATTGCTCATCGGAGTCTCGGTGTTAGGCTTCGGAGTGAAGGTGATCTCAGTGCCATTGATAGCGGCAGTGAAATATGTATCGAGACCGACGGGCAGCTTAACGGTAGCGTTGTTGATCTTACCGGCAGCTATAAGAGAAGCGATTGTTGCGTTCTTCCAGGGAGTTGCCTCGGTGATGGTCTGGTTGGCCATAACCTTGGTCAGATCGATAGTGCCATCAGTGTCATAAGTCAGAGCAGGAGCGTAAGCAGGTACTGCAGTTGCACCGCTGCCGCTTGCGGGCTTCCAAGCGAATGTCAGCTGGCTTGCGATAGTAACGAAGCTGATGTTACGCGACATGCTGTAAGTAGTCGACTTCATTACATACGGCTGGTACTCGATTTCCTGACCATTTACAGACCATACACCCTTGTCAGCAAGTGTACCGTCAGCCTTAGTCTGAGGAACGTATGAGAACTGAGTTGTGTACTCGTAGGCAACAGTCATCGGGTACTTACCATTGTTGATAACCTTGTTGTTGAAGTTCTGAACCTCGTTACGGTTGTCAAGCTCTACAGTGCTCAGATTGAACACGCCGTTTACAGCCTCAGTAGTTTTGGCATTCCATTTATCGTTCTTCGGCTGGAATGTTACAACCTCGGTGTAGTCAGAGCTGGTCAGGTTAGCGTTGTTCCACTTACCCCAGTTGAATACAGTGTTGATGTTGTAAGTACCGGCTGTGTTGGTGATAACAGCTGTCAGATCGCCCTCAGCGGGGAAGCCATTGGCTGTGTTGATACCGAAGTCGGTCGGAGCGTTGTTGGCTACGGTCTTGGTGATCTCTACCTTGATGGTCTGCAGAACGAGTTCTGTAGAAGCATCGGTGATTGTCAGAGTACCGGTGTAGGTTTCGCCATCGGCATACTGCCAGTTGGGAAGAGCCACGCGGATATTCTTCAGCACGTCGTAACCTGAGCCATCGCTGCCTCTATCTATGCGGGTGTAGCTACCATTGTTGAGCGTAACACCATTGCCATTCTTCAGGACAACATAGATCTCATTGGGGAGCTGCGGATTCTTGTTCAGATACTTGGTGCTGTACTGACCATAAGGAGCAAAACCGTCGGTGAAGAACTGAACGTTAACAGCAGGAGT
This sequence comes from uncultured Porphyromonadaceae bacterium, assembly GCA_947643165.1. Classification (GTDB taxonomy): domain Bacteria; phylum Bacteroidota; class Bacteroidia; order Bacteroidales; family Muribaculaceae; genus Paramuribaculum. Next base: position 2,035 of record CANRVB010000022.1, on the reverse strand, counting down.
TGTTGCAGTCCAAGCGCCCAGTTCAGAAACAGCAGCCGAAGCATAGCTGTTGGCAGCAGGTGCGCTGATTGAAGCTGTAGCTGTAGCTGTAGCTTCAACAGGCTTGTTGACTACTACATAGAATGCACGTCCGTCAGGATCGACCAATGTACCGTCGAAGTTAACAGCATATACGCGGAAACCGAGTATTTCACCGGCGTCTACCTTGGCATCCTTCGAGATCGACAGAGCTATCTCGTTGTCAGTAGTAACGGCGTTGATACCGCTGATAGAGGGAGCTATGCTCTTCCATGCCTCACGCTCCGAGCCGTTCGACTCTGTTGCGCGCCACATATCGAGAGTTACATAGAATCCGTAGATACCGTTCTGATTCTCGATGTTATAGCCTGACATGTCAACAGTGAATGTCTCACCGGGCTTCACTTCGAGAAGTTCGTAACCGAGACTGGTACGATCGTCATAGATTGCGCCGCTGTTTGCGTATGTTGCAACCTGTTCTTCCTTGGCGTTCTCTACCCATGCGAAGTCACCTACAGCGGTAAATCCGTTGCTTGCAGCATTGGTATAATTATTCTGAGATACGCGCTTTGCATATACCTCGCTCATGTTGGTCTCGAAATCCTTGAAGGTCGGGAACATCAGCGACGAGTTATCGTTGTTGTTATCGTTAGCAAAGCGGAAACGGTTGCGGATGTTGGTTACAGGCACCTTGTTGCCGTTGTGAACAACGTTGTACTCCAGTTCATACTGGGGAGCGTTGGGAGTAGCGTTAACCACCAGATCGTATGCTGAGGTGATTTCACGACCCTCGGCCAGATCCTTGTCGCTGTCGGCTATAGCGACTGCGAAGTTGATCAGAGCCTTCTGGTTCTTCTTGCCATTGTTGGCATCGGTAGCGGCTACGAAGCCCTCTACGTCGTTGAACGACTCCTTCAGAGCGAACTTCACAACGTGCAGACCGTTGTTCGAGATCGAGCGGCTGCCCATGTTGGTCAGCAGACCCTTGTAAGCCTCGACGCTTGTGATGTCGACAAACTTGCTAAGATCCTCACCCTTGCTGTTGACGAGCTGTATCTGCTCGGCTGTAACGACAGCGTTGGCGGGAGATACGCGAACGAGGATAGAGTCATTGAAGGTCTTTACCTCACCCTTCTTGAATACTTCCTTGTTCTGTACGGTGAATGTGTTGGCGTCATAACCGAGCTGACCGCTGCCGTCGGCTGCATAACCCTGACCGAATACCAGATCCTGGGCTACGTTTACGGTGTAGAGGTTAAGAACCTTGTCATAACCGCGGTGTGTGTCGTTTGCGTTTACACCTACGATCTCAATGTGTGTGATCATACCGTTGAGCAGACGGATCACAGCCTCGAGAGAAGTAGCACCTTCTCCATCGGTTTCGCCGTTGATCTTCTCAGCGAGTTCTTCGATCTGCTTCTGCAGAGCGGCAACACCGCTGTTAGGATCGTTAACGAGGCTCTGGAGATCCTCCACCTCGCTTACAAGTGCGGCAACCTTACCGTCTGAATACTGCTGGAGCTCCTCTTTCTGAGCAGCAAGAGCGGCATCCATCTGACCCTTGGTCACAGCCTCAGCCTTAAGATCGGTGATCGACTGGTTGATTGATTCCAGAGCTGTGGCAACATCACCCTTCAGAGCCTCGATAGCCTCGAGCTGACCCTTGATAGAGCTCAGTTCTGTGTTGATAGCGTCAACGGTGGTCTGGTCAGCCTTGCCATCGATAGCAGCCTGAAGCTGTACCTTCACAGCCTCCAGATCAGTCTTGGCCTGAGCTACTGCTGCTGCCTGTGCGGCCGACACGTCTGCCTTGGTAGGCAGAGCAGCGATAGCTGTGTTAACGCTCTCAAGTTGTTTTCTCAGCTCGGCGGTCTGGCCCTGAACGTCTGTGATGTCGTCATCGTAGTCCTTACACGAAGTGAAGGTCGACGGCATGGCGACTGCCAGAGCTCCGATGAGTGCAACTTTCAGAAAAGTTTTTCTCATAATAAGTAATATGTTAACTGGCACACTACCT
>CANRVB010000021.1 GCA_947643165.1 uncultured Porphyromonadaceae bacterium | reverse complement strand
CTCTCCACCCTCCACTCTCCACCCTCCACTCTCCACCCTCCACTCTCCACCCTCCACCCTCCACTCTCCACTGTTCTATTTCACTCCGAGCGAATCACGTCTTATCCACTCCCTGAACTCTCGGCTGACTTCCGGACACGCCAGCGACAGATCATGCAGCTCATGCGGATCCTTTGCCAGATTATACAGCTCCGCACCCGCGCCGCGCCGCGCCGCTATATACTTCCAGTCCCCACGCCTCAATGCTATATCCCCTCCGTTGTTCTGAGTCAATATATACTCCCTGTAGTCCTCCGCGTCAGGCCTCCTGAATAACATCGAGCCGTCTGCTCCATCACCCGTCTCTGCCTCTGTCATTTCAAGACCGAGCATACTCGCCAACGTCGATTTCAGATCCATGAACCCGAAACGCCGCGACTGCTCGAATGGCGCCTTTACCGCCGACGGCCACGAATATATGAATGGAACTCGCGAGCCTCCCTCATACAGCGAATACTTCTCCCCCCTCATATCTCCATACGGATCATGCGTCCCGATATTTTCAAATGCACCGTCATCATATCCCTCCTTTATCATCGGCGCATTATCCGAAGTCACTATGATTATCGTATTCTCATATATTCCCGCCGACTTCAGACTCGACACAAGCTCCCCCACACAATAGTCAAACTCCTCTATCACATCCCCATATATACCCGCGGCCGACTTTCCCCTGAACCGCTCCGAGGCTACTCGCGGCTCATGCGCGTTGTTCGGTGCGTAATACATGAAAAACGGCTCATCCTTGTGCTCCGCCACATACTCCACCGCTCGCTCAAGCAGTTCACCGGCCATTCGCTCGTCATTCCAACGCGCCCCGGTGCCTCCCGACATCCACCCTATCCGGCTTATTCCGTTCACTATCGTCCCGTCATGGCCCCACACAGGCTTCAGAGTCAGCATCTCCGGATTCTCCTTGCCCGTAGGATCGCTCCCAACCTTATGCTTATACGACACCTCTATCGGGTCCGACTTGTCAAGTCCCGCCACTCGGTCATTCTCTATATACACACACGGAACCCTGTCGTTCGTCGCCGGAAAGAAATACGCGTATTCAAACCCTATGTCATTCGGACCACCCGCTATCTTTCCGTTGAAATCAACACGTCGCTCCGCCGACCCCAGGCCTAAATGCCACTTGCCCACAAGAGCCGTCGAATAACCGTTCCGCCTGAACAGCTCCGCTATCGTCAGATCATCATCACCTATCGTCAACGGCGCGTCCGCAGGCAGAATACCCACATTCTTGCGCCACGCATAGCGCCCCGTCAGCATAGCATACCGCGACGGCGACGACGTCGATGCCGGAGCATACGCATTCGTAAACCGGACCCCCTGCCCCGCAAGAGCATCTATGTTCGGAGTCGATATCCGCTCCGCTCCATAGCAGCCTATATCTCCATACCCTATGTCATCCGCAAGAATGACTATCACATTCGGTTTCTCCACACGCTCTCCGGCAAAAGCCGTGACCCCCGCCAGCATCATGCCCGCCAGCATCTTCGTTCTCTTATTCATATCATTAAGTTAGATAATTGTGCTCTATACCTGCCGACATTTGTTCATTTATTGTTCGTAGGTACCTGTTTTTGCTTCGCGGCTGCATTGCAGCCCCTATCTGTTATATCGTGATCCCCGGCCCATTGTCCCCTCCGGCATTTATGTTTTACAGCATAATTCACCCACGCGCCCGCTCATTCACCCCTCAGAATCACATCTCCCCCCGACATCTCCGCCCTCAGATTGAACACCTCCGTCAATATACCTGTCGCCTCTTCCAGATCAGTGCTCGGCACATACCCCGTGAACACCTTTCCCGCTACATCATCCTCCGCATACACAAACCTCACCCCGTACGCCTCCCCTACACGCGACAGCACATCACCCAAAGCTACACCCGTAAATGCCATATCACCGCGCATCATCGCCATCGCGTCATTCCCGTTGTCTATATTCTCCACACGCAGACGGCCCGTCCTGTAATCCATTATCGCCATCTCCTGAGGATGGATCCTGACAGCATCCCCCGTTGCCGTCGACCGCATCTCCACTGCACCCTCCTCCAGATACAGCATCGCCGAATCCGAACCCTCGCGCGCAACAAGTATAAAACGAGTCCCGACAACCTTTACCTCCAGACCACGCGACCTCACATAAAACGGACAGCCCCCGTCATGCGCGACCGACAGCTTCAGCTCACCGCCCCCGTCTATTATGCGCTCCCGGTCATTGAAATCCCTCATCGAATACCTCACATACGAATCCGAACCTATCTCCGCATCCGTACCGTCAGGCAACTTCACACTCACACGCTCGTCAACTCCCGTACGTATCTCAGTACCCGACGACAGCAACTGGTCATAACGGCTGTACCGCCCCAGACTCACATACAGCCACGCCACAACACCCGCAAGCACCAGCACCACCGCCGCCGCCGCAACCATTGGCACACGGCGCCTCGGTCTACCCGCCCGCAGACGCTCCGAAGCTATCCGCCCCCGGAGCCTCGCCAGTATTCCCGCTATCTCATCATCGCTCACCTCACCGCTCTCCGCATCCTCTCGGCCATACTGCTGGAACAACTGTTCAAGCTCCTCATCCGACATTTTGCCCACGAGCAACCTGAATTTTGCCAACTCACTCGCCGACAACCTATTAGACTTAAACTTCTTGACAAGCTCTTCCATCGCTTTCCTATCTTGAACGTAATTACTTGAATTTCTGTTACTTACACCAACCTCCATACAATTCCGCAAACATTACCGCCGGCAATATCAACATCCTCACATACCCTAAATTCACACGCAATCGCCTCAGGCCCAGCGATATACGGTTCCTCACCGTCTTCTCGCTTATCCCAAGCTCCCGCGCTATCTCATCATTGCTCAGATAGTGGAACCTCGACAATTCAATCACAAGCCTCTGATTATCAGGTAGTTTTCGGATCAGTTCGCGCAAATGCGCGCTATATTCCTCATACTCCAGCTCGCTCCCCGAATCATCCGCCACCGAATCTCTATACTCCACAAAGTCCTCATACACAGGCGAATTCACCGTCTCCCGCACCATATCCACACACCGCCGCCGCGCTATCGACATCAGAAGCGGCTCAAGCCCCCCTTCCGGGTCGATCCGGTCCCGGTAGGCCCATACCCCCATCAAAATATCCTGCACCAGATTCTCAATGTCAAACCTGCTCCGGGTATACCTCTGACAATACAGATACAGCCGGCGCGTATACCGTCGGCATATCTCGTTAAACCCTGTCTCAGAGCCACTTGTAAGCAGCTTCAACAGATCCTTGTCAGATAGATTTTGATGCATTTCAGTTCAACGCCGGCCTAAATTTCGGGCCCGGAAAAATTCAATTCCGGGCCCGTTTTTCTTACCTCACGGCCTTTATACCGTCAGTATTTCCTTCTCCTTCACCATAAACAGATCATCGATCTTTTTCAGATACTTATCATGCAATTTTTGCACTGCGCCCTCAGCATCCTTCTCAACATCCTCAGGCATACCCTGTTTGATCGCTTTCTTCAGACTGTCAATGGCTTCGCGTCTTGCATTACGCACCGAAACTTTTGCCTGCTCGGCCTCCGCTTTCGATTGCTTCACCAGAGCCTTGCGGCGCTCTTCCGTCAGCGGCGGAATCGACAGACGGATCACCTCACCGTTATTTTCGGGAGTGATACCAAGTTCACTGTTTATGATAGCCTTCTCAATCTCCTTAAACATAGGCTTTTCCCACGGAGTTATGGCTATGGTACGCGCATCCGGGACACTCACATTGGCAACATTGCTGATAGGCACAAGCGAGCCATAGTATTCAACACGTATACCGTCGATAAGCTTCGGATTTGCCTTGCCGGCACGAATATGAGTGAGCGACTCGTCGAGATAAGCTGTTGCCAGCTCCATTTTTTCCTCGGCTGCGTCAAGATAAGGTTTTGTATCCATATTTCTTATGATTTTATTATTGATCAATACACGTAAGTGCCTATCGGATCGCCCTTTAGCACTCTCTCCAAATTACCCTTCGTATCCATGTCGAAGACCACTATGGGCAGGCCGTTTTCCTTGCAAAGGGCAGTAGCCGTAAGATCCATCACCTTGAGTCCGCGTGTATAGACCTCATCATAGGTTATCTTATCAAATTTGGTAGCAGTCGGATCTTTCTCAGGATCAGCGGTATATATGCCGTCCACACGTGTTCCCTTCAGCATCACATCGGCTTTTGTCTCTACACCGCGCAGGGCCGCGCCGGTATCAGTGGTGAAGAACGGACAACCGGTACCACCTGCCAATATGGCCACCTCTCCGCGGTTCATTGTCTCGATGGCGCGCATAGGCGAATATTGCTCGCCAACGGGATACATGTTGATGGCGGTTAACATCCTGACAGGCTGACCTATAGCCTCGAGTGCAGATGTCAGGGCAAGCGAGTTGATAGTTGTGGCAAGCATACCCATCTGGTCGCCCTTGACGCGGTCAAAACCTTTCGAGGCACCGCTGAGGCCGCGGAATATATTTCCTCCGCCTATCACTATGGCTATCTGGACGCCGCTGCGGGCAGCCGCGGCAATCTGTGCGGCATACTCATTAAGCCGCTCTGTGTCAATTCCGTAGCCCTGATGTCCCATCAGCGACTCACCGCTGAGCTTCAACAAGACTCGTTTGTAAGGCATGGCAGATGTATTCTCCATCTTTATTATCGGTCTTAGTTTGTTTTCCGGTCATGCAGGATTATACCTGCGAGTGCAAATATAGCACAATCAGCGCATCCGCGCAAATCAATCCACACCTTTTTTGAATAGTCGCATGACCTGCGGCCTTGACAATCAGCCCAACGCAAGCAGACCAAGCACAATGGCCACCGCCATTCCCGACAGCAGGCCGAAATCAGATATACCGACATGTATCGACCTTACGAACGGCATATTCACATATCCATGGGTTATGCCGTAATGGCTGGTTCCATAAAAACGTGCCGGGTTGCGGTTCATGCGTTTCAGACTTTTGTCGACTCCACAAGCACAGGCATACCCTATCATAGAGCCTATTATTCCGCCCACAAGGATGTCGCCCGGATAATGTACGCCAAGATACATACGGCTGTAGCAATTGACCATAGCCCAGACTATCAGGAATATGATGAACCGGCGGTGCGGTATGAGCACTGACAGATAAGCCACAAGCGCAAACGAGTTCGCGGCATGACACGATGGAAAGCCGTGGCGCCCACCACGGTAACCGTTGACTACCGTAACAAACTCAGACAGCGGATTATCCAGACAAGTGGGACGCATGCGTCCGACCAACGGTCGGATGACGGTGGCACATATCTGATCGGCCATAGTGATAGCCAGCCCTATGCCTATCAGAACCACAATGGCCTGTTTCCAACCGTAGCACTTGAACACCACGATAGTGAAGACAAGGTACATAGGGATCCATACAAAACGCCCGGTAAAGAGCATCATGAAATTGTCGAGCCACTCGGTGTGGTAGGAATTAAGAAACAACAGCATCGCGCTGTCTATCTGATTCAGTATTTCGAGCATATCTAACGGTTCTGTTTTCGAAGCATCTCTGCATAATCATATAATACCTGGAGGAAGGCTCTTACTGTGGCAGTATCACCTACGGAAGTATCGCCGGCCGATACATCCGAACCTGCGAGCACCTCTGTCGTCAGGACACCCTCCTGATTTATCACTCCGGCCATATCCGGCTCGCTGAAGAATGCATAGCCGGCATTGCGGTTGTCGAGCATATCACGGCTCAAAGGGAATGCCGAGCTGTCAAGTCCCAGCATATTGAGCAGTGTTGCCGCCATATCTTTCTGAGAACCATAGATATCTATGGTTCCGGTACGTTTCAAAGCCCCACCGGTCAGCACCAACGGCACATGATGACGATCGGCAAACGACAGGTTTTTCGGCCATGCGCCATAATGATCGGGCACTATGACTACAAGAGCGTCTTTGCCGCAGTCGGAGGCCGCCAACGTATTGATCCAATGCGTCATACAACTGTCAGCATAAATGAACGCATTTGCAGCCGGCTCAGGATGACGAGTTTCCATAGGCACATGATATGGTTCATGACTGCTTGAAGTCTGTATCACCACGAAACGGGGAGAGCGGTCTTCCGGCTCCCGGGCCGAGAGGATGTCGGCAGCAACGCGGTCAAACAGCGGGCCATCGTCGACTCCCCACTTGCTCATGCGCAGACTTATCGGAAAGTCTTTATCGCTCACAATATGTCCGAAGCCTCCGGCACGAAGGTATGCCAGCTGATTTGTGAAGTTTATATCACCGCCATAATAGTAATGAGTAGAGTATCCTGCATCTCTAAGCACCGACGCGATATCGGGCATATTCTCAGCTATTTCGGCATGCTTCATGAGCGATGTTGTCGGAGGAGCTGGCACTCCGCTGAGTATTGACGGGATTCCACGATCCGTGCGGAAACTATTGGCAAAAAAATGAGTGAACAACAGCGATCCGCCGCTATTGGCAATCGAGTCGAGACCGAGCGCCACAGGCTCCCCACCAAGCGATGGCATCAGCTTGGCTGAGAAGCTCTCAAGGATTATAAGATATATGTCAGGACGATCAGTGCCAAGCATGGAACTGTCGCAGGCCTCACTGCTACCGGGCTCAAGAGCCAAAAGGTGGCCGGCGGCCTGCCACGCGTCATCCGAGCTATTGTAATATCTGAACTGATTTCCGAAGTTCTGCTGATGACCCATTGAATAGAGCAACGAGAAGGCCGGGTTGACAGCGGCATGGTTAAGCGGCATGGAAGGTGAGAAATACGCATACGACATATTCATAGTCGATACCGTCAGGCCACCCCTTATAGGCAATATCAGCACACCTGTAAACAACAGCATCAACACTGCCGTAAGTGACCTACGCTGCAACTGATCACTTATCGGCGAAATGCGCAACATCAGCCTCATGAACCAACTGAACGCCATCCACATAGCGCACCATGCAATAACAGCAAGCGGTATCATCCACCACTCTGCACTCGCCATGGCCAGCTTAGGCGACGATGTGAAATAGAATATCGGGGTCATGTCGAGCTTGAATCCCCAGTAACCATACAGCACAATATCGGCAAGCTCAATCATAGCCAGTACAGCCATCATGACTGTCCAGTATATCCTGAGCATACGGTCCACTACATCGCACCTGACTATAGATGAAGCAACGAGAATTATGCCAGGCAATATCATCAGATATCCACCGACAGCCATGTCCATACTAAGCCCATGTAGCAATGCCGCCGATAAATCAGCTATTCCGAAATCTGAATATATGGTACAATAGCTCAACATGAAGACCATTTTCATAGCCACCATGATAATGACACAGCCCAAATACTGGGTAATAAACCTGATTACACGCGACTTCACAGTAAACGATTGGTAAAAATCGCCACAAAATTACTCCTTTTTTCTAATTAAACCCCGTATCTCCCTCGTTTTTCGATAAATTAGCCAATTTTTAACAATGCATTTACATATCTACGTAACGCAGTGCCTTCCGGTAGGCCTCCATATTGCCGGCCTTGGATATCATCTTAGATGCCTTACGGCCTATCTCCGGCTCAAGGTATTGCCAGAACGGCCGCAATTTGGACAGTATCTGGGAATCGCCGCACAGCCGTGGAGTGATCAGCGCCTCAAACCGTTGATAAAGCGCCATTATCCGCGCCATACGCTTGTCACGGCTCCAAGACTCTCCGTCGCGCCATTCCAACGGCAGGGAAGGCCTGGCAAGCAATCCGCGTCCTATCATCACACCTGCGGGACGACATTGCAAGGCACCCACCCTGTCAATATCATCGAGAGCAAGCAGATCGCCATTGTAAACAACCTTGTGGCGCAACATACGGCAAATCTCAACAAACCGATCCATATCAACAGTCCCTGAATACTGCTGACTACCTGTGCGGGGATGAACCGTGACAAATTCCAATGGCGTATCGTTTATCACATCAACAAGATCACGCCATTCATCAGGGCCGGTAGTCCCGAGCCGCATCTTGAGCGAATAGCGGCATTGTGTATCAAGGGCGACCGCCTCCATCACCCGGCCGAATCTTTGCCGATCGGACAACAGTCCGGATCCACGGCCACGGTTGACCTGCGGCTTGTGAGGGCATCCGGCATTTATATCGATGCGTGTAATCCCATTGGCTACCAGCATATCCCTCAACATGACCAATTCCTCAGGGCCATTGCAAATTATCTGAGGCACCGTAAACGGAACACCCGTGTTAAGGCCAGAGAGCGCATCTCTCAGATCCTTTGGCCGGGGCTCTCCGTGCTCAATCCTGATAAACGGAGTGAAACACATATCCACAGCATCGGTACCATATACATCGACATACGCCCTGCGGTATTCCACTTCGGTAAATCCCTGAAGCGGAGCCATGAAGATATCGATTTTCCTATCAGATTCCATAGATATTCAAATGGCAATCCACGTTGCCACGGGTATAAAAAAAGATTGATTGCTGATTCAAATCAACAACCAATCTTTGTCGGGGTGAGAAGATTCGAACTTCCGACCACACGCCCCCCAGACGCGTACTCTAACCTGGCTGAGCTACACCCCGATTAGCTTAAAGCGTTGCAAAGGTACGCACTTTGTGCTTATCGTGCAAGCATTTTAACATATTTTTTCAAACAATTTCAGCATCAATTTGGTTAACCACCTGTTTTTAAGCGAAATAAAATTTCACACCTATATGGGCGGATACGCACCAAGATGTAATGTCACATCCTCGCCTAAGGGAGAAAGCACAGAACCGCCGGACAGCACCTGGGCGGCGTTAGCTGCCGGCGAGTCGACAGATATATGGTAATCAAACACATAGGCCGATCTGTCCACATGGAACATAGGATCGGACTGCCATATACAATCCTCGAAATTGTCATCATCGCTACCGCCACTCTTCATAAGACATCTGCGTATATGTATGCCGGTACCTGTCAGATCGGGCATATTCATCTCGCCACTCAATCCAAACATCACGCTGTTGCTTATGACGGCACTCACATAGGGTCGGCCAGTACCATCGGCATCGCCCGGCGAAGTGTGGCTGAACTGCAGGATAGCTCCCTGTATCGCAGAAAACAGATAGTAGTTGGCCACAGTACAGTGGTCAAGACTGATCTCCCCACCATTCACAGATATAACTCCGTCACCACCTTCGGCGATCTCACATCCCGATGCCATTATCCGGCCATGATCACTCCGCAATGGCCAATTGACGGCATTGCGTAACACGCATCCTTCCAGATTCAGCGACGCATCGGCCATAACCGACACTCCATCAGTGCTATTTTTCACCACTGTATGTCTCAGGCACCCTTCCGAGCCAGAATTAAACCTCACACCACTCCATTGACCCGACATAACATCATAGGGTATGGACGGGACAAGATTTCCAGTGCGATCACCACTCATGACTACAGGTTGGCCAGGGGTACCGTCGGAAAATAGTCTGCCGTCAACGCTCAGCACCGCCTTATCGTGGAACAACAGTTCGGCCCCGGCCAACAGTCGTAGCGTCGCACCCGCAGAGATATGCAATGAATCGTATATGATATATGGATATTCCGGTCCGATGACCGTATCACACAGCACATCCATAGACCGCACCCGCTTGACACCGACAGCATCACAAACCACAGGAACGCTCCTCACCGCACCGGACGTAACAAAGTCGATATGAGCTACTTGCCGTATTGTTCCCGGACTCTGCATATCGGGAAGGGCCGCCTCGACAAACACAAAAACAGAATCGCCGGGCCTGATATCGGTCATAGTGATGACTCTACCGGATATTCCATCGACATTTATGCGATAGCGATTGTCCGTATCATCGCGCACCGATACGCTCTCAAGTGTGATTATCTTGTCGTGTCGATTGTAGACAGTAAATCTATAAGTAGGAGTCTGTTGGCCGGTAAATACACGTCCAAGACGCAACGTATCGACTGAGAACTCGGGCTGGTGAGCCGGAGAGGTGCTGACCGAATCATCAATACAAGAATTCAAGAAAAAAGGTACGGCCGCAAGAACCGCAATGAGCCACTTTACCATCATACCAATATGAACGTAGCCCAAAACGGTTTATTGCCTCAACGCGGCAGATACTTATGGAGAAGACGCCCGGCTATCTCCACCGGATCGCCATGCGGCTCCACATAATAGCGTTTTGAACCGTCGGTAGCCCACGCATGCTCCCACGCATACCAGTCAATATCATCGGGCATACCCTCATCGAACCACTTTTTCCACCTGCCATAATAGAAATCGCGCAATATTCCGCCCCACTCACGGTAACTGTAGTCGCGCAAGCCTCCGTTATCGGCATTAGTGCGGGCGCCCCAGGTCGTGATGAGCGTGCGGGCATTATCAAGTTCAAGCCAATCCCTGTCCGCATCATCAGTGCCAGGTATCTCATCAGCTATATCGCGGGCCATCTCAGTCCACTGACCAAGCATGTAGTTGGGATCGCTGCACAGCAGTTGATCGATATCAAGTATAAGCTCCAGATATCTCGTTTTCAGCGAGTCGAAACCGGGAGCGGATGTACCGCCATGCTCATGCGCCACCTTTATCTCAGCCAGCAGCGACTTGGCATAGTCAGTAAGCGCCTGACGCGTGATATCGATCATGTCAAACCGGTAATTGTCGCCATCAAGGCCGGATTCAAGCATAGCGTAAGCCGCATCGACCACAGCCTGCGGATCGTAGAATATATCCGTGCCACCCCACGAAGAAACATAGTCGACAGTAAGCGAAGGACGGGCGCATATCACAGCCTCGTGCGGACCCTGCAGACGGCTCCGACAGTCCAGAACAGTAGTACGAAGCTTCTCCCATGCCTGCTTGGCCTTATCATTGTCCACACCATATCTGGCCTTGGTGTAGTCTTCCACCCACTGCGCCGGATCCGGATAATCGTCCATCCACGGCAGCTCGAACAATATATCGTAGAGAACGGGAACCTGCCCTATAGCCTCGGGGGTGGCGCCGACGCCCTTCAGATTGGGATATTCCGAGGAGTAGGCATTGTAGCCCTCGACAACACCATTGAGTCGTCCCATCATGCCTGTGCGCCCACCGAAATTAGGCAATGAGCAATACACTGCATCATGACCATCGTAGGTCTCGAATCTGGGCTGTGCGTCGCTGAACAGATCAAGAACGACAAGTTTTCCTTTAGGAACCCGCTCAAGCACATTGTACTGCGGCTTTGACCACTGCCACTGCTGGATGACCCATTTCGATCCGGGATTGGCATCGTCCATAGCCTTGTAAAGAGCGCTATAAGCCGCAGGAACATCTATCCCATTGGTATTGGCGCCTTCATGAAACGGATCGAGCGAGTAATAGTCGGATTTGCCCATTACCTTATGCAACACATCATAGTATCGATCGGCTACCTCGGGGAACTTAGAATTGTTCGGATCAAGTATACGCGGACGAGTGAAGGCGCACCACAGGCCCTGGTCGTTGGCCGGGATTCCGGTTTTGTCGGTGAAATCGGAGGGTACCATACCACAGAAGCCGGGCAGGACAGGCTGCATGCCCAGTTCACGCTCCCGTTGGCAAATCTGCCGGGCAAGATTGGCCTGCCGTTCATACCACCAGTCGGGATTAGGGCCACCCCAGCTCTCAAGGTTGTTCATGCCCCACCAAGCCTGAAAACATGGTCCGGCGATAAAGGCATTAGCTTCGTCGCGGCTATAGCCGTAATACTCAGTGAGGAGATCGCGCCACACCACATCAAGACCGACTATCTGGAGAGGCATATTTATGCCGTGGAGAGCCATCCAGTCGATCTCCTTTTGCCAACGGTCCCATGTCCATGTAGACATGGAGTAGCTGAATGTGCAGTAATTCAGATAGTAGCGATAATCAGCCCGGCATTCACGCCGTATCTCAGCGTCGGGCAAGGGCAGATCAACCGCCGAGAGATCGGTGGTAAGCCTGTTCCACGACAGATTGATATTGGCCACATGGTTGAGATAGTGGTTGATACCGGTGGTAACAGCAATGACCGAGCTTCCTTTGACCATAGGCTTGCCATCGGCCGCAGTAACAATGAACACATCATTACCGTTGTCTGACAGGTCCTCGTCGACGACGGTGAGAATCCTATCCGAAGCTCCAGGGCCACCGATCCGGTCGAGAAACGATGACAAAACCGTGTCCGGTCCGGCAGCATGGGCTAATCCAGCCATGAGTATGGTCATGGCAACTATGACAACAACAGAAAACAAACGTCGAGAAATGTTCATGATCGGATGGTTAAAGATTTGACTCGGTCTACAGGTTCGTTTGATTACCTAATGCAAAAGTAGCTAATTACAGAGCGAAAAACAAGCAAATTAGGATGTATTCAACCGAATTATAACAGAATTTCGCCGAAGATTTTGTAATTTTGCGCATTGAACCGGCATATAGCGATATGACAACGCCAGATGCCGAATCATACAATCAAACCAGTCACTACCATTTTCTTGAGATGAATATATCATTCAATTGGCTCAAACGCTATATCGACCTTTCGATGTCGGCCGAGGAGACAGCAAAAGCTCTCACTTCAATCGGTCTTGAGACCGGAGGCATAGAGGAAGTCGAATCGATCCGCGGAGGTCTGAAAGGCATTGTAACAGGTCACGTGCTCACATGCGTAGACCATCCCGACAGCGACCACCTGCATATAACGACTGTAGATCTCGGCGATGGCCAAGCCACGCAGATAGTTTGCGGCGCTCCCAATGTGGCAGCCGGTCAGTATGTGGTAGTCGCCACTGTCGGCACCACACTGTATGACGGCGACAAGACATTTCAGATCAAGAAATCAAAAATACGCGGAGTTGAAAGCTTCGGCATGATCTGCGCCCACGACGAAATCGGCACAGGCACAAGCCACGATGGCATCATAGTTCTGCCAGACACTCCGGCACCGGGAACTCCCGCGGCCGAATATTTCGGTCTGACAAGCGATTATGTGCTTGAAGTAGACCTTACCCCGAACCGAATAGATGCAGCCTCGCACTATGGCGTGGCCCGCGATCTGAAAGCATATCTGGACTGCCATGCAAACGGAACAGAACTCCGCAAGCCCGAAGGTGGAGAGATAAAGCCCGACCGCCAGGACGGCGCCATAGAAGTGACTGTAGACGATAGCGAGGGATGTGGCCGCTATTCAGGTGTAACCATACGCGGCGTGAAAGTGGCCGACAGTCCAAAATGGCTCCACGACCTGCTGACAGCGGCAGGCGTGCGCCCGATCAACAATATTGTCGACATAACCAACTTCATCCTCTTAGGTCTCGGCCAACCCATGCATGCATTCGACCTGTCGAAAATAGACGGAGGCCGCATAGTTGTGAAGACCTGTCCGGAAGGCACTCCATTCACAACTCTGGACGGAGTAGAGCGCAAGCTGAACGATAAAGACCTGATGATCTGCTCGGCAGAAAAGCCAATGTGCATAGCCGGCGTATTCGGTGGTCTTGACTCGGGAGTGACAGACAATACCACAGACATATTCCTTGAGAGCGCATGGTTCAATCCCACCCGAGTGCGCAAGACAGCCCGCCGCCACGGCCTCAACACGGACGCTTCGTTCAGGTATGAGCGCGGCACAGATCCCAACGCCACCATGTGGGCACTCGAAGTGGCAGCCCGCTTGGTGAAAGAGATAGCCGGAGGCGAAATATGCGGTATGCCTATAGACATCTACCCGCAACCTGTCAAGCCTGCCGAAGTAACCCTTGACTATGACTACATGACACGTCTTGTAGGACAAGAGATACCGGCCGATACCGTCAACGCCATTGCCCGTTCGCTGGAAATGAGGGAGGCTGCACACACTGACAACAGCGTCACCCTTGAAATACCCACCTACCGTGTAGATGTGACACGTCCGTGTGACGTGGTCGAGGATATCCTGCGCATATACGGCTATAACAATGTAGCAACCGGCACCGAGCTTCACGCCGCACTGCAGCTGAAGACCGAGACCGACTCCATACGCCATCTCCAGACACTCGTGAGCGAACAGCTGACCGCACAGGGCTTCAATGAGATACTCTGCAACTCGCTCACAGCCGAGAGCTATTATACGAGCCTGCCGGACTATCCGGCTGACAACTGCGTGCGTCTGCTCAATCCTCTGAGCGCCGACCTGTCGGTAATGCGCCAGACCCTGCTGTTCGGAGGCCTTGAATCGCTGGCCCGCAACATCAACCGACGTGCGTCGGGTATGATGGCCTATGAATTCGGCAACGTTTACAGCCGGAAGCCCGAACTGCAGCCCCAGGCCGATGCACCATTGGCACCATACCGTCAGGGAGCACGTCTCGGATTATGGATGACCGGAGAGATCGCAGCCGCAAACTGGCTACGTCCGGCCGTAGAGTCGAGCATATTCGATCTGCGGGCCTATGTATCGGGAATATTGTCACGTCTGGGAATCACGGCATCTGAAATCAAGACGTCGTTGTCGCAAAGAGCTATATACAGCACCGGAATCGACATAGTGACCCGTTCAGGCAAACCTGTAGGCCACATGGGTCTGCTCACTCCGGAAGTACTCAAGATGGCCGACATAAAGCAACCGGTAGCATTTGCAGAACTCGACTGGGATACGATAGCACGCCTGTCGCTCAAGAAATCGGTGAGCTTCAAGCCGCTGGCCAAGACACTACCGGTGCGCCGTGACCTGGCTCTGCTGATCGACTGCACCGTCACCATGGATCAGATCGAGGCAGTGGTGCGAGAGAGCGAACGCAAGCTTCTGCGTTCGATAGAGCTGTTTGACGTGTACGAGGGCGACAAACTGCCTCAGGGCAAAAAGTCGTATGCCATCGCAATCACCCTGCAGGATGATGAGAAGACTCTCGTCGACAAGCAGATCGAGGCGACCATGACCAAGATCACAACCAATCTTGCCAAGCGTCTCGGAGCTGAACTACGCTAAGACATTACATAAAAACAACAATATATCATTTTTATATGGGAAGAGCGTTTGAATATCGCAAAGCCAGAAAACTGAAACGCTGGGGCAATATGTCCCGCACATTCACTCGTATCGGTAAGGAAATCACCATCGCGGCAAAGGCAGGTGGTCCCGATCCCGACACCAACCCCCGTCTGCGTGCTCTGATGCAGAATGCGAAGGCTGCCAACATGCCCAAGGATACCGTTGAACGCGCTATCAAGAAAGCGACTGAAAAGGATGCCGGCGACTACAAGGAGATCGTATATGAAGGATATGGCCCCTTCGGCATAGCTATCCTCGTAGAGGCTGCCACAGACAACAATACACGCACCGTAGCCAATGTACGCTCATACTTCACAAAGCATGGCGGCAACCTTGGCACACAGGGCTCGCTGTCGTTTCTCTTCGAGCACAAGTGCGTATTCAAGATCAAACCTGTAGATGGCCTTGATCTGGATGATCTTGAGCTCGAACTGATAGACTATGGTGTCGATGATGTTGAACACGATACTATCGGTGAGGAAGAGACTCCGGTAATTTCGCTCTATGGCGCATTTGAGGAGTATTCAAACATCCAGAAGCACCTTGAGGAAGCTGGCTATGAGATCCTCACATCGGAGTTTGTACGCATACCCAATGATCTGAAAGAGGTGACCGACGAGCAGCGTGCCACCCTCGAGAAACTCCTTGACAAATTTGAGGAAGATGAGGATGTGCAGAACGTATTCCACAATATGAAGGATCCCGAAGACTGATAACAGGGTCTTCATACCGATAAAACGAGATCAGCCCTGCCGGATATGCGGCAGGGCTGATCTCGTTTGTATGATTCTATTCGAGTGCGGAGGCATGTCGCTGCTTCCGGTCGGCGTAATACCGCCTTACGGTGTCAGTGGCATAGACTGTGAACAGTGGGAACATAATAGTTCCCATCACCGATATGATGCAGCCTGTCACCTTTCCGGCTACCGTAACAGGCTCTATGGATGATCCGGCGGTGGTAGCGTCCATACAAGCCCACCATAGGGCACTGCCATAATCGGCTACCTGGGGATTTACGCCCTGTTCCCGTTCCATGAATATAAGACTGCCGAAGTAGATTATCGAGATAAGTATGACCAGATAGCTGGCAAACATGTTGGTGACACGATAACGCGACAGGTAGCCGACTACAATTGTGACAGCCAAAGCACCCCGGGCCAGAGGTATGAACCTGAGGAAATATGTAAGATCGGCCGGGACATCTATATGACAGTAGTTTATGATATTTAGCCAGGGAATCGACAATATGACGTAAAACCACCGGCTACGACAATAATGCCTGCGGTCATCGCTGAGCCATAGTTCAATGAAGAAGAACGCTATGAACGCCATGCACACCCAGAACTGGAAGACCATATAGTGATGATCGTCGAGGAACTTGACTCCGGAAAACGTATCCACGGATATATATACGATCAGAGCCACCGACAGAACAATGGTCAGCAGATCGATCGCCGTGAACACTCGGTGGCGCACTTTAGGATTGCTTATACTGATGAATGGCATATAGGCATCAATTTACATTGTATTAACCAGCAACTGTTCCCATATGTTCCACCTTTATTCATTGTTGCGGACATATATTAAAACCGGTTCGGCAGCCATCATCACGATGACTGCCGTCCTGACAGAAAAAAAATTGAAAATTGAACAGATTGTCATGCCTCATGCAACCGACTCCTGCGGCAGAGGTCACGACAACAGCAGCCGCCCGCCCTGAGGGTTGGCAGACCACATCGCGCCAGCCACGGTAAGGAGACCGCGGTGTCGCTCTGTAATGAGTGAGAATGGTATTGTCTTGCTGTCATTGTGTCGCTTGCTCTAAGATCCGAGAGTCGGGTGCAACTTAAAGAGACGGCAGGCTTTCCGGCTCACGTCGGTATATTACGCCTTCCCGGCAATACGGCCAGTGGCTTTTGTGAAATATACCCGGCCGGTTGTATCCGGCCTGACGCTTACGGCAGCGGCTCTGCTCAGGATTTCCACCTGATTTCCTTTTAACCCGACGGTATGGCTGGCCAACCCCGGGCACCGTTTCAGATGCAAAGATAAACTATTCCATCCGGATAGACAAATTATGCGTCACATGTTTTCTTGTTAAATAATGCGCATCACACAGACCCATATTTTGTGTGAACGCGTTATCTAATTACACATCTCTTTATCCTGCATCTTTCAGCTTACTTTGACTATGGATCTAATCAGCGAACTCAGTAGCGTTTTCGGCAGCGACAGGCTATTTTCCGATGATCTGCGACGCGAGATATACGCACGCGACGCATCTTACTTCAATATTGTTCCGACAGCAGTGGTACGACCGCGCACCATTGATGAAATACGACGGCTGATGCACATCGCGCGGAAACATAGCGTAGGCATAACTTTCCGAACAGGCGGCACTTCCCTATCGGGACAGACAGTGAATAGCGGTATAATATGCGAGCTCCGCACCGATTGGAAACGCTACCGCATCATAGACAATGGTAAACGGATCTGGTTTGAACCAGGCATAACGGCCGATCAGATAAATGCTTATCTGAATCCTCACCACACACATATCGGTCCGGATCCGGCAAGCTCGTCGGCCGCAATGATGGGAGGCATCCTGTCGAACAACTCAAGCGGCATGCAGGCCGGAGTGAGCCACAACTCATACCACACTCTGAGTGCGCTTGAATTCATGCTTGCCAACGGCAACACATATGACAGCGCAAAGAGTGCCGACCGCAAGCGCTTTGAGGATCAAGAGCGTGAACTCTGCAGAGGCCTGATAGAGATACGCGACACTATAATGCACGACAACGAGATGAAATCGCGCATAGAACGCAAATACAAGATCAAAAACGTCACCGGATACGCAATGAACTCATTTGTTGATTTCGACAATCCGATGGATATATTCACCCATGCGCTAATAGGCAGCGAGGGCACTCTGGCATATATCATATCAGGCGAACTGAATACACTGCCGCTTTACAGCGTGTATAGCAGTTCCCTGCTATATTTTCCCGATGTCACCTCTGCCGCGGCTACAGCAGCATGGCTTGGCGAGAGCGGAGCACTGGCTGTCGAGCTGATGGATTATGCATCGCTGGCAAGCTACATGGGAAAGGCCAACGACATGAATCCAGGGACTACCGCAATGCTGATAGACTATGGTGCCGGATCGCCCGAGGAAATGGCTGAACTGACTCAGAAACTCACCCCGGAGATAAGCCATCTGGCCAAACTCACACGCATGGAACCGTTCACTCACACCGTGGCACAGAGAGCCGCTCTCTGGAAGATGCGCGACGGCATATTTCCATGCGTAGCAGGAGCCAGGGTTCCCGGCGCTACTGTCATTCTCGAGGATGTAGCAGCGCCTGTAGGAGATCTTGCTGAGCTTGTCGACGGCATCCAGACTTTATTCAAAAAATACGACTACAACGGAGCTATATTCGGTCACGCACGTGATGGTAATATGCATCCTATGCTCACGTCGACCATGACAAACGAATCGGAGACACTGCGGTTCAAGAACTTCATGGATGACTTTGTTGATCACGTCCTCTCGCTTGACGGATCGTTAAAAGGTGAACACGGCACAGGACGCGCCATAGCTCCTTTTGTCAGCAAAGAGTGGGGCGAGGATATATACCGGCTCATGGTCAAGCTGAAGCATCTGGCCGACCCCGACAATATACTCAATCCAGGAGTAATAATAAACAGCGATCCCGACTGCTTCATGGGTCCGATGAAGCAGATGCCCCTATTCGGCAAAGATCTCGGCTATGCTGAAGCCGACAAGTGTATGGAATGTGGCTACTGCGAACATGTATGTCCTACACGTGATATAACACTCACTCCACGTCAACGCCTACAGGCACTGCGTATAATCAAAGAAACAGGCCGCGAGGATCTGCGAAAACAGTATCGCTATATGGGCGAGGAAACCTGTTGTGCTGACGAATCCTGTCAGATGCCCTGCCCTATGCATATATCAACCGGAGTCGTTACCGACTGTATCAGAGAGAGAACCGATCCACGGCTATACGAAAGGATCATGTCGAAAAGTGCGGCCGACTATGGAACAGTCGAATCGGCCATCCGCGGCATACTTCGTGTAGCTGTAGCTACCGAAAAGGTCATCTCACCATACCCACTGATCTGGGCCTCCGATTTCATGCACAAGCTCTACAATCAGGTACCACACTGGTCAAAGCATTTCCCCTATCCCGAACGACTGCATTGGCTATCGGTACCCGATCCTGATTTTATTTATTTTCCAGCCTGCGTGACGCGCATTTTTGGCGGTTCAACTACGGGCAAAGACGACCTGATCACCACAATTATGCGTGTGGCCTCGAAAGCCGGACTGAAAGTATCATTGCCAAAGGAGATGCACGGACTTTGCTGCTCCCAGATATGGCAGCACAAAGGCGATCCTGACGGGCAGGCCATAGTGGCCAACAAGACTGTGGAACGTTTCTATGAACTGAGCGATAACGGACGCATACCAATTTTCTGCGATACCACATCGTGCACGCACACGATGCTAAGATCAATGGAGCATGTTCTCTCCGAGATAAACAAAACCAGATATGCCAAGTTGAGGATAATTGACATAACCGAGTGGCTGTCGGATTATGTTATGCCACGCCTAAGTATAGTCCGTCGCAAGAAGCGTGTTCTGCTCCATCCAACCTGCGCCTCACGCCTGCTCGGCCTTCAGGATACAATGAAGCATGTTGCTGAACAGTGTGCTGATAAAGTGGACATTCCTGTCAATTGTTACTGTTGCGGAGCTGCCGGTGACCGTGGATTCATATTTCCAGAAGTGGCACGCAGCGCCACCGCCCAGGAACGCCATGAAATCGAAAACACTCAATACGATGGATATTACTCGCTTGCACGCACCTGCGAGATATCTATGAACGATACAATAGACCGGCCTTACGAATCGATAGTATACCTTGTTGACGAGACCACTGCGTGATCGTCAACAAAAAAAAGTTACGCCAGATATTGCACAGTCCAAAAAGAGTGCGTACCTTTGCAGAGGGTAAGTCCTACACGACTAGCTCCCCGGGAACTCCGTCAGGTCTTGATCGAAGCAGCGGTACCGGGTTGAGCGGTGCGATGTAGATAGCTTACCCTTTTTTATTGCAGAAAATATCAACCGATAGACATAAAAATTAAGATCTCCATTGTAGCTACAATGGAGATCTTAATTTTTATGTAATTTATTATCGCCAGACAATATCACTCTTCGCCGATCACATCGGGTCCTATGGACTTGCCCACAGGATAAAGCATATAGAGGCGAGTGTATTTGTAGCCTCCAAGATCAAGGAGTTCGGCATCGGCTGTCATTCGCTTCTGGAAATCAGCGAAATCCTTACGATCTTGCGGAGTCCATGCAGCCTCGGCTATGGCCAGCAGGCGTGGAAGAGCCAGGAACTCCATATACTCCGGATCGCTGACATGCTCTGTCCAGAATGTACCTTGTATACCCATCAGATACTCCTCGCTACCGGGAACGGCTGTAGAGAAAGGCACGGTGGTATAAGTGCGCTTAACGTCATCATTGCCAGGACCGGCACCGGGAGCAGAGTCTTTTGTCTGCCGACGGTTTATGTAATACGGACCAAAGGGAGTGTAAACTGTAGGCAGCTGGTTGGCTGTAGCCATTTTTACAGCATCATCAGCCGGATACCAGGCGAATATCGAAGCTTCTATATCGCGAAGCATGGTAGAATCGGCACCCTTTTCGGTCAAAGCCTCATTCCACAGATAAAGATGCTTGCCATGGGTAGCCGCTCTGTCAGCCATCTGACGTATAAACCGACTCTGAAGCTGACGAGGATTGGTCATACCTTCCTGCTTCATAAGCTCCTGACACTGGGCATTAGCTTCCCACGCTTCGGTAGGACACTCGTCTCCGCCTATGTGTATATATGGATAGGGGAATATCTCGGCAAGCTCGTCGATGATCTTTTCAGCAAAATGAACGGCTGCGGTATCTGCTACGTTGAGCACATCGCGCGATACACCCGGATCGCACCACACCTTGCGTTCAGCCTTAGGATCACAGCTGAACTCCGGATAAGCTGTCAACGCGGCTACAAAATGACCGGGCATATCGACCTCGGGCACCACTTCTATATGTCGTTCTGCAGCATAGTCTACAATATCCTTAAGGTCCTGACGTGTGTAGCTGTAGGGGCCATAAGGTTTGCCGGCCATATACTGTTTCTTTTCCTTGCGATCGGTTATACGCACGTCGGGAGCGGTTGCACCCACAGTAGTCAGCAGAGGATATTCCTCCATAGGAAGACGCCAGCCCTGGTCATCTGTGAGATGCCAGTGGAAACGATTGAGCTTGTAATAGCTCATCACGTCAAGCATACGCTTGATCTCGTCGGTAGTGAAGAAGTGGCGGCTCACATCGAGCATAAATCCACGGTAGCTATAGGCAGGCTCATCTTCTATCGACAATTCGGGGAGCACGTACTCAACGCGCTTCTTAGGAAGCTGTCCGGCCATCACATTGGGCGGGAGTATCTTCTTTATAGTCTGCAGACCATAATAGAGTCCTGACGGAGTGGCGGCTATCAGCTTTATACCTTTGGAATCGACATCAAGATTGTAACCCTCCGGGGCTATTCCCAGATCCGAGCCTATCACCATCTGGCCATCTTTTGCGGTACGTATGCCCAGACCTGTAGCGGCATTGAAATCGCGCACGAATCTCGATACAACAGTCTGCATCTCAGGGGTAAGGCCGCGCATTGATATCTTCATGCCCTGAGGTATGACAAACTCGCCATCACCCACATTCATTTTAGCCGGAGCCGGGGTAAGGTTCACAAACTGCTCAGCCTGCATGGACACATTGGCCATGAAAACAATAGCAAGTAGTAACAGTAATTTTTTGATCATGGTATGATTGATATATAGATTAGTATTGTCGGATTATGATGCAAATAACTAATTAGTTGCAAATATAAACATAAATTTACAATTGACAATACAACGGCATAAAAAAGGCCGGTAACGTAAGTTTTGGCATGCCATCCTACGCAACCGGCCCTATATTTTACTCCGTATCTTATCTGGTCACCATATTGGGCTGATCACCATATTCATTGGCACCAGGGGTGCTGTCCATACACCACCATACTATCAGCACGATCGTACCGATACCAGTCAGCATGAGCAGAAGCCACCATGCGCTGCGACCTACATCATGCAGTCGACGGGCCATCACGCCGAGATCGGGCAACAACAGGAGCAAGCCGACAAGGCCCGACAGTATAGATCCGACAGTCGAACCTACAATCAGTGTCAGACAGTTGAGGCACACCTGCACAATGAACAGGAACAACATAAACCACCAGAATTCCGAACGTGATGCGCGTCCGCTGAAATTGCAATAGTTGGCCTGGATAGCTCTTACTATCGCTTCGCTAAATGTAACTTGTCGTTGGTACATAGCACATATTTTTGGTTAAACAAAAGAGGTCTGAGGTCATTCGGCCATCCTGAACAGAGAGAAATTGACCGAACCATAAGAGCGATGTTCCATAAATCCAGGAAGATCGGCAAAATCAAATTTCGAGGAATGTTCCATCACAAACAAGGCTCCTGGCGCAAGCATACCCGATCCGAGTATTTTTGCCGGAATCTCTCCGAATCCTGGCATATCATAAGGAGGATCGGCAAAAATGAAATCAAACTTTGCCGGTGATGATGCTATATATCTCAATGCATCTCCACGCACAAGAGTATGATTCTCATCGCCAAGCGTCTTGATAGTCTTGTCGATAAAACGGGCTTGGGTCGCGGCCTTCTCCACCGATGTGACATGAGCGGCTCCACGCGACAGCAATTCTATGGAGACGGCACCTGTACCTGCAAACAGATCAAGCGCCTTTATGCCGTCTATATCTATGATATTTTCGATCACGTTGAATATGTTCTCACGTGCGAAATCTGTAGTTGGACGGGCTGTTATATTTGTCGGCACGTCGAAACGGCGACGTCCGTATTTACCTCTTATTATACGCATGACGGATGGAGTAATATAAGATGAAGCGGTGCGGTAAGTGCTGCCGTACCGGCCTGCCACAGTCGTGGAGGCATTGAATAATCGGAAAGATCAGCCAGATACGGACGAAGTATGTCAGCCACCTGTCGCCTCAAATCCACCTGACCGGCTATACGCAAAGGTACAGAAGTATCCAGGCCAAGGCTCTTTCTGCCGGCCATCACGTAGTACGCGGCATCTATCGGAGCTGTTATCCTGAAAGTGTTGGCCATAAGCAGCCTCCTGCCTTCCACTGCCACCACATCCACACTGTCGGGAGTGACCCGTACAAGCATTGAAGCAGAATCGCTGCCCTGCCGGCATAAACTGTCAATCAACGGAACCAACGGGTGGGTAAACCGCACACGATAGAATGAACGCCGTAAAAATCCATACAGTTCAGGCGATACTCCTGCCACTACAACCGCATTCGACGCCGCAGTATCAAGCACGACAGGCTCTACACCAGTGGCATCAGGATGCTCAAGGCGAAACATCCGATCGACAAGCTTTCTGTCGGTGGCCACTTCCGGCGGAAGAATCATAAAGCGCCCGCCCGGAAGTGAACACCTGATATCTTTGAACTCGCTTAAAAGCAACGGATTGTCGTATACCGCCTCTTCAACAGCCCGACATTCATCAGCTGTCATATCCAGCGGAACTGTACGGTGTATCACAGGCTCGCTTCTGACCGGAGGGAATAATACGACGTCAATGGCGCTTGACGATATACCAAACGCCATAGTCCACAGATCGGACTGCGGTATCAGATCCTTGTCGAGTGAAGCATGTAACATATATAGTTGCAAAATTATAAAATTCCGTAAACAATCGGAATAAAAACTTCGCAATCTTAGCTCCGTTTACGACAGATATCTCATTAACTTGTCAAGATCCGATGAGATTTCAGAATTATCACGTCCTATTTTCTGACCGTTTCTCACAAGCTGCCTGAACTTGGACAGGCGATCGCCACGTATCACCTCACATCGTAGCGGCTGCGCACTCTTAGGCAGAATCCTTACCCCCTGTTCCCACATATCGCACCGGGGTATACTCTCCGGGGTAAACGCCTGCTTGACGATCATACCGTCTTCATTCCGATAATAAACGAGCAGACTGTCGCCAAGTGCTACAGGAGACACAAACATCGGACTGCTGTTGCCGGCAAACCGTCCTTTCGAAGCATTGAGCAACTGGCTGGACGGTATGCGTGCCGCAAAACCGGCGGTATTGACAACCATAACATAACGGTCGCTGTCGGTATCGGTCATTGCAATGGTCAACGCCTTGTCTGCCTCAATCCACCCATCGGTATCCTGGGCCACGAAACTGCCGTCGGCATCAACATAAACATAGATTGTGGGAAGCTGCTCTTCGGCTGAGAACTCATAATCGTGCAGCCGATTGTCGCGCAGTACACTGGTAGCTATCCGCGCTACCGGATCCGGCTGACGCAATGGCACCGGAGCCTGCGCTACTCCGACAGATGTGAGCTCTTCTTCCGTCTTAAGCTTTGTGGCCTGTGAATCATGCCGTTCTTCGCGTGTTTCATAAACCGGCAACATAGCCAGACGCTGACGCAGGAATTCTTTCACATTCTCGTCTCTGACACGGAATGTTGAGGTCTCAACACGTTCATAATACACATTGTCGAGCGATATGGGTTTGGGGGCACGTTTCACATCCACTATAAGCACCTCCCTGCCATCATACTTCTCCCAGTCATATTGTATATAGACCGACATATTCGGCAGATAGGTGAGATGTGAATGAATGGCATTGTTGAGCGCAAGTGTCATCTTGTCATGCGACCCGAAGAACGCAAGATCATTCTCCAGCCCTCTCACATATCCTTCATCGCTCACTCCTATATACAGGCGTCCGCCAAAAGCGTTCATAAACCCACATATCACCGTCAGTATCTCCTGCATCTGGGTCTTTATATCCCTGCGCATTCCCGATCCGGCCGGATAGATAAGCGATGTCTTGAACTCGGTCTTCACAGTCTCGCGGCCCTCAGCTATCTGCGTAGGATGGATATCAGTAGCCAAATGCAGCAGCTCGCATATCTGCTCACGTATCTTACGGCGCACATCCACAAGCTTGAAGCCATCGAGAGCATTATACGACACCACCAGACTACCAAGACGTTCAAGCATACCATTCGACACCGACCGCCTCATTTCCCAGACTTTCTCATCATATTCATGCCGATCGAGCGCGAGAAGCATCTGCAGCTTGTACACTTCCGGCCGAAGCGCATCGCCTGCCATTATGTCGGGCAACGAGTTCTGCAGTTCCTTGGCATCGACACGACCGTTGCTGGCAAATTCATCAAGGATCTCGATCACATGGCAACGGCGGCTGTAGTGCGCCTCCATACGCTCATTTTCCATCAATCTGGCCAGCAGACGCGCAAAACTGAAGTAATTGTACGACTTGGTGAGGTCAGTCTCCACATCGCCCATACGCGCGATTATATGCATTATCTCTGCCGCAGCCTCGTCTGTCAATAATTCCTCCATACCCCCGGCTTCGGCATCCTCATCGCGGTTGCGTTCAAGCAAGCGGGCCTCAACAGTCTGTTCATCAGTATAATTCTGGAACAATACTTTCAGAGCGCTCTCATACTCTACCGGCGGAAGATCATCGGCAGCCCCATCACGCAGCTCTTCAGGCAAATCCTCCTCATAGGCGAACACAGCATTGATCGACCCGCGACGTGGTCCGATATTACACTTATCCCTGATGCGCAGCACCACCTGACATCCGTTTGGATAATAGTCATGCACATCTGAATCCTTATCGACAAATACGGTATAGCCGAACTCGGTAAGCGCACTGTAACGGTAGCCGGTCTTTCCCGAGGGCTGGGCTGTTATAACGCCTCTTACCACATCGTCGACCTCCACTTGCTCAAGCACATACGACAACAACTCCGTATAGACATTAAACCGCAGTTTATGATTCGGCTCGTCTATCTTGATCACACGGCCCTTGAACTTGTAAGGATTACCATTGCTGTCAGCAAACGCCGATAGTGGCAACGCACGCTTCCAACCGTTGAAATCGCGTATTGACACATATCCATCGCCAGTATAGAATTCATCGACTATAGTACAATGATATGATGTCTGCTCAGCACCTTCCGTACCATCTACAACAATCTCTACTATGTCGCCAATCTCAGGCTTATGCCTTATATCCGAGACAACCGTCCGGGTGTCTGACTTCGGTTTGTGCTGACGGTCGAAAACGGCGCTCGATATAGCTTTCCAGGCCCGCTTATACTGTTGTATTGTCTTAGGATTACGCATTTCCTGACTGGGAGCCTCGGAAAGCAATATCTTAAGGTCACTCCACAATGTCAGTGAGGCAGGTAAGGCCGTATACGACGCCTTATCGTCAGGACTGCGCAACTCTATAGTAACACCATCTGTGATAAGTGCAGCCTTTGGCATATCATACCGGTATGTCGATCCCTCAGGCTCATCGACCCTCAACATCTGCGCCGACAGCTTGCCGGTATCTACTGTATGCTGCCATCCGAATTCATCACGTCGGAACGATTCGCCCGGTAATACTCGCATAGCCTTGTCGAGCATCTTCTTCCGGTCAACACTGCGCTTAAACGAAAAATATCTGTACAGACGGGAGCGGTTCACCGTATAGTCCACATCCTTGTCCTCTATATAATCACTACGCAGCAGTTGCTGTATAGCCAGAGCCACAATCATCTTATCGAGACGTTCTATCTCATCCGGGCCCTCCACATCACTGGCCATGTCAAGACGCAGGTGATTTGTATCGATATACAGCTGCAATTGGTTGACGAACGCAGTCCTGAAAGGCTCAGCCTTCCACACCGATTCCTTGCCCTTGTGGATAATATCAATAAGGGTAGTCATATGGCTGTCCATCCATTCGCCGTTTAACGACACTATACACATGAGTGTGCGAAGCTTGCTCTCGGGCCTGTAGAGATAGCCCGAGGTCCTGAGTTTAGAGAAAATATCTTCTATATATTTCTGTTGCTCACCTGCAAGCACTATACGTAGTGCTACAGCCAGATCATCTGCATACGATACCATTCTCGCCAGTTCGTCGCGCAGCGACAACCGTCGTGATGTTGGAAAATCATTGAGATAAGTACTATCCTCCAGAAGCCAAGCCAACAGATTGCGGAAAGTCACAGTATAATCAAGCGTGGCTTCTGTAAGATCATCGAGAGTCACATTGAAAAGCACTTCCCTCGCGCCTCGTATGGCCTGGAATATCCACTCATAGTCGTGACTGGCCTCGGCTGCGACAGCACGTGCCATCTCCGGCTTTCCGCGCAGATGAGCAGTCAACCTGAGTATGGACCGGCGGTTGCCACCGGCAAACAAATCTGCTATACCAAGAGGTTTGACAAATGCCCCTTCTGCCGCCCCAACTATTTCAAGATTCAAATTTATACCCTTTATCTCACCGATCCGGCACCTTACCATATCACCCTTCGACAGTTTGATACCGGGCTTTGGGAACAGCATTATCCAATATCCGAGACCTTCCGACACCTTGTAATGCGGTACTTCGGTCATCGTCATGTCTGCATCCACTTTAAAATCATGTATTGCGCCAGGTACATATCTCTCAGACAATATCGGAGCCATATCCTGCTTGAGTATTGTTCGGAATTCATCAGCCTTGTCAACTATCACCGATAGTACTTCCGGCCGATCTTTACCTTTTTGAAACTCAAATTTTTTCACTCCAATATTCTTTCCGCCGAGATCGACTATATATTGTCCGGGATTCTCACCCACTACCGGGAGTGTAAACTTCTGGCCTTTCTTATAATACATAAATACCTAATATAAAATAGTTTGTAGCAATGATATCAGATCATTTTACAAAATTAAAAAAATAGTCTGTCAAATAGCTACATTTGCGAAACATTAACAAACATAATCTTTTCATAATGGGATTGTTTACCTTTCGGCGATTTTAAGTAATTTTGCAGCGCGCGATAAAACCAGCACGCAACGGCTTAATATGACTCATAAATATGATTTTCTGGTGATAGGATCGGGCATTGCCGGAATGAGCTTTGCCCTTAAGGTCGCCCGCAAGGGAGTAAAAGTGGCGCTGATATGCAAAACTGTCCTTCCCGAAGCCAATACGGCTTTGGCGCAGGGAGGAGTAGCTTCGGTGACAAATCTTGAAGTGGATTGCTTTGAGAAACACATTGACGACACTATGATTGCCGGCGATCAGCTCAGCACGCCATCTTCTGTTGAAAAAGTAGTGAAAGGTGCGCCTGACCAAATACAGCAACTCCTTGACTGGGGTGTGGATTTCGACCGCAAAAATGACGGATCATTCGATCTGCACCGGGAGGGAGGACACAGTGAGTTCCGCATTCTGCACCATGCCGACAATACAGGTTTCGAGATTCAGGAAAGCCTTATTGAACGCGTCAGAGAATCGCCTTATATCGACATTTTTGAGAACCACTTTGCCATCGAGATCATAACACAACATCATCTCGGCAAAATCGTAACACGCCGCACCAAGGATATCACTTGCTTCGGCGCGTATATACTCGACTGCAACACAAGCTCTGTCGACACATTCCTTTCCAAAGTGACTGTAATGGCTACCGGAGGGGTCGGGGCGGTCTACACTACCACAACAAACCCACTTGTCGCTACCGGCGACGGCATAGCCATGGTCTACAGAGCCAAGGGCACTGTTAAAGACATGGAATTCATTCAGTTCCATCCGACAGCCCTCTACCATCCTGGCGACAGGCCTTCGTTTCTTATAACAGAAGCCATGAGAGGCTATGGTGCCGTACTCCGGAACCTTGCCGGCGAAGAATTCATGCATAAGTATGATCCACGCCTGTCGCTGGCCCCGCGCGATATAGTGGCACGTGCAATCGACAGCGAGATGAAACAGACCGGAGCCGATCATGTGTATCTCGACGTAACGCATAAAGATCCAGAAGAGACAAAGCATCACTTCCCGAACATATATGCCAAATGCCTCTCTCTCGGCATAGATATTACACGCGATTATATTCCGGTAGCTCCGGCGGCACACTATCTGTGTGGAGGAATCGCGGTAGATACCGATGGCCAGTCCTCAATACAGCGGCTATATGCCATAGGCGAGTGCTCGTGTACGGGTCTTCACGGTGGCAACCGCCTGGCCAGCAACTCGCTCATCGAGGCTGTAGTATATGCCGATGCCGCGGCTAAACATGCGACACAGGCCATAGAACACTATGACCTACGCACAGATGTGCCACAGTGGGATGACTCAGGCACCCGCCATCCCGAAGAAATGGTCCTTATTACCCAGAGTATCAAAGAGGTAAACCAGATAATGAGTACCTATGTCGGTATTGTCAGGAGCAATCTGCGTCTCGACCGCGCATGGAACCGCCTGGATATCCTATACGAAGAGACCGAAGAACTGTTCAAATGCTCAAAGGCCTCACGCGACATCTGTGAACTGCGCAATATCATCAATGTCGGATACCTTATCATGCGGCAAGCCAAGGAACGCAAGGAATCGCGAGGCTTACACTACACTATCGACTATCCACCCGAACAAAAAAACGTCGTCAAGGGTTGACTACCTAAAGAGTATCTCGCTTGAAAACACCATACTACATATCAGTTATGCTTGCCGCAATGTTGTCGGCCGAGTCTGTTGTCGCCGATAATACCGAGCCGGTCGTGCCCGATCTGCCCAAGCCGGAGGACGCCAGACTGAAAGGAGCGCGCGGATACTATTACACTGATATGGGTACGGAGGACGGACAGGTTATGATGATTGTCCTAAACGATGTGACAGTATATCCACCTCTCAAATTCAAGAACAAAAAAGAAGAGGAATACTACTGGCGCACCGTCCGAGATGTACGCAAGACCCTTCCTTACGCCAAACTTATCTGTGCTACCCTGCTCGAGACATACGAGTATATAGAGACCTTTCCTACTCAGAAAGAGCGTGAGGCATATCTGAAAAAAATGGAGGGTGCAATATTCAAGCAATACAAACCGGTACTCAAACAGTTTTCCAAAAATCAAGCGCGCATACTCGTCAAACTTATAAAGCGCGAGACAGATCAAAGCGGCTATAATATTATAAAAGCTTTTCTCGGATCATTCAGAGCTGGATTCTGGCAAACTTTCGGACGATTCTTCGGTGTCAATCTAAAGGGTGACTACAACCCCGACAAAGACCGTAATGACGAAATAATCGAACGCATAGCCATCGATATTGAGCTCGGGCGTTTGTAAATACAATGCCTATCTTAATCAAAACCGGCTGTCTCGACATAACTTCGAGACAGCCGGTTTTGATTAAGCGGTAACGTTTACAGCCTGACATTTCGGCACGCGGCAGCAAACGTTTCACTCAGCGTAGGATGGGCATGAACGATATGGGTGACCTGCGAAGCCGTCAGGCCCTCTGCTACAGCCATAGCGGCCTCAGCTATCATATCGGCAGCTCCGGTTCCGAGTATATGAGCACCAAGCAACATTCCGTCATTACGGCGTGCCACAACTTTAACAACACCGTCCGGTTCTCCGGATGCCATGGCATATCCGTTCGAACGGAATGAAGCTGATGCAGTAACTGTTTCTATTCCGGCCTGTATGGCAGCCTCTTCTGTCATACCTACCATTGCACATTCAGGCATAGTGAATGCTACCGAGGGGATCACGCCCAGAGTTGACGAATCGCCACCAAGCACTACATCAGCCTGTGCCTCAGCCGCATGGGCTAACATACAGCGACCATTCACATCTCCTATGGCCTGTATACCCTCCACGGAAGTGTTGAGCATATCATCCACTTCTATGAAACCTCGGGGTGTAAGCTTTACTCCGGCTTCCACCAGACCCTTCGGCACCACAGGTCGACGGCCAACTGACATTATAACCAACTGTGCTTCCACCGATTGAGGCTTAGATTTGGCTTCGTAGTCAACTGTATATCCATCGCTCTCATTTCGGCTCACGCTCTTTACTGATGCTCCGGTCACTATGCTCAGGCCACGACGTTTCAGGGACATACGCAGACGCTTGGCTATATCGGCATCAAACTGCGGAAGTATCTCCTTGCAATATTCTATCACAGTGGTTTTCACACCCAATGCCGACAATATACATGCCATTTCCATGCCTATCACTCCGCCTCCGATCATGACTGCCGATGCAGGCAACTGGCGCATATCAAGCAGTTCATCACTCGTAAGACACAGATCCGCTCCCGGTATATCCAGACGTGAAGGAGCCGACCCTGTGGCTACGACTATTCTGTCGGCCTGGATATGCTCCTCTCCTACTGCTACGGTATTCCTGTCAATAAACCGGGCCTCTCCGCTTATACGGTCAACCTCCGCGAGCAAACTTTCAAGCCCCGAACGCAATTCTGACACAATGCTGTCCTTGCGGTCAACCATAGCCGCATAGTCAATACACACGTTATCTGTATTGACCCCATATTCCGCAGCCTTAGAGACCAAAGCGACAACTTCGGCAGATCTGCGCAAAGCTTTGGTAGGTATACAGCCTCTGTTCAGACAAGTACCTCCGGCCTTATCACGCTCAATCAGTGCGACACTTATGCCCGTGGCAGCAGCTTTGGCAGCCAGGTTGTAGCCACCCGGACCTGCGCCTACCACTATCATATCGTAGTGTTTCATACGCATTTAATGTCACAGTTCAAAGTAAGTTATTTTAGGATCGAGAGCTGCTTTTGTATCATCGGGATGGCGCACCGGAGTAACGAGAGGTGCATTTTTAAGCAGATCTGGCTCCTCGGCAGCTTCTCTGGCGATCTCGCGCATGACTTTCACAAACTCGTCTATCGTCTCAAGGCTCTCCGTTTCCGTAGGCTCGATCATCAGACTCTCATGAAACAACAGCGGGAAATATATTGTAGGTGCATGAAATCCGAAGTCAAGCAACCGTTTGGCTACATTCAGGGTAGTGCAGCCGGTCGACTTATCCTTCAGACCATCAAATACAAACTCATGTTTGCATACGCGATCCACCGGCAACTCATATACATCGCGCAACGACTCCTTGATGTAATTGGCCGGGAGTGTGGCCATCGGACCTACTTCCTTTACTCCCTCGCGGCCCAACGATAGTATATAGCTTAGAGCTCTCAATTGCACAGCATAATTACCCAGCGTAGCACTTATCGAGCCTAACGCTGTTTCCGGCGACTCTATGTTGTAGGTTCCGTTATCCCTGCGAACTACACGTGGCGATGGCAGGAACTTTTCAAGCCCGGCACGTACGCCTACCGGACCCGAACCGGGACCACCGCCGCCATGTGGTGTCGAGAAAGTCTTATGCAGATTTATGTGCATCACATCAAAGCCCATGTCGCCTGGACGTGCAACACCAACAAGAGGATTCAGATTTGCTCCATCATAATACATCAGTCCGCCTGCTCCATGCACCATCTCAGCTATCTCCGGTATACGCGACTCAAATATGCCGAGTGTATTTGGATTGGTCATCATCATAGCCGCTATTTTCGGGCCATGCTTGTCAACCAGTTCCGACAGAGCTTCCACGTCTACCGTTCCATCCGGCATGCTCTTCACCTCAACCACTTTCAGTCCGGCGACAGCAGCCGACGCCGGATTAGTGCCATGTGCCGAATCCGGTACTATCACAATATCACGCTCCGTATCACCGGCAGCATCATGTGCCGCTCTGATCACCATAAGACCGGTCAGCTCACCATGAGCACCCGCAAACGGATTTAGCGTGAACTCAGCCATTCCCGCTATCTCGCACAGTTGCTTCTGCAGGGTCCAGTAAGCCTCCAGTGCACCTTGGGCCATTGAGGCAGGTACAGACGGGTGAAGATCGGCAGGAGCGTGGGCTGTTGCTATCTCATCGTTGATCTTCGGATTATACTTCATTGTGCACGATCCGAGCGGATAAAAACCAGTGTCAACACCAAAGTTATTGGTCGACATATTGGTATAATGACGCACTACTGTCGGCTCATCCACTTCCGGCAGATGCAACGGTTCCTTACGCAGCAGACTCGAAGGTATATCATTAAGATCTGCGCTCTCCACTCCGCTCTTGGGCAGTTCATAGCCCTTACGGCCCTTGTGCGACAGCTCGAATATCAGTTTATTATATAATTGTCTGTTCATGTGATGTCTGCTTAATTATTTGAACTGTACTGGGCAACAACTTCAGCATAGCGGTCCATATCGGCCTTGGTCTGCATTTCGGTTACTGCAATGAGTATACTGTGCTCTCCGGTTGCTATTCCTGCAAGTATACCCTCGGATGCGCAACGTGCTATCAGTTCGGCCGCCGGCTCTTCAGTTATCATCTCAAACTCATTGAGTACTGGCGAAGCTGGATACCTGCGCTTCATTTTACCGGTTCGCTCCAATGCTGACGACAGATATGCCGCCCCCGAATGTCCGGCACAAGCCACTTCCCGCAAGCCATTGGCTCCCATAAGCGACATATATACCGTGACATACAGAGCCATCAGCCCCTGGTTGGAACATATATTGCTTGTTGCCTTGTCTCGGCGTATATGCTGCTCACGTGCCTGGAGTGTAAGCACAAAAACACGCTGTCCCGAATCATCGGTGGTTGCACCTACTATACGTCCCGGCATCTTGCGCATAAGAGCCTTGCTGGCACATATATATCCAAGATACGGGCCGCCGTAGTTCAGGGGCAGTCCGAGCGATTGGGCATCGCCGCATGCTATATCCGCGCCCCATTCTCCAGGAGTTCGGAGTACAGCCAGCGAGCTGGCGTCTGCGTTTACGATCAAGAGGGTTTTCTTGGCGTGACATTCATCAGCCAGCCCCGTGAAATCCTCTATTATGCCATGACGGTTCACCGATGGAACTATCACCCCGGCAAGTTCTCCTGAACTTATGAGCAACGACAATGCGAAGCGATCCGTAACGCCATCCTCGGTCTCGGCAACCTCTACCAGATCAACCCCGTGATAGCGGGCATACGTATGGAGCACTCTGAGCGTTGCCTCACGTACGCTGCGGCTCACCGCTACTCGGCTCCGCTTGCGCGAGGCTGCGGTCGACATTATCATGGCCTCGGCTGTGGCGGTTGTCCCGTCATACATCGATGCATTCGATACCGGCAGCCCTGTCAAGTCTGACATCATGCTCTGATACTCAAATATATACTGCAGGGTTCCCTGCGAAATCTCCGGCTGATACGGTGTGTACGCTGTCAGAAATTCCGAACGGCTGACCACTGCATTTACAGCCGCTGGCGAATAATGATGATAGAAGCCGCCCCCGGCAAAACAGGTCAGCTTGGCATTACGCTCATTGAGAGCATCGAAGAATCTGCGTATCTCGGTTTCGCTCATTCCGCCGGGCAGGTCATACTCGCCCTTATGGAGAAGCGACTCAGGCACATCGGAATACAGCTCAGCCGTAGTCTGCATACCGCAACGCTCAAGCATCGCGGCTATATCTTCGGGAGTGTGAGGTATATATCTATGCACGGTTTGTTATTCTTTTATTTTGTCTTTTCTTTCCGGAATTCCTGCTTAGGGCTACTTCCGGGAAAAAGCATTGCGGCACCAGCTCCGGCGATCAATCCAACCGTAGAGAAGTGCCGCAACACACATTGTTTGATTTATCTCAGATTTCGTTCAGAAACATCTCAGTGTTTCTCGCTGGCCACAAGCTTGTTATATGCATCCTCATCCATCAGGTCATCAAGTTCCGACAGATCGGTCATCTCTACCTTTATTATCCAGTTCTCAACTGCATTTTCGTTGATCAGACGCGGATTATCTATCAGGTGCTCGTTTACCTCGACCACAGCGCCGCTCACCGGACTTATAAGGTCGCTGGCAGCTTTCACACTCTCTACGGCGCCGAAATCCTCTCCGGCAGTCACATCATCGCCCGTTTCAGGCATATCTACATATACAACATTGCCCAGAGCATTCTGCGCATAGTCTGTGATTCCTATATAACCGATGTTTCCGTCTACGCGTACATACTCGTGCGTAGGGCTGTAATACGTTTTCATAAATATTCTGTATGATGATTATTTCTTATAATGTTTGTC
Organism: uncultured Porphyromonadaceae bacterium; assembly: GCA_947643165.1. Classification (GTDB taxonomy): domain Bacteria; phylum Bacteroidota; class Bacteroidia; order Bacteroidales; family Muribaculaceae; genus Paramuribaculum. The sequence goes on along the minus strand of CANRVB010000021.1, from coordinate 8,868 downwards.
ATAAAACTTCTTAGCCGTCACTGTGGCCGGAAATACCTTACGGCGCACCTTCACGCGTACATCCGTCCCTTTCTGGGCATATCGTGCGTCAACAAGTGCCATAGCTATGCTCTTGTCTACCGACAATCCACGGTAACCTGTGGTCACTGCTCCTATCACCTCATCGCTGTCGGGGGCAAGCACCTCGGCGCCATGACGGGCTATAGCCCGATCATGTATCTCCAGTCCGACAAGCTTACGCGACAGGCCCTCGGCCTTCGCTGCCACAAGGGCATCCTTGCCTATGAAGTCATCCTTTTGCAGCTTCACGAAAATACCGAGCCCAGCCTCAAGCGGATTGATATCATCTGCAAGTTCATCGCCATATAGCGGCAAACCGACCTCAAACCGCAGCGTATCGCGGCATCCAAGTCCACATGGCTTGCACTCTCCGCTACCCACCAGCTTGTCCCAGCATTTGCCTATGGTCTCTGGCGATCCGTATATCTCAAATCCATCCTCTCCGGTATAGCCTGTGCGGCTCACTATAACTGCCTCTCCGGTCAGCGGGCACACAGTCTCTTTAAAGGTATAGAATGACAGATCCGAACCGTCCATCATAAGTTCTCGGCTCATAACCCCTTCCGACAACGGACCCTGGATAGCTATCTGTGCTGTCAGGTCGCTCAGATTGGTTATGGTGACATCATCACATCCTGCTGCCGCCCCGAGTATATGGTTCAGGTCCTTGTCGATGTTCGCTGCATTCACAACAAGCAGAAACGCATCATCCGCCCGCTTATATACCAGCAGGTCATCTACAACGCCACCATCAGGATGGAGCATCATTCCATAATATATCTTTCCTACAGGTGCGTCTGTGATATCGTTGGTGAATATGTAGTTCACAAACTTCTCGCTGCCGGGACCGCTCACTTCTATCTCGCCCATATGCGACACATCGAATACTCCGCAGGCCGTGCGCACGGCATTATGCTCCTCGGCTATGCCTTCATACTGTATAGGCATATCGAACCCTGCAAACGGGCTCATCTGCGCACCAAGTGCCACATGACGGTCATGAAGACATGTGGTTTTGATTTCGCTCATATATTTTGTTTTTCTGGTATGTTGATATTATAAGTCGTATGCATCTGGCATACGCGGCAAATATACCAATTTCCGGATCTCCGGCCAAACCAAGCCAACAAAACTTTTGTCAAATACCGGCTACTATGTTATTAAACATATTTTTCAGCCCGATTATCCCATCAGCATATCCGCAATCATCTCTCGTGTCAGCCCCATTACCACACGTTCGGGATCTACGTCGTCAAGAGCCGCATATATTCCCTCTCTGCTATATTCAGCGCCTCTCAGCCTGTCAAGCAGCCCGCTGTCGAGATCTGCGGTCATAAAGAAATCGCCCGCCATGTTCACACGTTTTATTCTCCCGCCTTCTATAGTCATGCTGATTCTGAAATCGCCGACGCCATCTATCCTGCGCTCAATGGCCATATCGCCCGCAGGATTGCGGCCTCTCAGCCACTCATCCGTATGATAAATCTCCTCCAGCCGCTCTATCTCCCTGACGTCTGCTTCGGTCAGCTGTATTCTTGCATCGCTCATATACGCCTGCGCTCTATCCATAAACGCCTCTATCGTCATGTCCGGCAAATACGACTGGACCGACGTAACCCGCGAACGCACAGATGCCACTCCCTTTGAGGCAAGCTTGGCCTGCGAAGGCGTTATCGCACCCGACATCCGCTCCATATCAACATCAAACAGCATCGTCCCATGTGCTATACATCGGCCGCCGGGCAACTGATAGAACGCATTGCCCGACACTTTCCGGCCATCTATGCTGACATCATTACGGCTACCGGCCTCCGCTTCAAGCCCGAGACTGCGCAAAAAGGCTGCGACCCGCTCCGTATAACTTCCGAATGTCTCGGCCACACTTCCTCGCGCGTCAGTCACATAACTGAACATGATATTGTTCGGATCTGCATATACACAGCCGCCTCCGCTTTTTCTACGCCATATCTCTATACCGTTGGCACTGCAGTATTCACGGTTCACCTCCGTATCCATCAGTTGGTTCCTGCCAATTATCACTGTCGGCCTTACCCGCCACATGAAAAAATAATCCGACGACCGGTCAAGATATTTTGCCGCATACTCCTCCATTGCGAGAAAGAAAGGCAACTGTCTCACTCCTGTACCCTCAGGCAGATCTATATATGTTATCATTTCTCAGTTCTGTTATTTATCATCCGCAAATGTACCAATTTATCTGCATATCATCAATCTTGCTATCGCCATACCCTATTTTCATCTTATTCACATTTAAGCATAGACTTAGGCGCGGTTCTTTAAGGAAAAATGTGTAATTTTGCGCTCGTGCAACTTTATGCCTATATCATATTTGTGCGCACACCAACCATTTTCGCGAAATGAAACGCTACAACTTAGTCAACAACATTCTTGGCTGGTGCTGCTTTCTCATAGCAGCCGCTACCTATTTGCTCACAATCGAGCCTACAGCCAGCTTCTGGGATTGTCCCGAGTTCATACTTCAGGGCTTCAAGCTTGAGATCGGACACCCGCCGGGCAACCCTATCTTCATGCTCGCAGCCCGCACATTCATCAACTTTGCCGGTGGCGATGTCACTAAGGTCGCTATGGCTGTCAACTCAATGTCGGCCCTGCTGAGTGCCGGTACAATACTTTTGCTCTTCTGGACCATCACACATCTCACCCGGCGGCTACTCGTCAGCGATGATGCCGACTCTATCCCGTTGGTCAAGATGATAGCCATATTCGGTTCAGGCCTTTGCGGTGCCTTGGCATACACTTGGAGCGACACTTTCTGGTTCTCTGCGGTCGAGGGCGAAGTTTATGCCTTCTCCTCATTCTGCACGGCCCTTGTGTTCTGGCTGATCCTGAAATGGGAAAGCCGCGCCGACAGTCCCCATAGCGATAAATACCTAATACTCATAGCCTATGTCATCGGTATATCAATAGCCGTCCATTTGCTCAACCTGCTTTGTATTCCGGCTATAGTACTTGTAGTGTACTACCGTAAGTGGAAAAACACCACTGGCAAAGGCTCGCTTATAGCTCTGCTCATTTCATTTGTCATCGTTGCCCTGATTCTCTACGGACTTGTTCCTGGATTCATAGAGATGGCACAATACTTCGAGCTGCTCTGCGTCAACACGTTCGGCATGAGCTACAACATGGGCACACTTCTCTACGCCATCCTGCTGTTCGCCAGCTTCATCTGGTCGGTTGCCGAACTCTATCGTCAGTCAAATCCGACCATGATGAAAGTTTCGTTCGCTCTGATGATAGCGCTGTCCGGCATACTCCTCATCGGATCGGGCATCTGGCTTGGAATACTTCTCTTCGCAGCTCTCGTAGTTTATCTGTGGCGCGTAAAGAAGCTCCCGGTGCGCATTCTCACCCTCACCTCTATCAGCATAATGGTGATATTCTTCGGCTACGCATCATATGCTCTGCTGCTCATTCGCTCTTCCGCGTCTACCCCGATGAACCAGAATTCGCCCGACAACGTATTTGCCCTGAGTTCATATCTCAACCGTGAGCAATATGGCGAGCGCCCCCTTGTCTACGGCCAGACCGTCAACTCCAAGCCTCTCTACCGTTTGGAAGGATCGACAACCGTACCCATTATCGATGAAGGTCCGGCACTCTACTCAAAAGCCGTAAAAAACACTCCGGACGAGCCCGACCATTATGTCATGACCGGTCATAAGAAAGAATACAAGATGACGCCCGAGCTCAATATGCTTTTCCCGCGCATATACAGCAACGTCGACGATCATCCGCGTGCCTACGCCGACTGGTCTGGATTCGTCGGGACTCCCGTCGAAGCTACTACAATAGTCGACGCCGATGGAAATCCCGTCCAGACGCAGCTCATGGCAAAACCGACATTCGGAGAAAACCTCAACTACTTCCTGCGCTACCAGCTCAACCACATGTATTGGAGATACTTCATGTGGAACTTTGCCGGACGTCAGAACGACATTCAGGGAAATGGTGAGATAAACCACGGAAACTGGATCTCCGGTATACCATTCATCGACAATCCGCGTCTTGGCGACCAAAGCCTCCTTCCGTTTGATGAAGGCGAAGGAAATGCCGGACACAACGTATTCTACATGATGCCCCTCATCCTCGGACTGCTCGGTCTCGGATGGCAGGCTTTCTGCTCAAAGCGCGGCATAGAGCAGTTCTGGGTAGTGTTCTTCTTGTTCTTCATGACCGGAATAGCCATTGTCATCTACCTGAACCAGACTCCCGGACAACCACGCGAACGCGACTACGCTTTTGCCGGTAGTTTCTACGCCTATGCTATCTGGATCGGTATGGGAGTAGCCGCAATCTGGCGCATGCTTGTCCGCATATTCCGGTCTAAGAAAGATCAGGCTACCGCCCCAGCAGCTCGTCTCACAGCAGCCGTCATCGCTCTTGTCATCGGACTGGCAGTTCCACTCCAGATGGTATCGCAGACCTGGGATGATCACGACCGCAGCGGACGCTTCACTGCCCGCGACTTCGGCTTCAACTATCTGAATTCGCTTGATGACAACGCCATCATATTCACCAACGGCGACAACGACACCTTCCCCCTTTGGTATGCCCAGGAAGTAGAAGGTGTGCGCACAGATGTCAAGGTGGTCAATCTGAGCTACCTCACTACCGATTGGTATGCCAACCAGATCATACGTCCATCTTACGACGCTCAGGCTATCGCTCTGCAGGCACAGCCGAAAGACTACGCTTACGACCGTATGCAGTATAACTACTTCATCAACCCCGACACCAATTATGTCGATGCCCTCTCGTCGCTGCATCACCTCTACTCTCCCGAAGCGTTCCAGCCGGTCTATGGAGTAAACGCGATGAAGTATCCTGCCGTATACATCCCTGTCGACACAACAGCCTTGATAGCCGCAGGACGTATCACTCCTCAACAGGCTCCTGCCGCCGAAAATGCGATCATCACCGACCTCAGCAATGGCGGCACATCGAGTGGTGCCACACTCAGCCAGGTCCTTGCACTTGACATGATAGCCACATCAGCCGCCAACGGTTGGAACCGGCCGCTCTACTTTGCAATGACCGTACCCGAGAAGTACTATCTCGGAATGAGTAGCTACCTCCGCAACACGGGCCTTGCCTACGAAGTTACGCCATTCCTCTCGGCCGACGGCCAGACAGGCGTCGACACCGATAAGATGTACCGCAACATCACCGAACGGTTCCGGTGGGGTGGCCTTGACAAAGTGACTGAGCCTGGTCAGATCTACCTCGATGAAACAGTGCGCCGCATGGTCAATACCAACCGTACTGCGATGATCGAACTCTCTCAGGCCCTCTACAACGAAGCCGTCCGCATAGCGCAGGCTCAGGGAATCACCGATACCGCTTCCGTAGCGGCTTCACCCGAAGTTGTGGCCAAACTCGACAAAGCCGTCAATGTTCTGAATCTTCTTCAGGAGAAGCTCCCCGCCGCCGCCCAGCCCTACGGTTGGAACATCGGTTCTCAGATAGGCGACCTCTACGGACGCATAGGCGAGCTTAAATCCGACCGGAAGCTGATTGACGAAGCTCTGCGCATATACTCAGATCTTATCGACCAGTACACCGGCAACATCATCTATTATCAGAGTCTGACACCGTTCCAGTACAACGGCCTGACATCCATCGACTACTACATCGACCGTTCATTCTTCATGCAGCTCCTCCAGGACTACATGTACTATGGAGGCAATGTCGAAGAACTCGAGAAGAAACTCTCGCTCCGTGGAGTCGATCTAAACCGTCTCGCCGCTATACAGACAAAAAAATAAGCATTATCCAAAGCGGCGGCTCCACGATTTTCTGAAGGAGCCGCCGCTTTTTCATATCATCCATCCTTTATCTATCAATCTATATGCTCATCGAACAACCGCCGCTGCTATACCGCCTGCTCTTTCCCGAAGGTATATGGCGCATCAAGCGCAAAGGCCGTAAAGTTGCCTATCTGACTTTCGACGACGGTCCTATTCCAGAGGTAACGCCTTGGGTGCTCGACCTGCTCGCCTCTCACAACATCAAGGCCACCTTCTTCATGGTGGGCGAAAACGTGCGCGACAATCCCGGACTCCTTGCCCGTATACGCCAGGAAGGACACAGCTACGGCAACCATACCATGCACCACCTGCAAGGTCGCTACACCACGACCACCCGCTACCTGCGCGACATAACCGAGGCCGATCGACTTATCGACTCTCCTCTGTTCCGTCCCCCTCACGGACTGCTCAGATGGAGCCAAAGCCGGGCTGTCCGTCATCACTACAATATGGTCATGTACGACCTTGTCACCCGCGACTACTCACGCCGTCTCAATCCCGACGAAGTGATCGCAAACGTACGGCACTACACCCGCAACGGATCAATCATCGTGTTCCACGACTCCATCAAAGCTTGGCCAAACTTGCGCGAGGCCCTTCCGGCAGCCATCAAGTGGCTTCTGGCCGAAGGCTACGAACTCCTCCCGATACCAATGTAATCATGACTTCCTCATCCATCGACAATCTATCCAACGACATTTCAATCCTCCTGCGTCAGTCGGGAGCCGCAGCTTGGGCCATCACAGCAGCCGGCAATGTCCATCCCGACGAATGTCTGCGATACGCCGAATGGATCAGTTCTGGAGCTGCCGCCGGTATGGATTACCTGTCACGCAATGCCACCCTCCGCGCAACCACATCCTCCATTCTGCCGCAGGCACAATCAATCATTATCTGCGCTTTCCCCTATCCGCGGCCTACATGTAAACCACGCTTGCCAATCGCATCCTACGCTCTCCTGCCCGACTACCACCACATTCTCAAGCAAACACTGTCACCGGTCGTATCTCATCTCGAGCAATACGGATTCCTTGCCCGCACATGCGTAGACTCAGCACCTCTGGCCGAGCGCTACTGGGCTGTCAGAGCTCGTCTCGGCTCAACCGGACTCAATTGCCAGCTCAACGTACCCGGATGCGGCAGCCGCCTCTTTATCGCCTCCATCCTCACCTCCGCATCTCTTCCACCCGCACTCTCGCTCCCTGATGTACCACCCTCCACACCCGTCAGCTGCAACAGCTGCGGCAAGTGCCTCCGCGCATGTCCTGCCAACGCCCTCAATGGCGATGGAACCCTTGATGCCAGGAAATGCCTCAACTACCTTACAATCGAGCATAAAGGCGAATTCCCCGAAAATACCGATCTTCACGGACGATTCTTCGGCTGCGATATCTGCACCGACATCTGCCCTCTCAACTCCCCAGCAGCTATCACAGTTTCCCCTATCCCGGCTTTTTCTCCGCTCCCGGAAGTCCTCGCACTCGACACCGGCACCCTATCTACCATCTCCTCGTCGGCATTCAACCGGCGCTTCCGGCAATCCCCCATCTCACGACCTGGACTCAAAGGTCTGCTCCGCAATCTCAAAGCACTCCACCACACCGACATTTTTCCCAAAAACGACCCATTTTCGACCCATCTTAAATAAGGATTCTAAAAAATGGTCAACAATCAACAGTTTTTTTGCCGATATTCATTAAATTTGCAATCTCAATTCACCAACACCATTTTTTTTGGCTTTTATGTCGCGAATCAATCTACAGGGTATGGGGGTAGCCCTTATAACTCCCTTCAAAAGCGATAAATCAATCGACTTTGACGCCCTTGCTAAATTAATTGAATACCAAGTGAAGAGTGGCAGCGACTTCCTCGTTGTGCTCGGAACTACAGCCGAAACTCCCACACTCTCTTCTCAAGAACGAAAACAGATTCGCACGTTCGTTGCTGAGCGCGTTGCCGGACGGATTCCTCTCGTCCTCGGTTGCGGTGGCAACTGCACTCAAAACGTAATCGATGAGCTCAACTCTATCGACCTCACAGGATATAGCGCGATACTAAGCGTCGTGCCGTTCTACAACAAACCCTCACAGCAGGGCATTTACGAACACTACGCTGCCATCGCAAAGGCATCCCCCCTCCCCATAATCCTCTATAATGTCCCTGGTAGAACCGGCGTAAACATGACCGCCGAGACAACTCTCCGCCTTTCAAACGACTTCCCCAATATCATCGGTATCAAGGAAGCTTCAGGCAACATAACCCAGATGGACGACATCATCAAGCACAAAAAGCCAGAGTTCATGGTCATATCCGGCGACGACGGCATCACCTTCCCCCTCATCACCCTCGGTGCCGTTGGTGTCATCTCGGTTATCGGCAATGCTTTTCCTCGCGAATTCTCCCGCATGGTACGCCTTGCCCTTTCAGGCGACTACGATGCGGCACGACTCATACACCACCGCTTCACCGACCTTTTTTCACTCCTCTTTGTCGATGGCAACCCCGCCGGAGTCAAATGCGTCCTCAACGCTATGGGATTCATTGAAAACGAACTCCGTCTCCCCCTCGTACCAACCCGCATAACAACCTACGAGAAAATACGCGCCGTGCTCGAATCTCTCTAATCCCACGGCCTAAATTTGGTTATACAGCAAAAAGTTGCTACCTTTGCACTCGCAAACACTCCTCTTCTCACTTTCATACGGATCGGTCCGGTAGCTCAGCTGGATAGAGCATCTGCCTTCTAAGCAGACGGTCATGCGTTCGAGTCGCATCCGGATCACCTCAAAGGGTCACTTCAAAGTGGCCCTTTTTTCATACCCATCAATCCCACTTTCAACCACCTGAAAAAATTCGACAGCCGGCCCCGCTTCAATGCAGGGTCGGCTGTCTTTTCGAGTTATTTTGGGTCAAGCCGAAAGCACGGTGCATATGTTAAATTGGGCAATTAGAAGTGTTA
>CANRVB010000020.1 GCA_947643165.1 uncultured Porphyromonadaceae bacterium | reverse complement strand
TTTTGTGTCTATGTGTGTTGTGTTATGGCGCCGGGGCTGCGGTGACTGTCCGGGGAGATGGCAGTGTGTGTCGGAGCAGGATGCGTGGACAGGATGGGGTTTTAGCGGAGTGCGGGGGTAGTCGGTATTGCCGTGTTGGCTGACCGCAGTAGACGGCGGAGAATGGATGGAGGAATGAATATGAGGTGTGGTTGCGCGGGTGTTGACAGCAGGATTCAATTAACGTCTACGGGCCGGCAGAATGGCCGTGTATGGGGCTGCCATGACGTGGGGCCAATGATGACTGAGAAGGGGGTGAGAGGGCGTGCTGCTAATGGATTGTGGGTATAAATTGATATAACCCGACGATATAGCGTGGCGGGTTGCCAGGACTGCATGCGGGGAATGGTACGGATGAAAAGAACCGGGGAGCGCACTGTCGTCAGCGCACTCCCCGATTTTGATCAATCTTTTACCAAATCTTTATCCATAAATCCCAATATATTACTTTGAATCGTAGTGAATCATACCTATATATCTCTCAATTTTACCGATACAAAGATAGTGATGAAATAAACGAATGATATATAAAATTTGTACATAAAAGGTGCATAAATATTCCGCGAACGGATGAAAACGGCAGTTTGGAGAATAAGAGGAGATGTTTTGGCAATTAAAGAAGATTGAAGAAGGGGAGTAGAAGACAGAAAAAGTGGCTGACGGCTGCTGAGAGGGTGGTTAACTGGGGGTGAACTGGAGGTGAACTGAGGGTGAAGGGACGGTGTATACTCAAAATTGTGTATATGGAGTGGCGTTTTGCATGAGAAATTACCTAAAATTGGGAATTGCCGGGGCGTCGGAATGGCAGTAATTTTGCAGCATCAAAACCAATCATAAACCAAAGAGAGAGTAAAGATGAAAAAGTTGCATTTTCTGCTTTTGATCGCCACTATCGTAAGCTTCGCTTCGTGCAGCAGCAATGATGATCCTGCCACAAACTATGCCGACCGTGTGGCCGGTACGTATGAGGGTTATACAGTAGCCGGATGCCAGTATTTCGGCAATCAGGTAGCAGCCGAGCAGACATTGACGATAAAGGGCACGAGTGAGATAAATAAAGTGACTGTAGGGTATGTGTCGTCGACGTGGGGTACGATCACGATTGAGGATGCGACAGTAGCTGAGTCGGGTTCGGGCTATACGATAGCCGGCAGCGGAAAATCGGTAATGGGAATGGCCGGCAGCAGCCAGAAGGAATATGAATGCCAGATGTCGGGCGTAGTAGAGAACGGCGAGGCAACGGTGACATTCAAGTGTCCGGCGGTGATGGGCGGACTGACAATAGAGTTCAAGCCCGGAGAGGTTCCGGCAGAAATAGTAGTGCCGGGTACCTATACGGGATACACTGAGGCCAAGAGCGCGTATTTTCAGAGCATGCTGGCGGATGACCAGACCATAGAGATCACGGCTAATGGAGACGGCAGCTATTCGGTGGCCTATACATCGGATTCGTGGGGCGAATTCTCGGTTAAGAATGTCAAGGCGACATATGAGGCCGGAGTGTTCACGCTGAGCGGAGAGGGCACGACCAAGATGGGTATGAACGGAAATTTAAAGGATTATGCGTGCAAGCTGAGCGGCAGCATAGATGCGGCGAAGGATGATCCTACGTTTACGTTCACGATGCCGACGGTGATGGGTGGTCTGACAGTGACATTCCATACGGGCGACATGCCGGAAGGGAATTAAGATAACAGGTAGAGGTAAATATGATGAGATCATTAAAAGTAATGATTCTTGCGGGAGCGATATGCATAATGTCGCTCTCGTCGTGCGAAGGTATATTCAGCGATATCTATGATGAGCCGGTGACGACAAGCGAGTATGGATTCGTAGAACCGAGCACGAAGGGTGAGGCCGGGAAGATATATGTCAATGCCACGGACTACAAGCGCTGGACGTATATAGATTTCTCGGATGAGAGGATAGATACTCTCGGGGTTGATGAAGCGGAGCCAGCGGACTGGGACATAGCCATACACCGGTATGATGTGAAAACGAACGGGGGCGCCGTAGCAGAGACAACGGAGAGCGATATATATAAAGCGATAGGCCTGGGAAATATAGCAGAGGAGAGCTTTGTAGAGGATATCTGGACAACAGAAACGATAATCACCGATGTGTCGAACATGATGGCCGGGTATCTGGAGTATAAGGAATCGTACTATAATCCGGAGATGTCGAAGTGGCTGAATGTCGACAAGAGCGAGATGCCTCCCATCTACACGCCGTCGGAGAGGGTGTATGTAGTGAAGATGAAGAATGGAGAGCGCGCGGCCGTGAAGCTTGAGAATTATATGGATGATTCGGGCGTGAAAGGGTATATGACCCTGCGCTACATCTATCCGCTGTAAAAGTAAGTATCCATAACCAAAAGGAAGAAATGAAGAGAGCTATAGTGTTGATCGGGTTGGGTTGGACACTCGCCGCCGTAGCTTCGCCATATACGGAGGAGGAGCTTGACTCGATAGAGAAGGCACTAAACAAGACATTGTCGGAAGTCGTGGTGACCGGAACACGCACCCCGAAACTGCTGAAAGATTCGCCAATCCTGACCAGAGTGATAAGCGCTGGCGATATAAAGAAGAGCGATGCGACCAATATAAGTGATCTGCTGCAGGCGGAGCTTCCGGGTATAGAATTCTCGTATTCGATGAACCAGCAGGTATCGCTGAACATGCAGGGCTTCGGGGGAAATTCGATACTGTTTCTGATAGATGGAGAGCGCGTGGCCGGCGAGACGCTGGACAATGTTGACTACAGCAGGCTGAATCTGAATGATGCCGGGAAGATAGAGATAGTGAAGGGCGCGGCCTCGTCGATATATGGATCGAACGCCGTAGGAGGCGTGGTAAACATAATAAGCCGCGAGAGCAGCGAACCGTGGACCTTGAATGCCAATGCCCGTTACGGAGATCATAATGAGCAGCGTTATGGTGTGAACCTGAGCGTGAACAGGGGCAAGATATCGAGCTCGACGTCGGCACAGCATACGCATATAGACTCGTATGACATGAAGAACGGAGGCGACTACTCGCGTTTTTACGGCGGCGGGACCTGGAATGTGAAGGAGCGACTGACATACAGGGTGACCGACAGACTGAAGCTGACAGGCCGGGCCGGCTACTTCTTCAGGGAGCGCAATGCGCAGACGAACGTGCATGACAGGTATCGTGACTTTTCGGGTGGCCTGAAGGGACTGTATGATCTGAGCGCGGGCCGGAATCTGGAGGTGAGCTACTCGTTTGACCAGTATGACAAGAGCGACTATATGGTAGCGTCGAAGAAGGATGTGCGGGATTATTCGAATGTGCAGAACATCGGAAAGGCCGTGTATAACCATACTTTCGGCGGGAAGCATATACTGACCGTTGGCGGCGATGTGATGGGCGACTACCTGATGACGTATCAGTTTGAGGACAACGGCGACAAGAAGCAGCTGACGGCTGACGGATTCGCGCAGTTTGACATGAACTTCCGCAAGGATCTGAACGTGATCGTAGGGGGCCGATATGACTACTTCTCGGAGTCGAGCATGTCGCACTGGTCGGGAAGAGTGAGCGGTATGTACCGGAAGGACCGAGTGACGTTCAGAGGGTGTTATGCGGGCGGTTTCCGCGCGCCAACACTCAAGGAGATGTATATGAACTTCGATATGGCCGGCATTTTCATGATATACGGAAATCCGGATCTGAAACCTGAGTCGAGCAATAATTTCCAGGTATCGGCAGAGTATACAAAGGGACTCTTCAATGCAACGCTTGGCGGCTTCTGCAATCTTGTGGATAACCGGATAACGACAGCGTGGAGCCAAGGTCTGCAGGGTATGGTGTATACGAATATCAATAATGTGAGCATAGCCGGAATAGATGCGAATGTGTCGTGGAAGACAAGGTGGGGCCTTGGAGCCAGGGCGTCGTATATGTTCACGAAGGAGCATGTGAAGCGTGGCGATCCGTATTCATCGTCGACACGTCCGCACACGGCGACAATGCGCCTGGATTATACCAAGCGGTGGAAAAATTACGGCATCATGGCGGCACTGAACGGGCGCGTGCTGTCGAATGTAACGGTAGATGAATTTACCTCGACATCATCGTATGAGGAAACGGAGAGCGTGAAGTATCCGGGTTATACGATGTGGAAGCTCAACATAACCCAAAGCGTATGGAAGGGAATAGATGTTATCGCCACGATAGACAATCTATTTAATTACGTACCAAAGTATAATTACAGCAGCACACCGTCGACAACAGGAATATCGTTTGCGATAGGTTTGTCGATAGATGTGGACCAGATGTTTAAATAAACTATCATGTCACGGAAAAAGATAATAATACTGTCGATATTGGCACTGGCTGTTGTAGCCGGTGTCATTGTTGCGTGGCGGACGATAGCGAGTCCGACGCGCATAGCATTTGTGAATTATCAGGCCATAGCGTTGGGCCAGATCTCCAAGGCTAATGATAACAGCTTTGTGAAGATAGATGAGATGAGTCCGGAGGAGCTGGAGCGCGCCGGGAAGTATGATATGGTATTTGTCAACGGAATGGGTCTCCGGATTACAGATGAACAGCGGAAGGCACTTGAGGCTGCTGCCGAGTCGGGAACTCCCGTCCTGACCACAGCGGCTACGAATCCAGAGAATCTGATAGTATCGGTGGATTCGGTAGACCAGAGTTTCCTGAAGCAGTATCTTGCCGGAGGAAAGAGCAATTACCGGAATATGCTGAAGTATGTGCGCAAGTATATAGACGGGAAGAAGCTGTTTGCGGAAGAACCGGGCGATCCTGTCGGCTACATATCGTCGCTGATGTATTATCCTGGAGATGAAGATGAGCTGAACTTCAATTCGGTTGCCGAGTATGAGGCTTTTCTGACGAAGTCGGGGAAGATGAAGGCCGGAGCACCGAAGGTGATACTGACGGGTCAGATGGGCGTTTCAGACAGTCTGGTAGCCACGCTTGAGCGTAAAGGAAATGTGGTGTATCCGGTCAATTCGATCCAGCTGTTCATAAAGGATGGCCATGCGGACTCGGTAGATGTGGCAGCCATGATCAATATGGCACACGGCCGCATGGGCGATATGGTAGTGAACTATATAAAGGAGCATAATATACCACTGTTCTCGCCTCTTAATGTCAACCGAGACTATGATGAGTGGATGGCCGACAAGATGGGTATGAACGGAGGATTCATGTCGCAGAGCATAGTAACTCCAGAGATAGATGGAGCGATACGTCCGTACTCGCTTTTCGCTCATTTCAAGGGCGATGACGGGTTGCCGTATGTTGAAGCTATACCGGGCCGTCTTGATGAGTTTGTGGAGACTGTGAGCAACTATATAGAGCTGCAGTCGCAGGATAATTCGGAAAAGCGAGTCGCAATATTCTATTTCAAGGGTCCTGGTCAGAACGCTCTTGTGGCCGAGGGAATGGAAGTTGCCCCGTCGCTGTACAATCTTCTGCGCAAGCTGAAAGAAGAGGGCTACAAGGTAGAGAATCTTCCGGCAAGCGCAGAGGCTCTGGAGGTAATGATAAATGAGCAGGGCAAGGTGTTCAATGAATATGCTCTCGGTGCCAAAGATGATTTTGTGAAGAATAACTCACCGGAAATAATAGGCAGAGAGGCCTATGACAGCTGGTGCAAGGCATCGATGTCCGAAGAGATGCGAGCCGAGATAGACCGTGTTGACGGTGATTTTCCCGGTCATGGTCTGAAGAACGAAGACGGCGATCTGGCGTTGGCGCGCCTTCAGTTCGGTAATGTGGTGCTGATACCTCAGACAGCCGCCGGTCTGGGCGATGATGACTTCAAGATAGTCCATGGCACGGATGCGGCCCCTCCTCACAACTATGTCGCGGCCTATCTGTGGGCACGACATGGTTTCGGTGCTGATGCTCTGATACATTTCGGCGCACACGGCAGCCTTGAGTTCACACCTCGCAAGCAGGTGGCACTGGGCAGCAATGACTGGCCAGACCGTCTGGTAGGTACGATACCGCACTTCTATATCTATTCCACGAGCAATGTAGGAGAGGCCATGATGGCCAAGCGCCGTAGTTATGCCGGGATCATAAACTATCTGACTCCTCCGTTCAAGGAGAGTGAGGTGAGGGGTATATATAAGAACCTGTCGGACGCTGTGGCAGAGTACAACCGTCAGATAGGAGCCGATAATGTGAATCAGAGCGCTGTAGAGAAGGCTTCGCTGTTGGTAAAGAAGTATGCCGTAGAGCTTGGAATACATCGGGAACTACGTCTTGACAGTGTGCTGTCACAGCCTTATACGGCAGATGATATTGCCAGAATAGAGACATTCGCCGAGGAGTTGGCAAATGAAAAGATAACAGGCGCACTGTATGTGATGGGAGTTCCATATGAGGAAGCAAACATCAACTCAACGGTATATGCCATGACTGTCGATCCGATAGCCTATAGCCTGTATAACCTTGACAAGCAGCGTGGACGCACAAATATAGACTATGACCGCAACCGTAGCCGCTTCACCCGTGAATATGGCAGCAAGGCCCGAAATATGGTGAACGGACTGCTTTCGTCGGGAAAACATATTGACGATGACGAGTTGTGCCGCATTGCCGGAATAAGCCGAGAGGAGCTTGACAGTGCGCGTACTATCGACATGATGATAAATGGTTCGAAGGATATGTTGTCGAAGATGATGGTCATGGGGTCGATGATGACACCAACCGCGCAGTCGACCTCCAAGCTGTCGGACCGTCCCAAAACGTCGGCCATGAAGTCGATGATGTCGAAGGCCGGAATGAGCCCGGAGAAGGCTCTTGAGATGGCTAAGAAGATGGGTGCCGATGACGAGGCCATAGAAAAGATGAAGGCTGCGATGAAGCGAAAGAAGCAGGGCGGCAAGCAGGCCGGCAATGCGGCTCATGGAGGCGGAATGTCCGGCATGGGCATGATGAAGCAGCCTAATTATACCAAAGATGAGATGGAATTTTCGGCGGCAGTAGTAGAACTTGAAAGAGCGGTCAATAATGTGACAAAGTACAAGAAGTCGCTTGCTGAGAGTCCACAATCCGAGCTGAAGTCTATCGTCAACGCTCTTGCCGGCGGTTATATCACCCCTACTTCGGGAGGAGATCCGGTACTTAATCCCAATATTCTGCCTACGGGTAGGAATATGTTTGCTGTCAATGCGGAAGAAACTCCGTCGGCTGTGGCTTGGGAAAAGGCCAAAGGTCTCGCTGATAACACTATAGCTATGTATCGCAAGGCTCATGGCGACTCCGTTCCACGCAAGGTTAGCTATACGCTATGGAGTAGCGAATTTATTGAGACAGAGGGCGCTACGATAGGTCAGGTACTCTATATGCTTGGCGTAGAGCCTGTGCGTGATCCGTTTGGTCGCGTCACCGATCTGAAGCTGATCCCGTCGGCAGAGCTTGGTCGTCCGCGTATAGATGTGGTGGTGCAGACCAGCGGTCAGCTTCGCGATCTTGCCGCATCGCGTCTGTTTCTTATAAGCCGCGCGGTGAAGATGGCTGCCGAGGCTAATGACAAGGAGTATCCCAACTATGTTGCCGAAGGTGTTGTAGAATCAGAGCGACATCTTGTAGACAAGGGCGTGACTCCGAAGGAAGCACGCGAGCTGTCGACTGCAAGAGTATTTGGCGGTGTTAACGGAAACTATGGCAGTGGCATCCAGGGTATGGTTGAGGCTGGAGACCGTTGGGAAAACGAGTCGGAGATAGCCGAGACCTATATGCAGAATATGGGTGCCATATATGGAAGCGAAGAGGACTGGGAGAAGATGCAGGACTACGCTTTTGAGGCAGCTCTGACCCGTACCGATGTCGTGGTGCAGCCGCGTCAGAGCAACACATGGGGCGCTCTCAGCCTTGACCATGTGTATGAGTTCATGGGAGGTATGAATCTTGCCGTCCGCAATGTGACCGGAAAGGACCCCGATGCCTACCTGAGCGATTACCGCAACCGCAACAAGGCCCGCATGCAGGAGGTGAAGGAGGCAATCGGAGTAGAGAGCCGTACCACTATCTTAAATCCTGCGTATATCCAGGGCAAGATGAAGGGTGGTTCGGGCGATGCGTCTGGATTTGCCGACATTATCCGCAATACATATGGCTGGAACGTGATGAAGCCTGATGCCATTGACAATGAGCTTTGGGATGATATCTATGATACTTATGTGGCCGACAAAAACAATCTCGGACTAAAGGATTACTTCAAGGACAAGAATCCGGCGGCAATCGAAGAGATAACCGCGGTGATGCTCGAGACCGCCCGCAAGGGTATGTGGAAGGCATCGGACGAACAATTGTCGGCTCTGGCAGAGTTGCATACGGAAATTGTCAACGAATATAAGCCCAGTTGCTCCGGTTTTGTGTGCGATAATGCCAAACTTCGCGACTTCATATCCTCGAAGGTCCCGCAGCAGACGGCGGCCCAGTACAATGAGGCTATCGGAACCATACGCGCCGAAAATCTGGGTAGCGCTGACGATGGAATGGTGATGCAGAAGGAGGAATTGAACTCTACCGAGCATACTACAAGCCGCATCAACGGCGTTATTGTAGGAGTGATAGTTGTATTGGCGCTTGTTGGAGTAGTGCTCCTGATCAGACGCCGTAAAAAGCTATCTGTAGACTGATGGAAATAGTAATTGTAATAATAATGCTTCTGGTTGGCTTCAACTTCGTGTTGAAGCTGACCTTTGACAATCTTCCGGGGCGCCTTATATTGTGTGCCGTGGCGGCTCTGTTTGTGGGTCTGACGTGGGAAGATGCCTCCGGCCAGTCGAAAACTCAAATCACAGACTGGCTCAATAATCCTGAGCTGATGCTTGATACTTCGGTAATACTTACCGTCGATGTGTTCCTTCAGGTAACGTTCTGCATCATGATGGTGAAGTATGTATCGGGGGAGGCCATGAGTCGTGTCGGGAAGGTTATCCTTGTGGTGACTCAATGGTTTCCGGGACTGTTGATATTCCCGGTGCTTTTTGCCATGCTGGTAGAGATAATCTTTGCATTCCCGGGTGCTGATTTCGGCACTTTGGCATGGACCACAGCCGGTATAGTCATGATATGTGTGCCATTGGTGGCAGCCGCTTTACATTGGCTGCTTCCGGAGCGGGAACTGAGGCTTGAACTGATGTTCCTGATCAATGCGCTCACCGCCATACTGGGTGTGATAGCGACCGTAAACGGGCGTACGGCTGTCAAGGGAACCGGATCGGTGGAGTGGGACTCTCTGATCGGAATATTGCTGATTCTGGCCGCCGGAACGTGCGCCGGACTGATATTGAACAAACGTAATAATTCTAAAAAAATAACCAGAATACAATGAATGTAATTTCAAATATCCTCTACTGGATATCTACCGGCCTGCTTGTTCCGGTAATTGTGTTGCTAATATTTTTCTTTCTCCGTTCACTCATTTTGATTGGGGCATTCTTCGGCCAATACATGCAGATGAAAAAGCATACCGCTGCATTTCTTGACCGCATGAACAAGCTTACACCAGATAATCTTGAACAGTTTGCATCATCTTTGCCCGATAAGACTGATTCGGTAGTGATGGCCTACGCCAAGAAGATAATTGCCGACAGCAACAATCCTGCCCGCATCGAGCTGCTGCTTGCGGAGTATGAGATGGATGCCGACAAAGATGTGGCTACATCGAAAGTGCTTACCAAAATGGGCCCGATACTCGGCCTTATGGGAACCCTGATACCTATGGGACCAGCACTTGTCGGCCTCGCTACCGGTGATATCGCCTCTATGGCCTATAACATGCAGGTTGCCTTCGCCACAACCGTGGTAGGTCTGGTTGTGAGTGCTATCGGCTTTCTTACGCAACAGGTAAAGGAGCGTTGGGCTGTAAAAAACATAACGATGCTCGAGTATCTTGCAGAAGTTATAAAACAGTCAAAAGGTGAGCAGAAATGAGAAGGCGCAGACTACTCAACCGCAGCGAGGACAACGATCCGATGAGCGTTGTCAGCAATCTGTTTGATGTGGCGATGGTGTTCGCCGTAGCTCTGATGGTTGCACTTGTGAGCCGGTACAACATGACCGAGATGTTCTCGCAGGAAGACTTCACGATGGTTAAGAATCCCGGAAAGGAGAATATGGAGATTATAACCAAGGAGGGTGAGAAAATAAACCGCTACACGCCATCGGAAGACAATAATTCATCGGGCAACAAAGGCAAGCGCGTAGGCACCGCCTACGAACTTGAGAACGGTGACATAATATATGTTCCAGAGTAATGTTAGTGTATATTGATATGTGATGTATGTGAGCGTGCCGGGCAACAGCCTGGCACGCTCTTGATTTCGCTTTGAATAAAGATAATAGGCAGAAGAGTCGGATAATTTGTATGTCTGTAGATCACACTCTGTTGCGTTGGTAAAAATTAAGTGTTAATTTTGGCCTTTGTAAAAATCACATAAAAATTTTATTGCTTAGCCGTGAATATAAAAGTTGCTTGTATGATGTTGGCAGCCGGTATTTCAAATATGGCTGTTTTTGCTAAAAAACATCATAATGACAGACCGAACATTCTCTTTATACTCAGCGATGACCATACGTCGCAAACATGGGGTATATATGGTGGACATTTGGCCGATTATGCCAAAACCGACAATATCCGTCGACTGGCAGCTGAGGGTGTGACACTTGACAACTGTTTCGCTACTAATTCGCTTTCAACTCCCAGCCGAGCTTGCATACTGACAGGCAGGTATGCCCACAACAACGGGGTTTACACCCTTTCCGATACACTCGACACGTCGTTGCCTACAATTGCAAAGACACTGCACAATGCAGGTTATCAGACAGCTATAGTAGGTAAATGGCATCTGGGCTCACAGCCGCAAGGCTTTGACTATTACTCTGTTTTCCATGACCAAGGTGAATATCGCGATCCTACATTTCAGGACAGTGACCGTCCGTGGCCCGGCAACATAAATTATGGGATGCGGGTTCACGGTTTCTCAACAGATCTGGTAACAGACAAGACCATTGCCTGGATAAAGGAACACAAGGACAATGATGCTCCGTTCATGATGTGTTGTCACTTCAAGGCGACACATGAACCATACGACTTTCCTGAACGCATGCGCCATCTGTATGATGGAGTTGTGTTTCCCGAGCCTGCTAACATGATGGACAAGGGTCCGGAATCGAATGGACGTAAATTCAGAGGTCAGCCTTTGGAAGAGATGGCCCGCCGTTGGGCTGTAGCCTCGGCAGATCCAGACAAATGGTGGTGCCGCTACCCGGAATTGCCGTTCTCTATCGAAGGTATGTCGCCTATTGCCGCCCGTAAGGCTATATACCAGAAACTGATACGCGATTATCTGCGTTGTGCTGCGACAGTTGACGACAACATAGGCCGTTTGCTTGATGCGTTGGATGAGATGAATTTGAGCGAGAATACAATTGTGGTATATGTAGCCGACCAGGGTTATTTTCTCGGTGAGCACGGATTCTTTGATAAGCGTATGTTTTATGAGGAGGCGGCCAGAATGCCCTTTGTTATACGTTATCCGGGTGAAATTCCGGCCGGGGAGAGGAATCCCGACTTGATTCTTAATGTTGATTTTGCAGCCACGATAGCCGATTTTGCCGGTGTAGAGCCGCCGGAGGGTTCGCAGGGGCGCAGTTTCCGCGCCAATCTGAAAGGTGATACCCCCAAGGACTGGCGTAAGAGCATATATTACCGTTATTGGACGCACCATGACATACGTCCGGCCCATATAGGAGTACGCACTGACCGGTATAAACTGATGTTCTTATATGGTGATCCGCTGACAATGACCGGCTCGGATGCTTCATCAACAGAACCGGCGTGGGAGTTTTATGATCTTATGACGGATCCCAAGGAAGACCATAACCTATATGGTGATAAGGCTTATGAGGCAATTATAAACAACATGAAGAAGGAGATGATGAAACTC
This sequence comes from uncultured Porphyromonadaceae bacterium, assembly GCA_947643165.1. Lineage (GTDB taxonomy): Bacteria > Bacteroidota > Bacteroidia > Bacteroidales > Muribaculaceae > Paramuribaculum. The sequence continues at coordinate 36,192 of CANRVB010000020.1, read as the reverse complement.
CGTAAGGAAACCGGTGATACTGATGCCTCGTCAGAACGAATGCAGGAAATACTTTCATCGCAGGGCCTGACGATGTAAGGTATCATACCTGCGACAGTCATATACTGAAACGCAGCACCACGAAGGAATAAATTCCGGCGTGGTGCTGCGTTTTTAGTGTATATACAAGAGTTATTGATGGCGGCGGAAGGCTATTGTGGCGAAAATAAGTCCGCATGTGGAGCAGATGCCGAGCAGGATGAGGGTGGTCGACATTATATTGCCGAGGCCGACAAGTGGCGATACAATGCCGCCAAACAGGAAGCCTGAGGCGCCGAAAATGGCCGATGCTGTTCCAACCATACTGCGACCTTCGTCCATAGCCATTGTGGTGGCGGAGGTCAGGATGAAGCCTATGCTCACGAGCATAGAGAATGTGAATATCTCGTATGGCAGGAATGACGGCATAAACAGGTAGGACAGGAACTGGAGGAGGGTGGAGACAACTATGCCTGAAGCACCGAATAGGGCTGCGTTTTTCATCCTGCGGAATTTGAGCGACAGACCGGAGCCTATACCAATACCGAGGGCGTTGACGCCGAATACAAGGGCAAACTGCAGTTCGGAGAAGCCGAAATGATTTTGCACGATAAATGAGGCCGATGAGATATATGAGAACAAGACGCCGCAGGTGAATGCGTAGAGCAGTGTGTAGATGACGTAGTAGCGGAGCCGGAATATATCGGGAAAGCGGCTTAACAGACTTGCCACGGATCCGGTATAACGCCGGTCGCGGGTATGTGATTCACGGAATATGAGACACATGGCAAGGATAACGGCACCGATACCGAACAGGATCCAGAATATGCCTTTCCAGCCTACAGCCTCCGAAACAAGACCACCTATGACAGGTGCAGTGACAGGGGCGATACCGTTGACAGCACCTATGATGGCGAGGGTCTTGGCAAGTTCGCGTCCTGAGTAGCAGTCGGTGGCGACAGACCGCGACAACACTATGCCTCCCGATCCACCCAGGCCTTGAAGGAACCGGCAGAAATTGAAGAATTCGATGGTCGGTGAGAATATGGCGGCTATAGTTGAGACTGAGAAGAGGATCATTGCGGATATAAGTACAGACTTACGGCCGTATTTGTCGCTTAGCGGACCGAAAAAGATCTGTCCTATGGCGAGTCCGAGCATACTTGTTGCCAGTCCCATCTGGACAAGCGACGGAGTGGTGTTGAACACTTCGGCCATTGATGGGAGAGTCGGAAGGTACATATCGGTGACAAAGGGACCGAAGGCCGACAACATTCCGAGGAAGAGGATCAGGAAGAAATAATACTTTTTGCTGAACTGTGACATTGATCAAATTTTGTGCAAAATTACCAATTTATTCATGTCTGAAAGTTATAAAAAAGGTGAAGAATGGGTCACTGATGGTAAAATGTCGGGATCTCGGATGAATGTTGTATCTTTGCCATAAGGTAATATTGAATATGGATATAGAGATCAAGAGATTGACAGATATACCTGTCGCCAAAGTCATTGATGCTTTTCAGAAAGCTTTTTGTGATTATGCCGTGAGTTTCGGACGCCGTCAGATAGAATCTATGTTGACACGGCGCGGTTATTGCCGTTCGCTTTCGTTTGCCGCTTTTGATGGCGATGAGATAGTGGCGTTCATACTGAACGGCAGGGGAGTTTATGACGGGAAAGAGTCATGTTATGACTGCGGCACCGGAACATTGCCGTCGTATCGTGGCAGTGGACTTGCCGGTCGTTTGTTCAAGGAATCATTGCCAGTGCTGAGACAGGCCGGGATTGTGGATTATATACTTGAGGTGCTGACAGATAATGTCCCGGCGATAGCATTATACCGTAATGCCGGATTCGAGGTAATGGCTGATTACCGTTGTTATCGGCAGGAAGCAGGGCGGTTGGTGTTTGACAGGCCGCTGAAGCTGGATAACATATCCATCAGGCATATAGGCTATGAGAATCTTGACAGGATGTCCGGTTTCTGCGATTTCGTTCCATCGTGGCAGAACAGTCTGGAGTCGATCAGACGGGCACAGCCGGAACTGATTGCCATGGCTGCATTCATTGATGACAAGGCTGTGGGTTACAGTGTCTGCGATCCGGAAACGGGCGATATCACCCAGATTGCGGTTGACAGGCCTTATCGCCGGAAAGGTGTGGCTACGGCGCTGTTGTCGGAGGCGGTCAAGGCTTCGGCTACGGCATCCGTGAAAGTGCTTAATGTTGATGCTCGATGTCTGTCGATGGATGGTTTTTTACGGTCGGTGAACTTTGAGGCGGGCTTGTCGCAGTATGCCATGCGTAAAAGGATAGCCGATCGTTAGAATTGGTAAGAAATACGTGAAAATGTATATGGCCATGTAGAAAGCATCGATGTATTTTTGCATCGACAAAAATGTCTTTCAACATGGATAAGAAGTATATATTAGTATTGTTAATTCTATTTACTGCAATTATGGCTCAATCGCAAACAGTAGTGAAACAGACAGCCGGCCGTGACGCGCTTGGTGATTTCGCGCCTGAATTTGCCGCTCTGAATGATGATGTATTGTTCGGTGAGGTTTGGAGCAGAACCGACAAGCTCCCATTGCGCGACCGCAGCATCGTCACTGTCACGGCACTTGTAAGCAGTGGCATTATAGATTCATCGCTTACCTATCATCTTCAGGAAGCTAAGAAAAACGGGGTGACACGCACAGAAATTGCGGAGATCCTCACTCAGGTCGCTTTCTATGCGGGTTGGCCCAAGGCGTGGGGCGCATTCCGTCAGGCCAAGGAGGTATGGCGCGACACGACGGCAGCCGACGATGAACGCCTGAGGTTTGAACAGGAGATGATTTTTCCGGTCGGAGAACCAAATACAGCCTATGCCCGCTATTTTACCGGCAACAGCTATCTGGCACGTATCTCCGATTCACAGGTCCCTGTTGCCAACGTGACATTCGAACCACGTTGCCGCAATAATTGGCATATACACAAGGCCACAGAGGGTGGAGGTCAGATGTTGGTTGGCGTTGCCGGCCGCGGATGGTATCAGGAGGAAGGTAAACCGGCTCAGAAGATTCTGCCGGGGACGGTGATACATATACCGGCCAACGTGAAGCATTGGCACGGTGCGGCAGCCGACAGCTGGTTCGCCCATCTGGCGTTTGAGGTGGCTGGTGAGAATACTGAAAATGTGTGGCTGGAGCCTGTGACCGATGAAGAATATGATAAGTTGTCTAAATGACAGTATATCAGTATGATGAGGCGCCGTGTCATGTGTGACACGGCGCCCTCTTTTTAGTGTCTATTGCTTGTCAGGGTTGCATCGGTCAAAGCGTATGTAGCTTTGTTCCATGGGTTTATAATCGGGATCGGACCATAGAGTGCTTGAGATTATCAGATCGGCACTGATGCGGTTGCACGCAATAGGTACGTTGTGTAGCCGGCATTGGCGCAGAAGCATCTGTATATCAGCCTCGTGTGGTTGTGGATTCAGATCATCTATCAGAAAGACGGCGAGATCTATCTCGTTGCGCACCACCATTGCTGCTATTTCCGCATCACCGCCCATAGGTCCGGAATTCATGCATACTATCTCGGCGTCGATACCGGCCTCGTCGAACGCGGCCTTGATGAGGCTACCGGTGGTGCCGGTACATATCAGCTTGTGCTTTGAGAGGTATGCGGCGTTGAATTTTGCCCAGTCGACCATGTCTGCTTTCCGGTGGTCGTGGGCAACCAATGCTATTGCCAGTTTCTCTTTCATGTCTATTCCTTTGATAAAGTAATTGTAAATGACAGTCCTCCTCCGGGCAGATTGCGGGCAACAATAGAACCTCCGTGCATCATAACTGCATTTTTTACGATTGAGAGTCCGAGGCCGGTTCCACCGGCTTGACGCGAACGACCTTTGTCGATGCGGTAGAATCGTTCGAAGATGCGCGAGAGATGCTGCGGCGGTATACCGCTGCCGTTATCGGCAACCGACAGGATGATCTTGTCTTTATATGTTGAAACGACATCAAGTCTGATTCTGTTCGCACCGCTGTAGGCTATTGCGTTGTCAATTAGATTGCGGAATACAGAGGTCAGCAACGATCGGTTTCCGTTGATCATCAGTGGCGCGTGTATATTGTCGTCTATAACCATGTCCTTTGCCGCAGCCATAGGATCGCACTCTTCCACGACTTCGGCGATTATTTCAGTAAGGTCGACAGGTTCCTTTGTGATGGATTGCGGTGCGTCGTCCATACGTGTTATCAGAGCGACATCGCCGAGAAGCTGCCTGAGGCGTTCGGTATTGTCGAGACAGCGGGACAGGAATTCGTGTCGTTTGTCTTCCGACATGTTCTTATGGGCCAACAGGGTCTCCAGACATACTTGTATGGATGCTACGGGTGTTTTCAGCTCATGGTTGATATTGTTGGTAAGTTGCTTCTTGATACGTTCTTTTTCCTGCTGTGCGTGGAGTGCTGCGCGATGTTCCCGGTCGCGGTCGGCTATTGCACCTTGCAGATCGGAATATAGGCGTACGATATGGTTGGATATTGAGCCGAGTTCATCTTTGGGAAACGGAGCCGTATCGTATATGCGTTCTCCGCGTTCGGCTTTTTCGGCAAAACGGTTCAACCGCATTATATGCAGTCCGACGCGGCGCGTGGCGAAGAATCCGAGTACACACATTATCAATGTAATGCCGCCCATCACCCATAGAAAACCGTAGTCGGCTCTCAGCAATTCGACGAGCGATACGGAATATGGAACAGCTGTGCGTACTATCACATCATTATCGCCGAGTGTGGCTGAATAGAAGTATGTGTTTCCTGTGCTTTCGCTATGGCGGCGTACTGTATATCCTGAGCCTATAGTCCGTGCATCTGATATCTCTCTGCGTGACAGATGGTTGGCATGGGGTAGTGAATCCAGACTGTTGTCGTAGAGTATACGCCCGCTACCGTCTATCACGCTCACGCGCAGATCATCGAACCGGTGAGGCTCTGCATGCAGTGAGCTGGTCAGTTCCCGGCCTTCCGCTATATCGTTAAGAATGTGTGTGTTGATGAGCTGGAGCTGCGCGTTCAGTTCCTCAGCCTTGAATGCTTTCTCGCGGTGATACTGGAACCCGATGAAGCATCCGACAAGGAGCAAAGAGTAGCCCAGAAGCCACAGAAAAAGCCTTCGGGGATATGTTAGTCTATTCCATGAAGCCATAACCGTAGCCTGAGCGTGTCACAATATTCTTGCCATAGCGACCTATCTTCTGCCTTATGCGGGTTATATTGACATCTACCACACGGTCGAGCACAACAACCTCATCCGGCCAGATCTCTTTCAGTATTTCCTCACGCGAGAATATATGGCCACGGTGAGACAGAAGTTTCAGCAGTATTTCAAATTCCTTACGGGGGAGTTTAACCTCTGCGCCGTCGACTATACAGATCTTTTTCGCGGGAAGAACCGTCAGTCCGAGGTAGGATACCTTATCGGGCTCATTGTTCACTGGCGGTCCGTTGTGGACAGTTGTACGTCTGAGCACGGTCCTTATCCTGGCTGCCACGCTGCGCAGCGAGTACGGCTTGGTGATGTAGTCATCGGCCCCAAGATCAAGACCGGCTATCATGTCGTCTTCGTTATCTTTTGCGGTGCAGAATATGATGGGCACTGAGGATGTGGTAGGATTGGAGCGTATGATCCTTGCCAGCTGCGTGCCTGAGATCTCGCCCATCATGATATCGAGAAGAAACAAGTCGTACTGGCTCAGGTCCATACTGAGAGCCTCTTCGGCACTATGTGCCACATCGACCGCATAGCCCTCTGTCTCAAGGTTGAAGCGCAGGGCTTCGCAGAGGGTCTCCTCATCGTCTACAACCAGTATTCGTTTTTTAGTATCCATAGTTCGGTTGGGTTGATATCTTGATGCAAAGATATACAATAAGCTAATACACAGAGGCCATGACTGTAAGTTTAATAAAAACTTAACAACGGCTTATTTCATGATAGCTTAAAGATTATGCAATAATTATGAAACAATCAGTGGCGACCTTTGCATAAAGTAAAAACAATCGATTATTATAAAATGGACATCCTGTTTTTGTGTGTGGTTATATTTCTTTTCCTGCTGGCTGTGTTCGATCTGTCGGTAGGAGTAAGCAATGATGCTGTAAATTTCCTCAATTCGGCAATCGGTTCGAAGGCTGCATCGCTCAAGCGTATTCTGATTGTGGCTTCGATAGGCGTTTTTATAGGCGCGGCCATGAGCAATGGTATGATGGAAATTGCCCGTCATGGCATTTTCAGACCGGAGCACTTCTCATTCTACGACCTTATCTGCATATTTATGGCTGTGATGGTGACCGACATTATCCTGCTTGATATATTCAACTCGCTCGGAATGCCGACGTCGACAACAGTATCTATGGTGTTTGAGCTGCTTGGTGCTACGTTTGTAGTGGCTCTTATAAAGATTGCCGGTGGAATAGACATGGGACTTAATGATCTGCTGAACACCGAGAAAGCCCTTTCGGTGATCATAGGTATCTTTCTGTCGGTAGCCATAGCCTTTATATTCGGAACGTTAGTACAGTTTTTGTCGCGCATGATCTTCTCTTTCAACTACCGTAGCCGCCTTAAATGGAAGATCGGTATATTCGGAGGTATATGTGCCACGGCAATCATATATTTCCTGCTTATAAAGGGAGTGAAGGATATGGCGTTCATGACTCCGGAGGTGAAGGCCTGGATAAAGACCAACACAGCGATGATAATAGTTGGCAGCCTTGCATTTTTTACGGTGTTGATGCAGTTGCTGCATATCTTGAAAGTCAACGTGCTGAAAGTGGTAGTGCTTATGGGCACGTTTGCTCTGGCAATGGCTTTTGCCGGTAACGACCTCGTCAATTTTATCGGAGTGCCCCTGAGTGGTCTGGCATCCTATCAGGACTATATGGCCAATGGCGAAGGTGATCCGGCAGGATTCCTTATGGGTTCGTTGAATGGTCCTGCAAATACCCCCGTATACTATCTTATTGGGGCCGGAGCTATCATGGTGGCTGCGCTTGCGACCTCGAAAAAAGCTCGTAATGTTGCAAAAACGGAGATTGGTCTCGGCAGTCAGCAGGGCGGAGAGGAAATGTTCGGATCTTCCCGGATTGCCCGTCGGCTCGTCAGGTGGACTCTGTCGGTGCATTCATGGGTGGAGCGTAACACACCTCGTCGTGTGCGTTATTGGTTCCGCCGGCGTTTCAATACTGATGATACCATAATGGAACATGGTGCGGCCTTCGATCTTATCCGTGGATCCGTCAACCTTGTTCTTGCAGGAGCGCTGATCGCTTTGGGTACATCGCTTAAGTTGCCTTTGTCGACCACATTTGTCACATTTATGGTGGCGATGGGCACATCGTTGGCCGACCGTGCCTGGGGTCGCGAGAGCGCTGTGTTCCGTATTACGGGGGTAATCTCTGTGATAGGCGGATGGTTCCTTACTGCCGGAGCAGCCTTTATAGGGGCAGGTGTGATCGTTTTGCTCATGCATCTCGGTGGCCATTGGGTTATGATTGCATTGGCGATACTGACCATAGTATTGATAGTGCGCAGCAACCGCCGTTTCCGCAGCAAGCAGGAGGAAAATGATGGCGATGCTCTGTTTCAGACAATTCTGGCTACCGACGACAAGAGCAAGACCTGGCATCTTCTGCGTATATATGTCACCGGCCGGCAGCAGGAGTTTCTGCGGTTTGCCATCGACAGCTACCGGAATATAACACGTGCGTTCATGAATGAAAATGCCGGCCAACTCGGCAAGATAGAGAATGGATTGCTGAGGTGGAAAGGCCATATGAAGAACATACTCAGAAAGGAGACTCTGGGCCTGCGCCGGGTAAGCCATGAGACGGCGATAGAGAAGAGTGCATGGTTTCATCTCAGTAATTCGTGCTGCATGGGTATTTTGTACAACTTGCGTCGTATAAACGAGATATGCCATGAGCATGTTGACAATAACTTCCATCCGTTACCGGCCCGCTATGTCTCTGAGTTTGAGAAAATTCGTGACCGTATTGATACCCTGTTCGCCAATGTTTTCGATATGATGGATACCTCATCGGCTGCTGCCGTACCAATGCTGCGCCGTCAGTGCGACGATATCAAGAATACCCTGTCCGAAACCTATCATCGTCTTTTTATTCATCTGCGCGAGGGTGATCCCGCCACAATGACTGTTGTATATGTATATCTCAATATGCTTCAGGAAACCCAGGAGATGGTGTCGTCGATACGCAAGTATCTGCGGGCTTATGCCAAGTTGCAGGACAGCGATTTCAGCAGCCGGCACAAGTATCCGGCTGTAGCACCCACCTGATAAGCGAAGAAGCGATAAACAGGACATGTGTTTTTTTTAATGAAGATTTGGCCGTATTAAATATTAGTCCTAAATTTGCGTAATTAATTACGCAATTAGATACCTAATTAAATATGGACTTCTTTGAACGCACCGGAAAAATGGCAATCGGCAGCAGGCTGAGGGTATTGACCGAAACGTTGACACGCGATGCCGCAAGCATATATGGACTTTATGGCGTTGGCATAAAGCCAAAATGGTTTCCCGTGTTTTACTCGCTCACCGATGAACAGCCCAAGAGTGTCACGGCCATCGCAAAGGAAATAGGACAGTCACACCCATCGGTAAGCACCATAGTCAAAGAGATGATCAAGGCAGAGCTTATCATGGAGGTTGACGGCAAGGCAGATCGCCGCTGCACACTGATAACACTTACGGAATCCGGCAAAAGTCTCTCACAAGAACTTATAGCCCTGCTCCGCGATGTCGAGCGTGCTGTGGAGCAGATCTCTTCGGAGTGCGACAATGACTTGTGGGCTGCCATCGCCGATTGGGAGAAGGCCCTCGGTCGTACATCAATACTCGAACGTGTCCGGGAGATAAAGGCGCGGCGCGAACATTCTGAGGTGCAGATTGTCGAGTTTCAGCCACAATACAAGAAAGCATTCTACGAGCTCAACCGCAAATGGATAGAACTGTATTGGGAGCTGGAGCCACATGACATCGAGGTCCTCGAGAATCCTGAGAAGCATATCCTCGATAAAGGCGGTCATATATTCGTCGCGCTATACAATGGTTTTCCTGTCGGTGTATGCGCCCTGTGTCCGATGCCCGAGGAATCTGCCTACGACTTTGAGTTGGCTAAACTCGCCGTTAACAATTCTATCCAGCGAAAAGGCATAGGCCGCAGACTTTGTGACGCGGTCATCGACAAGGCGCGGGAATTGGGCGGTGAAATGCTCTTTCTTGAAAGCAACACCCGGCTAAAACCCGCTATAGCCCTTTACCGGAAACTCGGCTTTAAAGAACTTCCCGAATATCATCCGGCATACGCCCGTGGCGACATTCAGATGGAATTAACGCTCTAATCTCCAAGTCTATGCAAACCAAAATGTTTGTGCGGCGCGAAGATGCGCTCAAAAAATCATTCAAGGGCGTAAATCTCGACTCCCTTGCTGTCGGTGAGAAGTCAATGGTCACAAAAATGAACTATGTGAAAGGCAATTTCGCCTCCATGCATACTCATCCGCACGAACAGTGCGGATATGTCATCTCAGGAGAATACCGTCTGATCATCGACGGCGACCGGAAGATCGACGTGATAATGCACCCCGGTGACACATACGCTATCCCCGGCAATACGCCCCACTCTTTTGAGGTGATCGAGGGTGGCGAGGTTATCGACGTGTTCACCCCGCATAGAGAAGATTACCTCTGACATATCCTGCGGCGACAGCGTCATCCCCTCATGCCCCTCTGCCACTTCCCTATTGTCAGCAACTCTCTATCTTCTGTCCCCACACTTATATCTTATCCACAAGGTGCCCTCTCCTACCTGCTCTACGCTCTCAAGCGATAGCCTCACAGGCGCATGCTCCCTATCTGAGATGCCATCGAAAAGAGCCGTCTGACCCTTGCGCCCGTCAATGCCGGGTGCAAGCAGAAGGCTCACCTCATCTATAAGGCCGGCGGCAAGAAATCCACCGTTGATATGTCCGCCACCGAGTACGGCCATGCGCTCCACGCCAAACTCCGACCCGAGTATTTCCATCGCCCGCCAAAGGTCGATGCTTTCCCGGCCTACACAGATATACGATATCTTCTCATTCCTTAGCATTTCGAGATATTCCTGTGCCACCTGCTCGCTCACAATGCACACCAGTGGCACACCGTCTATTTCAGGTGCGGGCCAGCACAACCGGCCATACGTGTCTACAGCCACCACATACCCCTCCGACTCCACGGCCTTGTACACCGATGGCTTCCCCGCCGGTGTTCGGTCAGCAGCTGTAAACGGTTCTTTCCGGGCATTGTAATGCTCCATTGTAACCCGACCTTCGAGCTGTGTCCTGCAGTCAAGTTTCTCAAGGGTCTCATAATACTCGTCACCGCTGATCTTGTCAACCATCCCGCAGTCTATACGTCCGTCTATCGACGCCACCATGTGGCACACTATGTAGGGTCTTTTCATTTTGCTTCAGGGTTAAGGGGTCCGTAAAAATATGATGCTGTCGCTCCGCCGTCTATTAGAAAATCAGCCCCGGTAATTTCATGCCATAGCCTACCCTCCGCGCTATCGCCATTCCTATCTGACCCGCTCCGGTCAGTATCATTACCTCGCCACTCATAATATTCTGTTTTTTCTACATTGCAAAATTAATACCTTCTTCCCGTAGCCCGATTACCATTTATTCGTGATTAATTACCAATTTTCATGACGTTATAGGTCATTGTGCGTTTTTTTTCGGACTGCAGCGATACACTGATTGCGCCTTGCAGGTCATGAAACAACCTGCAAGGCGCAATCCGCTTGTCTTGATAATTGATTATTTCAGTGTGCTTGCAATCCAGCTGAAAAGATCATCAAGATTGTAATCACCCGAGTGAGGGCGGTTCCACGGCAGGAAGAAATTCACATTCTTCCCCGCATTCTCTAATTTGGTGGCAAGATTGATCGGAACAAGAAACGAGGTGTCGCGGTCCTTAGCTCCATGACGGATAAACCAATTCTGCGCGACCGTCGATTTCTCGTTGTCAATGAAATTCATGGGGTTCATCATATATACCCTCTTTTCCATCTCTTTCGACAGCTTCGCTGATGGGTCATCCAGACGGTGCCTCAGGCTGAACTCTGTGAAATTGGCGGCCTCTCCATTCTCATTGCCGAACACATTGTTTTCTGGCGACGGAGTCGGTATCAGTACCCCCATCTGGTCAAAGGCCGGTGGAGTTTTCAATGGCGTTACTGAGGCCACGTAGCTCAGATATTTGTCAAGATCGATCCCCGTCACATAATCGCTTGTCTTATTGAACCGTGGGGCATTCCCCGGGCCGAATGATGGCGCTTGGCGACCATCGCCCATTGGCCGGCGTTCTCCGTTGCCGGGGCGCATTCCGCGGCCTCCGTTACCGGGACCGCCCATCGGACCTCCCATCGGGCCCGTTTTGTCAATATAGAAGCTCAACCCTATGCTGTCAGGTATTTCGCAACCTTCCTGAAGGGCGCGGTGGGCCGATTCTATCAGAAACCCTTTGAGATACTCCTTGTAGTTGTCGGCCGTGATCAGATTTCCCTGTTTATCCTTGAGCCCCAGCGAATTGATATATGAAGGACACTCCGCGGCCAGCTCATTCGATATACTTATCTGAGCCTCGTTCAGATGGCGCACACCTGTGTTTGTGCAGCCATATAGCCACTCATATTCCATGTCTGCATGGTTGAGATCGGTTATCGGGCAGTAGCAGACGGCAGCGAATACATCATCACGTGCATCTGCCGCACCCATCTTTTTCAGATACGGCTCATATTCCGGGGCATTGCCGGTGGCACCGAGAAGCGACGACATCGCTCCGCCGGCGCTTGTTCCGTCGGTAAATATCAGTTCCGACTCTCCCGGAATCAGGCTGTCATTGTAGCGCAGGTATCTGACGGCCGCTTTCAGGTCAAGAATACCGTTTGGCGCTGTACCCGTATAGATGGTCTTGCCGTCGCGTGTTATTGTTGAGTTGGATCCTCTTGATCCTGGAATGCAGACAACATAACCCTCCTTCAGCGCTCTGCCCGTGGCATCTGTCGCCGAGGGTGTCTTTGCCGTCGAGGCAGCGTAACCGCCCACATACGTACGCAACAGAATAGGCACGCGGTTTATATCGGCCATCTTTTCCGGAACATATATGTTGAGGGTCTGATAGGTTGAGTCCTCTATATTGCGCACATAAAACAGTCCTTCATAAGCCTTATAGGCTACTTGCTCGCCATCGGGCATTGTCAGTGATCCCGTGGTGAAGTTGTCCGGGTCAAACCGGAGTGGATCCGCTTGACCGGCTGCATTAAGTGTACCGGCACCTATTATCAACGATGCCGCCAGTAGTTTGTAATTCATAAAAATAACTTAGAGGGTTGGTTTTTCTGCCAATTGGTCGATCACATTGTTCATATTCTCCCTGAAGGCTATAGTGCGCGATGCTGTCTCTGCCGGACCGTCGGGATAATCCGCGTTGAGGCGGATTAGTGTGGCCTTGGGGTTACGGTATACTACACGCTCAAATGGAAAGCGTATGATGGCCGGTGTGTTGAACCCTATCCCCAGCTCAAGCAATACCACCTTGCCGTTATCGGCATACCGCGACATGAAATCCTCATATCGGGCGGCTGACTGGTGCCACTCCTCATCCTGGACGAAATACTGGTTCTTGCGCACATGCACATCCATATTGCCGCCGCATACCGGACATACCGGAACATACTTCTTATCCACCGTCAGATCGTGCGAGTGCTTTAGGATCTCCTCTACTGTATCTTTGTCAGAATAGAGTTTCTGATGGCATCCTGTGGCGCACTGCATGAGTCCATAGTCACCCTGGACCTCGAAGATCCTCGACCGGTCGAACCCTGCCTTGCGGAATTGGGCATCGACATTGGTCGTTATGACAAAATAGTTCTTGTCCTCCACAAGCTTGTGGAGTTCCGTATAGAGAGGCATGGCGCCCGGACGGAATCGGATATAGTCTATATGACGCGCCCATCTTGCCCAGCGTTCCTCCTCTGTCGGAAATTCATGGAAACTCGATGAATACAGATCCGGGAAGCCGTAGCGTTTTATGTAGTCCGCGAATTCTTTCCGGAATTCTGGACCCGAGTAGTCAAGCCCGGCTGCTGCCGAAAGCCCGGCTCCGGCGCCTATGACTATGGCGTCAGCCTCCGCAAGCCGTTCGCGCGCAACCTCTATGCGTTGTTTATAGTCAGTCATATCCTAATAGTTTTTTATATATCACATAGTCGGTATCTTTGAAAACATCAAACACCACAGTCTTGAGCGATGATAATGGGTGTGAGTCAAGATAGTCCCTCACAGTCGCTACGGCAATCTCCGCCGCTTCCTCCTGAGGGAAGCGGAACTCGCCGGTCGATATGCAGCAGAATGCTATCGACTCCAGCTTTATGCTGTCGGCAAGAGCCATGCAGTTCCTGTAACAGTCGGCCAGCAACCTGCGGTCTTCGTCGGTGGGCGAATCACCGTATACTATTGGCCCAACCGTGTGTATCACACGTTCTGCCGGTAGATTGTAGGCTTGCGTCAGCTTGGCTTGGCCCGTGGCCTCATCATGCCCCTGCTCATCCATGATTCTCGCACACTCCTCGCGTAGCTCCATGCCGGCAGCCGAATGTATGGCGTTGTCAATGCACCGGTGCATTGGTATGAAGCACCCCAGCATACGCGAATTGGCCGCATTGACAATTGCGCCCACTTTCAGCCGTGTTATGTCACCTTGCCATAGTCTGAGCTTTGGAAATTTTGGCGACGGTGCTATGCTGTCAGCTGTTACGATGCCCTTTTCCTCACGCTGTATGGCTAGCTCCTCGTCCTGAAGTCTCATCAGCTCGGGCGCGAGAGGCGAGGGGCCCCGCACATTCATCAACGACCGCAACAGATTGCGTTTATCTGCCACTGTGGCCGGAATCTGGATACGGGAATACTCAGGACGCTCCTTTAGGAGTGCCCTGAGCAGTGTATCCAGTCTTTCTGTCTCAGAAATCATAGTGAATCAGCGTTGGGGGTGTGGTACGCAGATCGAAGTAATCGGCCGATTCTGCCGGCAACCGCATATATACCAGATCCTTGTAGGTCTTGTACAGATGTGGAAGCACGGGATTGGTATCAAAAATCTCACGTTCTACCTCGTCGGGTATATTGAAGTCTATTGTTCCCGATACGCGGGCAAACGAAGCCCCCTTCAGATCAAGTATCGCTACGTGCGGATTCTCGCGGAGCTGCGCATAGACCTCTTTCTTGGGCGAAGTGGCGAAATATATGGAATTACCGTCGATCTTCATTATCTGGAAGATACGCACATGCGGCTTGCCGTCTACCGACGTGGCGAAAGCCACTTCTTTGTTCTTCTGGAATATTTCCAACAGATGTTCGTCCATGACTGTGATGTGTTAATAACCGATTGTGAAGCGTTCTTTATGGTGGGCCGGCTCCGCAAGCTCATCTACCATTGCCTTGGCATAATCTTCAACCGAGATAAAGCTGTTGCCGTCCTTGTCGAAAATCATATCATCCTTGCCAAGACGGTACACGCCAGTACGTTTGCCCGGACCCTTGGCTCCCATGTCTCCGAGATTGCCTGCGGGCGAGAAGAATACCCAGTCAATATCTTTTTCTGGCATTAAGGTGTTCAGATAGAACTCACCCAGCGATTTCACTCCAGGCAGCCATTCGGCGGGAAGAGTGCCTGTATCTACCAGACGGACACCCGGCTTGACGAACAGTGTGCCGGCGCCGCCTACTATCAGAAGACGCTCTACTCCGGCCTTCTTGGCCGCATCAAGGATCTTTGGATAGTTTGTCAGCGTATCCTCATATATGTTCGGATTGGCCCATCCCGGATTATAGGCACTTATTACATTCTTGAATCCGCGGAGATCCTTCTCCAGGGCCTCTTCATCCGATACATCTACCTTCTTTACCGTCAGGGCGGGGCTTTGGATCTTTACTTTTTCAGGATGGTTCACAAGCGCCTCAACCTCATAGCCGCGGTCAAGGAGTTCTTTCAAAATAGCCGAGCCTACAAATCCGCTCGCGCCTATCAGTGCTACTTTATTGTTCATATTCTTTTGTTTATCAGATTACTATACTTTATATACCGCAAAAATATGCAAAAAGTTTACACTATCTCCTGGTTGATAAAAAGTTCAGTAAGGTGATATGGATGTTAGTAATGCTGAATATCAGACCTGTTTGGCCTATGGTCAGATGTCATCCTTAACTCTAATTAACTCCATCCATTCCGATTGCTTGCAATCTTTCGGATAATTCCTTACCTTTGTTCAGTATCATTGATTACCAACGCACTATGGAAAGAAATTTCAACAAGAATGAATTATATCCCGATTGCCCTATAAGGAATATACTCAATCGCATCAGCGATAAGTGGACACTCCTGGTGCTCTACACACTCAACGGACACGATTCACTCCGCTTTCGTGATCTGTCGGCCGAACTCCCGGACATATCTCAGAAAATGCTTGTGCTGACACTCCGCACACTCGAAACCGATGGTTTCGTGCGGCGCAAGGTCTATGCTGAGGTCCCTCCACGGGTCGAATATATGCTCACAGCACGTGCCCATTCCCTCTTCCCCATAATTAATCAGCTCATCCAATGGGCCAAGGACCACATGGACGAGATTCTCCTCGACCGTACAAAGGCCCTTGAATAATCTCCGCCAATACCCGGTCTGGATATTGGCGGAGTCACAGGAATATATATAGATTACAAATGTCCGGCTTAATTGGCGCTGTAAAGAGCCTCGGCAAGTGTCTGTACACCATCTTCGCCGGGTAGACCGGGATAAGCCTCTGTCAGAGCAGCTGTGAATGCCGCGGCGTCTGGCTGCGAGTTGCGCAGTTCCTTTATCTTGTTGAGATACGCTATACGGAAGCGTACGTCATCAGCCGTGGCCGGATTTCCGTGGCCTCCTACAAACACATTTGCGCCCGTGGCGAGTATCTCCTCAAGTTCCCCTATACGGGCTTCTATGCCTTCCATATTGCCGGCATAGAGATTGTTGATATGTGTTCTGTCTGGTGCCCAGTGCGAGTATACCGCATCTCCACCTATCAGGATGTTTGCGCCGGGGAAATCATTCGATGCACCCTTGAGAAATTTTAGCTCGACCCCCGCCGGAGTAATGCTTGAGTCAAATGCCACTTCCTGTGTGGCGCCGGTGGGCAGCGGCTCTATGGCATCTCCGTATTCCTCTGCGAAATGCTTCATCATACCGCTGTATGCCGGACCATTCACCACTTCCGGCATACCCTGGGGCATCACCAATGTCGCATCTCCGGTGTTTCCCAGATGGAAGTCGGCGATACGCATTGCTACAGGTTTGTTGAGCGACGCGAGATATTCGTCGTAGGCGGCCGCGTTTACCTTGAACAGCGGCTGTTCAAGAGTGATCAGAGAGTCCTTGCCCTCTATGATGAAGCTGGCATCCCCCATCTGATCCTCGGTCAGGTATATATGCAACCTGTACCCGTCAAGATCCTTCACCTCAAATCGGCCTGCAGTGATTGAGTCTGCTGTATTGTCTGCTGAAGTTTCAACTGGAGTGCTTTCACCTTTCTGCTGTGAGCAGCTTGCAAGTGTAAGCATTCCCATAGCCATTACAAGTAATTTTCTCATATTATGATATATTGTTTTGTTGCAAAAGTAATGACTATTGTGCTGTGTAACAATACGTTACCCTAAAGTTAGATACTTACCTTGATCTCAGTTTTGCTGATTTTCAATTGTTTGTGTATTGTTAAAATTAGCTAATCCTCGCTGTCGGTGCTTTTTCTCGATCTGAATGCGGAGGGTGAGACTCCCTTGTGTTTCTTGAAAAATTTGCAGAATGCCGGAGTCTCCGAGAAGTGCAGGTCGGCTGAGATATCCTGTACCGGAACCTTGGTGTCCTTGAGTAGATACATAGCCCGTTGGAGCAGCTCATCGCGGATGACGGCATACGGCGTCTTGCCGAGCTTTTCTCTTACAACGCGCGATATATGCTTTTCCGACAGACATAGTTGCTGGGCATAGAAAGCTACATTATGCTCCGTGCGGTAATGTTTCCACACCAGCTTCAGAAACCTGCGTACTATCCAGTCCTGACGGTTCTCTATATGGGTTGATTTTTCGGCGGCGTTGTGGCGGTGTAGGATTATATTGCCCGTTTCGAGCATGAAGTTGCGGAAGTATGACTGGCACAATTCTATTCGGTAGAAGTGCGTTATGTCGTGTAAGGAGTCACGTAGCAGTGATAGCTGTCTTATTATTTTTTGCGTCTCCTGCGCAGTTAGATGGATCAGGGGAATGGAATGACGGTCTTTGAATGGTTCCGTATCTTCCGGACGCATTCCGTTGAGCGATTCGTTGGTGAAGATATAGTTCGGCAGCAGACACCAGGCCTCTATATTGTCACTTGCCTCAATAAATTCAATAGGCTCCCAGGCCAGTACGTCAAGAAACTGATTGGCTTGTACAACCTGGATCTGTGAACTCTTTCCTATCGTTACATGACCGTTCACAACCATCAGAAATATGCGGCAACCGCTTATCGGATTGCCGATAAGCGTACCGAAAAATTCAGGATCTATCAGTATCATCCGGTCGGCTATTGATATATGATCCGGCATTGAGGCTATCAGCTGTTGATGATTCATGGGGCCTGCTGTGATTGTTTTATCCGCAAAATTATATGATCATGCGTATTTTGGAAAATAAAAAATCTTTAATATATGTTTTTAATTGGCTAAATGCGCACAATGGACAATATTCGGTCCATTGAGTATAAGAATGCCTTATGGTAATACGTGTAATTTTGCGCAAAATTTATCATCACATATCATGTCAAATAAGAACCAGCTCATAGTAATTGCACTCATTGGACTTGTTTTTTCTTCATGTGGAAAAGGCAATGAGATGCAGAAGGTGGATACTCCTCAGGAATACCCTCTGCTTGTCGTGAAACCGGAAGACAGAAATCTATCAGTCAGATATACGGCCGTACTCCAGGGTCGGCAGGATGTTGAGGTTCGGCCGGAAGTTTCAGGACTCATCACAAAGGTATGTATCGACGAAGGCGCAAAGGTCCGCAAGGGGCAGGTGCTTTTCGTGATTGATCAGGTCCCCTACAAGGCTGCACTTCAGAAAGCGCAGGCAGCCGTGGCTACCGCCGAGGCTGCTAAGGCTAATGCAAAGCTGACGCTTGAAGGTAAGGAGGAACTCTTCAAGGAAAATGTTATCTCCGACTTCGAATTGCGTACCGCTCAGAACTCATACCGCAGCGCCGAGGCTGCTCTGATGCAGGCTAAGGCCCAGCTTCGCGAAGCCGAAAACAATCTTTCCTACACCGAAGTGAAAAGCCCGGTCGACGGTGTCGCCGGTATGACATCTTATCGTATCGGTGCATTGGTTGGTCCTACAATGGCTACGCCGCTCATAAATGTATCCGACAATGCGCAGATGTATGCCTATTTCTCAATGTCGGAAAAGCAGGCGCTTGAACTCGCTTCGAAATACGGCTCGATGGCCGACGCCGTAAAGGCCTATCCTCCGGTGTCTCTCGAGTTGAAAGATGGAGCAATCTACGGTGAGCAGGGTGCTATAGATGTTGTGAGCGGAATGGTCGACAAAACCACCGGTACAGTATCCATCAGGGCAAGCTTCCCCAACGAAAGCGGTAAGCTCCTTAGCGGTGGAGCGGCAAATGTGGTCCTGACCTATGATAGCCCTGCCGCACTGGTCATACCCCAGGAAGCTACCTATGAGATCCAGAACCGTATTTTCACATACAAGGTCGTTGACGGTACCACCGTATCAACTCCAATTGAGGTGTTCAAGATAAACGACGGAAAGGAATACATAGTGACATCGGGAATAGCAGTCGGTGATACTATTGTGGCCGAGGGTGCAGGCTTGCTCAAGGCTGGCACAAAGGTCACTGAAATGAAACCACGTTCCAACAATCAGGAGGAAGCAAAATGAATATACAGAGGTTTATTGACAGACCTATCCTGTCGATGGTCATCTCGATCGTGATTGTGGTGGCTGGTCTGATAGGACTTTTCTCATTGGCCGTTGAGCAGTATCCCGATATCGCGCCCCCTACCGTACGCGTCTCGGCTACTTACAGCGGTGCCAATGCCGAGACTGTGCAGAAGAGCGTCATCGTGCCGCTCGAAGAGGCTATAAACGGTGTGGAGAACATGACATACATGACCTCTACGGCCAGCAATACCGGAAGTGGTGAGGTGACCATTTTCTTCAAGCAGGGTAGTGATGGTGACATGGCTGCCGTCAATGTGCAGAACAGCGTATCCACTGCTACTGCGCTCCTCCCCGCCGAGGTTACGAAAGTCGGCGTCACCACACGAAAACGTCAGAACAGTACTCTGATGGTGTTCGGTCTCTTCAGCCCTAACGGAACTTACGATGAGACCTTCCTGACAAACTACATGAACATCAACGTCAAGCCCGGTATACAGCGTATCACGGGCGTCGGTGAAGTAAATGTGATGGGTGGTGCCTACGCTATGCGTATTTGGCTCAAGCCAGATGTGATGGCTCAGTACGAATTGGTACCTGCCGATGTGACTGCCGCACTCTCCAGCCAGAATATCGAAGCTTCGACTGGTGCCATAGGCGAGAACTCTGAAAATGTGTTCCAGTACACGCTCAAATACCGCGGACGTCTGGAGGAGGAGAGCGAGTTTGAGGAGATAATCATAAAAGCTTTCGATGACGGACGTGTGCTGCGCCTTAAGGATATTGCCGAAGTGGAACTCGGAGCACAGAGCTATTCCTACAAAGGCTTTGTCAACGGTCTCCCCGGCGCTACCTGTATGATCAACCAGATCTCTGGCTCGAATGCCAATGAGATCATCATAAATATCGAGGATTATCTCGAGCAGGTTAAGAAGACCCTGCCCGACGACGTGGAGCTCGTTCAGCTCATGAGTACCAAGACTTTCCTCGATGCATCCATAAATAAGGTGATAGAAACCTTGTTTGAGGCTATTATCCTGGTAGTCTTGGTAGTATATGTTTTTCTGCAGAATCCTCGGTCAACCCTTATACCTACCATCAGCATATTTGTCTCATTGATAGGCACTTTCGCAGTATTATATCTGGCTGGATTCAGTATAAACCTCCTCACACTCTTCGCTCTCGTGCTTGCGATCGGTACAATTGTCGATGATGCTATTATCGTCGTGGAGGCCGTACAGACCAGATTTGATGAGGGTTACAAGTCTACTTACCGCGCTGCTGTCGATGCCATGGGTGGCGTTTCATCCGCCCTCGTCACCTCTACTCTCGTCTTCATGGCAGTCTTCGTTCCCGTCTCCTTCATGGGTGGCACCTCCGGAGTGTTCTACACGCAGTTCGGTATCACTATGGCGGTTGCTGTCGGCATATCCGCTATCAATGCATTGACATTGTCTCCGGCCCTGTGTGCCTTGCTGTTACGCCCGAATCAGGATATAACGGAGGGTGCGAAACTCGAATTTTCAACCCGCTTCCGTCTGGCTTTTGATGCAGGGTTCAAGAAAATTGTGCGCAAGTATGTCAACGGCGTGTTTTTCTTCATAAAGCACAAATGGCTCGGCTGGTCTGTGTTGGCTGTGGCGTGCGGTCTGCTGGTATGGCTGATGAGCACAACAAAAACCGGTCTGGTTCCCAACGAGGATACCGGAACTATATTCATGAGCTTCGACTCTCCCGCCGGAAGCACCCTTGCCGAGACTGAGTCGATCATGCAAGAGATTCAGGCTCAGCTGAAAGAGATGCCGCAGATTGATAATTTCAATATGGTGGCCGGATTTGGTATGGCTTCGGGCAATGGATCATCGCACGGCATGTTTATCATCAAACTGAAGCCATGGGATCAGCGAACCGGTAAGGATGATAATATAGATGCTATCCGCAATGAGATATATCGCCGTACGTCGTACATAAAGAATGCGCGTCTGTTCATATTCGCGCCTCCTATGATTCAGGGATATGGTTCGGGCAACAGTTTTGACGTGTATGTCCAGGACCGTTCCGGCAAAGGATATGATGAACTCAGCAAGGTCACAACCGACTTCCTGGAAGCTCTTAACAAGCGTCAGGAGATCGAGATGGCCCAGACATCGTTCAGCTCCAACTTCCCGCAGTATACAATAGACGTCGATGAGGCTCAGTGTCAGCGTGCCGGAACAACTACAAGTGAGGTGCTTAATGTTCTGTCCGGTTATTTCGGCAGTATATATGCCTCAAATTTCAACCGTTTCACAAAGATCTACCGCGTCATAGTACAGGCTCCTTACAATTATCGTGACGGTATGGAGGCTCTTGACAACATATATGTTAAGACGAAGGGTGGAATGGCACCGATAAGCCAGTTTGTCACGCTTACCAAATCATACGGAGCTGAATCGCTCATGCGTTTCAATATGTTTGCCGCGATCAATGTGCAAGGTATGCCGGCTCAAGGCTATAGTTCAGGAGATGTGATCAATGCGATAAATGAGGTCGCTGCCGAGACGCTACCCACAGGATTCGGATATGAATTCTCGGGCATGACGCGCGAGGAGGTCCAGACCGGCAACAACCATACGACGGTAATCATTTATGGTATATGTGTGCTGTTCATCTATCTGATACTCTGCGCTCTGTATGAAAGTATGTTCATACCGCTGGCGGTTATCCTTTCGGTTCCGTTCGGATTGATGGGCAGCTTCCTGTTTGCTAAACTGTGGGGTATTGAAAACAACATTTATCTCCAGACCGGTCTGATCATGCTTATAGGTCTGCTGGCAAAGACGGCCATTCTGCTCACGGAATATGGTACAGAACGACGCAAGGCAGGCATGTCGCTTACTCAAGCCGCCATGTCGGCAGCATCTGTGCGTCTGCGCCCGATTCTGATGACTGCATTGACAATGATCTTCGGTCTGTTGCCACTGATGTTTGCAACCGGTGTGGGTGCCAACGGCAACACCTCGCTTGGTGTTGGCGTGGTAGGAGGTATGATAATCGGAACCGTCGGCCTGCTGTTTGTCACACCTGCATTCTTTATAACTTTCCAATGGATTGAGGAAAAGGTGATGGGTCGTCGCCTCAAAGAACGTGAAAAAGAACTCTCAAAATGAAATATCTACCGATATTAGCAATTATGTCTCTGGGGCTTACAGGCTGTAATGTCTACAGCAATTACAGCCGGCCCGAGGGACTTCCGGTGGAGTCTCTGTATAATGACTCTACAATGATTAGTGCCGATTCGCTGTCATCGCTCGGCTCGATGCCATGGCAGGATCTGTTCAAGGATCAGTGTCTGCAGGCGCTCATCAAGGAAGGACTGCAGACCAATACCGATCTTCAGGTAGCGATGTTGCGCATAGATGAGGCTAAAGCTGGTCTGACAGCCGCAAAGTTAGCCTATCTGCCTTCGCTTTCATTTTCGCCAAACGGAGCGATTACAAGTGTTGACGGCAATAAGGCATCAAAGACCTATGAGCTGCCGGTATCGCTCAGTTGGGAGATAGATCTGTTCGGTAAGCTTCGAAATGCCAAGAAGGAGCAACAGATGGTACTTCTCGGTCAGACCGCCTATGCCCAGGCGGTGCAATCGGAACTGATATCCTCGATCGCCAATAGCTATTATTCACTCCTTATGCTTGACAGCCAGATCGAGATAAGCAATAATACAATAGATATATGGCGTGAGCAGGTACGGACTATGGAGCTTCAGTTCAAGGTGGGCGACATACATCAGAATGCCCTGACGCAGGCACGGGCCAATCTCGATGGGCTTATAGCTACCAACAACACTCTTAAACGTCAGCAACATGAGGCAGAGAACTCGATATGTACGCTGCTCGGCATCACGTACCGTCCTATAGAACGGTCGGGATTGTCCGCTCAGACAATTCCCGGCGATATATCTGTGGGCATACCATTGCAGCTATTATCCAACCGTCCGGATGTTGTGAGAGCCGAGATGACACTTGCCGCCGCATATTACTCGACAAACCAGTCGAGGGCGGCCTTCTATCCCTCGCTCAATATAGGTGGATCGGCAGGTTGGACCAATGCTCTCGGACAGGGAATTACAAATCCCGGAGGATGGATACTCTCAGCTTTGGGTTCGCTTACTCAACCCATATTCCAGCGTGGTAAACTCATATCAAATCTCCGTATATCCAAAGATGAGGAGCAGATAGCTCTGCTCAACTACAAACAGACACTGCTCAACGCCGGACAAGAGGTGAACGATGCCCTGTATGCCATTGAGTCGTATGGTAAAAACTATGCAGTGCATTCAAGCCAATGCGAGGCGTTGGAGCAGACTGTCAAATCAAATGAGCTACTGTTCCGTACAAACAACGCTACATATCTTGAACTTCTGGCATCGCGCCAGGATCTGCTCAACTCACGGCTGAATCTTGTATCCGATAAGGTGTGCCAGTTGCAGTCGGTGGTAAGTCTGTACAAGGCTCTCGGCGGTGGAGCGCATTGACCTGGGAATTCACGTAGGTTAAATACTTATATTCATGGCAAGGTTGTGTCGGCTTTTGGCGCAACCTTGCTTTATATTATGACAGCCATAACTTGAGATAGACTGTAAGAGTTGCGTAGTAAGGTTGGTAAACTTAGGAATAACCTCGTATATATGGATATTTCCGGATTTATGTGTTTGAATTTCATCACATTTCTTGTGTATTCAGAGGATTCTTACTTACTTTACGATTAAGTTGCGCATAGTCATGGCGACTTTTTTCAGTTCTAATAAGTAATATAATGAAAGGATTAGTAATCGGAATGGGTGAGGCTCTCTGGGATGTCCTCCCCGAAGGAAAGAAGATAGGTGGTGCGCCAGCCAACTTCGCATATCATGTTTCTCAATTCGGTCTACCCAGCTGTGTGGTAAGCGCTATCGGCGATGATCCTCTCGGTCATGAAATAGTGGAGAATTTCACATCCAAAGGTCTTACCCATCAGATTGAGGAGGTGCCTTATCCGACAGGGACTGTGCAGGTGGTGGTTGATCAGGCCGGGGTGCCGCAATATGAGATCAAGGAAAATGTAGCGTGGGATAACATCCCCTACACAGCCCAGCTCGAACAGCTTGCTGAACGCACGACAGCAGTGTGTTTCGGTTCACTTGCCCAGCGAAATGCAGTATCACGGAATACGATCAACCGTTTCCTTGATGCAATTCCGACAGAAAACAATCCCTTGATTGTTTTTGATGTGAATCTTCGTCAGGGGTTCTATAACAAGGAGATCCTATGTGAATCAATGAGGCGTTGCAATATCCTTAAGATCAACGATGAGGAGCTTGAGACTGTGAGTGGAATGTTCGGTTATCCCGGCATAGACTTTCAGGATAAGTGCTGGATACTTCTTGGAAAATACAATCTAAAGATGCTCATCCTCACATGTGGTATAAATGGAAGCTATGTTTTCACTCCCGGAAATGTATCATTTCAACCGACTCCAAAGGTTGAGGTAGCCGATACTGTCGGAGCCGGAGATTCATTCACAGCAGCTTTTATCTCCAACATTCTCAAAGGGAAGTCGGTCAGTGAGGCTCATTTATGTGCGGTAAGGACATCGGCCTATGTCTGCACAAAAAAAGGAGCAATGCCACTCCTTCCGGCCGAACTGACAGATTGATGCCAGACAAGTCTGAAAATATGGATCCTTTTTGAAGGGCTATTTTTGATCAGCTGTGATTTATTGCAATAAAATTGCAGCTGACAGGTTAGGTTTTTCGCGAGTGATGTGTCTTATATATGTATGACTACAATAAATGACATAGAACAGCTTTTCAGAACGCATTACTCGGCGATGCACCGTCTTGCGATGTTGATACTGCGCGATGAGGATGTGGCACGGGACATTGTGCACGATGTTTTCGAGTCACTACTCAGCGCCGGTGAGACAGAGGTGGCAGGGCAATATCTGTTGGCGGCCGTGCGCAACCGCTGCCTCAATCATCTCCGGCGGCTCTCCACCAGCGAGCGCATAAAGGAACTTTATGCTTTTGATGAACAGGAAATAGCCGATGAGGATTGGCCTGATGACGCAACTATCGCGAAGATTCGTTCAATAGTTGCCAATGATCTGACTGATGCTTGTCGCCGTGTAGTTGAATCGCGCTTCACTGAGGGTAAGAGCTATAAGGAGATTTCCTCGAAACTGGGCATCAGCGAAGTCGCTGTCTATAAGCATTTACGTCATGCAATTGATGTCTTACGTAAAAAATTATCTAAACATGGATAAAATAGATAGACTGCTTGATGCTATCGAGCATCCGGACCGTTATTCAGAGCAGGAAGTGGAGGCCATGCTTGCTGATCCAGAAGTCAAGGAGGTTTATGATATGCTTGACAAGACCAAGTCAAGCTTATACCCAATCTCCGCTCCCGATATTGAAGCTGAGTGGAAAAAATTTGAACGCTGCCACAGAAAACGGAATTTCAATATTTTCAATCTGTTTTCACGCAATGTTGCCGCCGGTATTGCCATAGGTATCGCTTCAGTGGCTGCGGTTGCAGCCGTTGTTGGAGTTGGCGTCAGCTATGTTTCTGACAAAAATGTTGATGCGGCTGTTGAGAATAATGTCACAGTTGCAGAAGAATACGCACTTGCCGACACCTTGGTTGCAACCAGTGAAATGTCAGATGCAGTTCCGGAGACTGTAGTCTTTGATAACGAACAGTTTGAGACAATAGTGCAGGCTATTGCTGAATATTACGGGTATAAAGCAGAGTTTTCAACAGACATACCCAAGTCATTGCGTCTTTATTTCCGCTGGAATCGGGCACAGACGCTTGATGAGGTTGTAGAAAGCCTCAACAATTTCGAGCAAATCAATATCTGCGTAAAGGGGAAGACCATCAACATTGACTGATACATGGTAAGAATAATTATGCTTATATGCGCCATGTCAGCTTTTGTCATGGCCTATGCCGAGACGTTCTCGTATAATTTCAACTCGACTCCACTTCCTAAAGCGATTCAACGGATTATAGAGAACCATCCTGATCTTGATGTGAATTTCATATACAATGAACTTGAAAACTACAAGACCAGTGCGGCTGTACATGCCGACAACGTGTATGACGCCCTACGTCAGACCGTAGGGCTGAATCCAGTCACTGTTATCAAGGCAAAGAATACATACTACATAGAAGCCTTACAACATGGAAAGTATGTCTATAGCGGTCGGGCTTCAGGCGCTGATAACGAACCGGTGATTGCAGCAACCGTCATGTTGCTTGCACAACGCGATTCAACTGTCATTACATATGGAATTACGGATGATACAGGCAGATTCACCATACCTTGTGACCAACAGAAGGTTATAGCCAAACTCTCCTGTGTAGGTTATAAAACAGTATATCACTTGTGCAGTAATTTCGACATCGGGACAATAATAATGCCAGAGCGAGCTGTTAATCTTGGTACTGTTACAGTCGAAGCCGACAACTCACACTTATATTCCGACCGATCGGTATATATTCCGACAGCCCGTCAGAAAAATGCCTCTCAGACAGGAACGGACTTACTTGGCCATATGGGAATTCCACAGCTGGGCCTTATATCCGGAGGGACGGTGACTACCAATGCCGGTAAGCCTGTCGCTGTCTTCATTGACTATTTGCCAGCAAGTGAAAATGATTTGCAAGCTATGCGTACAGAAGATGTCAAGAAAGTAGAATATTATGAACATCCTTCGGATCCACGACTTCAAGGGAATCCATACGTAGTCAATTTCATTATGCAGAAATATGAATATGGCGGCTACTTGAAAACTTTGGGTCATGCCAATCTAATCAGCAATCCTGTAGGAGAGCTTCTGGCAAATCTAAGATTTCAACGGAAGAATATGACTTATGATATCATGGGCTCAACATATCACTATGATCGCAAACATGATGGTACAGAACTGACGGAAATATATCGTCTGCCACAAGAGACCGGCGAGGTTAAAGAATTTAAGCGTTTTTCCAATACGACAGCCTCTGACCAAAAACGTAATTGGTACTTTGCTACGCTGAAAGCAACTTATAATTCAGATAACGTTCAGGCATCTTCACAAATCAAAGGCAGGATTGACAGACAACCGAATTCGGAAAAGAGTGGCAGTGTGACATATAGCACGCCTGACTATAATGACTCGGAATACTTGTCCATGTTTAATGAACGTTCTCAGTTCATTGCATATGATGGTTATTACTTCGTCAAGCTACAGAAGAATAATTCGATTGTATTCAGCCCTTCTTACAGCTATTCTCATACAGAACAGAATACACTGTATAAAGAGAGTGGATGTACCGAGATACACAACGGGGCATCCGACAATACCAATAAATTATCCGGTATCCTGAAATTAACTCATAATTTCGGTAATTACGGCAATCTGTTGTTTGGTCTGAACGGATCGTATGAATATAACAGAACACGTTACAATGGCTCGGCAACAGCATTTGACCGGGCAAAATCGTCCAGAATTGAGGCCGGGATAGGCTATAATATTACAGTAGGCAAGGTATATGGCGCGGCATCTTTCGCTTGGGATTGGGACAGGTTGCAATTTGGAGAGATGGTAGATAAACCTTCTACCCCAAAAGCAAGTCTGTCAATAGGATATGCTCCCAATGATAATAATTCGCTGAATATTTCAGCCAGTTATGAATCATGGCTACCGTCACCAAGTTATAAGAGTGATAAAATCATAGAGTCTACGCCACTTATGAGTTATACGGGTAATCCTAACCTTGTGCCGTCGAAGAGTTATGACTTTGATTTCACATACACCTGGATTCCAAACAATAATTTCAGCCTAAGTGCTTTTGCATGGGCTTGGTGTGTGGGAGACAGATATGTATATGACTATGAAGCCTCATCCACTGGAATATTACGTACGATCAAACAACCTATGGGTAGTTTCGCGCAAGGAACTTACGGAATAAGTAGCTCAGTCAAGTTGCTTGACCGCACTCTGGTGTTATCCGGAAGAATAGGTCAACTGCTGAATCATAATGGAATACCGTATAATATCGATCATAGCTACATCAATTGGTATGCCAGAGCCAGGTATTATCTTGGAAATTGGAATTTCACTTTTACTTATTCATCCGACAATGCAAGCGCGGATGGTTGTATGAACGGTTTATGGGCTTATGGTAAGAGTGATTGGTATCTCACAATGGGTTGGTCTAATTCCCGTTGGAATATTCGCGGTGATATTATCAATTTTACAAGGTGGAACTATAGGAACGATCGCCTGATCATGAAGAGTAAATATTATGACACAGATGAAATAAGATTAGGTGGTAAGAGCCGGGCGTTTATCCAATTGGTGGCGACATATACATTTGGATTCGGTAAAAAAATCAGGCGCGATGATGAGCCATCGGTTTCGGGTTCGGCATCATCCGGTATCTTGAAATAATGACAGATTATAAAAGACTTTTGCCTTTCAAAGCAATGCCATTGTCAAACATTATCTGAATTTCAAGCTCCGTAATGGTAGAGCCTTCAATCGCCGTTGAGTGCGTGATTATGGAGTACAGGTAAAACTTGTCATAGTCCAACTGGCGGTCTATGCCAAGTTCACGGTATCTCCCTACTAATTTCTCTAATTTCGATTTCATAGGGACAAAATTATGATTTTCTCCCTATATTTCAAAAAAAGGGATATAACGTTTTTACCTATTTATTGAAACTTGGGGGCAAGGAAGATAAGCTGAAACAACTAAAATTCGAATGTGCCTGACTTTTTTATTGATTTTTGAGGTATTGTTTCGGGGTCATTCCGGTTTGTTTCTTGAACATTCGTGTGAAATGCTGGGGATATTCAAAGCCGAGGGAATATGCCACTTGTGCGATGTTGCCGGATGATTTAAGCGCATTTTTAGCAAGGCGCATCACATATTCACGGATAATGTTGCTCGCATTGTCGCCGGTGTATCGTTTTATGACATCACTGAAATAATTGGGCGACATATTCATTTTGTCAGCGAAATATTGAACGCCGGGCAAGCCTTTGTCTGTCTGTAATCTGGCTTCAAAATATTCAGACAAAAGAGCATTGAAACGTGTCAGAATATCCGAGTTCTCCGCCTGCCGCATACTGAACTGACGGTTGTAGAAGCGTTGACAGTAGTTCAACATCGCATCAATATATCCTACCAGTATATTCTTCTGCAAGGCATCATTCCCGCTTTCAATCTCCGTCTGTATATGGCTCATGATGGAGGCAATGATATTTCTTTCATCTTCCGACATGTGCAAGGCTTCATTAACCTGATAGTCAAAGAATGAAAAATTCCGTATATCATTTTCCAAGTGTGAGCCTTTGATTATGTCGGGGTGGAATAATAATGCCCATCCGTCAATCTCAATTAAATCGCCCCTATCTTCCCTGCCACCGATCTGACCGGGTGCCACACATATAAGGGTACCACTCTTATAGTCGTATTTCCCGCACCCATAAGTGAGGTCATTTGGAACATTCGTGTGCATGAACAATCCATATACCCCATAGTTATTCAGGCTTTGAGGTATCGGAGAGATTTTATCAAATTCAATGACACCAATCAGCGGATGCCGGCTTTCAGCACCTACATGAGAGAGGTAATCTCCCGGTTTGTTGACTTTGAGAATGTTTGCCATTGGGTTGATTTTCAATATGCAAAGTTAGCTATTTCTACTGAATTAACCATCATCCCTGTCCTGCATCATGGAAATTGGTAATTACTCCCAAGCAGGTGGTATTTTCTCCCCGCAGAACCGATATAATTTTGCATCGTAAAATCAAAGTGATATGGAACTACATGAATTTCTTGAAATGATGGAGCGTCGTGAAACAGTCCCGGCCGGTTCTGCGGCACACGAACTGATGCACAGGTGTTATGCTGAATCGCAAAGCCTGATGCTCGACTATAATACCAATCCCCATACCGATGCGGAGAGAAACGCACTTCTTTGTGAACTCACAGGCAGCAAGGTTCATCCGTCGGTAAGAGTAATGGCCCCGTTTCAAGCAGATTTTGGCAAGAATATCCATTTAGGCAAAAATGTTTTTGTCAATGCCGGATGTAAATTTCAAGATCACGGAGGCATCTATATCGGTGACAACGCTCTTATCGGTCACAACTGTGTGATGGCGACAATCAACCATGACCCGCGCCCTTCACATCGCGCCGACAATATTCCGGCCCCGATACATATCGGACGCAACGTGTGGATAGGTGCGAATGTGACAATACTGAGTGGCGTGACGATAGGCGAAAATGCCATTGTTGCCGCAGGAGCGGTCGTGACAAAAGATGTGGCACCAAACACAATAGTAGGAGGTGTCCCGGCAAAATTCATAAAACAGATACCACAGGAATGAAAGCAAAACTATTATTAGGAGTAATGGCGACTATTATATCCGCTATGGCACTCCCGGCAAAAGCTGAATCAGAAAACCCTTATAACATGATGAAAACAGAGAATCTTTCACTCGTTCAGGAGTGGGACAAGACTTTTCCCAAAAGCGAAGAAGTAAATCACAGTAAGGTAACTTTCCGTAACCGTTACGGAATAACTCTCGCCGCAGACCTGTACATACCTAAGAATGTGACCGGTAAAGTTCCGGCTATTGCTGTCAGCGGCCCATTCGGAGCTGTAAAGGAGCAGGTGTCCGGCCTCTACGCGCAGAAGTTGGCTGAAAACGGTTTCCTTACAATCGCTTTCGACCCCTCTTATACCGGTGAAAGCGGTGGCGAACCTCGCTATATCGCATCTCCTGACATCAATACGGAAGATTTCAGTGCGGCGGTTGACTATCTGCTTTGCCGGGATGACGTAAATCCCGAAAAGGTGGGCATACTCGGAATATGCGGTTGGGGAGGCATTGTAATTCAGGCTGCAATCAACGACCCGCGCATCAAAGCTACGGTAGCCTCAACAATGTACGATATGACACGTGTAAACGCCAACGGCTATTTCGACAGCGAGAACTCCGCCGCACAGCGCAACGCCAAACGTGCCGCCCTGTGCGACCAACGTACCGAAGACTACCGCAATGCCTCCTATAAACTCGGTGGCGGAGTTGTTGACCCTCTCCCCGATGATGCCCCTCAGTTCGTGAAGGACTATTACGATTATTACAAGACAACAAAAAGAGGCTATCACAAACGGTCGCTCAACTCCAACGGAGGTTTCAACGCAACATCCCCGCTGCCATTCCTCAACTTCAAGTTCTTTGAATATGCCGATGAGTTGGAGAATGCCGTGATGATAGTACATGGCGACAAGGCCCATTCCTTCTATTTCGGCAAGGACGCTTTCGCTCTCCTTAAAGGGGACAACAAGGAATTTGTAGTCGTTCCCGGCGCAAGTCATACCGACCTGTATGACCGCATGGACATCATTCCGTTCAACCGCATTGTGGAATTCTTCAATAAAAATTTTGAGAAATGAAATTCTGGCTTTTATCCCTCATCATGATGTCAGGAATATCACTTACCATGTGCGCGTGTAGCCATGATAACGATGAACTCATACAGAAAGAGGAACCGACACCTGACCCCACTCCGAATCCTACGCCCGATCCGGAGCCAGACCCGACAACTGGAAATGGAAAGGTTCTCGTGGCATACTTTTCTTGTACGAACACAACAAAGGGTATAGCTGAAGATGTGGCAGACATAACTTCCGGTACTCTTTACCGTCTAGAGCCTGAAACTCCCTATACATCAGCTGACCTGAATTACAATACGGATTGTCGGGCCAATCGTGAGCAGAACGATCCGAAAGCACGTCCTGCAATAAAAGGCGCGGTTGAAAATATCGCGGATTATGATATTGTCTTTCTCGGCTATCCTATCTGGTGGGGAGCCGCTCCAAAAGTGATATATACCTTTCTGGAGAAGCATAATCTTGATGGTAAGATTATCATACCGTTTTGCACATCACATTCAAGCGGAATAGGGTCAAGTGATACCAATCTTCATTCTCTCGCAACAAATGCGGAATGGAAACCGGGCAAGCGTTTCGGAGCAAATGTAACAAAAGCCAATATCATGGACTGGATTGAAGGATTGAATTTGCCCAAAACTGAAAACAAAGATAATTCATGGGCTTTTAATCTTTCAGCCGGTAAAAACGGCTTTGCGCCCACTGTCAGACTTAGCAGTGGATACGACATGCCGATTGTCGGATTAGGAACATACAGCCTCACAGGAGATGTCTGTGTAAATTCTGTAAAATCAGCCATTGCCGCGGGATTTCGTAAAATTGACACCGCACACATGTACGGCAACGAGGTCGAGGTTGGAAAAGGTGTGAGAGAGTCCGGTGTTCCACGCGAGGAGATATTTGTAGCGACAAAAATCTATCCCAATCAGTTCAGTAATCCCGAAGCGGCCATAGAGGAATGTCTGCGCAAACTTGACATCGGTTATGTTGACCTTATGCTATTGCACCATCCCGGCGCAAATGATGTGAAGGCATATAAGGCGATGGAGAAATATGTAGCCGAAGGAAAAATCCGTTCAATCGGAGTGTCATGCTACTACGTTGACGAGATTAACAAATTCCTGCCACAGGTCAATATCAAACCGGTCTTGGTTCAGAATGAGGTACATCCTTATTATCAGGACACCGATGTTGTGAATCATCTTCACAATTTAGGTATAGTTGTGGAGGCATGGTATCCGCTTGGTGGTCGTGGACATCAGAAAGAACTTTTGAGTGATCCTGTCTTGTCGCGTATTGCTTCTAAACATAACAAATCGGTAGCTCAGGTAATTCTCAGATGGGATTTGCAACGAGGTGTCGTAGTCATTCCGGGGTCATCAAATCCCGCCCACATGAAAGAAAATATCTCAATCTTTGACTTTGAGTTATCTGCTGATGAAATGGCTGAAATTGCAGCTATAAATCATAATGAGAAGCATGATTGGTATTGACATTATAATCAAGGACGATGATAAAGATAGCACGTATAACGGTTAATCCTTACAAGTTGGAAGAATACAAGGCTATATTAAAAGAGGAGATGGAAACTTCTCTACGCCTTGAAGATGGTGTACAAGTCCTGTATGCAACGTGGGACAACGAGAACCTCAATCGGTTTACAATACTTGAAAAGTATGAAAGTGAAGAGGCTTATATCTCTCACTGTGCATCACCTCAACTCCAAAAGTATTTTGAGCTGACTAAAGAAATGGTCCTTAGTCTGGAAATCACGGACGCAACTCCTGTCATAGAAAATATTTGGATGAAATGACACACATTACATTCTCAAACGGTGATAAAGTCTGCACCATCGGGCAAGGGACTTGGAACATGGGGCGTAATCCACTATGTGAAAAGTCTGAAGCCAATGCACTATTGACCGGGATTGACCTCGGTATGAACATGATTGATACTGCTGAAATGTATGGCAATGAAAAATTTATTGGTAAAGTTATAAAATCATGCCGTGACAAAGTTTTTCTTGTCAGCAAAGTCCATCCCGATAACGCGGATTATCAAGGCACAATCAAAGCCTGCGAAGAAAGTCTGCGACGACTTGGCACCGAAACTCTTGACTTATATCTTCTTCATTGGAAAAGTCGATACCCGCTATCTGAAACAGTGGAGGCAATGTGTCGCCTTCAGCGTGATGGAAAAATTCGGTTGTGGGGTGTCAGCAATCTTGATGTTGATGACATGGAACTGATTGATGATATTCCGAATGGCTGCAGTTGTGATGCCAATCAGGTGCTCTACAATCTTCAAGAACGAGGTGTGGAATATGATTTAATCCCATACGCACAGCAACGTGATATTCCTGTCATAGCCTATTCGCCTGTCGGAGAGGGGAAATTGCTCAGACATCCAGTGTTGAGAACCATTGCGGAGAAACATAACGCAACTCCGGCACAGATAGCCTTGTCTTGGATAATCCGCAACCCCGGAGTGATGGCCATACCCAAAGCGGGGGCAGCTGAACACGTAAAGGAGAATTTCGGCAGTGTATCAATTACCCTTGATGCCGAAGATATGGAACTGCTCGACATATCTTTTCCTGCACCTCAGCACAAAATACAGCTTGCAGGGTGGTAAAAGTAAGTATAAACAATAACGACATAATCAGATATGGAAACAAAAATGAGTTACGACCAATTTATCCCGACAAGAATTATGTTCGGTGCAGGTCAGTTGAACAACTTTCACAAACAGGTAATGCCCGGAAAGAAAGCGTTGATAATCATCTCCAACGGAAAATCTACCCGCGCCAATGGTTATCTTGCCCGCACTGAACAGGAGCTGAGTTTGGCTGGTGTTGAAACAGCTGTGTTTGATGGTGTAATGCCAAATCCCACAGTCGAGAACTCCCATGCAGGGGCGGATGCCGCCCGTTCTTTCGGTGCAGACTTCCTTGTTGCACTTGGCGGTGGTAGTGTAATGGACTGTTCCAAGGCGATAGCACTGCTTGCAACTAACGTTGGCGACCTGTGGGACTATGTTCCCATCGGTTCAGGAAAGGGACAGCCGATGCAAAACAAACCACTCCCAATCATAGCTATCACGACCACAGCAGGTACAGGTTCGGAAACTGACGGGTGCGGTGTGATTACAAAAGAAGACACCAACGAAAAAGCATTCATCATGGATGCCGCCCTATTCCCGGCATTGGCAATCGTTGACCCGGAACTGATGCTTTCCGTTCCACCGAAATATACAGCATTTCAGGGTTTCGATGCTCTGTTCCACAGCGTTGAAGGATTCATCGCTGCAAGTGCCAACCTTGCCAGCGACATGAACGCACGTGAGGCTATAAGGAATATCGCACAATATCTACCACGGGCAGTAAAGGACGGCAACGATCTTGAAGCCCGTACCCGCGTGGCATTCGCCAACACATTGTCTGGCGCAGTAATGACACTGACCCTCCTGACAAGCGAGCATGGTATTGAACATTCCCTTTCAGCCTATCATCCCTCTCTGCCCCACGGTGCAGGTCTGATAATGATAAGCAAGGCTTATTTCTGCTATTTCATCAAAAATCATGGCTGCGACGACCGTTTCATAGAGCTTGCCCGTCTTATGGGCATGACTGATGCTACAAAGCCGGAGGATTTCATCACCGCACTTGTCAATCTTCAGGAAGCCTGCGGAGTGGCAGACCTCAAAATGTCAGACTACGGCATTACTCCGGATGAATTTGAAACCCTTATGCGCAACACCCGCGAAGTGATGGGTATAATGTTCACAGCTGACCGCGTACAGATGTCAGATGAGGATATTGTCAGCATTCTTGCAGAATCCTATAAATGATGAAATTAAAAAGCATCTCAATTCTAATCCTGTTGTGCTCCGCTGTCTTAGGACTGCGGGCACAGCAGATTGAAACCATATCAGTCCATAGCGATGTTATGAATTGTGATATTCCCAACATCGTAATACTGCCTGCCGACTATGACAGCACATCAGTATCATATCCGGTGCTATATCTGCTGCATGGGTATAATAATGACCATAACGCTTGGCTAAGAATTCAGCCTGCACTTCCTGAACTTGCCACACGCTATGGAATGATAATCGTTTGTCCGGAAGGTAAAAGTTCATGGTACTGGGATAGCCCTGTCAATCCTGAATTGAAATATGAAACATATATCACGCAGGAATTGATAAAGGATATTGATACGCGATATAATACTACCGACAATAAGTGCGGCCGTGCTATTACCGGATTCAGTATGGGCGGTCATGGTGGGCTGTGGCTTGCTATACGTCATCAAGATTTATTCGGTGCATGTGGAGCAACAAGTGGAGGTGTTGACATCCGACCTTTTCCAGATAACTGGGAAATGAAAAGATCTCTCGGAGAATATCAAGATAATTCCAAATCATGGGATGAGCATACTGTAATAAACATTCTTCCGCTTATTAAGCCGCAACTGGCAATAATTTTCGACTGTGGTACAGATGATTTTTTCTATCAAGTCAACGAAAGACTACATGAAGAAATGCTTTATCGCCACATAAAACACGATTATATAACCCGTCCCGGAGGACATGATGACGCTTATTGGAATAATT
>CANRVB010000019.1 GCA_947643165.1 uncultured Porphyromonadaceae bacterium | reverse complement strand
ACCCACTTCCATATCCTTGCATAGTCTTTCATTTGGTTGCTTCTGTTCTGGGCACTGTAAATAGCTGATAGTCCTATGATTATCAGCTATTTTTGTTTTTTGGGGTAGCCAAAGGGTAGCCAATTATAACATAATATAGAGATCTGGATATGAAATGTGAGGCTATCCATCACGGACAACCCCACACAAATAAATGGAAAATATCACGGGCATACGGTGATGCACCGAAAGATATGTAATCTCCTATTCTATCCAAGGCAAATGACATTTTATCAGATATTTACCTGGTAAAATCACATCTCTATGTAGAATATTTGTAGAATTTTTGCAATTTTAAGAGCATTCAAGCTCATAAACCCTTGCCCAACCGATTAAATCTGTTAGATCAGCTACAATAGAGCCGATATTGTTCTCCATATCTGTAATGAGGGTGTTACATACCTCATCCAGTTTGCTATTATGTAGATCTGCAATCTCAGATCTCAGCGATATTAACGTAGATACGATTTTATCTACTTTAAGTCTTGTATCTGTATTTTTGTTATTTGCTTTCATAGGTTAAACTTGATAATCTATTCTCTATTATATCATCTGACAATAAAAAGCCACTCATTTCACCCAGAAATAATATCGCATCTGTTAGAGGCTGTGAAACTTTATTCTGAATTTCTGAGTGATAGCACTCTTGTAAAATTGGAGAGGCGTTTTCCAGTTCCATTAGCTCACGTTTGGTTTTACCCAGGGTGATCATAAGCCTCTCCAGGATCCCTCTGGCTTTTGAGTAATTATCTGGATCCTCCAGAATAACATTCGTACTTGTATCCATTTCTTTAAGCATTTATTATTGGTTTCATTTTTTCTGCTGTATTTGCAGCCATCAGTTCCGCTCTGGAGTATTGGATCTTTGAGCGGAGGGTGGTGCCCATCCTGGAGCCAGATACTAACCCATCATGCACCCAGCGTTTAACTCTTGCCTCACCAAACTCCCTATAAGCCTCACGCTGTGACATGAGATCCTTTGCTGGCGTTATGCTTTTGGCATAGTTGGCAGCTCCAAGAGCAGCCATTTCCATACAGATATTCTTTAATTCATATAGTTCTAATACAATCATGGCGTTTACCATTTGATTTTAGTGCAAAGGTAAACGCCAAGATTGGATTTTGCAAATAAAATTACAATTAATTTACTGAATATCAGCAATATGTGTTCAATAGACACACCTTGATGTGTTCAACAAACACAGATTACAATTAGATATATTGGCTTGTATTATTTTTCCCTATGATATTCTATAGAAACACCAAAATTGAGATCCAAAAAAATCGGGTTTCCGTAGTATTTCCGTAGTATCCATTAAAATTTACTCTGGTAAGGGGTACTCCAGATCCTCTCCCCAGGTATCCTCTATGAATATTTCGAGATCCTTATTGTCAAGACTTGAAAAAAGCTTGCCTCTTACAATGGTACGTTTGTTTGGTTCAAACGGCAATGACAAATTTCTCTCAAATAAAACAGTATTCTTGTTATCATATACAGATATTTTGAAATTGATCGTTGAGTTTGGGAAAGGAATATAATACTGATAATTCTCCAGATACCCATCAACAATACTTACCTCCTTTTTGATCAAATTAGTTCCACCACCTTTGTTACCTGAAGCTTCCCATCTATCATAATGGAAGAAAGTATATACAACTTTTCCAACATTTGGGTGTACTTCATCTGTGATCTCAACTTTTAACAATGCACTCATTCTGGGCAAAGATACCTCTACATTGCTTGATGAATGAGAAATTTCAATATCCTTAAAAGTATAGAATACTTCGCGATCGCCCAACTTACGAAATCCTAAATCAGAAGAATATTCGTTTGGGAATGATTGGATTATTTCTCCATCACCCTTTCCTAACCCATAGATTAGGAGCTTATATTTACCAGGTAAAAGGGTTGCAGTTATAGTTCCGAAATCTTCTGGTATTTCAGTTGAGTTATGTTCTTTGAAAACATCAACGACCAGTTTCCCAGATTCATCATACGCAGCACATCCTATTGTGTTTACAAGCTCGCCAACGGATAGACCACTTGATGAGGAACGAGAGATTGGTGCAACCTCAACTGCAAGTGGGTTAACATTGAATGTTACGGAAACCAGATCTTCTGTAGGAGGATTAGGGGAATTTGTAGGATCATCCTCAGTATGGTTACAACCTATAAAGCTGAATGCGCATAGCATTCCCAGTAGAATTAATGTATGTTTCATAGCTAAGTTATTTATATTATACTTCTATATCAAAGCATAAACCTTGCCAGGAATATAAATAATACTATGATTTATAGATTGTTATGGTATATATTATAATTTTAATCAAAAATCTATTATATCTTTCACCTTGCCGTTAACAAATGTTACAGTCTTGTTTGTATAACGCCATTGCGTCATTCCCATAGACAAATCTGTCATGGAAATAATCTTTTCTGGATCTCCGTAAGCCATTTTTACCATTTCTGGTGTCATGCCTAAAGACACTATCCCGCCAACAATATTCACCCAGTTAATTCTACCATATTTTTTCAGATACTTCTTATGATCAGCTTCACAAAACTTAGGCAAATTCCCATAATATAAACCATCTGGGAAATAATCACTGGGTTCCCTGGGTTCCGTTAAATAGAAATCATAAGAATTGCCAACATCATCCCTAAAAATTAGATATGGCTGTCCCTTTCTTACCTCAACACTATCCACTATACCAATATGAAAATCACTGTCTAATACCCATTTCTCATCTTTGAATTTATCTACATATTGGAGATATGGTTTGATTGATCTGCATCCGTACAATGTTCCTAATTCAATTTCCTCTCCATCTGAAAGTGATTTTAGTTTGTATTTGATACCGCCCTCCGCTAACCACATATCGACCACCTTAAACAGACCGTTATGATCATCAATGCACCACTGACTATTCATTTGAGATCGGGTGATCTTTTCAATATATCCAACCGCCATAATTGGTTTTACTCCATTCCCAGTGTGAAAATAATAACAGATCTCTCCAGTTTCGATGTTCTTTAACTTAACCTCTTGCCGATTATTCCCCATAAACTCAAAATAAGTAAACATTGGAAACTGCAATATCTTCTTACCACCAATCTCCCGATAATCCTTGACATAGAAAGGAGATCCTTTTTGAAAGTAGATCATCTTCTGACCAACGTAACGCTCTGGATTGATCCAAATATCAACATCCGTTGAATCATACGGCAATGTAACAGATTCTTTCATTGGAATTGTATCTGATCTATGAATATTGATCTGGGCATTCAGAACAATTCCCATAACAGCGAATAGGGATATCAATAAGAGCTTTTTCATTTTCATGGATGTTAAAACGTGGGCACTTACTTATTGATAAAGAGGCATCGCCAAACGCCCACACTCCATAAGTAAAGCCCACGTATAACGTGGCGATTACTTATTGTTTTTGGAGTGTCGGAATATTGGCGATTTTCTTTATCCAAAACAATAGCAAACGCTAAAGTCTTATTTTCAGACACAAAATTACTCTAAATACTTCATTTAATCAATACTCAGTAGTGAGTTTTATTATGTGTATGAACTTCAACCCCAGAGCCGATCACCTCAACCTGGGCGTTGCCATATAGATTCACAATAACCTGGGCATTACTACCAGCCACGGCAATCACCAGGTTAGAGTTGTCAAAGGCATCTATTGTCACATAGGCATTATCGGACACGTTCACGGCTCCCTGGGAGTTGTGCCTGGCAAAGATCCTGGAAACGGCAAAACCATCATACTCCAGGAGAGCCTTGCAGTCACCATTGAGCACTACATCTGGAGCGTTGCTCAATTTCACCTCATCATCCACGAATACACCGTATGGCTCACATGATCCCTTGAAGTGATCACGCAAAAAATCCAGTGTGGGGTAATCCTCGGAAATACAGAAATCAATGCCCTTAATGTAGAGAGCTGCCAGATCCTCTACAGACATTCCTTGCTGGAGTTTCATCCTCCACGGTCTGCATAGCCCCTTTGCGGTGCCATCTTCTTTGAGTTGGGTTATTAAGTTCATAGCGTTACGATATGCCTTGGGATAGCAGGGAGTTATTATTTTCCATTTTCCTAATAATTGTATCAAGTTTTTCAGATGTTGCCCTGGTGTTCGCTGCTATCTCTGCCTGGATCACCAGGGAGGATCGACCGATAGAGATCATTTCACTCTGGTTTATTACAATGGCATTTGCTCTGCCAGCCAATACATCAGCGGTTTGCTCACTCATGCCCTTGATCGCACCTTTCAGAGGATCATCCTCTTCCTCGGTAGCTCCATCCATATCCTTGATCCAATCACCAATGCCTTCCAGAGCATTGTTGAATGTTTCGCCAGCAGCATTTACCATAGCCTCAAACTTTGATTTTTCCCAGGGATCCAGTTTGCCATCTTCCATAGCACTCCCCAGAAACTGTATAGCTTCATCTATAGCCTTTGCCAGGTATTGCCTTTTCAAAGCCTCTACAACGGCATTTTTAAGTACCTCCTTAGTCTTGGCACCCAGAGCCTCCGCTGCATCCTCTCCCTGGCAATATGCCTCAACCAGAGCATCAGCAAACTCATCAATAGCAGATTTGGTGTCGGTGCCAGCAAGAGTTTCCATCATGCTCCTCTCCATATCCTCCAACTGGGTATCAATATCCTTGATAGCCTCTTCCCAGTCTGCAATCTTTCCCCAGTCGGTTTTCTTTTTGCTTTTCTCCGCCTGGATCTGCTGTTTGATTAGCTCTTGTTGCTCTTTGAGGTTCTGTTTTTGGAGTTCATAGAGTTGGAACATATCACCTTTGCCATTCTCTTTCTCCAGAGCATATTTCAGCTCCTTGATCTGTTTGGTCAGTTGGGCATACTCAACAAAATTCCAGCTCTGACGCGCTACAACGGCTTGTTGTTCCAAAGCTGCAATCTGATCACGGATAGCATTGAGCCTCTTTTCGTGGGCTTCTGCCTCCTCATCTGTAAACACCCAGTAGGTTTGCTCCGCTGCGTGTTGTAGGCGATCAAAGGCATTTGATAGGGCATCCACGTTTTCCTGGATCTTCTGGATTCTTTCCTCTATCTTGTTATCGTTGTTGAAAAGTCCAGCAATCCAACTGATAGCCTGGAGAGCTATTGATATAGCAGCAAGAATGACCGATCCTTTCTCTGCTGTTTTAATAGCAGAGGACATTGCTATACCAGCCATAGTAATACCCTGGATCATTTCCATTGTAGCCTTGCCAGAATCGCCCAGCAGATCACTCAATACATCACAACTGGCAATAGCATCATTTACAAAGTCGAAACACGCTTCTGTAGATTTTGATAGATTTTTCCAGTCGGTTTTTATCTGTTTGGAGGTTTTCTTAGATCCGTCTTGTTGCTTTTTGAATACCTCTGTGAGTGAGTTGCCCAAAGCCTTAAAAGGGTTTACATCCAGGATCTTGCTCTTTGCCTCTTCCAGCTTATCCAAAACGGCTTTCAGATCGGCTGGATTGAGTTTCAGATCAGCGGTATTGAGCTTATCCTGGATCTCCCTTACCAACTTATCAATCTGATCCACGGTAAGAGCATCCAGATCCGTAAACAGATTTTTCCAACTCTCACTCTGCATAAGGAAAGCCGAATTGAGAGCTGATAAAGCCTCACTCTCTGCGAGGTTGATCTGTTTAATCCGTTCCTCATCATTGAGGCGTTGAGCCTCCGCCCTCAATAAAGCATACTCATTTTGGATAGAGGCTTTCTGTTCCTCAAAGGTTCGGAATTGAGTGAGCACACGATCCTCAATCTCTTGCTGGTTTTTCTCATCCTCTTGGGAGAGGAAAAGATTGGCAGCAGCAATATCATCCTCCGATACCAAGCCAGAGGATCCGTTTGCCAGTCGTTCTTTTGCATTGGCAATAGCCTCCAGTTTTTCAGCCAGGGTTTGTGCCTGGTTGATAGTCCTGGTTACACTATCCTTAAATAGATCCATAGCTGATTTTGCTCCAGAGATCTCTTTAACTTGGAGATCCAGGGTAAAGAGTTGCTGTTGCTCTCCGTCTGTGAGGGTTTGCCCAGAGGCTTGCTTATCTTTGAGTGCCTTAATCTGTTTATCCAGAAATTCCTTATAGGAGGCACCGCTGGAAAGGAGAGTGGCAAACTGTTTATCCGCCACATCCTTGCCCATATTCTCAACCCACCTCCAGTAGAGCTGGTATTGCTTTTTCTTTTCAGCGATCTCCGCAATTAAGAGATCATTCTGATCACGCTGGTAACTTTGATCCGCCAGTTTACGCATTTCAGTAAAGCCGTCTTGCTCCTCCTGGGATAGACCGCCTTTGCCAGCCTTTTTTCTTGCCTCTCTAAGTTCTTTCTCCTCTTTGTCAATACGCTGTAACTCCTCTTTGTGCTGGAGATCCAGAGCAGCCTTGCGTTTCTCATAGCCATCCTCCATAATGGCAATACGAGCCTCCTCCAGGCGTTTTGCAGCCAGGAGTTGTTTCTGCAACAAAGTTTCGGCATTCCTGGCAGTATTGTTTTCACCAGATTTGCCAGATCTTTCACCACCAGCCTTAGGGATCTTATTTTCCAGGGTTGTTATTTGACTGGAAAGCTCTCTATATTTGGCACTGTTAATTTCAACATTTGCTCTTTCTTCTCGGAGTTGCTTTATACGGCTGTTAATGCCAGCCTCTGTATTTAGATTTTCTGTTTTGGTATTTACATATCCCTGGATTTGAGTAAGCAAAGATAACAGCTCTCGCAATCGGGTTGTATCAGCATCAACCCTAACGGTTTTGCCGTTTATCTTATCTATTTCTCTTTGGGTTTCTTGGATCTTTGCCTCCAATTCCTCAAAAGATGATTCAGCACTCAATACTGCCTCCGTTGTATTATCTTTTCTGGGGGCAAAGAAACGGTCGAGCATACCAGATAAGGATTTGATTTGCTCATTATATGTCTTAGCATCGGCAATTTGCTTATTAAGATATATCTCCAGTTGCCCTTGAAAAGATTTCATTTCAGCATCGGTAGCACCAGTGGCGGATTTTGTGGAGTTTACTACTTGGGTGATAACTTCATTGTATCTATTAGTAAAATTATCACCAGTTAGATTAGCAAGCTCCAGTGCCCCAGATTCAACCATTCCTCGGATCGCTTCTCTAACGGCTGGTGTCATATTTCGGATGTTTTCAGCAGCAGCCGTAATAGGAGCAGTGTATTCATTACCCTCGCTGTCTGAAACTTTTCGGGTTCGCCCAGTATTATACTCTAACCAGTTCAATCTGGTATCGAATGCAGAGTTATTG
This sequence comes from uncultured Porphyromonadaceae bacterium, assembly GCA_947643165.1. Lineage (GTDB taxonomy): Bacteria > Bacteroidota > Bacteroidia > Bacteroidales > Muribaculaceae > Paramuribaculum. The sequence continues at coordinate 42,235 of CANRVB010000019.1, read as the reverse complement.
CTGTTAGATTTCTCTGTAAGATCGTTCATATACTGTTCAGCATACTTCATCTTAATCTTTTCAGCAGTAGTAGCCTGGATTGCTTTTGTGAGTTCCAGATATTTTAATTTCTGTTCATCCAGTGTTGCATTCTCATCCAGTAGTGTTTTGTTGTATTCCTGGCATACAGCGTTGATCTTCTCCAGAGTTTCTGTATGAGTTTTAGTGCCCTTATTGCTATTTTCCAAAATAGAAAAGAGCAACTGGAGGTTATTGATCTCCTCTCTGGTGGACTTATCAAATTCACTCATTCCATCAGTAGCTTCCTCCGTGGAATTGTCGAATATCATAAATGCACTGATAAGCAGACCCAGAACGGAAAGAATTGCCCCAATAGGATTGGCTGCCATCGTAGCCCACAATGTACGCAAAGAGGCTGTTACCTTATTGGTTGCGATACTCAGTAAGCCTTTGGCTGTTGTTTGAGCTTTTGTGGCAGCAGTATCAGCAATAGCAGCAGTTCTGCCTTGCACTGTTGCAGCCGTTTCAAGTTGTTTCTTTTTGGTGTAGAAATCCGTTTGGGCTGCCAGGGCTGCCTTTCTGGTCATAGTCTGGTTGTCGATCGCACCAGCCAGCTTTTTCTCCGCTGTTGCGATTCTGGTTGCATCACCAGATTGTTTTGCCCAGTAAACCTCATATCTGGCTGCCTCAACCGCCTGTGTGGATGCTATGGCGGTTGTTTTGGCTGCCTGGAGTTTCGCAGCAGCCTCCTTAACGCTCAATCTCATGGCGTTGAGAGTGGCGTTTTGGTTGGCTACCTTGCCAGCCACCTCTTGCTCCAGAGCTGCACGATATATGGCACTCTTAGAGGTCAGATCCAGTTTGCTCAATGCCTCTCTTTGCTCAACGGAGAGCACACCCATTGCCACCGCCTCATAGTTGGCATTAGAGGCGGTTATATTGAGGTTGGATAGATACTCTTGCTGTTGAACTGTGAGGAGTTGCTGAATCGCATTGATACGGAGTTGTTTTACCAGGTTGGCATTTTCCTCCGCTGTGAGCTGTTGCTGTAGGGCTGCAACGTGAGCCTCCTCCGCAGCGGTCATTGCCTTAGTTTGGGCTGCCACTCTACCAGTGAGAGTTGCATCCAGTTTCATAAGAGCCAGCTTTGCAGATCGGGCTGTATTGTCAATAAGAGCAACACCAGTGTAACCCTTAGTTACAAGTGTCTGGAGCACCACTGCTGCCTTATATGAGCCATAGGCTACAGTTACGGCTGTGAGCACACGCAGAATATCCTCCATGTGCTCCACCAGGTAAGTTGCGCTGCTGATCGCTGTAGAGAATACACCCTCTCCCTTTTCGCCCAGATTATTGAGAGCTGTGTCCCAGGCATCCTCCAGGTTGGAGATCTGCCCAGTAAGGGAGGCGGATTGTTTCTCCATGAGGTTATAGAATTGACCGCCAGCGTTAGTCATTTTGTTGATCACTTCCTCAACCTCTGGGAATCCGATCTTACCAGCCGAAACCATTTCATTGATCTTATCAGCGGTAACACCGTATTTCTCCGCCAGCTCTTTCACCAGAGGAATACCCCTACCAGTGAACTGTCTAACATCCTGTGCATATAGCCTACCTTGTACCATCGTGGTACCATAGAGGTAAACAATATCATTGAGAGGTATGGAAAGCCCAGAGGCAATGTTTCCCAGCCTTACCAGGGTATCATTGACCTTATCGGCAGATACACCATAAGCCATAAGCTGTTTGGCACCCTCCGCAACTCCCATGAGGTCAAACGGTGTTTTAGCTGCTGTCTGTACCATCTGATCCATGAGGGATTTTGCCTTACTCTGGCTCCCTAACATGGTTTCAAAGGCAATCTCTAACTGTTGGAATTGCCCACGCACTTGCACAATGCTATTGAGCAAGCCCATCATGCCTTGCCCTACCAGATAGTATGAGATATATTCTCCAGCCCTCTTAGCAAAGGATTGGAAAACATCCTCAACGCTCTCAACCTCATCAATGGCACTGCTGGAGAAATCTTTGATCCTATTCTCCATTGCTTGTGCCGATACGTTGAAATCGTCAATATCCAGAGTAGCCCTAAAGGATAATGCACCATCGATATTTTCCATATTTCTGTCTGCTATAATGAAATTTCAACAATGCTACTAAAGATTTCCCGATATTAGCATAGAAACCAATTAACGCATCGTATTTACCATTTTCATTATCTTTGAGCATCTGATCAACGATCAATGATAATGTTTCGATTTGTTTAAGAGGATTACCTATGTGCTCCACATCTTTTGCAGCACATAGGATAATCTTCTTTTTTAGCTCACTTACTCTTTGACGATCAGTTTCCATACTGCTATATTTACTGGATCCAACCAAAGTTTTCACCATTTAACACTAAGCTGCCATCAAATCTGATCTTACCGATAGAGAAGTTTCCTGGGGCTGCCACTCCAATCAGATCTTTCCCATAAAGTCTTAAATGTTCCTCTGTAGGGTTTGATTGACGTTTGGACACAGATTTAACAACTGCATCCAGATGTTCCTTTGCAGCCACAAATGCCTCCCACGCATCATACACTTGGAATTTACCAGGTGAATCAACATAGACACAATACAACCGCTCCGCATCTTTAATATAATCTGGTGATAAGGAAACCTCTCCATTTTCAAAAATGAAGTAGGAAATATTGACGGGTTGGAGTTGTTGAATTGCCCTAATACGTTCCACCTTTTCAGAAATTAACTCCTTATACTGATCCTCATTTTCTTTTTTGTAAAGAGAAACAATAGCATTCAACATAGTTTTAGGGAGAGTTGAAAGTGCCTTTGATACTGTTCGCTCTGCCATTTGTTTTTTTAGATCTTCGCCTCGCAATAGCGATTTGATGTTCTGAGAGCTGGGTTCAATATCACACATTCTGACACCATCAACAAGTTCTTTAAGCAAGCTGAGAATAGTCTGGTAAGCAGCTACCAGACGGTCATATTCTGCCTCTTTATAGAGTAAGATTCGCTGTCTTTTCATTGTTATTTTGCTCTTATTTGTTCAAGTAATCTTTCAGCAGCCTTATCAAGTTCTGGATCAGTAGAATTGAAATTTCCACCTTCCTTGCCCAGTTTTTTAAGCTGTCTTTTGATCGTATCAATCTGGGCTTGAATAAGCCTCTTTTGATCTTCCACTTCTGTTTGATCCCCATAGAGATCACAATGGGAGAGTAGTCGCAGTTCTTCTTCCAATCTGCTGAGATCGGAATTTAAAACAGCAATACCGCTTTGACTTAAATTTTCTTTTGCCATTTTTTATAATTAAAATCTTTCACTGTAATCCTTATAATCCTTTTCAACCTCCGCTCCAGATCCAGCCATTTCTGGAGTTGAGGTTGGGATCACCCTCTTTTGTTGGTATTCCGTTCTATTCCATCTTCGGATCGTTGATTTCCAATCTTTCATTCGATTCCTACCAACCATCCAGCCATTTGATTCATAGTAATCGTAGAAAGCCTCTGGATCAACTGAAAATGAATTTTCAGAAATAAAATCTTTAATTTCTTGTAGAGAGGGTTTGGTGAAACTTTTAGTTTCACGTTTCCTGGAGGGCTGTTGACCTCCAATCATGCTTACTTCATTTTCATCATTATTGTTATTATTTATTTTTTCTTTTTCATTATCTCTTTCTATGTCGGCATTTGCTTGAATAGTGCTTCTTTCATACTCAATATTAGCTATTGCTTTGCTCGTTTTTTGCTCGTTTTTTACTCGTTTCGCTGCATTGCTATTATTAAGCTGACCTCCGCCCTTACGACCATTTTCTACCTTTTGCCATGACTTTTTCAGAATCGGGAAAATAACTTTCCAGGCGAAACGTGCAAAAGTGGTTTTTAACTCTGGTTCCTTTTTGAAAAAAGCATAATCCGTTATAGCTTCATAGATCTCCAGGCGATACTTTTGGGGTATTTCGCTTATGGCATCTTTGAATGAGTATAGAAACGGGAAATACTCTCTCTGAGGATCGGTTTCTGGTGTTTCCATATTAGAGGTGATTAGAGATATAAAAAACCTTATATCGTGTTCCATACTCAGTTTTTCTCCACTCATCCTCTATGAGAATACCCTTGTTTCGTAGCTCTCGGATATGGCTCCTGGGATCACTCAAATGCAGAGCTGTTGAAATATCCGCAACAGAATATCTCCGTCCTTTACCTCTGAGTAAAAAATTATACACAGCTCTTTGGATTCTTGGCAAATTTGCAGTAACTTTGCCCATACCGTTACTAAGGGAGGGTATTGGGTTTTTCATCTCATCCCTCCTTTCTTCATACAGTAAGCACTGGCTTTCTGTGATATTTCAGCTCCAGTAGCAATACGATTGTTTTGCAACCATTCCTCCAGCTCATGCCTATTGAAATAGCAGATCTTTCCTACTGGCTTATAATGGGGGATTTCCTTTCTCATAGTAAGCTTATATAGGTAGCTTTTTGAAACTCCCATATACCGTGCTGCCTCATCGCTTGTAAGCACTTCTTTGGTACATAATACCGTGCTTTCTATAACCAAATTGGCGATTTCAGTTATTTCCTCTTTGCTCATAATAGAGTTATTGGAGTTTAACAAAGAGGCTCAGAGAAAACACGTCTGCAATTCCTTTGCCTCATTATTTCTGTTGCCATGTCAACGATGCAAAGGTAATAACGAATTATAGTTGACTGATAATTAAAGCAGTAGCCAGTAGTATCTGGGTACTACTGGCTACTTAACGCTACTTAATAAATGAATCAAGCAAATTCTGATAGTTGCTTTTCTATTGCATTAATTTCATTATCTACCATTTGATATGGCACTGTAAACTCTGAAAGATACTTTTTATAATTGCTTTTTCCAATGACATTCCCAAACTCTGCAATCAGATCACTGTACTTAGGTTTCGTTATCAATCCACAATTAATGCAACAACGGATAACCAACGCAATCCATTTGCCTTGCTTACCATCAATTAAATCATGCAATTTAGCCTTAATTCGTGACTTTCGCTCATAATCCACTACATTGATATACTCATCAAAAGATATATCTTTTTTATGAGAGATTGTCGTATTATCTAATAGTGATTTGTAGATACCGATCCATTTATGAGCTATGCAATAATCTACAGGAGATAAAGGATCCAACTCAATAATCTCAGATGAATATCGAGCCTCTATTATCAAAAAGGCTCTTTTGATGATGTTTTGACATTCCTGGATCTTGTTTTGCAGCCAATCTTCAAACCCCTCCTTATCCAACGTAGCTTTAGCCATCTGGAGTAAAAAAGATCTATTCTCATCAGATTCTCTGAATGACTGTTTTTCCGATGCAGAAAGTTGTTCCAGATTAAATAATTGCTCTGCCATACTCATCTATATCCATTGTTAAAAATCACTTCCCAGTCAGTAATATCTCCGTAAGGATTGGGGGCTTTACCAGGTAAATAATCCTGGATGAAACCCTCTTTCCATTGCTTGTAAGCCTCTGCCAGGGGCGTTGAGGTATCGCACCGATCCAGGAATGAGAAATGAAAATCACGCTCATAATCCCAGAGTGAGGCTGCCAGGGGCATATCCTCATTGCCGATGTAGGGGTTTTGATTCTCTCCCTTATACCAGGTATATGGCTGCTCTAATCCCATAATATCTCATATTCTGGATCAACACTGATATTCGTTGATCCGCATTCGGGACAATGCTCATGATCAATAGCTGGAGGTTCTATCCAATCAAAGCCGATACCATTGAGTTGCAGCCATTCTGCGCCACAATCCTCACATTTAATTTTCTTACCGTTACCCATAATTCGTTATGATTAATTAAATTTCAATTCTGGCAAACTGTTGATCGCCTCTTGTTTTAAGCTGTCAACGGCTCTGGTATATTTCTCAGTATGCCTCAAACCACTGTGCCCTAAAAGACTTGCCACGGTCTTAATATTTGCTCCATTATTCAGAATATTTACAGCAAATGAATGCCTTGCACAATGCCATGTTATATGTTTGTCTATATTGGCTCTTTTAACCCAGTGCCTTAATGCTTTCAAGCACATATTATGTGAGGGCAATGGAAATATTAAAGAATCTTTACTATCAGTCGGCTCCCCTATCAAATGGAGTAAACCATCATTTAGTGGTATAACCACACTACTTGCAGAACTATGCCCTTTGGTCTTGGCTTGCTCAAATTTTAACAACTTATTTGAGTAATCAACATTTGAGTAAGTAAGATCTTTTACATCACACCACCTCAATCCACAATACAAACAGAAAATAAATGCTCTCCGAATATTGGTGCTCTCTCCTGGGTAATGTGTCGCAATTAAAGCCTGGATCTCATCAATGCTTAAAACATCTTTCTTTAGAGATCCATTATCAATTTTTATAATAACCCCAGTGCACGGATTTTTCCTCATTACATCATTTTCAACGGCAGCTTTTATAACCTTTTTGAATCTGGCATATAATGTATGTGCACCCTCACCTCGGAAACGGTGCTGGAGATATTCAGTAAATTCAATGATCTTCTCTTTTGTAATCTGCTGAGGTCTGATGCTAACACGCTGCTTTTTCTTTTCAAATTCTTTTTTAGCCTTTGCAATCTTAGCCTCTGACCAGTCTGGTTGTGGCGTATATTCAAAATTTGGGTCCACTAAAAAATCAATAAAGCAATCGTGTGCTCTTTTGATATGGCGTTTGTCCGCTTTTGTGTATGCCTCATAATAAGCCCACATCCAATCAAGGAAATTTATATCAACATTTTTCTTTAGTCTATAGCCCTCGCTGTCCTCTAAAAGCTGCTGTCCTTTCTCATATCGGATGTTTTTCGCCAGTTCAAGTGTTTCCTTATTCTGAGTTCTCTCCAATGGAGTTCTGGGAGCTTGCCAAAGATAGAGGCTCAGATATTCTCGCTTTCGATCTTTCTTTGCAACCTCTTTCCCCAGGCGTTCACTATAAACCATCTTATAGCCGAAATAATAATCCAGGAATAAACTTTCCCTACCATCACTAAGGATCTTGGCTCCCAGTTTCGGATTATCCGTTGTATCCTGGCTAATGATATAGGTATTATCACTTCTTATTTCCTTTTTCTTTGCCATTGTTAAAGGTTCTATTGTTTACTTTGTTTCTCTTGGTTGCAAAGATAATACATTTATTTGATATGGGTAGCCAAAGGGTAGCCAAAAATGACAAAATATCCGATTTATTTGAGAAATCAAGTGAAACTATCCAAAGTTAAATCGTTGGTTCATATTGGTTTTATTTAATAAACCAAATATTTGAAAATTAGGATTTGTGCCTGTTCTGGGCACCATATAAAAATCGCAAGTAGTTGAAAATCAATTACTTGCGATTTTTGCATTCAGTCCGTGTCAACGCAGTGTCAACCAACCTCGCTCCTACACCCCATTTCAACCGAAATAAATCACCTTAAACCAACCCGAATGAATCGAATTTGAATGCTTTAATATTTTTTAACACCTAAAGAATATCTTTGCGTTTGCGAATCATAATCCATAAGCATACAGTACACGAGTAACAGTAACTTAAATACAACACAATAAAAAAGATAGCATGAAACTTGAATTTTCAAATTTTATTCCTTTTGCAGATTTCCCGGATGGAACAGACATTGACACGGGAGTGCAGGGTTTTAATTCCGGATTAGAGAAAGGAGGTATATATTTAGCATATGCAGGTGTTATGAGTGGCGGATATTTTCAGCCAAAACGGCTACTGTATATAGGCAAAGCTGAAGATAGAACAAATTGTTTGGGCAAGCGGATAAATGAGCATGGGCAACCTCAGACTCATCAGTCTGAAAGCGACCATGTGTGTTGGCGCCGAGAGCAAAGATTAAAGCAGAATGAGGTAATTGGCTATTGCTATGCGGTTGTTGATGACATGACTAATATAGCCGACATAGAAAATAAACTCATATATAAAAACCAACCTCCATGTAATTACAATGGTAAAAAGAAGGATTGCTCCTCTTCTTCTTGTCCACCAATAACACTAAAATTCCCATATGAATTTGCCTCTACACGGCAACTAAAGGGATATAGCACATTAGAAGCATGGTTTACACACATACTTAAAGCGAAGTAAACAAGATTTATACGGATCAGCAGCAAAATCCGGTTGCCCAGAAAGAACAGGGCAATATGGGTTGCACTTGATCACAAACCCATATTGCCGCTGTTATACAACACCTTAGAAACGGTTATAATGTATTCGCTCCGGCTTCCATTTGTCCATTGGGACGTGTGCTTTTTCCGGGTGACCAATAGGGATCAGGTTGAACGGTATCAGTTCCTCTCTGATATTGAGAATTTGCCTGGCCGATTCAATTCTATCGGCATGTGGATAAAGGCATGTCCATACGCCACCCAGCCCAAGGGCATGGGCTGCCAGAAGGATATTCTCTGATGCAGCCGAACAGTCTTGCTCCCATAATGCATCATCTACTCCCGACAGCATACGCTCCTTGTTTCCACAGACAACTATTGCCATAGGCGCACTGGCGGTCATCTTTGCATATGGTAAGGCTTCTGCTAACTGACTTAGCAACGCCTTATCATTCACAATGATGAAGTCCCATGGTTGCTTGTTCACCCCCGAGGGTGCGCTCATGGCCGCACGGAGAATCGCCATCACCAGTTCATCCGAAACAGGCTCATCAGTATATCTACGCACACTCACTCTTGTGAGTATGTTTAGATAAGCCGGATTATTCAATTCACATTCCATTTTTCTTATTATCAATGTTTGCAGTTATAATTCCCTAATTATTATCGCTGGATTGCCTGCGGTTAATTGTTGCAAATTTACTCAATCCTGGGGATATTGCCTACAAATGAAGCATTAAACGAAGCTGGTTACGACGCCGCGACGCAACAATCAATGCATGGCCTACAACAATTTGCCACAGCACGCTGCAATTCAACGATCTGCATTTCGGGTTGTCATTCCCACAATTCAGGTCATTATTCCGGTTTGATCATTACTACCTTTGCATCAGATTGACAGATCACAATAACAATGCAGAGTAATGAGACATCAGATCATATTGTCAACCCTACTGGCATTCGGTGCCATCACAGCAAAACCAATCGAAATATATGATATGAATACCGACAAAGCATTAGCTCCCGTAGAAAAGCTGGAACTCACTCAGGAGTGGGATAAAGTATTCCCTAAAAGCGATAATGTTGACCACTCTAAGGTGGTTTTCGTCAACCGTTACGGCATACCTCTCGCCGCCGATATCTACAAGCCCCAGGGCGCAAACGGAAAACTGGCAGCCATTGCGGTGAGCGGCCCGTTCGGAGCCGTAAAAGAACAGTCATCAGGTCTGTATGCCCAGCAGCTCGCCCAACGAGGCTTCCTGACAATAGCCTTCGACCCCTCGTTTACGGGCGAGAGTGGCGGCATGCCCCGCCGCGTTGCCTCACCCGACATCAATGTTGAGGACTTCTCCGCGGCTGTCGACTACCTCCTGAGCCGCGATGACGTTGATCCTCAGAAAGTGGGAATCCTCGGTATATGCGGCTGGGGCGGCATCGCAATCCAGTCGGCCATTAACGACCCGCGCATAAAGGCCACCGTAGCCTCGACAATGTACGACATGACCCGTGTCAATGCAAACGGCTACTTTGACTCGGAGAACACACCTCGACAGCGTAACGCCAAGCGGGCGGCGATGGCGGCCCAGCGCACTCTTGATTTCCGCAACGGCAGTTATAAGCGTGCCGCCGGCGTTGCCGATCCGCTGCCCGACGATGCCCCGCAGTTTGTAAAGGACTATCACGCTTACTACAAGACTCCGCGTGGCTACCACGTCCGTTCGGGAAACTCCACCGACGGCTGGAACATGACATCCAATCTACCCTTCCTCAACTTCAAGTTCTTTGACTATGCCGACGAGCTGGAGAGCGCCGTCCTCATAGTGCATGGCGACAAGGCCCATTCCTATTACTTCAGCAAGGACACCTTCGCCATGCTCAAGGGCGACAACAAGCAGATGCTCACCGTGAAAGGCGCATCGCATTGCGATCTCTACGATCAGCTCCATATAATCCCGATGGATGAGATTGCGGCCTTCTTCGTGAAATATCTCACCGAGTAACCCGAATCCCGACCTTTTACCGACGAAAATATCAACCGAAAATCAGTCAGGTCACCACGCCTGATCGTTAAGATCTCAAAACAATTCAGTAACTTTGCATGTGGATAGAGCGCAGCTCTATCCCGACATTTTGGTAAATAAGAAGCGATATGCTCTCTTGTAAGTCGAGAACGTAGGTCATCGGCTTGCCGCTTTGCTTGTCAAAGAAATTCAAGACACTGCACAAGGATAGCATAGCGGTTCTCACGCATACGGCGTGGGCTGCTATTCTACATTCGTGCATTTAGGTTTCCTACGACCTTCGACTTAGAATGTTGAATTGGCAGTCCGCGCTTCTGCATTTTAATAATCAGCTCAATCGGACTGATGGGCATAATTCAATAGACATGAACAACGAAATCTTATATATTCTGCTTCCGGATTTTGCGGAGCATGAGATGGTTTATCTTGCCGAAGCAGTTGCTTCCGATGAGTATGCTTTGAAAGAAAATCCGAAATACGTCAACAAGGTTGTCGCTCCGACAATGAACCCGGTCAAGTCAATCGGAGGTTTCCATCTGTTGCCCGACTATTCATTCGACACAATGCCGGAAGACTACGCCGCTCTCGTTCTTATTGGCGGTTTCGGATGGACAACACCCATTGCCGACAAAGTTGTGCCCATAGTTAGGCATGCCATCGAAAAAGGAAAAATTATCGGAGCCATCTGCAACGCCGCTTCTTTCATGGCGAAGCATGGTTTCCTCAACAACATCAAGCACACCGGCAACGGAATTGAGCAGTTGAAGATATGGGGCGGAGAAAACTACACTAACCCCAACGGATATGTAAATGTACAGGCCGTCTCAGATACCAACATTGTGACAGCCAACGGTTCGGCCACACTTGAATTTGCCAAAGAATTGTTGTCGCTTCTTGAAAACGACACCCCCGAGCGAATCGAGATGTACTATCAGTTCAACAAGCAGGGATTCTGCGAGTTATTCAAATAATAAAGCTATGAGGCACTACGGTTTTACCGGATAATGCAGTATATATTTGCTGCAATTGCACTAATAGCGTTTATTCATATCCCGGAGCAGTTCTTCACTATAACCATCAAGGAACCCCCTGATGAAAATTTCGGTATCGGTGGCAAATCAATCAGTGAAATAAAGCGTGCTTACAGACCATGAACGTGCGATTGAGAGAATTTCATCCGGCTGACGCAAATATTATTGCCGGATGGTTGAAAAGCGAGTATCAAATGCGTCAATGGTGTGCCGACAGGTATTCGCGTTACCCTGTCACGGCAAATGATATTAACTCATTTCATGACAAATTCATAGACAGACATTCATCAATCGCTCTTACTATGGTTGATGCCGCCGAAGTCATTGGTTATATAACACTCAGAAAGCCAACCCCTGAAAATTCAGAATGGCGACTTGGATTCGTAATAGTTGATGATGCAAAGCGAGGTCTCGGATTGGGTAAAAAACTTGTCGGCATGGCGGTTGATTATGCCCACAAAGAATTAGATGCGACTAAAGTATCGCTTGGTGTATTTGAAAATAATCCATCTGCAATACATTGTTATGAAGCTGCGGGATTCAAGCAAGTTCAAAAAGAAGAGACTGAAAGCTACACTTGCCTCGGTGAGATTTGGTATTGCATAGAAATGGAGTTTGTTGAATCTCAACAAATACATGATTTTCTATAATGGATAAACTGACGAAATCTATATGAAAGTAATAGGTATTAACGGCAGTTCCCACAAAGAAGGCAACACTGCGATAATAATCAAAACGGTTTTTGAAGAACTGAATAAGGCCGGTATTGAAACGGAACTGATTCAGTTGGCGGATATTGATATTCAGCCGTGTCGCGCTTGCTTCGCTTGCAAGGGCAAGAAAAACTGCGTTTTCAAAAATGATGGCTTCATCGAAGTATTCAACAGTATGGTTGAAGCCGATGGCATCATACTCGGTTCTCCGGTATATTCCGCTGACGTATCGTCAAAAATGAAAGCGTTTCTTGACCGTGGCGGTGTTGTGGTTGCTACCAATCCCGGATTATTGAAGCATAAGGTGGGGGCTTCTGTTGCCGCTGTACGCCGTGCAGGAGGCATGACAGCCGTAGATACGATGAATCATTTCATGCTGAACAAAGAAATGATAGTGGTAGGCTCCACATACTGGAATATGGTTTATGGTAGAGAGATTGGCGATGTTATGAATGACGAGGAAGGAACGGCAAACATGCGTAATCTCGGACAAAACATGGCATGGATCCTCAAAAAATTAGACTAACAATGGTAAGGGATGAACATATTTAGATATTTCTTACCAAGCGCGAGGCTACAGCCCTTCATACGCTATTATTGGATTCTGAGGACTAATGAAAACCAGGAAGCTCTGACCTTTCCAATCGGATGTCCGCAACTGATTTTTCATCGTCGCAGTCAATTTTATATTCCGGAATTGGTGACTGAACAAGCATGTTTTTCCATAAGCGGTCAAGTCAACTTCCCGGCAAGGATTCAATCATCGGGCGATGTTGAAACTATTGTCGTTGTGTTCCATCCCCATGCCATCGGCACTATGTTCAATATTCCGGTATCGTCATTCTACAATCATGAGATCGACGGCTATTCACTTGGTAACAAATGGCTGAATATACTTGCCGATGATGTGCTTAGTGCTAAAGATTCGATTGAGGCTATCAAACTGATTGAGAAGTGCCTGTTATCAAGGTTGGAAGATACTGCAATTTACAATTTCAAAAGAGTGGGTGCTTCGCTGAAACATTTATTCATTGATAATGCCACCAGCGTAGAAAATATGGCGCAACTCGCTTGCCTTGGCCGGAAGCAGTTTGAGCGGGTGTTTTTCAATGCTGTCGGGATGAAACCAAAGGAATATTCCTCCGTGGTACGTTTTCAGAAATCGCTATGGCTCATGCAGAACGGCAACCATGATTTTACCGACATAGCCTACTCTTGCGGATACGCCGACCAGTCGCATTTTATCCGTGAGTGCCGCCGCTATTCAGGTATCACCCCGGCAGAATTGCTGAAAACACAACCTGTGTATTCCGATTTATTTGCCTCGCCATTTTGAATGTCCCTTTTCTTCTATCGTAGGCAACGGCAATGCGCTAATTTTGCCGCAAAAAAAATGAAAGAAGTAAACCCTAAGGAAACTACAAGAGCCTACGCCTTCGATATGTGGATGAACGCACCGATGCCTATGGTAACGTTCTTCAAGACCCTCAATGTTACCCGATTATTGAAAGTGAGCCGGAAGCGTGGACTTAAATTCAATATGCTCATGTGCTGGTGCATCGGAAGTGCGGCTTCGCAGGTAAAGGAATTCCGGATGCTCCCGGTCGATGGCAAACTTATTGAATACGATACCATTGCCGTCAATACCATAGTAGCAAACAGTCTGGGCGAAGTCAGTTCATGCGATATCCCATTTTCAGAAAATCCGGAGATATTCAATTCCGATTATCTCCGCCTTACCCGACAGGTGGCTGAAAGTTGTGAGAACCATGACATGCCCGACAGCATGGTAATCGGCACCTCCGCACTCGCCCAATACGATATCGATGGAGCAGTGGGAATGTATAGTGGCATCTTCAACAACCCGTTCATGATTTGGGGCAGATACAGGAGACACCTGTTCAAAACCACACTCACCGTCTCATTCCAGTTCCACCACACTCAGATGGATGGCGCGCACGCCGCCCGCTTCCTTGACTTATTGCAGTGTGCTATCCTGGCTCTATGACACAATGCGTTTCTTGTTTATGCTCGATCAATCCAGCCAAACGTATATATCATCAGAGGTCTTGATACATTGTCAGATCCGGCCGCTACGAAGTCTTATGATACTTAATACCGCCGAAAAAGCGTTATCTTTGCACTATGAACAGAATTTTACGATGTGACGAATCCGACCACACCGCGCTTACAGGCATCTGGGAGCGCTCGGTAAGGGCCACCCATACATTTCTTAGCGAAGACAACATCACTGAGATACGCGCTATGCTTCCGACATATCTGGCCAATGTCGACTTATATGGCATTGTCGATGGCGACGTCATTGCCGGATTTATCGGACTGTCGGGGAACATGATCGAAATGCTGTTTATTGACGACTGTTTCCGCGGTAATGGATTGGGATCGCTTCTTATCGATCACGCCATATCGCTGGGTGCTGACGCGGTCGATGTGAACCAACAGAACCCTCTTGCCTTGAAATTCTACCTGTCGAAGGGATTCCACATTGTTTCACGCGATGAACACGACTCCGAGGGAAGACCTTTTCCTATTCTTCATCTGTCTCTTTGAGCGGGCGTTCCGCTTTGAGCTGCCCGATGGCCTGATCTTGCGGCCACAAACAGCGGCAGATATATCACGAGTGCTATGAACGATGTGGCAAGGCCTCCTATGGTCCCCACTGCAAGCGGATACCAGAAGGCTTCGCGCCCTATCAGAAAGGGTATGAAACCGAGCATCGTGCTCACCACCGTGAGCATGATGGGGATGATCTTGACATTGAATGCACGGATATAGTTGCCCGAACGTGTATACTCGTTGATCAGATAGATGGCGGCATTGACCGTGATGCCGCACAGCAGCACTAACGAGGCGAAGCCGCCCTGGTCGAAGTTGACGCCGGTGAGGTAGAACGTCAGGAATACGCCGACAAAGCTCAACGGAATCATGGCGATGACAATGAGGGGCAACCGGAGCGAATTGAACAGAACGGCTGTCGTAAAGAAGATTATCACCATTATCAGGACTATCAGCCAATAGTTTGTGGCCGAGGCATTGCCCCAGCCATACTGGTTGTATGCATTGCTGATGGTAAAGCCTACGGGGAGGGTGGCGCTGAACTCCTCCATCTCCTTGTCAAGAACCTTTCTTCCTGCCAAGGGGGAACCTATATAGTCGAATTGCAGACAAAGCAGGTATTGCTGATTCTCCTTTTCCACCGACCGGGGAGCCGTTGACCGCTCAAGACTGGCGAAATCGCCCACCCTGAACATCCGGCCGCTCTGCGACAGGAACGGTATGTTCATCAACGCCCACACGTCATATTCCTCGCCCTGCCGCGACGACAGATATATCTGCTCACCGCCATCGGTCGTCCCGCAGTAGATATTGCGGCCGAATATAGGGGTCATGGCGCGGTAGAGAGTGGAGGCGCTCACATCCTCACGTGCCATGGCCTCACGGTCGGGCTCGAGCACATATTCGGTATACAGGTTCTTATACCATGAGAACTCCGAACTTATTGTGACCTCCTTGATCCTTTTATGAGAGAGCAACCGCGTGCGGAACTGTTCGGCCATCTTCTCCAACTGGTCATAGTTGTAGCCGACGAGCTTCACCTGATAGGACCCTGCCGATTCCGAGACATTGTTGCTGAATCCACGGTCATCCAGGCCGTAGACACTCCAGCTGCCCCCACCGAGCGTCAGGGCCTTGGATATGACCAGATCCTTCATGCGATACTGGAAACCTTTGCGTAGCGCTTCCTTGGTGAACTGGACGGAGATATTTGCCTGATATGGGGAATATATGTCTGTACGGAACTGCCGGACCTCGCTGTACTCAGCCACGTAGCGTTCCATTTTCTTGACCAACCCGTTCATCTGCTCCAGAGTCGATCCGTTGGGCAACGAGGCAGATATCTGCAACACAGGTTCCGAAATGTCGCGGTTGAAGTAGCTGCCTTCATACACATCCTCGACAAACAGCCGCAACGCACCGCCGAAAATTCTGTCGACCCACGGACGCAGCTTCTCATTGTAGGTTTTGGAACCAAACGTCTTGTTATACAGCTCGCACCCGTCTATCTCCTTGGGGAGCATGAACACAGGCAACCCGAACGCCAGGATCGCCGCCAGAATGAACGCCCATCTCCAGCGTCTGCCGAAACCGATGAACCATGCGTAGCAACGGCTTATCCGTGCGATAATCCGTGCCCGGCGACGCGACAGGCGCTTGGACCGGTGCACTACACCCATGCGATCCATCAGCGCCGGCACAAGCCACAGGGCCGCGGCAAGCGACACCATAAGGTTGATTATCACAACGGCAACAAAGTCCTGAAGATTGAGACGCAGGTCATCGTCCAGAAAAAACACTATCCCGAGCGCACCGATAGTAGTGAGCGTAGCGGCGAGAATGGCACTGAACGCACGCCGGTCGCGGCGGCGACGGTAGTGGTCGCCCATCACTATGATATTGTCTATCATCAGATTGAGCGATATCGTTATGCCGGCAAGCGAGTATAGCTGTATCTCTATACCCATAAAGTAGAAGAGTATCACCGATATACCGAGCGACAGCATCAACGATATCATTATCATCGTCATATAACGGAGGTTGATGGTGATCACCGCCACAAATATCAAAAGTATCAGCAATGTCAGGCCCGACCGTTTGTAAATCTTGTCAAGTTCCTCCGATATGCTCTCCGTAGAGTCATAGTTAAGCTTGAAGGCATAACCGTTGGGCAGATCAAGTTCGGCCACAGCCTTTCTCACGCGCTTGGCCACATCGATCTGATTGGCATCCTCCGTGGCATATATGTTGCAGTAGATCGACGTCAGTCCGTTGACACGGTAATAGCTCGTAGGCTCGGCATCGGCATGCTCGGCAGTCACCAGACGGTCAAGGCTGACAAGCGTACTGTCGGCGGTGCTGACATATATCTGCGATATGTCGAATTCACTTCGATCATCAGGACTGTCCGCGCATACCAGCGCCAGCCATTCGCCGCTCTCAGTCATACCCGATCCGAGAAACTGACGCTGCGATTGCGAAGCTATGGCGTTCTGTATCTGATATGGCGTCAGCCCAAGAGCCTTGAGCCGGTCACTGTCGTAGGTCAGCCGCCACTCCATAGGGGTGGCACCATATATCTGTACCCGGTCCACACCATCAATACGGCCTATCACCGGCCTTATGTTCTCTTCGGCATACTTCATTATTTCCGACGCACGTCCTGCCGATATAATGGTGTATGACAACACCGGACGTCCCGACCGCGATATCGTTCGCGATGCCGATACTGACGGATACGACACACCCGACGGCAATTCCGGCCAGGCCTGCCTTATTATGGTGGAGGCCTCGAACCTCACATGCTCCATATCGGTATGCTTGTCAAAGCCTATGGTTATTGACCCGCCGCCGTTGTTCGACATCGATCTGATCTCTTTCACCCCCTGTATCCTTGCCAACAGCCCTTCGAGCTTGGCTGTCACCTCCCGCTCCACCACCCTCGATGCCGCATTCGGCATCGAGAACGACACCGTAAGGCTTGGCAGTGTGCGTGAGGGCATCAGCTTGACCGTGAGGCGCGGTATGAGTGCGCATCCCAGCATGGCCAATGCTACAAAGATAACTATTATGGCGAACGATCGCTTCATTCTATATCTATAAGCCTGTTATACTCAAAGTCGAACAGTGTGAGCTTGCGGAGCCTGTAATAACTAAGCCAATAGTTCTGAAGTGCGCGGATATAGTTTGTATTGGCGCTCTGCTGACGCGATTGAGCCAATGTCAGCGAATTAAGATCAGCCTTTCCGATGATAAACCTCTGCTTGGTGCGCTCATATGCCATATCGGCCAGATCAAGGGCTTCGAGTGCCGACGACACCAGGCGCTGCTGTATATTGAAATCGCTCACGGTCATGACCACATCCTCCTCGACGGTCAGCTCCTGCTGCTTCGCGGCAATCTCCACCACACTCAGATTGTTACGGGCCATGTTCACCCTGCCCTTACGCACTCCCCAGTCTACCAGCGGTATACTTATTGTCACGGCCACCAGGTCCTGACGCATAAGGTTGTGATATGCATCACCAAATGTCGGCGCAACCTGATTGAATCCGATAGAGGCATTGATATTGGCATTGAACCTCGATTCCATCTTCGTACGGCTCAGATCTCGCTGTGCCTCAAGCACATTCTGCCTGTGTTGCAGCAGGTCGGGGTTGTTAAGACGGGCCTGAGTCAAAGCGATGTCGACCGGAATCTCCTTTGAATCAGGCGCTACCGGAAGTGTCACTGTGATTTTTGCGTTCTGATCCATACCCAGGAATGTAGCCAGACTGAACATGGCACGTTTCAGACCGATACTTGCGTTCTCCAGAGTGTTCTGGGCGTTCACCCTGTCCAGCTTCAAAGTAAGCAGATCGGCTTCCGATATCGACTGGATCTTGAAACGGCGCTCACCGGTGATATACAGGGTGTCGCACGATGCAAGATTATTCACGGCAAGACGATATTCTTCCTGGGCAAGCGCCAGTGCGAAATAATAGTTGACAGCGGTCTCGGCCACCCCCTCCATATTGTAGATAAGCTCCTTCTTAGCCTTTTCAAACTTCAAGGGCTCTATCTTCTTGTCCCACTTGAAGGCATTGTAGCCTATCAGGTTCTGACGGTAGCCTATCCTGACAGGAATGGAAGAGAACTGGTTGCCGGTGTAGTCGCCGAAGTTGCGCATATATTCAAGACCGGTCTCAAGATAGAATGTACCACCGAGCGGATCAAAGTTCTGGGTTATGTTGAGCGATCCGGACGCGCTATACATCTGTTGCGCACGATACACATCGATGTTCTCCTGCGAATCATATCGCTGGCGTATGTACCGGTTGTAGGTCGCAGGCGTGAGGGCAAGCGACAGACTCGGCAGACGTGCCGCCTGATAGCTGCGGTATCCCCAGTAGCTCGACAGATACATGTTTTTGACGCGGAAAGCCTGAAGCGAGGAGTCGTTGGCCATCTCGATAGCGCGTCTGAGCGTCAGATCGACACTCTGGGCCGGCAGCAATGCCGGAAATATGATCAGTAGACTAAGCAGCAGTTTTCTCATCTTTGCGGTATATTAGCCAATAGATTACGGGTATGATGAATATGCTGACCAAAGTGCCGGTCACCATCGAGCCTATCATTGCTATGGCAAGAGGCTGTTGCAACTCCGAACCCATGTCGTGGGTAAAGAGTATCGGCACCATGGCCAGAATTGTAGTGAGCGATGTCATTATGATCGGGCGCAGACGGCGCACACCGGCCGTATGAATGGCCTCCATAAGAGGCATTCCATTGCTACGAAGCTCATTTATAGCATCCAGTTTAAGAATTGAGTCGTTCACCACGATTCCGCACGTCACAATAATACCTATGGCCGACATAAGGTTGAGAGAGTGGCCGAATGCCCATAGAGCCATCAGAGCGAACGCCGTGTCGATAGGTATTTCCAGAAGCACTATGAGCGGCTGTACGAAACTGCCGAACTGGGCGCACAGTATGAAATACATCAGCAGCAACGACACAGCCAGTATGACAGTCAGCTCCTCCATCATGCGGCGGTTGCTGAATATCGATCCTCCGAAATCCACTTCCCAGCCATCCGCCTCATCCACGATCGTACGTATATCGTTTATCTTGCGCTGAGGGTTGTCAACACCGTTGCACGCTATGGGTATATACTCACCATCTGAACCGGCTACTATGCTCTTCAAATCCTGCTCACGTTCTATCCTTACCAACTGCGACAGCGGTATGTCGTTGACAAGAGTGCGGCCGAGCACCTCTTCCACAGTCTGATCCTCACCGGCGATTGCTATGGGCAGATACTGCTGATAGGAGCGCAATGTGCCTGCGGAATTACCCTTGAAGGCTGTTGCAAGCGCCCTCACCACATCCTGATAGTTCACATGATAGAGCAACAGACGTTCGCGGTCAGTCACAAGCCTGATTCTGTCGCGCAGCGGCGTCTGTTCCGACGCTATCCGGCATTCAAGCAACATCAGGCTATCCACGTCTATTTCAGCCGACTTATCGCGCCTGTACAGACGGGCCTCAAGGTCCGCCTCATCGGTAGTGAAGATCTTTTCAAATATATTTTCAGCCGGCAGATACTCGGCTGTCGCCTGTCTGTACGATTTCCTCAGATTCTCTGATAGCATTGTGCTGATCTCCGCTATCTGATCCGGCCTATGCGTACGGATATATATTTCCGCTTCCGAAGGCGACAGTTCTGACCCTGCATCGAGCAGATAGTCCTGCACCCCTACATAGGCCGAATGAAGTTCGACAAGCGATGTATCAATACCTGCCAACAGCTCATTGACCCTGCGTGTATTCTCATCGGGGGTGATGTTTTCATTCCACTCTATGCGTACTGCCATCTCTGTACGGTCAATCTCCGGCATTCTCTCCACCGGAAGCATCCTGAACAGCAATACACACGCAGGAATAGTGAGAGCGGTGACTGTAAGACATACTGTCTTATGAGCGAAACACCAGTCAATGATCACTGTATATACCCTGGCCATACCTTCATCCGACCACGTGCGGTTTTTTCTCGGTTTACGGGAGGCCATAAGCCTGTAAAGCACCGGCAGAAGCATTATACCAACTATATAGCTCACCGCCAGACCCGCCGTGATAGCGATGGCCTGATCACGGAATATAGCTCCGGCTATGCCACTCATGAATACCAACGGCACAAACACCGCCACCGTAGTGAGCGATGACGACAGCATAGGGGTGATCATCTCGGTAGCACCCAGATCGCACGCTTCCATCAATCCGGAGCCTCGCTGACGGTACTGCATTATATTTTCGGTCACTATCACCGAGTTGTCTATCATCATACCAACGGCCAGTATCAGGCCTGACAGTGATATGATGTTGATACTCACGCCCATCAGATAGAACAGCAGGAACGTAATGATCACTGAAGCCATTATGCTTATGCCTATTACCAACGATGAGCGCAGTTCGCCCATGAACAGAGCAGTGAGTGCGAACACCAGTATGAAGCCAAGTATAAGATTCTGTACCAGATTGGAGATGGTGTAGTCGAGAAGCTCCGTCTGGTTACGGCTCTCCGTAAACTCTATGGTCGGGTAAAGTCTTGAAAAATATCCGGTAGTCTGGCGCAGAGCCTTCTTCAGCTCGTCCATATGCTCCTCGCTCTGCTTTATAATAGCCAGGGTGACAGCCCTCTTTCCGTTGCAATATGAATATCCGTCAGGGTTGTCATCTACCACTTCCACACGACAGAAGTCGCCAAGCTGCATCATCTTGTTTCCCTTGCGCAGAAATATACTCTCCACGTCCTGAGGGCTGCGCAACTGGTTGGATATATTGACATTGTACTCATAATAGCCATCGCGCACGGTCATGCTGCCAGGCTCCGAATTGTTTGCCGCTATAGCATTTTCTATCTCTGCGATCTCAATTCCGGCTGCCGCCATGGCATCGCGGTCGGGAGTGATGCGCAGCTGACGCGACGGTATGCCCGTCACATCGGCCATAGCCACCTGAGGCAGTTGCTCTATGCGGCGTCTCACCACATTATCAGCCAGATCGGCCAGGCTTAGAAAATCGCCTTCAGCATCCTTGAGCGTCATGTTGAGATACAGCACCGGTATGTCGGTCGCCGACGCTTTGATGGCTTTGGGTCGCTGTGTGTCCTTTGGCAACGAGTTCATGGCTGCATCGATCTTCTCGTTCACTTCAATGAAAGCCAGATCGGTATTTATCCCATAATCAAACTGAAGACGTATCAGTCCTATGCCATCGCGTGTCTCGCTCTTGATCTCCGATAAGCCGCCCACCTGCAGCAACTGCCTGCGAACCGGTGCTGTGACAGTATTTTCAAGCTCACGCGCACCCATACCGTCGCCCGACACCTGCACCGTGATCTGGGGAATGTCGATCGACGGCAGAAGCGATACCGGGAGCGCCGTATAGGTCACCGCTCCGACAATCACCGCCGCCAGAAACGCCATTATGACCGCTATGGGCCTATTGAGCAAAAACTTTACCATCAGTCACCTATGACTTTTACGGGTGCCTCATGCGCTAGGTTGATATTGCCGCTCACTATCACCTCCTGCCCCTCGCCGAGGCCATCGGTTATCACATAGCTGCTCATATTCTCAAGCCCGGTGGTCACATAATTCCACATCGCCTTTCCATCCTTGTGTGTGAACACAACCTGGCGACCATTGCTCCGGAGCACCACTGCACTCTTAGGCACAACCAACGCACGCTCTATCTCACGCTTCACGCTCACACGTACATTCATACCGTCATAGAGCCCGCTTCCGCCGCTTACCGATGCGCACACGCTCACCATGCCGTTCTTGTCAACGACAGGGTTGATCGAGGCCACACGGCCATTGTAGACCCTATCTGATGTGAAAGGCTTTATCTCGACAGCATCGCCTGGATGAACCAGAGCCAACTCACTCTCAAGTATCGGAAACACCACATCCATGCCACCTGTGGCCATCACCCGGCAAAACGCCTGTCCATCGGGCACATTACCGGCTTTTTGTGTCAGATTTGCCACAAGCCCATCGAACGGAGCCTTGAGGGTAGCATCATCAAGTGCGCGTTCAGATTCGCGCAACTGCACTTCTGCCTGAGCCATGCCACTGCGCAGACGGGCCAGCCTCATCACCTCATCGGGCACTACCGACGGCTTTTCCGGGTCATACCCCTGCCCTATCAAGGCATCTGCCAGATCGAGCTTCGACCGCTCCAAAGTATTGCGTGCCGTAGTCACGGCATTTTCCAGTTTGAACCTGTCGAGGGTAGCAATCGTCTGCCCCTTGCTGACATGCTGACCATTTTTAACCATTATACGGTCTATCACAGCACCCCCAGCCGAAGCAAACCGAAGGTCGACCCATTGGCCGGCCTCAACCTTGCCGTTGCTCACGATATCATGTGCAAACACCTCCGGCTTAAGCACCATCACCTTCACCTCGGCAATACCTTCCGGCTCATCGACAGTGATTTTGGCCAGATTCTCATCAGTCTTGTCCGCACCACAACCAAATGCAGTCAGGAGCCACAATGCAACAACAGCAAAACAACTATATTTTTTCATGCAGGTTCTGTTTTTCTCAGGTCGGTATGTCAGAGATCGAGACGGTATAGATAGAGCCGGTCGCTCTCGGAACCTATTCCGGAGTTTATACCGACAAGCATATTTCGTGAGGGATCGCATGAAATTATCTTGGCGATACCAATGAAGTTTCTCAGCGGATCTTTCTGATAGCCATAGCGTTTCATAGTCTGTGTCTTGAGATCGACAACGGCATATTCCATATCGAAACATCCAAGATAGATGTACCCGTCCATCACAAAAATGTCGGTATAGCCCATGAAAACGTCCTTGTCCATTACATCTGCGTAGGTCATGATAGAGAAATCTGTTATTCCGGCGAGTTCTTCGGGCGTCAATACTTTCTGATCGGTCTGTATGGTGATCCAACTCTTGCCGGGCATACGGTAGATCACAGGATCAAAAGGCTTGACATAGCCAACCTGTCCACCGGACACCGACAGACTGTGTACTCCTATCGGGTATGCGACATTGTCGGTAGACATCTGCACGGAATCGAACACCACGGCTTCATGGGTATCAAGATTCACGGTGGCATAAACACTGTTGTCCTTGTTGTAGATGTAACGGTCGATGGCGGCTACCGAATCGGAGACAAAGGCACATTCGTGGATCATCGTGAGCGCCTTGTCGGCAAACTTCACCTCGCGGACAAAATCGCCCGTAAGCTGATCGAACATCAGCATACGCTGCCGGTAGGGATCGCACAGAGCTACCTCGCCCTGCGGGGTCAAGGTGGCAGCGCCCATGGTCACATATTCCTCAGGACCTTCGCCCTTTGAGCCGTAGCGGCAACGGTAGTGGCCGGAACGGTCAAAACCATAGACCTTGCCACTTACATCGCTTATGACAAACATAGAGTCGCCTACAGATACAGACGCGATAGAATTTAACACGACATCGTCAGGCATATCAAGCATCAATATCTCACTGTCGGCTATCGCGACAGTACCTTCGAGCAGGGCTTCCTGCTTGACTGTAATCTCGCTATCGGCAACAGATTGCCGATCATTTGTACATGACATATATGCCGGAACACTCAGCAGCAGCAATAATGCCGCCATCGCTTCTTTCTTCATAGGGTAGCCAGGATTATGGTATACTACGATATAATTAAGTTAGGTAGATTTATAAACTGATGCACGGTATCAACCCTGCCATAGTAAGTAACAATGCGGCAAATTTATAGCTTTTATTTGTATTTGCAAACGAAAATTAAAAATAACAAACAAATAAACAGCCAAATATGTTGTGACAGTATATTAAAATTGGAAAGACATGAGAAAGTACATACTATTGCTAATTGCATTGGTAAGCTTTACGGTAAACGCCGCAGAGCTGAGTTATGAGGAAGCTTTTGATTCGATCAAGGCTATTCCGAACATGAAGGGAGTCGAAGGAACCATGATTTCGGGGCACAACGACTTCAAGTCGCTCGGCATAACCGATGGTCAGCTGATAGTGTGGGACAACGAGTCGGGTAATTATAATGAAACCGCAGTATACGGCAACACATTGTACCGGATAATGGGGGCGCTCCCCGCTGCCGACCTGATACAGGGCTCCATGAGCGATCAAACCATTTTCGCCATATTTGCAAGGAAGGTTGCGAATGGGAGCAACCGGATACTGATACTGTCGGATTCGGCCCATGATGGATTTACCGGCGCCCTCATAGGTTATATAGACGACCAGCATCTGTCGGTGCTCCGGAATGCAATACTCATGAAGAACTGTGACGGAGGTACAAGCATATATCTAAGAGCCATGCAGTTCTGAACAAGACGCAAAAAAGAGCAGGAAAAACTTGCATTCGGCTCAAAAATTTTGTATCTTTGTGTACGTTGAATCATGAAAAACTGAATCGTCATGGAGAAAAAAATTTACAGGTCGAAAATAGACTGGTGGATAGCATGCATGGTGTTTTTTGCCATTGTAATCGTATGGGCTGCCTGCATAGGATCGGACCGTTGGGTAATGTTGGTATACGGAGGTGCGATAACCTTTCTGACAGTATTCCTGATGTTTGGAATATGGTATGAGATAAAAGGCGATGAACTATTGGTGTATCAATACTTCAGACCCCGCAGATTTCCGATATCCAAAATAGCCGAGGTAAAGAAGACTACCGGTTATCTCGCAACCGCCGGATTGTCGAGCCGCAGGGTGTCGATCAAGTTCGTCAACCGATCTGTACTAAAGAGCTGTATGTCGCTTGAGATATCACCTAAAGACCGAAACGATTTCATAGCCCGGCTGAAGGAAATAAATCCGTCGATCGTCACAGACTCAGATACAAATCCATAAAGCAGGGACGGCCTCTCAGTGAGAATGATGAAACGTTCAAGAGGGTATCAACCATTGAGAACGGGGAGAGTGACGGAAAAGACAGACGGTGTACGGGAAACCGCGATAGACTTGTTCTGGAGGGCATACTGCCGCTCAATGTTCCGCAGTCCGATGCCGCTTTTGGCTGACATGCTCCGCAACTGAAGATTGTTGGATACTGAAATGTGACGATCGTCAATGGTGATCCGGATTTTGAGAGGAGACTGAACGGTACAAACATTATGCTTGATGGCATTTTCA
Source organism: uncultured Porphyromonadaceae bacterium (assembly GCA_947643165.1). Classification (GTDB taxonomy): domain Bacteria; phylum Bacteroidota; class Bacteroidia; order Bacteroidales; family Muribaculaceae; genus Paramuribaculum. Next base: position 16,557 of record CANRVB010000019.1, on the reverse strand, counting down.
ACAAGCATCTGGATACTCACCGGTATGATATGTCCGGATGAGGAATTACGGAGATCTGAAATATCGACTTTGACAGACTCGCCAAACCTGGCCCGGATGAGATAGATGTATTTATTGACAAACTCGAGTTCATCGCCGATAGGAACAGTCTGATTGCTGTTGTTAGAGAGCAGGTAGCGGTAGACCGCAGACAACCGCTTGGTGAACAAGTTGGCCTTCTCGCCATCGGTATATGCAAGGGATGCAAGGACATTGAGACTATTGAACAGGAAGTGAGGATTGATCTGATTGCGAAGTGCCTCCAACTGATATTTTGCTTTCTCCCGCTCGACTTCCTGCTGGCGGTTGTTGTAGAAAAACAATTCGATAAGCAGAGTGACTACCCAGTTCCACGGAATGGCCGGCAAGCCAGATTTGATCAGATCGGTGAAAGTAAAGTCGGTAAAGATGAAATTGAGGCCGGTAATAATGCAAAGACACAGCAGGGTCGTTACCACCATATCGATGATAAGACGGAGAGCATTGTTCCGAACCGATGATGAAGACATAGCCCGGATGAACAGAAAATCAACACCTCCGATAAACATACACACCGGCAGATTGATCAGGAGCGAGACTGACAGATCGGAAGGTCCTTCGCTCATGATGCTGTAGATGCCAATGAAAGGAATGAAAGAAACAGATATGACAAGTATAAACAGAAATAAATATTTATGAAGCTGCATAGGCATCTATAATTCAAATGGATTATAATCAAACCAACCCGTCGATCCACTCCATGAATTTACGAACACGGCTACGGCTAACAATAGACTCAACCGGGAGTTCAGGACTGCAATGGAGCTTCAACCTGCCGCCAAAAAGCTTGGAACACCGAACGACAGCCTGAATACTGATGATGGAATTTCGGGAAGTACGAAAAAAACAGGCTCTGTCGAGCATATCCTCCAGAGTGTCGAGCGAATAGTCGATAATATACCGTTTACCTGAAAACACATGAAGAAACGTATACTTGTCTTCACTGTAGAAAAATGCCACCTCCGAAATGCCGACATGGAGATATGAATCGCCAGACCGGACAAGAAACCGGTCCTTGGTACGCCGACCACCATAATCACAGAGTGTAGCGAGATGCCCGGCAGAAGGGGCGGCAACAGAGTTCCGCTCATAACGCATGACAGCAACCTCGAGCTCGCTGATCTCGACAGGCTTCAGGAGATAGTCGATGCCATTAGCCTTGAATGCCCGAATGGCATACTCATCGTAGGCCGTGGTAAAGATGACAGGTATCCCAACGTCAATCTGACGGAAAATATCAAAGCACAATCCATCGGCCAGTGATATGTCGGCCAATATGAGGTCGAAAGTCTGAGACCTGAGCAGCGTAATACTCTGACAAACGCTCTGCGCCCATCCTGCCATCTGAAATCCGGGGCGCAACTGATCCATCATTCGCTTAAGCTCCTCGAATGCGAGGGGCTCATCCTCAATAATAAGATATCGTACCATTGCCAACACTTTCTGTATGATGCACCAAAGTTAAATATTTTTTCAGAATGAAAACCGCATTCCGGCAGATAACCTTAAGGACGCCTTGAAATATGGGTCTTTATCATCATCGTCCTTGAAACTATTGAAAAATCCCTTGAGGCTTCTGTCGGTAACGCTGACACCTCTAATCCAATTACCTCCCACTGCAGCAAAAATGCTGAACTTACTGCTGAAATGCCATGACGGCGAAATATAAGACCTGAGCATCGCCATTGAATAGATCCGGTCCTTTCCATCGACTGATATGACAGCGGCCAATCCGTCAATCTGGAGTGGCGTGATCTCCAGACGCAGATTCTTCCATAACAAGGTAGAAGCTGATATCTTTATACTGCTGGACATGTCGATGCTGAACTCAAACATACGGCGAAGATGCCAACTGAGATATAGCATCGGCATAACGACCGGTGGTCCATAGGAATTGCTCACACCACCTCCTATGCCAAGACTAAGATTATCGTTGACGCGACAGATGAATATCACGCCTCCACTGCCCAATATAGATTTGGCACGTATATAATCGGAAGGTGCGTATATGCCACATCCTAAAGTGGCAAAAAGACTCCACCGGGACGATATGGGCCGTAGATGACTGGCACTGACCGCGGCGTTGACCACAGCATCGGGGTTGAGACGTGAAGCCTCGCCTTTGCACGACATAGAGGCATAGCTTCCGTGCAAACCGACCGACCACACGGTTGGCTGCCTCAGATCGTTGATGGCAGAATAAACGGGAATATCGCAGCCAGCCGAGATCATAGACATCTTTCCCGATCCGAAACGCTGGCCAAGCTCATTGCGCATGGTGCTTGGTGAGAAAGAATCATATGTGACATATCCTTGTGCCGACACAATCAACGCATCGAACAGGAAGAAGACAATAAGAAGTAGCTGTTTCATCAGTAATTATATTTTGTTTTCAGAGGCAAAATTATAACCAGGCCTAACGGTTGGCAAAACAATTCCGACGGGCTGCCATATATACCCGATGAATTGCAAAATATGACGACCGGAATGCGTATGCTACAGGAAGTGAGAAAAAAATACGGATGAAGAGAACTTTTGCCGTCGGATTATGGCTGATAAATATGACAGAGATCTTAACTTTGCACGACAAAATAACAAAAGCTGCTGAAACGATATGTCACAAACAACCCAATATACCGGTCTGACAGACTCTGAAGTACTGGAAAGCCGGAACAACAACGGCGTAAACATACTCACACCACCCAAGAAAGAGCCTCTGTGGAAGCGGTTTATCGGAAAGTTCGGTGATCCACTTATCATAATACTGATGATAGCCGGAGTGTTGTCGATAGGAATCTCATGCTATGAGTACTGGGGACTTGATGAGGGCGCAAGTGTATTTTTCGAGCCAACCGGTATATTCGCGGCAATACTTCTGGCCACAGGTCTTGCATTTGTATTTGAAATGAAGGCCGACAAAGAGTTTGAGATTCTCAACCAGGTGAATGATGACGAGCCGGTACAGGTGATACGTGCAGGCAATGCGCGGCAGATACCCAAAAAAGATGTTGTAGTAGGAGACATAGTGATACTCAACACAGGAGAAGAGGTCCCGGCCGACGGCGAACTTATAGAGGCGGTGTCGCTCAGCATAGATGAATCGACTCTTACAGGAGAGCCGATATGCCGCAAGACAACGGACAGGGCTGAATTTGATAAAGACGCCACATTCCCGTCGAATCACGCCATGCGTGGTACAAAGGTAATGGAGGGGCATGGAATAATGAGGGTCACGGCTGTCGGCGACCGGACTGAAAACGGCAAGGTATTTGAAGCGGCACAGATAGATGACAGCGTCAAGACTCCCCTCAATGAGCAGCTTGACGGTCTTGGGCGCCTGATCACAAAGGTGTCGTATGGATTTGCCGCGGCAATCATAGCCGGCCGCATCCTGATGTATTTCATAAACGTAGCCGACTTTGACTGGATGCGTTTTCTTGCATACCTGCTTCAGACACTGATGGTGGCCGTGACGCTGGTAGTGGTAGCCGTGCCAGAAGGTCTGCCGATGGCTGTGACTCTGTCGCTCGCCTACTCGATGAGGCGTATGCTGCGAACAAACAATCTTGTAAGAAAAATGCATGCCTGCGAGACCATGGGCGCCACCACCGTGATCTGCACAGACAAAACCGGCACGCTCACACAAAACCAGATGCAGGTATATAAAACCGACTTTTTCGGAGAGCCGTCGGATGATATTCTGCAAGAGGGAATCGCGGTGAATTCGACCGCCATGCTTGACACCTCAGGTGAAAAGATCCAGGTGCTCGGCAATCCAACAGAGGGTGCGCTGCTGCTGTGGCTTAAGGATAGAGGCGCCGACTACCAGGCTATACGGGAGAGCGCCATACGCACAGAAGAGCTACCATTCTCAACAGAGCGCAAATATATGGCTACTGTTGTAAAATCATCCACCGGCAAAAGGATATTATACGTGAAGGGGGCACCGGAAATTGTATTCGGGATGTGCCGGAACACCAGCGGCGTGACCAAAAACGAGATTGACGCCCGCCTGCTTGAATATCAAAACCAGGCTATGAGAACCCTGGGATTTGCCTATCAAGAGCTGACGGATGGCGACAAGACTATAGCCGACGGAAGGGTCGTGGCCCAGAATCTGACATTTCTCGGCATAGTGGCGATATCGGATCCAGTGCGTACGGATGTGCCGGATGCGGTGAAAGAGGTGCTTGAAGCCGGTATAAAGGTCAAGATAGTAACCGGCGACACACCCGGTACCGCCAAGGAGATAGGCCGACAGATAGGACTATGGAACGACACAACCGACAATTACAGCAACATAATAACAGGCACCGAATTCGCCGATCTGAGCGATGAAGAACTCCGCAACCGTGTGGAGGATCTGAAGATCATAGCCCGTGCGCGTCCGATGGACAAGAAACGCCTTGTGGAAGCATTGCAGGCCAACAATGAAGTGGTTGCGGTGACAGGCGACGGAACGAATGACGCTCCGGCTCTGAAAACAGCCCATGTAGGCCTTTCGATGGGCGACGGCACGTCCGTGGCAAAAGAGGCATCGGATATCACCATAATAGACAATTCGTTCTCATCGATAGGCAGAGCAGTCATGTGGGGCCGGTCGCTCTATCAGAATATACAGCGGTTCATATTGTTTCAGATGACTGTAAACGTGGCTGCCTGCTTCATAGTACTGTCGGGCGCATTCATGGGAATGCAGTCGCCGCTGACAGTTACCCAGATGCTATGGGTGAATCTTATAATGGACACATTCGCGGCAATGGCTCTGGCATCGCTTCCGCCATCGGCATCGGTGATGAAAGATAAACCGCGAGCACGCACGGCATTCATAATCAACAGGTCAATGTGGCAATCGATAACCGGTGTGGGCGGTATATTTTTCGTATTGTTATTAGGCCTGCTGTATTATTTCGAACATACCGATATAACGAGTCTGACCCAGATAGGGCGCGTACATATAGGGGCCAACACAGGTCTGACCGAGTACGAGCTGTCGCTGTTTTTCACAATCTTCGTTTTCCTGCAGTTCTGGAATATGTTTAACGCACGAGCATTTGAGACCGGCCGATCGGCTCTACATATGGAAGGCTGCAAGGGATTTATCATGATTGCCCTGATAATATTCGTCGGGCAGATAGTAATCGTGACAATAGGTGGCGAACTCTTCAATGTAGTGCCTCTGAAACTGATAGACTGGATAATCATAATAGTGTCGACGTCCACTGTACTATGGACAGGCGAGCTAATACGGCTTCTCTCTCACAAATAACCTAAGCAACAGACAACCATGGCCAAACAGGAATATATAGCCAAGAACAGAGCGTGGCTTGAAGCCAAAGCACAGGAACCCGGAGTCATGCCGCTCGAGGGAGGGGTGTATTACAAAATCATAAAGTCGGGCAGCAATGGAGACCGCAGACCTACGCGCAACAGCGTAGTGACAGTACACTATACAGGCAAAACCATAAACGGCAAAACATTTGACAGCAGCCGTGGCGGGGTGGCCCCGGCATTCAGACTCCGCGATCTAATAGCAGGATGGGTAATAGCCCTGCAGCAGATGCACACAGGCGACAAATGGGAGGTATATATACCGGCCGAGAAAGCATACGGCAAGATGAGCCAACCAGGTATACCGGGCGGTTCGACACTCATATTTGAGATTGAACTGGAAGGTATAGCCTGACTATATGTGATCAGCCCTTGATCGTGACTGATGAACGCAGACGGATATCGTCGGATGATGCTCCAACCATTATCTCCCACATGACCGGCTCAATCCGGCGCTCCATGTCGGGACCGATAATCTCGAAATCGGACGGCTGAAGCGGAAGTGTGACAGTAGAACCGGCACCAGCGGGCAAGGTGATTCGGGAGAAGGCCTTAAGTTGCATGATAGGCTGTACTGTGGATGCATAACGTGGACTGACGTATAGTTGAACAACCTCATCACCATCGCGCAGGCCGGTATTTGTCACGGTCAACGTAGCCGACAAAGGAATACCGGTGACTGAATCGGTATGTATCTGCAAGTCTGAATAGTCGAAGTCAGTGTAGCTCAAGCCATAACCGAACGGGAAAAGAGGTGTCGCACTAAGTTCCACATAATCGTGAAGCACCGGCGGGCGCCGGTTGTAGTAAACGGGCAGTTGCCCAATGGCCCGGGGTACGGTGTAGGGAAGTCGACCAGCCGGATTGTATCGACCGAAAATCACATCAGCTATAGCCTGTCCGCCCTCCATTCCGGGATAATAGGCTGTGAGCAGCGCATCGGCATGGTCGGCGGCCCAATTCTTATCGAGCGACCGACCTTCAATATAGACTACCACGAGCGGCTTACCGGTTGCCTTGAGCGAATCGAGGAGTTCCTGCTGCCGCCCCATAAGTGTAAGAGTGGCCCTGTCGAATCCTTCACCGCTCTCCATATCGCTCACTGCACGTCCGGAACTATTGACAACGGCTGCACCTGTATCCTTATATGAGGTACGGAAATCACGTGCACTCGATCCACCGACCACAGCAACCACCACATCAGCCCAACGTGCGGCCTCGACAGCCTGACTGATATCGGCAACAGCAGAATCGCGCACAGCACACCCCTTGACATAACGCATACCGGCGGAAGACAAATAGGCGGAGAATCCATCGCGCACGGTCTTTACGGCATCTTCGGGCTGTGGTGCCGTATAGTCGCCAAGCTGATTGTAGACATTGTCGGCATTCGGGCCAATAAGAGCCACCTTCACACGGTCAGGATCGAGCGGAAGCAGAGAACATCTGTTTTTGAGAAGTGTAATGGACTGACGCGCCACGTCGAGAGCGCAAGAACGGCTCTCATAGGTAAGTACACTGCAAGCGGCATAATCAGGATCGACATAAGGATTCTCAAACAGGCCCATCTCGAACTTAAGCCGCAAGACACGGCTGACAGCGGTATCGATGTCGCACATGGCGACATCGCCACGCTCAAGAGCTTCGGTAAGATGCCGGTAAGCATTTGCACCGAGGTCGACATCGAGTCCAGCATTAAGAGCTGCCGCCGAAGCACCAGCGAGATCGGGTACGACACGATGACCAGTCAATCCGTCAATGCTATAGAGATCGCTAACGGTATATCCACGGAAATGCCATCGATCGCGAAGCAGGCCGGTAAGCAGACTGCGGTCGGACGAGCAAGGAATACCATCGACAGAATTGTAGGATGACATTATGGATAGCGCCCCGGCATTGACAGCATCATGGAAGGGCGGGAGAAAATACAGTTCGAGATCTCGCCGGCCTAAAGTGGCAAAATTGCCGTTCTGGCCGCCTTCGGGTGCAGCATAAGCAATGAAATGCTTGAGAGTGGCAATTGTAGCATGAGGATCATTCAAGTTGCCGGCTCCAAGCGCACGAACCATAGCCGCACCGAGAGATCCTGTAAGACAAGGATCCTCGCCCATAGTTTCCTCCACGCGGCTCCACCGAGGATCTCTCATAAGATCGAGAACAGGACCATAACTTATATGTGCGCCCTGAGCGCGCACTTCGGTGCCTATGATACGTCCGACCTGCTCAATAACCTGAGGATTGAAGGTGGCTGCCATTCCTATGCCTGTAGGAAATACTGTAGTCCCGATGGCCATGTGACCATGAGGCGCTTCTTCAGCAAGGAACAGCGGTATACCGAGCCTGGTATGCTCGATGACATATCGCTGAAGAGCATTTCCGGCCATAGCTGCAAGGCGCGGATTAAGGCCATCGGCTATAGTCCGGCGTGTCCAAGGATCGGCACGATAAGTGGCCCAGAGCATTCCCGGAGCAGATTGGTCGACCAAGCGACGGAATTCATCAGAAACATTCACACCGGAGCGAGTGTCGTTGACAGAATACATCTCCCACCCCATAGGACATAAGAGCTGTCCGATCTTCTCGTGAAGTGTCATACGGTCCAACAGATCGTTCACACGCTCATCGATCGGCCTCGCAGAATCAAGGTAGACGGCACCCGAAATACGGGCCGACAGGTTGAAGGCAGAGATGGCAATAACAGTCAGAAATACGACAAGTCTCATAGAAAAAAAATAGATAATGTGAAAGTTTAAGCGGTAGACATGCAAAGATAATAAAAAAAGGATAGTATACCTACGATTGAGAAAAAACGCCTAATTTTGCAGCAGACATAACAATAAACCAATATGGACATAGAGCAACTCAGAGAGTATTGCCTGGCATTTGACGGCGTGGAAGAAAAGACACCATTCGGGAAATTTGCCGCAAGATTTGACTCCATACTTGTTTTTTATGTGTGCGGCCACATGTTCTGCATGGTAGATATGGATGATTTCTGCGGTGTGACAGTGAAAGGGGAACCTGAGCGTGTGGCAGAATTGCTTGAGACTAGGAGTTCATGCTCATCCCACCGCAACATGAGCGCCAAATACTGGCTGGAATTGAAGATAGGCGGCGACGTGACCGATGCTGAGATAAAGGAAATGGTGAGAGACTCTTACCGGATCGTAAAGGACAAATACGGTAGGAAAAGATAATAACAGCGGGCGCACAGACACAGGGTCTATGCGCCCGCTGAAAAGGTATGACTATCAGATAAATAGATTGAGGTTGGCGTCGTCGGTACGGCTCATATAGGTAGCAACGCCGCCAATGGTCACATTATCAAGTAGTTCCTCACGCTTCACTCCCATGACGTCCATCGACATCTGGCAGGCAATGAACTCCACTCCACTGTCTATGGCAGCCTGACGCAACTGCTCCAGAGAATCGATATTCTTGTGCTTCATGATGCGTCGCATCATTTTTCCACCGATGCCCATCATGTTCATCTTCGACAGCTTGAGCTTGCGACTGTCGGAAGGAAGCATCAGCGAGAACATACGCCCAATAAAATCTTTATTTACGCTTGGCTTAGCCGATTTCTTGATAGCATTAAGACCCCAGAATGTGAAGAATATGGTCACTTTCTCGCCCGTAGCCGCGGCACCGTTTGCCAACACGAATGTTGCGAGTGCCTTGTCGAGATCATCGCTGAAAAGCACAAAAGTCTTGCCGCGGCCATGCTTCAAAGCTTCCGAGCCACCGGTATTATCACCTGTACCTCGCTCAACGACAACACTATATTTACCTCCGGAAGCCTCGGACGACACAAAACTATTGCCAGTAGAACGGCACCATGCCTCGGCATCGCGAACAAATCCGGGATCGGTAGCCGTGATTTCGAGAGACTGCCCGGGCGACATACTGTCGACCGCTTCCTTGAGCTTCATGATAGGGCCAGGACACGACAGTCCACACGCATCTATGCGTATTGATGTAGCTGACGAAGACTTGGTGTCAGCCGTTTTACCTGTTCCACTTCCAAACGGTAAGGGCTCAGGCAATGGCATCATGGCCGCACGGTAGGTCTTTATACCACCAATCAGATTGCTCACATCCTCAAATCCGTTGCCACGCAGTATATTTGAAGCAAGATATCCACGCAGACCAACGCCACAATAAACTATCAGGCTCCTGCCTGAGGGGATCTCAGCAAGTCGATCGCGGAGAGAATCGAGCGGTATGTTTACGGCTCCAGGCAAAGCTCCTGCGGCAAACTCCATAGGGGTACGCACATCTATGAGCAACGCTCCTGATTTCACGGTCTTGTCAAGTTCACGCCAGTATATAGGCTTCATGCGGCCGGTAAGAATATTTTCGGCAACATAACCGGCAATGGCCACAGGATCCTTGGCCGAAGAGTAAGGAGGAGCATATGCATGCTCTGTATGGATCAGATCGGTCACCGTACCGCCACTTTTAATCACTCCGGCTATCACGTCGATACGCTTGTCGACTCCTTCATACCCGACAATCTGTGCCCCAAGCAAACGCCCATCCGAGGGGGAGAAGATGATCTTGATAGTCATAGGGAGCGCGTCAGGATAGTATCCTGCATGCGATGAAGTGTGGATAGTAGCCGACATGTAGTCTATTCCTTCATGCTTCAGACGCTTTGCCGATAGACCAGTCGCTGTCACTGTCAGATCGAACACCTTGGCTATGGACGTACCAATGGCTCCTTCATAAGCAATCTTGTCACCCAAAGCCATGTTGTCGGCCACTATGCGTGCCTGTCTGTTGGCTGGGCCAGCCAAATAGTTAAGCCATGTCTGCCCCGTAACCGGATGGCTAAACTCTATTGCATCGCCTACGGCATAAATATGCTCATCAGATGTACGCAAATATCTGTCGACCTTTATGCCACCAGCCGGACCCAGGTCGAGGCCAGCAGCCACAGCAAGAGACGTATTAGGCCGGACACCTATCGACAGTATCACCATATCGACATCAAGCACTTTTCCACCTGCAAGGCTTACGGAGATTGCACCACCATTGCGGCTAAAACGCTCGACAGCAGTGCCCAGATACAGCCTCACGCCTTTCTCGTTAAGATGAGAGTGAACAATCTGCGCCATCGAGAAGTCGATCGGAGCCATCACTTGTCCAGCCATCTCGACTACCGCGACCTCGACTCCGGCATGACTCAGATTCTCGGCCATCTCCAGGCCAATGAATCCAGCGCCAACCACTACGGCCCGCTTCACACCGTGTCGCTCCATATAGCCCTTTATTGCATCAGTATCGGCGACATTGCGTAAAGTGAAGATTCCTTCAATATCTATACCAGGCAGCGGCGGACGCACCGGTGACGCACCCGGAGATAACAGCAACCGGTCGTAGCTCTCCGTATAAGTACTTCCATCGGCGCGCCTAACAGCTACAGTCCGTGCAGCTCTGTCGATAGCTATGACCTCAGAGTTAACACGCACATCGATGTTAAGCCGTTGTCCCAATCCTTCCGGGGTCTGCAGCAACAAGCGCTCACGCTGCTCTATCACACCGCCTATATAGTAAGGCAAGCCGCAGTTGGCATACGATATATGCTCGCCTTTTTCTATCAGAACGATATCGCCACGCTCATCCACACGCCTTATTCTCGCAGCTGCAGTGGCACCTCCGGCCACCCCACCTATTATCACATACTTCATAATTGTCAGTGAATTGTATATTATTTTATTTTTCACAAAGGTCGCTACAAAATCATAGACAAACAAACGATTTTAGCTATCTTTGCATAGATAAATATCAATCCATCCATTAATGACACTGCAACAACTACGCTATGCCGTAGCCATCGAACGCCACGGGAGCTTTGCCGCCGCAGCTGAAGCATTGGGTATCACCCAGCCGACACTAAGCGCAATGCTCGGAAAACTCGAAGAAGAGCTTGACATACGGATATTCGAGCGCTCAAGCCGCAAGATTTCGGTCACACCTATAGGACGCCAGCTACTCGCTCAGGCTCAGCTCATACTCATGGAAACAACCCGCCTACGCGAGATGGTGAGCGAAAGCAAAGATGCTGTAAGCGGTCCATTCCGTCTTGCCGTAGGTCCGAGCATAGCGCCATATATTCTCCCGGACTTTATAAGGATATACCTTGCCGACTATCCTAATGTAAAGCTCACGGTAGAAGAAATGCGCCCACGCGCTATGACCGCTGCCTTACGTCATGCAACCATAGACGCCGGTATAGCTACCGCCGGCCAAGCAAGCAAGGATATATATGAGATTCCTCTCTATACAGAACCTTTTCTGGTTTACCTCTCGCCCGAATGCTTGCGCAAGTTTCCCTCCTTCCATCCCGATGATCTTGAAAATGAGCAGATGTGGGTAATGAAAGAAGTACAATGCCTGCGGCAGAGCGCATTCAGCTTCTGCAAGGCACGCGCCGGTGGTCACCATATCTACGAGGCCGGCAATATTGATACTCTCATCCGGATAGTAGATGCCAATGGTGGATACACCATCATACCACGTATGCATCTGCCCATGCTCACTCCCGCCCAAGCCGCAAACGTGCGACCTCTGGAGGGTGACCACCTGTCGGCCCGCGATATCTCCATGTATATCCGCGCCGACTACGTGCGCCAACGCATGCTAAACACTGTAGCCCGCACACTGTGCCGATTTATTCCACCGGACATGATTGACCAACGCCTTGCCAACCACGGAATACGCTTATAGCAAACAATATACCTTAATGATGCTCAATCCTTGCCATCCACGTATACGCATTACCATATCAGAAGTAACCCGCTACCATACCCGACGGCAGTACATGCCCTTATTGCTGCTGGGCGACGAATCGCCCGGTATGATAGCACGCTACCTGTATGACGGCCGCCTATTCATTGCCACCAGATCGGGCCACAACCGGGCAATAGCCGTAATACTTACCATAAATCGACCAGACGGAGCTATCGAGATAAAAAACCTTGCAGTAGCCCCACACATGCGCCGACGTGGCATAGGGAGAGCGATGCTCTCACATATAGCCGCGCTCTATCCGGACCGCACCTTAACACTCGGTACGGGAGCCACTCCATCCACCCTAAGATTTTACCGGTCGTCCGGATTCACAGAAGCGTACGTCATACCAGACTTCTTCACCCTCAACTATGATCACCCTATCATTGAGGAAGGTGTGACTCTACGACACATGATCTACCTAACGCGGTCACCACTCAATAATGGTGGTGATACTCAAGTTTTAGATTTACAGTAGTTGGAATGTCGTTTTTTTGAAGTATATTTGTAAGCCGCTTGCAATGATGATATATATGCACAGCGGCCAACTATATAACACAGCAATCAATACCTTAAATTAATTACAAACATAATCTAACATCATGGTAAAGCGATTTATACTCAACGAAGTATCGTATTTTGGCCCAGGTGCCCGAAAGGTGCTGCCAGAGGCTGTGGAGCGTCTTGGTAAAAAGAAGGCTCTGGTGGTAACCGATCCGGGACTCATAAAATTTGGAGTTGCCTCAATGGTTACCGAGGTTCTCGATCAGGCAGGCATTGCCTATGAAGTGTTCAGCGAAGTCAAGCCAAATCCAACGGTGAGCAATGTCAAGAGTGGTATTGAGGCTTTCAAAGCAGCCAATGCCGATATGCTGATAGCCATAGGCGGAGGTTCGGCCATCGACACCGCCAAGGGTATAGGTATCGTGATAAACAATCCTGAGTTTGAAGATATCGTATCGCTGGAAGGTACGGCTCCAACACGCCACAAGAGTGTGCCCATCATAGCGCTACCGACTACTGCTGGCACTGCCGCCGAAACAACGATAAACTATGTCATAATCGACGAGCAGAAGCAAAAGAAGATGGTATGTGTAGACCCCAACGATATTCCTGCCGTTGCTATAATCGATGCCGAGCTGATGTATTCGTTGCATCCGTCGCTTACAGCCGCTACCGGTATGGATGCTCTGACACACGCTATCGAGGGATACATAACCAAGGGTGCATGGCCTATGTCGGACATGTTTGAGCTTGAGGCTATACGCATGATCAGCTCTAACCTACCAACCGCTGTTACCGAACCCAAAAACGCAGAAGCACGCGACGCTATGGCTACCGCTCAGTATATTGCGGGTATGGCATTCTCGAATGTAGGATTGGGACTCGTACATGGAATGGCACATCCGTTAGGATCATTATTCGACGTGCCCCACGGTGTGGCCAATGCACTGCTCCTACCCACTGTCATGGAATTCAACATGCCATGCTGCCTCGACAAGTATCCCGTCATAGCACAAGCTATGGGCGTTGACACAGAAGGCATGAGTGCCGAGGAGGCATCGGCCGCAGCTTGCAAAGCGGTAAAAGATCTGGCTATTAAGGTCGGCATCCCACAACACCTGTCAGAGCTGGGTATAACCCGCGACGATATCCCACGTCTGGCTCAGCAGGCCATAGAGGATGTATGTACACCCGGTAATCCGCGTGATGTAACCCTCGAAGATATAGTCAAGCTTTATGAGATGGTACTCTGAATGTTGACTTAATTTAAAATAAATCAGGCGGAGAACGTTCTCCGCCTGATTTATTTTAAATACTTGCGACTATTTACATTAGTCACAGAGACCTGACACAGATTCCTTGAGTGTATATAAAGCACACGCAGGGCGGTTGCAGGCTGACACTTATCAATCTCGTAGCACACAGTCATTATTTTGCATCATCAATCAATAATTCACTCCACACCAATTATGAGTAACGAGATCAAGGACTATAAAGCAGTGGCTATTAACAACTCTAACACAATAAAGCGTAGCTGACTGCGTATTTATATAGTGTGACAGACAAAACTACACATGGCATCCAAGCGTTATGATGTAACAATAAACGATATCTTATGAAAGTACTTGTAATAAACGGCAGTCCGCATCTGCATGGATGCACCGACCGTGCCCTGCATGAGGTAGAACAAACCCTGCACACTAACGGTATTGATACTGAGCGCGTGGAAATAGGCACTAAAGATGTACGCGGTTGCATAGGCTGCAACTATTGCCGCGAGCACAGACGTTGCGTGTTCAACGACATTGTCAACGAGACAGCCCCAAAGTTTGCAGAAGCCGATGGTCTCATTGTAGGAAGTCCAGTGTATTATGCGGGTTGTAACGGGCAGGCTCTGGCATTCATGGATAGATTGTTCTACAGCACATCAGGAACCATTGACAAAACCATGAAAATAGGAGCGGCTGTAGTATCGTCGCGACGGGCCGGATCGACATCGGCCTTCGACGAGATAAACAAGTATTTCACAATAAGTGCCATGCCCATAGTGTCAAGCACATACTGGAATGAAGTGCACGGGTTTACAGCTCAAGATGTAGAACACGACCTGGAAGGTCTGCAGACCATGCGAAATCTCGCCCGCAACATGGCCTTCATGATCAAGGCATTTGCAGCTGCAAGGACCGAAAGCGGTTTTCCACAGCAGGAACGCTCATCATTCACAAGTTTTCACACCGAAGGCTGACCTACTTCACAATCACACCTCAACAAACTGCGTATTCCGGCATCCATCATGGCTACCGGTATGCGCAGTTACAATTATTACCAGCTATCCCGAACACGAGCCGCAACTACCGCAACCCGAACAGCCGTTACAGGTCATACGCGAACCACACGTAGCGCAATGAGTCATGAAAAATGGCTCATTTGATTCCAGTTCAAACAAACTCCCCTCGGGCGCAGACAGTTTGAAATCCGGTTTACCGTTGTAATGGCTCAGACCAGCACGGAAAGCCTGAATGCTCTGAACTCGCTTTGACGGTATACGATATATGCGCCCATCCTTCACAAACACAGTGCCTGTCTCTATGAAATTGAACGTGACATTGTGACGCGCGCATTGCTCTGACAGGCTTTTCACCCACTCATATCTGCAAGGTCGGGCCCCATCATAATTCTCACCACCGCAGATCACCTCTTCTATCTGCCCGGTAGCCAGATAGCACTCGGCATCCACACCACCAATCATTGGAGCCGCCATAAACCCCTTGTGACGCGCCGCGACATTAAGCAACAACGGAAGACGCTCATCAGCACGGCGCTGGTTCTCGCATGTCACCGACAACATCACGTTGGGATACCCATCGCCCCAATCAGGCGGCAGACACGCCTCTATACGGTGAGCCCGCTTTGTGAGCAGACGGAAACCCACATCCTGTCTGTACTTCATCATTCGCCAAGCCTCCACTCTCCACTCATCAGCCTCCTCAACAAAAAAATCTGTAGACAGACCGACATACACCTGCATTCCGGGGCGCAACCTGAACCGGCCACGGCGATCGCGCTGTAGCGGCATATCGAAATTCATAGTACGAGTCACTACCGATGTGTCAATGCCTCGCTTTCCATCAAGAAAGTACATGTAGCAATGATCGCACCCCTCACTCACTTTGTGGCATCCATGCCAGGGATTCCAGATTATCATAGTAAGCCTGTTTTTCCAAAATTAGCAAATATCCACGACACACCAAAATCACCCATTACCCGAATAACAAAGTTGCCTCCGGTATCACACCGAAAGCAACTCTTCATTTCCAACTGTTGTCTATATTAATCCAATCGAAATTATTAATAATCACAGAGGATGCACCGGATTGCTCCCCTGCCTCACTTATTCGCTGTATTTTCTCGCCGGAGCTTAATGTGTATGCTTATAAAAATGTGTATGTAAATAATTAATGAACTGATAAACATTTGTTACGATTAACTTCCGGTATTATGTATAACCCGGCGAGTCTGTTATGGTTATCACCTTATTCCATCCATTATTAAATCTATGTACAGACATGCCACTGATTACAGATCGTGCAATTTGATTATATCGTACGGTTTATGGTTGATTGCATTTATATTAAAAGAGTGAATCCGGTTTGTTGAAAACCATATTACCATAACTGTAGACCGTTATTGATATGGTTTAGGTAATTGTAAATATCATTCGGTCTAGACTCATCTTTAAAGTGATTTACGAATGGGGGGGGGGTTAAGAAATTGTTTATGCAAATTTATCCCCATGAAAGTTTTAACGCAAGATAAAAAGTTTAAAACCTAAAAAAATTATTTCACGCC